>CAIVXG010000048.1 GCA_903909815.1 uncultured beta proteobacterium | reverse complement strand
GTCATTGCGAGGAGCACCAGCGACGCGGCAATCCATACTTCAAACACCTGGATTGCTTCGCTTTGCTCGCAATGACAGTTGGGTGGATTGCCACGGCCCTTGGCCCCGCAATGACGGATTGGGTGGATTGCCACGGCCCTTAGCCTTGCAATGACGGGGACAATTGGGTGCCATTCGGAGACGGTTCATGAAGAGGCCGCAGCGATCTAGGACTCCCTGCGCGGCTTTGTCGCGGAGATTGGAATCAATAGGTGAACTGCGTGTGCAGATGGCGCCGAAACGGCACGTCGCCAGTGGGCGCCTCGTCCAGTTCACGCGCGTAGCGATGGCCCGCGTACACGGCATGCGCAATCAGCCCCGGCGCCAGCGCGTCGCCGGCGCATTGCACGCTCTGAATGCCCGCGCCAGACCATTGCGGCTGCAGCGCCAGCAACTCCTGGTACAGCGCGTCCTGCGGTAGCCGCGCGGTGATCGTGACCACCGACGAACAAGGAAGCTGACTGCACTTGTGCGACCACACGTGCTCCAGCAGCACCCGGTCGCCACTGAATTCGGTGATGTTGCTGGCCACGATCTGCTCCACGCCCAGGGCGTGCATGCGCGCCTGGATGTGGCGATAGTCCAGCGTGTTGGCGCTCCAGGAGGCGATGCTGTCGTCGGGCGTGACGTAATACACGGCGCGCCCGGCACCGCACAACTTGTCGGCGATGGTGCTGGCGTAGTAGAAATAGTCATCGTCAAACACCACCACCGGACCGTCGGGCAGCACACCGTCCATGACGTCGTCGGGCGTGTAGATCGCCGCGTGCTGAAAGCCCTTGATACCCATTCCGTTGCTGCGCCCAAAGCCGTCGCGACGCCAATGGCAGCCCGTGGCGAGCAGCACATGGTCGGCGCCAAACTCAAGCACGTCCTTTGCGGCCATGCCGCTGCCAAGGTAGACGTGCACGTTCGGCATGGTTTTGATTTGCCCCACGCGCCAGTCGCGCACCCGCGCCCACTCGGCCAGTCCCGGCAGACGCGACTCGCGGCTCACGCGTCCGCCGAGTTCGGTGCTGCCTTCAGCCAGATGCACCTCGTATCCGCGCTGACCCAGCGCCCGCGCCGCCTCCAGGCCGGTGGGACCGGCGCCCACGATCAACACCTTGGCCTCGGACTTCTTGGGCGCGATGCGCTCCGGATGCCAGCCCTTGCGCCACTCCTCGCCCATGGTCGGGTTCTGGGTGCAACGTATGGGCGTGACGGTGTTGTCGCCCGACACGCATATGTTGCAGCCGATGCATTCGCGGATGTCGTCGATGCGGCCCTCTTCGATCTTCTTGGGCAGGAACGGGTCGGCAATGGAAGGGCGCGCAGCGCCGATCATGTCGAGAATGCCGCGTCGGATCTGCGAGACCATGGTGTCGGGCGAAGTGAAGCGCCCCACACCCACCACCGGCTTGGTGGTCACCTTCTTCACCCAGTCGATGAAGGGCTCTTGCGCGCCCTCGCGCGCAAACCGCGACGGCACGGAGTCGTTGTACCAGGCGGCGATGTTCACATCCCACAGATCCGGCAGGTCGGCCAGCATGTGCACGATTTCCTTGGCCTCGGTGAGCGTCACGCCGCCGTCGCCCAGCAGTTCTTCAGTGGCAAAGCGCAGCACCACGCCGCAGCTGTCGCCCACCGCATCGCGCGTGTCCTCCAGCACTTCGCGCAGCAGGCGCACGCGGTTCTCCAGCGCGCCGCCGTATTCATCGGTGCGCTGGTTGCGGCGTTTTTGCAGGAAGTGCATGGCCAGCGACAGATCGTGCGCAGCGTAGACGTAGATCAGATCGAAGCCCGCCGACTTGGCGCGCAAGGCGGCGTTGCGATGCCAGCGCCGGTACTCGGCGATGTCGCGCTTGTCCATGGCCCGCGCCTGCGCCGGATAGCCGTATTTGCTGGGCTGGTGCGAAGGCGCGAGCAACACCTCGCGCGAATACAGATTGGACGCCGTAGGGCCATTGTGCGTGAGCTCGATCCCGGCCAAAGCGCCATGCGCATGCACCTTCTCGCACATCAGGCGCAGGGCCGGAATATCGTGGTCGTCCCAGAGCCGCGCCTCAACGTAGGGAGAGACATCGCCCGACGGATGGATCTCGCACTCCTCGGTGCAGATCACGCCCCAGCCGCCCTCGGCCTTGACCTCGCGCATGGCCGCGTGCGCCTGCGGCATGGCGTGCCCCATGCCGTTGCAATGCGGCACCTGAAAGAAGCGGTTCTTCGCCGTCACCGGCCCGATTTTTATCGGCTCGAACAGGATGTCAAAACGGGGGTCGCGGGTCATTGACGCTGATCTTCAAATTGGCACATCGCGCCGGTTCATATCTCAGGCACTGACTACGTTCAATTCAAACAGGTAGTCGGCAAGCGCCGCCTTGACCTCTGGCGCCAGATGGGCGACCTGTGAGTGCAGCGTGACCTGCACCCGCATACCGCGCTTGCCGCCTTCATTCGCCCCGACGTCAACCTGCGACAGGCCGAACTTCTCTTGCAGAATCTCCTGTACCAGCCTCTTCGTGGCGTCAGCGCGAAGCTGCGGCTTGAAGATCTTGCCTACGCCCGTGACCGGGATCGCGGGGACGATGTAGATGTGCTTGGGCCAGGCCGGGCGCTCTGCTATGTGTTCCTGGGCGTAGGCATGCAATTCGGCTTGCGTCACCACCGCGCCTTCGCGCAGGCTGACGTAACACACCGGCAATTCGCCGGCGTAGCTGTCGGGTTGGGATACGGCCGCCGCCATCGTGACTGCGGGGTGCTTGCTCATCACATCCTCAATCATGAGCGGGTCGATGTTGTGACCGCTGCGGATGATCAGGTCCTTGGCGCGCCCCGCAATGAAGACGCGGCCTTCGGCATCGGTATAGGCGAGGTCGCCGCTGTTGAGCATGCCGCCCACGAATACGCCCTTGTTCTGCTCCGGATTGAGGTAGCCGCGCGACACGGTCGGCCCGCTCACCGTGAGCACACCGATCTCCTGCGGCTCGCAGGCCTCGCCCAGCGATCCGTCGGCCTGCATGCGTCGAATCACCACTTGGGTGTAGGGCAGTCTGAACCCGACCGAGCCCAGGGTGCGCTGGCCCGGCGACGGATCGATGCAGGTGATGCCGGCGGTTTCGGTCATGCCCAGCACCTCGTGTAATGGGTGGCCGGTGTGCGCTTCGAATCGCTCTACCACCGCGCGCGGCACCGAGGCCGCGCCGCAGGCACCGGTCTTCACGCTGGAGAGATCGGCGCCGTCCAGCGGCACGTCACACAACGCGCCTACTACCGTGGGCACGCCGCCGATGCGCGTGGCACGGTAGCGCTGCACCAGTTTCCAATAGCGCCTGACCATGGCGGGGTTGCGAAACCCGGCGGGTGAGAGGATCACCACTTCGGCGCCGCACATGAACTGCGACAGGCCGTTGATGATGGTGCCGGCCACGTGGAAAAGCGGGAAGCCATTGAGCGCCACGTTGCTTTCTTCCATGTGCAACAGCACGGCTCCACCAAAGGCCGCGGCGATCTGATTGCGGTGCGAGTGCGCCACCAGCTTGGGCACACCCGTGGTGCCGCCGGTGTGGAAGTAGGCGGCCACATTGTCATCGCGGCCGGCTTGGCCAAACACCAGGCGATCGTCGGGCTGCGCCATCAGCGTCGGCAGAAAATCCAGCGCGACATCGCTTGCCGGTGTGGAGGGCGGCGCGACCCGGATCAGTTGCAACTGCGGCAGCAGCGCTTTCACCTGCAGCGCCTTCTCCCAGATGTCGAGCTGCGGGTGCGGACCCAGCGCCACCAGCACGGACGCGCCCGACGCCTTGACTAGATCGGCCACATGCTCGGCCTGCAACAAAAAGTTGATGGGGACGGCAAAGCCCGCAGTCTCGGCACCCCAGAGCGTGGCGTGGGTTTCGATCAGGCTGGGCAGCATGTAGGCCACGCCTGGGCGCGGTCCCGCCAGGTGGTGGAACATATTGGCCGCGCGTCGGATCAGGCCCAGCAGTTCGCGGTAGCTCACGCGGCGCGCCTGCTCGTCATCGTCCCCGGTCATGACTAGCGTGAGGGCGATGCGCTCGGGGTGGCGCTGGGCGCTGTCGGCAAACAGATCGAACACGCTGCGCGCAGAGACCCGCTGCTCCAGCGGCATCTCCTGCTCGAATCGAACGATGTCCGCCAGCGTGCGCAGCGGGTTTGAAGTGAAGGCGTTCATGGGCAACGTGAAAGTTAGCGCAGCCAGCGAGCGACGACGCGCTCGTAGTCGCCGCTGGCCTTGGAGAGGTGCAGCCACTGGTCGATCCAGGCCTTGAACACGGCGTCACCGCGCGGCAGCAGCCAGGCCATTTCGCCGTATTGCAGCGGGTTGTTGGGATTTACTGCGCACAAACCGGGACGCAGTTTTTCTTGGGTCAGAGTCTCCACCGATTCTGAGATCATGACATCGGCGTGACCATTGAGGACCTCATCGAAGATGGTCGTGTTGTCGTTGTAGATGACGATCTTGGCCTGCTTGAAATTGGCGCGCGCGAAGCGCTCATTGCTGCCGCCGGGATTCTCGATCACCGTCACCTCGGGCTTGTCGATGGCGGCCACGGTCTGGAACTTGGCGACGTTCTCGCAGCGCGTGATCGGCGCCTTGCCGTTGACCATGTAGGCACTCGAAAAGAATGCGCTCTTTTGTCGCTCCAGTGACACCGATATGCCACCCACGCCGACATCGCATTTCTCCACGAAGTCCTTCATCAAGGTCGGCCAGGTGGACTTCACGAACACCAGCTCCGCACCCAGTGCCTTGGCAGCGGATTGCAGCAGATCGACGTCCAGGCCTTCGAAAGCGCCATCGGAGCGCAGCAGGCTGAAGGGCTTGTAGTCGCCCGGTGTGCAGACGCGCAATTTGCCGCTCTTCATCACCTGATCCAGACGGGAACTGCCCGTCTCCTGGGCTGACGCAAGCGCCGCAACCAACAGGGACAGTGCGACAAGGCAAGAACGGATGAACATGGGTTAACTCCTGAATAAAGACAAGTTTTCGATGGGGTGCCGTTGCCACTGTAGCGCAAGCACCGCATCGACGTCATTGGCCGATGGGCGCCGCGTTCTTCACATATTTGTCGAACCAGCGAACCATCTCGTAAATCAGTTGCTCGTTGGACTCCAGCGCCGCGTACCAGTGCGGCTCGTGCGGCAGCATCACCAGGCGCGCTGTGCCACCATTGCCGCGGATCGCCTCGTACAGTTTGCTGGCTTGCAGCGGTGTCGTTCCCGGATTGGCGTCGTCGGCACCGTGCATGATCAGGATCGGTGTCTTCAACTTGTCGGCGAAGAAGAAGGGAGAGACTTTTTGATAGACCTCGGGCGCTTCCCAAACCGATCTGCGTTCGTTCTGGAATCCGAACGGCGTGAGCGTTTTGTTGAATGAGCCGCTGGTGGCCACGCCGGCCCGGAACAGTTCGGAGTGCGCCAACAGATTCGCCGTCATCAAGGCGCCGTGGCTGTGGCCCGTGACCCCTATGCGTTGCGGATCGGCCACACCCAGACGCACCGCCTCATCCACCGCCGCCTTGGCGTCGGCGACCAGTTGTTCGAGGTAGCTGTCGTAGGCTTTTTTGGGGTCGCCAATGATGGGGAAAGCGGCGTTGTCGATGATGGCGTATCCCGCCAACAGCAGCAGCCGGTAGTTGCGCAGCCGGGTGAAGGTGGCTTGCGAGCCCGATACCTGGCCGGCCTTGGAGGCGTCGGCGTAATCCAGCGGATAGGCGTACAAAATCGTGGGCACCCGTGTGCCTTCCTTGTAGTCCGGCGGGGTGTACAAGGTGAACGACAAATCCAGTCCGTCGGCGCGCTTGTACTTGACCAGGCGCTTCTTGATGGCGCGCACTGCCGGGGTCGGGTCCGCAATGTGCGTGATGGCCGTGCGCGCCGATGCAAAAGCGGCTTCGCCTGTCGGCGCATCCACGGCTGCACCGAGGGTGCGCAGGTAGGCGTTGGGCGGGTCCATCACCGATTGATGCCAGGTGATAAAGCGCTGGGCGCCCGCCTCCTTGAAGGCGAGAAAGCGCTCGTAGGCATCCTTGTCGCTGCGAAACAGGCGCTGAGTCTGCAAGGTCTTGAGATCGAGCCGGTCCAGGAACGGCCGGTCGCCGTCGGGCGACGCGCCGTTGCCTGCGAGGTACATCGAATCGCCGTCCAGGCGAACGACCCATGAGCCATTGGCGAGTTGATGGTACAAAGGTCGACCGGGGTTGGCGTATTTCTCGTCGGTGGACAGGTCCCAAAGCAGGCGCGGCTTTTGTTGCGGGTCGTCCACGTTGGCGATGAAGGCCCGCTTCCAGTGCCGGTTGTGGTCGTACTCCTTCAGCAGCGCCATGCTGCCCCGTTCGCTCCATGCGAAGCCTTCGAAACGCTGTTCGGTCCTGGCGATCTCGACGGCAGGAGCGGTGAAAGGCGCCTTCAGCGCCAGCACTTTGTCGCGTTCCGGCACCTTGACGTTCCAGTCGCCGCCGTCCAGTGCCTCTGCCCACACCAGCGTTGCCGGGTCGGTTGCGCGCCAGGAAAAATCGCGCGGACCCACGGGCACGCCGTGGATCGGCACGCGGTCTGCGAGGGGCAGCGAGGCGATGTTCCTGACGACCGGTTGCGCGCGCCTGGACACATCCCACACTTCGATGTTGCGCGGAAAGCGTTCGTAGGTCGTGACGTAGGAATAGGGCTTGTGGATGGCCGTGACCAGCAGATGCTTGCCGTCCGGCGCCGGGTCCACTGCATCGTAATTGCCGGGCTTGCCAAGGCGCACGATGGCGGAACTGCTCACATCGACCAACGCCAATTGCGTGGCGGCGTAGTAGTCGAACAGGTCTTCGTCGTGCTTGTTGCCCAGCGTGTCGCGGTTTTCGTAGGTGCTGCTCTGGCCCTTCTCGCCGCCAGTCTCCTGGATGCTTGGACCGCTAGGCGCGCTTGATGCGGCGGGTGGTGCGCCCAGGGCGTCAGGCACCAGCTTGACCAGCAGCGTCTTCTGGTCGGGCATCCATTGCAGTTCGCCATCGAACATCGGGTTCAAACGCGCGCCAGAAATCTTGTGCAGCTTGCCGCTCGCCGCGTCGCCGACCCAGAGTTCCACCGATGTGGCTGCGACATTCGCGAAGGCAAATCGCTTGCCGTCGGCGGACCAGGTGGGTGAGTCGGGGCAGGCACGATCCGGCAGTGCAACATGAGTTGACTTTCCGTCGGCCACGCGCACCAGTTCGAACTCGCGCACGCAGGGTTTGATGCCATAGCCCCCAGGGGTGTCGTGCTTGGCGTGATTGGCAGGTTCGACGCGTGCGCCCGCGAGCCGCAAAAAGGGCGTCGCCACGCGCGACATCGGCGGATAGTCTTGCCAGGACACCAGCAAAATCGTCTCCTGCGTCGGGCTCACGAGGGCCGTGGGCGGCGACGGCGCGTGCATCACGTCCAGGATGTCTTTCGGCGGCTGGTCATAGCCCGACGGCGTCGCGGCAGCCGCAACGGCCATCAGGACAAGAGACGCGGCGCATGCCACGACGAAAGAACAGATCAAGCGGGTATCACGTGGCACAGGCTGACTCCTTCTGAGGCGTTGCGGGACAGAGGTTATTGGGCTCTGACCCCAAAAGCCTTTGCTCTGTCCTCAACTGATTGCGCGGGTTACGGATTCCACAACGACAAGCGGCGATCGTACCGTAGCGCAAGCGGAGCTCAGCGCTGGCAGGGCGACTGTGTGGCGCAACACTCGCACTTCATGTTGTGTCCAACCCACAAGATCAAGGCGATCATTGACGATCCAGAAAACCGAATTTAGTATCGACACCGTGATGCACCTTGATCGATTTTTCCGACGCAGTTCTTCTGCCCGACGCCAGTCTGGCGGGCTGTGCTGCGCGTGGAGAAGATCGGTGAAGAGAGAACAGATGATCATGACCTGATCTCTTTCACATCCGGTTTCGCTACAAGGCCACGGCTCACCCCGTGGCCTTTTTTTTTGTTCACTTCATCCAAGGAGAATTCGTATGCTCATGGCACCCACCGTCCCAACCGCTCACAGTCTGATGCCCGTCAATCAGCGCCCCGACCTTGTCTTTGTGCGCGGCGCGGGCGCGCATCTCTTTGACCGCGAGGGTCGCCGCTATCTCGACTGGGTGCAGGGCTGGGCCGTGAACTGTCTGGGGCACTCGCCGGCGGTGGTCGCGCAGGCGCTGAGCGCCCAGGCCGCAACCCTGATCAACCCCGGCCCGGCCTTTTACAACGAGCCGGCCATGGAGTTGGCTGCGCTGTTGACGCAGCACAGTTGTTTTGATCACGTCTTCTTCGGCAACTCGGGCGCTGAAGCGAACGAAGGCGCGATCAAGCTGGCGCGCAAATGGGGGCAGTTGCACAAGGACTGCGCGTTCGAGATCATCACTTTCGGCAACAGTTTTCACGGGCGCACGTTGGCCACCATGTCGGCCAGCGGCAAGGCGGGATGGGATACGATTTTTGCGCCTCAAGTGCCCGGCTTTCCGAAGGCGGTGTTCAACGATCTGGATTCGGTGCGAGCCCTCGTCGGTCCCGACACCGTGGCCATCATGCTCGAACTCACACAGGGCGAAGCGGGCGTGATACCCGCTGATACGGCCTTCTTGCGTGGCCTGCGCGCATTGTGCGATACCCACGGCTTGCTGCTCATCGTGGATGAGGTGCAGACCGGCTGCGGGCGCACCGGGGCGCTGTTTGCCTACGAACACTATGGCATCGAGCCCGACATCATGACCCTGGGAAAAGGCCTGGGTGGCGGCGTTCCGCTCTCGGCGCTCTTGGCCAAGAAAGCCTGTTCCTGCTTTGAAGCAGGGGACCAGGGCGGAACCTTTTGCGGCAACCCGCTCACCTGCGCCGTCGGTCTCGCCGTCGTTCGCAGCTTGTTGGCCGACGGCTTTCTTGAATCCAGTCGCAGCATCAGCGCGCAACTCAAGCAGGGCCTGGTCGAGATCTCGCAGGAATTGCACTTGGGTGAAGTCCGGGGGCGTGGCGCCTTGCTCGCGCTCGAGCTGGGATGCGACATTGGAGCGAAGGTGGTGACTCTGGCCAGCGAGCGGGGCCTGCTGCTGAACGCGCCGCGTGCCCACTGCTTGCGCTTCATGCCGGCCCTGAACAGCAGCGCCGATGAAGTGTCAGAAGGGCTCGGTTTGCTGCGCGAGACCTTGGCAGCGGCCTTGGCCTAACTTCCACGACAAGGGTACATCCTTACTTCGCCAGCAGCATCCCCTGGCGTTCGATGAAGGCCACGACCTCCGCCAGGCCGTCCAAAGTTTTCAGGTTGGTCATGACAAAGGGGCGCAAGCCGCGCGGCGTGGTGCGCATGCGAATGGTGTCGCTGCGCATGACTTCCAGGTTGGCGCCCACGTGCGGCGCCAGGTCGGTCTTGTTGATGACGAGCAGGTCGCTCTTGGTGATGCCGGGACCGCCCTTGCGCGGGATCTTCTCGCCGGCCGCCACGTCGATCACATACAGCGTCAAATCGCTCAGCTCGGGGCTGAAGGTGGCGGCCAGGTTGTCGCCACCGGACTCGATGAAGACGATATCGGCATCCGGGAATTCCACCAGCATGCGGTCGATGGCTTCGAGGTTGATGGACGCGTCTTCGCGGATGGCGGTGTGCGGGCAGCCGCCGGTTTCCACGCCCATGATGCGCTCGGCGGGCAGCGCGCCGCTGACGGTGAGCAGGCGCTGGTCTTCCTTGGTGTAGATGTCGTTGGTGATGGCCACCAGATCGTATTTGTCGCGCATGGCCTTGCACAGCATTTCGAGCAGAGTGGTTTTGCCCGAGCCCACGGGCCCGCCGATGCCAACGCGCAGGGGCGGGAGTTCTTTCGTGCGATGGGGTATGTGATGCAGTGCGGTCATGGTCAAGATCGGAAGAGTCGTGAGTATTGAGCTTCGTGTTGCGCGCTGAGGATGGCCAGCATCGGTGTGAAGGCCTGACGCGCGCTGTCCTGGGTGGCGATGGCTTGGTCCACCACAGAGGGAATTTCATGGGCCAGGCGCGACAGGATGCGCTGCCCTGCGCTCTGGCCCAAGGGCACGGATTTGATCGCGGCCGACATCATGTTCTCAGCCCAACCGAAGGCAAAGGCCAGCAGCGCATCACGCACACCGGCCTGGGTGGCGGACGCGGCCAGTGCAAAGGCGATGGGGTAGGTGGGTTGCATCTGGGCGCAGGCTTCTATGTCATCGCTGGAAGCGGTGTTGTGGTGCCTCAGCCATTCCAGCAGCGATCGCCCCATCTGCTCGGTCTGCGCCCGCAACTCGTGGCTCTCGCGGGTTTTCAGCACCCAGGCGTTGAGCTCGTGCACGTGATCGAGATCACCGCGCCGCCAGGCGGCAATCGCCTTTGCCAGCGCCGCCAAGTCTGAGCGCGCCAGGCTCAGGTGCAGCTGATCCACGAGCCAGTCTGAGGCGGACGCTTCCGAATCGACTTGGCCGCTTTCCACCGCTGCTTCCAGCCCCTCCGAATACGAAAAGCCGCCCACCGGCAGCGCCGGCGATGCGAGCCACATGAGTTGCAGCAGGCTGGGCGCTGGCAACGCGCTGCGGCGGTCCTGAAGGCGTGGTCGCATCAGTGCGCGTGCTTGCAATGGGGGCCATGCACATGAACTGGCGCGGCAGCCTGTATGGCGATGACGGGCTTGTTCGAATGCTCGTGCGCCGTGCCGTGTGCATGGCCACCCGAGGCATAGGCGCCGCTTTCGGGCTCGAACGCTTCCAGCACCTCGTTCACCGTCAGATGCATGGCGCGCAGCAGGTCGGCCAGCACATGGTCGGGCTCGATTTTCAGGTGGTCGCTCTGGAGTTCGATGGGAACGTGCCGATTCCCCAGGTGATATGCGGCGCGCGTCAGATCAAAGGCGCTGCCGTGCTTAGCACATGCCGTGATGCGCAGCACCTTTTGCGGCGCGGCGATGACGCGGATCAGCGAGCCGTCCTCGGCCACCAGCACGTCGCCGCCGCGCAGCACCGTGCCGCGCGCCAGGAACACGCCGATGCTGCGCCCCCGCGAATCGGCGGCCTCGAAGCGGCTTTTCTGCCGCAGGTCCCAGTCGGCTTCAATCCTGGCCGCGCGCCTGATCAACGCAGGAGCCAGGCCCTGGCCTTGGGGAATGATTTTGGAGGTTTTCAGCATCAGAACAAGAAGTAGCGTTGCGCCATCGGCAGGCTGGTCGCGGGTTCGCAGGTCAGCAGTTGGCCATCGGCGCGCACCGCGTAGGTCTGGGCATCGACTTCCATCTTCGGCAGATAGTCGTTGTGGATCATGTGCTGCTTGCGCACGCCGCGGATGGCCTTCACGGCGCTCAAAGGCTTGGATAAACCAAAGTTCTCCCTGATGCCAGCGTTCATTCCCGCCTGTGAAACGAAAGTGAGCGAGGTGCGTGCAATGGCGCCGCCGAAGGCGCCGAACATGGGTCGGTAATGGACGGGTTGTGGCGTCGGAATTGAAGCATTGGGGTCGCCCATGGCGGCCATGGCGATGAAGCCGCCCTTGAGGATCAGCGCGGGTTTGACGCCGAAGAACGCCGGC
The DNA here is from genome assembly GCA_903909815.1 of uncultured beta proteobacterium. Taxonomy (GTDB): domain Bacteria; phylum Pseudomonadota; class Gammaproteobacteria; order Burkholderiales; family Burkholderiaceae_C; genus CAIKVZ01. The sequence goes on along the minus strand of CAIVXG010000048.1, from coordinate 24,511 downwards.
TTCCAGATCACCAGGTCGGCCCATTTTCCGGGCTCGATGCTGCCGACCTCGTGCGCGATGCCGTGCGTCAGTGCCGGGTTGATGGTGTACTTGGCGATGTAGCGCTTGACGCGAAAATTGTCGTGGCGCGCGCTGTCGCCGGGCAAGGACCCGCGCTGCTGCTTCATTTTGTGCGCCGTCTGCCAGGTGCGGATGATGACTTCGCCGACCCGGCCCATGGCCTGGCTGTCGCTGGACATCATGCTGATGGCGCCCATGTCTTGCAGCATGTCCTCGGCAGCAATGGTTTCCTTGCGGATGCGGCTTTCGGCAAAGGCCAGGTCTTCCGCGATGGCCGGGTCCAGGTGGTGGCACACCATCAGCATGTCCACGTGCTCGTCCAGCGTGTTCACGGTGTAGGGGCGCGTGGGATTGGTGGAACTGGGCAGCACGTTGGGCTCGCCCACGACCTTCAGGATGTCGGGCGCATGGCCGCCGCCTGCACCTTCGGTGTGGAAGGTGTGGATGCCGCGACCCTTGAAGGCTGCGACGGTGTTCTCCACGAAGCCCGATTCGTTCAATGTGTCGGAGTGGATCGCCACCTGGATGTCGGCTTCTTCCGCCACGCTCAGGCAGTTGTCGATGGCTGCGGGCGTAGTGCCCCAGTCTTCGTGCAACTTGAGTCCCAGCGCGCCAGCGTTGATCTGTTCGTGCAGCGCGTCGGGCAAACTGGCGTTGCCCTTGCCCATGAACCCTAAGTTCATGGCGAAGGCGTCGGCCGACTGCAGCATGCGCTCGATGTTCCATGCCCCCGGCGTGCAGGTGGTGGCGAAGGTGCCGGTGGCCGGCCCCGTGCCGCCGCCCAGCATGGTGGTGACGCCGCTGGTGAGCGCCTCTTCAATCAGCTGCGGGCAAATGAAGTGGATGTGCGTGTCGATGCCACCGGCGGTGACGATATTGCCCTCGCAACTGATGATCTCGGTGCCGGGCCCGATGACGATGTCCACGCCGGGCTGCACGTCGGGGTTGCCGGCCTTGCCGATGGCGTGGATGCGACCGTTCTTCAGGCCGATGTCGGCCTTGACGATGCCCCAGTGGTCGATGATGAGCGCGTTGGTGAGCACCGTGTCGACCGCACCGCCCGCTTGGGCCCCAGTGTCTGCGCCATCGCGCGTGCGTTGGCTTTGTGCCATGCCGTCGCGTATCGTCTTGCCGCCGCCGAACTTGACCTCTTCCCCATAGCCGCCGGCGCGCAGCGTGTAGTCGGCCTCGACTTCCACGATCAGATCCGTGTCCGCCAGGCGCACGCGGTCGCCCACGGTGGGGCCGAATATCTCGGCGTAGGCGCGTCGTCCTATCGTAGCCATCACAGAGCTCCCTGCGTCAAACCTCTGAACCCATAAACCTGGCGCGCACCCGCGTAGTCCACCAGTTCCACGGTGCGCTGCTGCCCCGGCTCGAAGCGCACGGCAAGCCCTGATGCGATGTTCAGGCGCATGCCGTGGGCGGCCTTGCGGTCGAAGCGAAGCGCGCCATTGGTCTCGGCAAAGTGGTAGTGCGATCCCACCTGGATCGGACGGTCGCCGGTGTTTTGCACCAGCAGCGTATGCGTGCGCCGACCCGGGTTGAGCACGTGTTCAGGGCCGTCGGTGAAGAGTTCGCCAGGGATCATGTTCTTAAAGCCCTTTATCAATTCGATCTCCGTCATTGCGAGCGCAGCTCGGCAATCCATGCGGGCATACCTGTGCTCGTGGATTGCCGCGTCGCTCACGCTCCTCGCAATGACGAATCATGGGGTTCATGGCCCGTATGCACTGCTCGCAATGACGAATCCTGGGATTCATGGGCCATGCATCAGACTATGGGCTGATGGACCGTCACCAGCTTGGTGCCGTCGGGGAAAGTGGCTTCGACCTGGATGTCCGGAATCATCTCGGCGATGCCGTCCATCACGTCGGCGCGGGTCAGAATGGTGCGACTTTCGCTCATGAGTTGCGCCACGCTCTTGCCGTCGCGTGCGCCCTCCATCACGGCCGCGCTGATCAGCGCCACGGCCTCTGGGTAGTTGAGCTTCAATCCGCGCGCGCGGCGCCGCTCCGCCAGCAGTCCGGCGGTGAACAGCAAGAGCTTGTCTTTTTCACGAGGAGTCAGTTCCATATCGTTTCACTCTACGCTGGGGTCAATGGCTCGTGCGGCCGCAAATGCAGCCCGAACACGAGGAGTCAGTTCCATATCATTTCACTCTACGCTGGGGTCAATGGCTCGTGCGGCCGCAAATGCAGCCCGAACACGAGGAGTCAGTTCCATATCGTTTCACTCTACGCTGGGGTCAATGGCTCGCGCGGCCGCAAATGCAGCCCGAACACGAGGAGTCAGTTCCATATCGTTTCACTCTACGCTGGGGTCAATGGCTCGTGCGGCCGCAAATGCAGCCCGAACATGAGGAGTTGGTTCCATGGTGTGCTTGTGTCTTGTATGAAGGGAGAGCGGTCTTACGCATTGTCTCGCAACTTGCGTGCCGCCGCGGTTGCATCGCCGTTGAAGTGCCTATGCACCAAGTTGATACCGACCGTCGGCCTATGCGGCGGCATTGCGCTTGGTATTGGTGCGAAAGAAGACCCTGTTGTGGTGCGGTGGCGTGCGCTGGGCCGGGGAGGCGTTGCCAATGCCGCTGCGCGAAGACCTGGCACGGTGCTTGCGACAGAGCTTGCAGCCGCTTGATTGCAAGCTGCCCATTTCGCCTAACCCCCTTTTTTTACTGGAGCATCATGATGAATCGTCGAGGACATCTCAAGGCCGTCGCCTTCGCCGCCGCGCTGGCCACTGGCGCGTTGACTTTCGCCACCAGTGCAATGGCAGCAGACACGATCAAGGTCGGCGTGCTGCACAGCCTGTCGGGCACCATGGCCATTTCGGAAACCGTGCTGAAAGACACGGTGTTGATGGCGATCGATGAAATCAATGCCAAGGGCGGCCTGCTGGGCAAGCAGCTCGAGCCCGTGGTGGTGGACCCGGCCTCTAACTGGCCGCTGTTCGCTGAGAAGACCAAGCAGTTGCTAGGCCAGGACAAAGTCTCCGTGATCTTCGGTTGCTGGACATCCGTTTCGCGCAAGTCGGTGCTGCCGGTGGTGGAAGAGATGAACGGCCTGCTGTTCTACCCGGTGCAATACGAAGGCGAAGAGCTGTCCAAGAACGTGTTTTATACCGGTGCCGCTCCGAATCAGCAGGCTATCCCCGCGGTCGACTACCTGATGAGCAAGGACGGCGGCGGCGCCAAGCGCTGGGTGCTGTTGGGCACCGACTACGTCTATCCCCGCACCACCAACAAGATTCTGCGTGCCTACTTGAAGAGCAAGGGCGTGGCCGATAAGGACATCGACGAAAAGTACACACCGTTTGGCCACTCGGACTATCAGACCATCGTTGCCGACATCAAGAAGTTCTCTGCAGGCGGCAAGACGGCGGTGGTCTCCACCATCAACGGTGACTCCAACGTTCCCTTCTACAAGGAACTAGGCAATGCCGGTCTGAAAGCCAAGGATGTTCCGGTCGTCGCCTTCTCCGTGGGGGAAGAAGAACTGCGCGGCGTGGACACCAAGCCGCTGGTGGGACACCTGGCCGCATGGAACTACTTCATGTCGATCAAGGGCCCGGCCAACGACGAGTTCATCAAGAAGTGGTCGACCTACGCCAAGGCCAAGAAGCTGCCTGGTTCCGACAAGCCCCTGACCAACGACCCGATGGAAGCCACCTACATCGGCATCAACATGTGGGCACAGGCTGTGAAGAAAGCCGGCAGCACCGACACTGACAAGGTGATCGCGGCCATGGCCGGCCAGACGTTCAAGGCGCCCAGCGGCATCACCTCGATGATGGATCCCAAGAACCACCATTTGCACAAGTCGGTTTTCATCGGCGAAATCAAGGCGGACGGCCAGTTCAACGTGGTGTGGAAGACACCGGGTCCGGTCAAGGCCAAGCCCTGGTCTCCATACATCGAGGGCAATGCATCCAAGCCCGATGAGCCTGTGAAGAAGTAAGAAACGCAAGTCATGGACTGCCGCTGCCTGCGGCCTCGCAGTGACGATTGGTTTCGTCATTGCGAGCAGCGCAGCGACGCGGCAATCCACGAACACCACAGGTATGCCGGCATGGATCGCGGCGCTGCGATCGCAATGACGAATCGGGGAGTGGATTGCTTCGCTTTGCTCGCAATGACCGATTCGGAATATTTTGAAAACCTCCCTGGACTCTCTTATGTCGTTTCGCTACATTCTCTTGCTCGCTGCTTGGCTGCTGGGCGTCAGCGCCCATGCATTGACCGCAGTCGAAGCCCGGGCAATTGCGACCGGCGACACCGATGCGCGCATCGCGGCCCTGACCCAGGCCATGCCGAACGCGGACGAACGCACCGCTGCCTTTATCCAGGCGCTGTCGGACGATGCCATCAAGCTCGCAGGCGAAAAGGTTCTCCTGCTCAAGGACGGCAAAGCCTATGACCCGGTCACGAATGCAGAGCTTGCGCTGCCGTCGGCACTGGACGACATCACCAACAACAACCGCATGCGCGGCGAGCTCGACAACGCGCTTGCCGCGCTCAAGCTGTTTTCTAAAGATCAGCCGGTGCGCGCTGCGGCGATTCTCGAACTGCAAGGCAGCAACGACGACGCCCGTTTGCCCTTGATCGAGAAGGCGTTAGCCACCGAGAGCGCGCCCGCCCTGAAGGATCAATTGGATCTGCTGCGCGCAGCCATGCTTCTCAACAGCGCAGACAAAGCCAAGCGGCAGCAAGCGGCCATGTTGCTGGCCAAAAGCGGCAACCCCAACACCAAGACGCTGCTGCTGGAACGACTCAAGATCGAGACCGAAGGCGACGTCAAGACCGCGCTTCAGACCTCGCTGCGTTCGGTCGAATCGTCGCTCATGCTGGGCGAGCGATTGGGCCAATTGTTCACTGGCGTCAGCCTGGGTTCCATCCTGTTGCTGGTGGCGCTCGGACTGGCCATTACCTATGGGCTGATGGGCGTCATCAACATGGCGCACGGCGAGCTGATGATGATCGGCGCCTATGCCACCTATGTGGTGCAGGGCGTGTTTCAGAAACACCTGCCCGGTGCCTTCGACTGGTATTTGCTGGCTGCGGTGCCGGTGTCATTCATGACTTCGGCGCTGGTGGGCGCAGCGCTGGAACGCAGTGTCATCCGCTTTCTCTACGGCCGTCCCCTGGAGACGCTGCTGGCCACCTGGGGCATCAGCCTGATGCTGATGCAGGGCGTGCGCAGCCTCTTCGGCGCACAGAACGTGGGCGTGGAAAACCCCAGTTGGATGAGCGGCGGCGTGCAGGTTCTGGGTAACCTGCAACTGCCTTACAACCGCCTGGTCATCATCGGTTTTGCGGCAGCCGTGTTGCTGGCCATGGCCTGGCTCATCGCCAGAACCCGGCTCGGGCTGTTCGTGCGCGGGGTCACGCAAAACCGGCCGATTGCTTCCTGCATGGGCGTGAACACGGCGCGCATCGACACCTATGCCTTCGCCCTGGGCTCGGGCATTGCGGGCCTGGCCGGCTGCGCCCTGAGCCAGGTCGGCAACGTGGGGCCGGATCTGGGCCAGGGCTACATCGTGGACTCGTTCATGGTGGTGGTGCTGGGCGGCGTGGGTCAGCTCGCCGGCACCGTATACGCAGCCCTGGGTCTGGGCCTTTTGAACAAGCTGCTCGAAGGCTGGACGGGCGCCGTGCTGGCCAAGATCGCCGTGCTGGTGTTCATCATCATCTTCATCCAGAAACGCCCCCAAGGCATCTTCGCAATGAAGGGCAGGGAAGTATGAACACACGGCTTGCCCGCAACGCGTGGCCGCTTTCCCCCTTGCAGGGGGCAACACCAGCAGCCCGACGGAGCCGGTTCTGCGGAGTTTCTGGAATGGGCCTCGCTTCGCTTGGCCTGAATGGCTCGCAAGAAATGAGGATGAAATGAGCGACATAGTTGTGAATATGAACGTTCAATTACCTCGCGGTCGGCCGCTGCTTACCCGCGGTGGCTGGAGCGCCTACTTCGCGGCGCTGCTGGTGGTCTGCGCACTTGCGCCCGCACTCAATTTGTTGATGCCACATGACAGCGCCTTTTATCTGAGCGACTACGCCGTGGCACTGCTCGGGAAGATCATGTGCTACGCCATCTGCGCGCTCGCGATGGACCTGATCTGGGGTTACACCGGCATCCTGTCGCTGGGTCATGGCCTGTTCTTCGCACTCGGTGGCTACGCCATGGGCATGTATCTGATGCGCCAGATCGGGCTGGACGGCAACTACAAGAGCGCGCTGCCCGACTTCATGGTGTTCCTGGACTGGAAGACACTGCCCTGGCACTGGAGCCTCTCTGACAGCTTCATCGCGACGCTGCTGCTGATCGTGGCCGTACCGGGTCTGGTGGCATTTGTCTTTGGCTACTTCGCGTTTCGTTCGCGCATTAAGGGCGTGTATTTTTCCATTATCACGCAGGCTCTGACCTTCGCCGCGATGCTGCTTTTTTTCCGCAATGAAACCGGCTTTGGCGGCAACAACGGCTTCACCGATTTCAAGCGCATCCTGCATCTGCCGATCGCCACACCCACGATGCGCATGACGCTGTTCGTGCTCACGGGCGTGACGCTGCTGGGTTTTTACCTGGGAGCGCGCTGGTTCATCCAGAGCAAGTTCGGGCGCGTGCTCCAGGCCATACGTGACGCGGAAACGCGCGTCATGTTTTGCGGCTATTCGCCGCTGGGCTACAAGCTCACGATCTGGACCATTTCGGCCATGATGTGCGGTGTTGCAGGGGCGCTCTATGTGCCGCAGGTGGGCATCATCAACCCCAGCGAAATGAGCCCGGCGAACTCGATCGAGATCGCGATCTGGGCGGCTGTGGGTGGGCGCGCCACACTCATCGGCCCGATCCTCGGCGCCTTCATCGTGAACGGCGCCAAGAGCTGGCTAACGGTCGCCTACCCGGAGTTCTGGCTCTACTTTTTGGGCGCGCTGTTCATCGGGGTCACGCTGTTTTTGCCGCAAGGTGTGGTGGGCCTGATCTCGTCATTGCGAACGGCCAGAAGCCGTCGGATACCGCAAACGGACCATGAACCATTGGATTCGTCATCTCGAGCGCAGCACGGCGATCCATGCCAGCGGACCACAGAAGCATTCAAATCCGTCATTGCGAAGAACTCAGCGACGCGGCAACACGGCCTGCGGCCTCTCAATGACGGGGAGGGCAACAAGCCATGACGCCCGATCTGCTGGAACAGGGCGCCAAGCGTGCCGAGGAACACGCGGCCAAGCTGGCAGCCACACAGGGTCAGACCGAGTCCGGCGGTCGCAGCGCCGGCTTCGGTCGGATTGCACATGCGAGCGGCGTGGTGGATGTGACCCACGGCCGCATCCTGTATCTGGAAGACGTCACCGTGAGCTTCGACGGATTCAAGGCCATCAACAACTTGTCTCTGGACATCGCGCCGGGAGAGTTGCGCTGCATCATCGGCCCCAATGGCGCGGGCAAGACCACGATGATGGACATCATCACGGGCAAGACGCGACCGGACTCCGGCAGCGTGTTCTTCGGCAGCACCATCGACCTGCTGCGCTACAACGAGCCGCAGATTGCGCAGTTGGGCATAGGGCGAAAGTTTCAAAAGCCGACCGTTTTCGAGCAGCTCACGGTGTTCGAAAATCTGGAACTCGCGCTCAAAACGCACAAGGGCGTGTTGCCCTCGATGCGCTTCAAACTCGACTCGACGCAGAGCGACAAACTGGCCGAGCTACTGCATACCGTGCACCTCGCCGAGAGCGTGGCGCGCAGCGCTGGCAATCTGAGTCACGGCCAAAAGCAGTGGCTGGAGATCGGCATGTTGCTGATGCAAGACCCGAAACTGCTGCTGCTGGATGAACCCGTGGCCGGCATGACCGACGAAGAAACCGCGCGCACGGCTGAGCTGTTTCTGACGCTCAAGGGCAAACACTCGCTGCTGGTGGTGGAGCACGACATGAGCTTCATCCGCACCGTCTCCGAGATCGTCACCGTTTTATGCGACGGCGCCGTGCTGGCGCAGGGCACGCTGGACCAGGTGCAATCGGATGAGCGTGTCATCGAGGTCTATCTGGGAAGATGACATGCTAAGCGTCAACAACATCAATCAATATTACGGTGGCTCCCACATCCTGCGCGACGTGAGCCTGACCGTGCAACCGGGCCAGGTCACCGTGCTGCTGGGGCGCAATGGCGTGGGCAAGACCACGCTGCTCAAATGTTTGATGGGGCTCGTTCCCATCCGTAGCGGAAGCATTGAATTCGAGGGCAATTCCGTCGACAAGGCCACACCGTATCAGCGTGCTCGCTCGGGCATTGGTTTCGTGCCGCAGGGACGCGAAATTTTTGCGCGGCTTACGGTCGAAGAGAACCTTCGCATGGGTCTGGCCTACAAGTCCGCAAGCACGCCCATACCACCGGAACTGTTCGAGCTTTTCCCCGTGCTCAAGCAGATGCTGCAGCGCCGCGGCGGCGACCTGTCGGGCGGGCAGCAACAGCAGCTGGCGATTGCAAGGGCACTGGCGGCCAAACCCAAGCTGTTGATCCTGGATGAACCGACCGAAGGCATTCAGCCCAGCATCATCAAGGATATTGGTCGCGTCATCCGCATGCTCGCCGACAAGGGGCTGGACGGGAAGCGCGTAGGCATCCTGCTGGTGGAACAATACTACGACTTCGCGCAGGAACTGGCCGACGACTACCTCGTGATGGAGCGCGGCGCCGTGATCGCGCGCGGCGCTGGAAAGGACATGGAAGCCAACGGCGTGCGCCAGATGGTGGCGATCTGAAACTGTTCCCCTGGCTCGGTACCATCGGTGCATGACCTGGCACGCCTCTCTCGCTCTTGACTACACGCTGGAAGCGCAGCGCAGCGTGGCGCGCTTCGTGCACGATGGGCCGCTGCGCGTGCTGCAAACCCTGTACCCGGAAGGCGACGCGGTCTGCCACAACGTGCTGGTGCATCCGCCCGGCGGACTGGTCGGCGGAGACACCTTGGACATCCGCGCCAGCGTGGGCAGCGGCGCGCACGCGCTCATCACGACGCCGGGGGCCACGCGTTTTTACCGCTCCGAAGGCGAGCTCGCGTTGCAGCGCACGCAGCTTCGCCTGGAAGCGGGCGCGCGCATGGAGTGGCTGCCGCTGGAAGCGATTTTGTACAACGGCTGCCGCGCCGAAAATCGCCTGAGCTTTGAGTTGCAGCCCGGTGCCGAACTGCTTGGCTGGGACGTCACCGCTTTAGGCTTACCGCACGCAGATCAGCCGTTCGCACGCGGCCGATTTTGCCAGCACATTGAACTACCCGGAGTCTGGCTGGAGCGCGGCGTGATCGATGCCAGCGACACGCGGTTACTGCAAAGCCCGCTGGGCCTGGCCGGTCAGCACTGCGTGGCGTCGATCTTCTTTGCTTCGGGCAGTGCTATTGCTCGCGCGCGACGCGAAGGCGCGCTGGAGTGTGCGCGCGAGTTGCTGCAGTCGCATGCGCTGGCCCCGCTGGCCGGCGTCACCAGCCCGAACCCTCAGGTGCTGATGTTGCGGGTGCTGGCGCCGCAGGTGGAGCCGGCCATGGAGTTGCTGAAAAGCGTGTGGGCGGCATGGCGCCAATACCTTTGGAATAGGGCCGCAGCGCGACCCAGACTTTGGGCGATGTGAAACCAGCCCGAAAGCGAGTCAAGCGCCGGGTTTGACCAGGATGCGCCGTCGCCGCTCCAGATACGCCTGCACTTCGCCGACCACGCCCTTGCGAAAGGCCAGCACGCACAGCACGAAGATCACGCCGATGATCACGCTCACCCAGGAGCCCACCTTGTCGGCCAGCAGGTCCTGCAGCGAGACCACGATGCCGGCGCCAAAGACGGGGCCGAAAAAGGTGCCGACGCCGCCCAGCAGCGTCATCAGGATCACCTCGCCCGACATCGACCAGTGCGCGTCCGAGAGCGTGGCAAAACCCATCACCAGGGTCTTCAGGGATCCGCCCAGCCCGGCCAGAGCCGCCGACAACACAAAGGCGAGCAGCTTGTAGCGGTCCACCTGATAGCCCAGCGAGATGGCACGGGGTTCGTTCTCGCGGATCATCTTGAGCACCTGGCCGAAGGGCGAATGCACGATGCGCGAGATCGTCAGGAAGCAGGCCACGAACAGCAACACCACCACGTAGTACAGGGCGGTATCGGACTCCAGCGACAACAGTCCGAACAGCGAACCGCGCGGCACGCCCTGCAGCCCGTCCTCACCGCCGGTAAAGGGTGACTGCAGGCAGACAAAATAAACCATTTGCGCGATCGCCATGGTAATCATGGCGAAGTAGATGCCCTGGCGCCGGATCGCGACCAGGCCCACCATCAGGCCGATGACGCCCGCGCCCACCACGCCCGCCGCGATGCCCAGCTCCGGCGTGAGATGTTGCGACTTGATGAGCCAGCCGGTGATGTAGGCGGCCGAGCCGAAGAAAGCCGCGTGCCCGAACGACAGCAGACCGGTAAAGCCCAGCAGCAGGTTAAAGGCGCAGGCAAAGATGGCGTAGCACAGCAGCTTCATCACGAACACCGGGTACAGGCCCAGCATGGGCGCCGCCAGCAACAGCGCCAGCAGCACGATGTAGGTTACGCGCAGCAATTTGGCAGCAGGGTTCATGATCAGGATTCCTTGCCAAACAAGCCGTTGGGCCGCACCATGAGCACGATCACCATGATCACGAACACCACGATGTTGGATGCTTCCGGGTAGAACACACGCGTCAAACCTTCCATCAGTCCCAGCGCCAAGCCGGTAATGACGGAGCCCAGGATCGAGCCCATGCCGCCAATCACCACCACGGCGAACACCACGATTATCAAGTTCGAGCCCATGAGTGGACTCACCTGGATGATGGGCGCCGCCAGCACGCCGGCCAGCGCGGCCAGGGCCGCTCCTGCGCCATATGTGAGCATCACCATCAAAGGCACGTTGATGCCAAAGGCCTGCACCAGCGCCGCGTTCTCGGTGCCGGCGCGCAAATAGGCGCCCAGGCGCGTGCGCTCGATCAGGTACCAGGTGCCCAGGCACACCACCAAGGACACCAGCACCACCCAGGCACGGTAGTTCGGCAGCACCATGAAGCCCAGATTGGTGGCCCCAGAAAGCAGTTCGGGTACATCGTAATTCTGTCCTGAGGCGCCGTAGATCTCACGGAACACGCCTTCAAAAATCAGCGCCAGACCAAAGGTCAGCAGCAAGCCGTACAGCGGATCGAGCTTGTACAGATGCTTGAGCAGCAAGCGCTCGATCGCGACGCCCAGGATGCCCACGGTCAAGGGCGCCAGCACCAGCGCCGCCCAGTAGTTGATGCCGAACTGCTCCAGCATGATCCAGGCGGCGAAGGCACCCATCATGTAGAGCGCTCCATGGGCAAAGTTCACGATGCCCAGCAGGCCAAAGATGACGGCCAGCCCCAGGCTGAGCAGGGCGTAGAACGCGCCATTGACCAGGCCCAGCAGCAACTGACCCAAAAAAGCTTGAAGGGGGATACCGAAGATTTCCATGCAGGTCCGTCAATTCACACGTAGAAAACCCATGGATTGCCGCGTCGCGGACGCTCCTCGCAAGGACGAGATGGGGGCCGTCATTGCGAGAGAAGCGTGGCAATCCATGCCGGATCAATACAGAGCTAACTTTCATGCTTCGGCGGCGAATCGCCCCGAGTCATGAAAGTTCGTTCTTTCACGTTAGTGGCTTCCTTACTTCTTCAGCAGCGAGCACTTGGACTCGGCCACCGTGGTGAAAGCCTGGTCACCCGGAATCTTGGCCACGGTCTTGTAGTAATCCCAGGGGGTGGTCGAATCCTTGGAGCTCTTGACTTGGTACAGATACATGTCGTGGATCATGCGGCCATCGGCCCGGATCTGGCCCTTGCTGTAGAAGTCGTCGAACTTCATGCCCTTGAGCGTGGCCATCACCTTGTCGGCGTCCGTCGTGCCGGCAGTCTGCACGGCCTTGAGGTAATTGGCTGTGGCCGAGTAGTCCGCCGCCTGCAGGCTCGAGGGCATGCGCTTGTATTTTTCGAAGAAGCGCTTGGCAAACTTGCGCGACGCGTCGTCCTGGTTCCAGTACCAGCTGTCTGCCAGTTGCAGGCCTTCGGTGTTGGCCAGCCCCAGGCTGTGCACATCATTGATGAACACCAGCAGGCCGGCAACCTTCATGCTCTTGGTGACGCCGAATTCCTTGGCTGCCTTCATCGCGTTGGTGAAGTCGCCGCCCGCATTCGCCAGCGCCAAAATCTGCGCCTTGGACGACTGTGCCTGCAGCAGGAAGGAGGAGAAGTCGGACGCGTTCAGCGGATGCCGAACCGAGCCGGCCACTGTGCCACCGTTGGCCTTGACCACATTGGCCGCGTCGCTTTCCAAGGAATAACCGAAGGCGTAGTCGGCAGTGAGAAAGTACCAGCTCTTGTTGCCGGCTTGTACCAGCGCCTTGCCCGCCACCTTGGCCAGCGCCACGGTATCGTAGGCGTAGTGCACCGTGTACGGCGTGCAGTCTTCGTTCGTCAGCCGGGCCGAACCCGCACCGATGGAAATGAACGGGCGCTTCTTTTCCGCCGCCACCTTGGCCATGGCCAGCGCCGTGCCCGAGCTGGTGCCGCCCACCAGCATTGCCAGGCCTTCTTTGTCCATCCATTCGCGCGCCTTGGAACTGGCCACGTCGGCCTTGTTCTGATGGTCGGCCGTGAGTACTTCGATCGGGCGGTTCAACACCTTGCCGCCGAAATCCTGCACCGCCCACTTCACCATTTCTGCACCGGCCGGCCCGTCGATGTCGGCATACAGGCTGGACATGTCGGTGATCATGCCGATGCGGATCGGCCCGGTGTTCTGTGCAGATGCGATGGTGCCGAGTCCCATGGCGAGTGCGGCTACAAGTAATTTCAATTTCATGAATGTCTCCTGGTTGAGTTTCGAGTTAAAGAAAAAGATGAGGTTCGACCACAGCCGGCCTAAACCCCCAGATACTCCTGCAGCATGCCCATGTTTTGGCCCAACTCTGCCTGTGTGAACTGCTTCACGATGCAGCCGTGCTCCATCACATAGAACCGGTCCGCCAGGGGTGCAGCAAAGCGGAAATTCTGCTCGACAAGAACGATGGTGTAGCCTCGCGCCTTGAGCGCGAGAATCATCTCGGCCAGTTTTTGCACGATCACCGGCGCCAGGCCTTCGGAGATCTCATCCAGCAGCAACAGTCGCGCGCCGGTGCGCAAGATGCGGGCCACGGCCAGCATCTGCTGTTCACCCCCGGACAGTCGGGTGCCGGGGCTGTTGGCGCGTTCCTCCAGGTTCGGGAACATGGCGTAGATCTCGTCAACGCTCATTCCGCCCGGCGCGATCGTGGGCGGCAGCATCAGGTTCTCAAAAGCCGTCAAGCTGGCAAAAATACCGCGCTCTTCCGGGCAGTAACCCACCCCCAGGCGTGCCACCCTGTGTGCAGCCAGGCCTATCGCTTCCTTGCCGAAAACCTTGATTGAACCCTTGCGCGTGCCGGTCATGCCGACAATGGCGCGCATGGTCGTGGTACGGCCCGCACCGTTGCGCCCCAGCAGCGTCACGACCTCACCTTCGTTCACGGCCAGATTCACGCCGTGCAGGATGTGCGACTCGCCATACCAGGCGTGCAGGTCTTCGATGCGCAGCAGCTCCTGGGCCATTCAATGCGCTCCCTGCAAGGCGGCGTCGGCGGTGCCCATATAGGCTTCCATCACCTGCGGGTTTCTCGATACTTCGGCGTAGGGGCCGTCGGCGATGATGGCGCCGCGTTGCAGCACGGTGATGCGGTCGGCAATTGACGACACCACGTTCATGTTGTGTTCCACCATCAGGATGGTGCGTCCGGTGGAAACTTTTTTGATCAGCTGCGTCACGCGGTCCACGTCCTCGTGTCCCATGCCCTGGGTGGGTTCGTCCAGCAGCATGAGTTCGGGTTCCAGCGCCAAGGTGGTGGCCAGTTCCAGTGCACGCTTGCGCCCGTAAGGCAGATTCACCGTGAGTTCGTCGGCGAAATCCTGCAGATCCACTTCGGCCAGCAAGGCCTGCGCTCGTTCATGCAGGTGAAACAGCGTGCTTTCGGATTTCCAGAAGTGAAACGAGGTGCCCAGGTTGCGCTGCAGCGCGGCCCGCACGTTTTCCAGCACCGTCATGTGCGGGAATACGGCCGAAATCTGGAACGAGCGCACGATGCCTCGGCGCGCCGTTTGCGCCGGCACTTCGGTGGTGATGTCCACGTCGTTGAACACGATGTTGCCGCGAGTGGGATGCAAGAACTTGGTGAGCAGGTTGAAGAACGTGGTCTTGCCAGCGCCATTGGGGCCGATGAGGGCGTGTATGTGGCCGCGCCTGACCTTCAGGTCGACACGATTGACGGCCACGAATCCCTTGAATTCCTTGGTCAAACCACGCGTTTCAAGAATGAACTCCGCTGACAAATGGCTCTCCGGCTAAATTCCCGCCTCGGTGGCGAAATGCCCCGATGCATGAATATTAGTTCTTTCAAGTTAAGGTTGGAGGCACTCGGACACCTCGGCCCGAAGGAAAGAAAATGTTAGCAAATTGCACTGCGCCCTGCCAGCGGGTTATGACCTAGGTAGTATTACCGGGCCTGTCGCACAGGATTCTCAAATGCACAGTACAGTCGCGTGGCGCCAGGATGGCTGCCGGCGGAAGGCTCACCAGGCCGGGCTCGATGCGCGCTGGCACTTGTATTGCCAGTGGATGCCACCATCTCGCCCAAGTAAGTTCCACACCATTGAAGGGTAAATAGATGTTGAAACGATCGATCATGCAGCGTGCAGGCAAGTGGCTGGCGGTTGCCGCCTTGCTGGGCTGCGGCCTGGCCATGGCTCAGTCCGAACCCACTTTGAACCAGGTGTATGACGCAGCCAATGCTGGCCACATGGAGCAGGCGCAGGCAATGATGCAGCAGGTGCTGGTGGCGCATCCAAGCAGTGGCAAGGCGCACTATGTGCAGGCCGAACTGGCGGCGCGCCAGGGCCAGATGGGACGCGCACGCGAAGAGCTGGCGACGGCGGAAAAGCTCGCTCCCGGCCTGCCTTCAATCAAACCCGAGGCCGTGCAGGCCTTGCGCGCGCAACTCGCGGCCCGCAGCATGCCGCGCTCGATGAGCGCCAGCCCGATGGCGCAGGCCCCCGCTGCGGCGTCATCATTCCCCTGGGGCCTGGCGCTGGCCATAGGGGGTGGCTTGATCGCGTTGGCCATCGTGATGTTGCGCAAGAAGCCTGAGCCGCAATTCATGGCCCAGGTGCCATATCCGACGCCGGCGCAGGGCAACGGCCTGGTGGGCCCACAGGGCTTCGGTATGGGCGGCGGTGGCGCCGTGGCGCCGGGCTATGGGCCCGGTGGTTACGCGCAACCGCAGGGCAGTGGCATCGGTGGCCATTTGATGGGGGGTCTGGCCACAGGCTTGGCTGTGGGCGCAGGCGTGATGGCTGCCGAGGCCATAGGAAAGAGCCTGATGGGCGGGCATGAGGGTGCCAACCGACAGCTCGACAGCGGCAGCAGCAATAACTACGACCAGCCTTTTGTCGGAAACAACGACATGGGTGGACAGAACTTCGGCGTCAGCGACGCCGGTTCGTGGGATGACGGCGGCTCAGTTGCCAGCAGCGGCGACGGTGGTGGCTGGGACAGCTGATCCAATCCGCAAATTTGAGCTGGCTGCGTCCCGCACGTAGCCCTTCGCGAAACAGGTTGATTTGAATGCTGGTGCAGCGCAAGTTGGCACTCACTATGTCTTTGACGCAGAGGAGCGATTCATCCCGGGTTTGGCCCAGGATCAACCAAAGCTGAACGCCGACAGCGTCGTCTCCATCACCCGGTCGGAAAACACCTTGCGACCTGCATCGTCGCCGGCCGCGCCGGCCACCGTCATGAGCGGTATCAGGTGCTCTTCGGCGCGTGGCGGGTGGCACTGGCGCGCGCCAGGTGCCTGCTCCCAGTTCGCGAGCAGGCGCTCCCTCTCCTGCGGACTGGACTCGACGGCCCGGGTCAACCACTCGTCGAAGGCATCGGAGACGGGGCCGAATTGCGGATTGCCATAAGCGCGCATGTTGTGAAAGCTCATACCGCTTCCTATGAGCAGCACATCCTGATCGCGCAGCGTTTGCAGCGCGCGGCCCACCTCTAGGTGGCGCGCAGGGTCCAGCGAGTTGTGCAGCGAGAGTTGCACCACCGGTATGTCGGCCTGCGGAAAGATTAGCTTGAGCGGAATGAACATGCCATGGTCAAATCCGCGCTGCGCGTCCGCGGCGCTGTCGATGCCGGCTGCGGTGAGCGTGTTCACGATCTGCTGCGCCAGCGCGGGCGCACCTGGCGCCGGGTACTTCAGCGCGTAGGTGTGGGGCGGGAAGCCGTAGTAGTCGTAGATGAGTTCGGGCTGCGCGCCGCTGGTCACTCCCAGATGGGGTTCGAGCCAGTGTGCAGAGACCATCACGATGGCTTGCGGTTGGCGCGGCAGGGTCGCTGCCAGATTCCGCAAGAAATCCGCCATCTTGTTCCATGCGTCCGGCGGGTTCCAGTCCATGAAGAAGCAGGGGCCACCGCCATGGGGGATGAACCACGTGGGCATTTTTGCGCTGCCGGCTGCGATTGACATAGTGTTCTTTCCCGATGCTGGAATGTTGAATCCGGATTCTGACAGGTGCGAGGCGTAGGTTCTGCAAACGGTCTGCGCAGCGTGAGCGGGGTGGCGATCAAGCGCGCGCCAGGCGGGACCCGCCTACACCGTTCCATACTTGGTTTCAACACCGATTCCCAACTCGATGAGCATGGGCGTTGGCAAAACGCCCCCGGCACAGACGATGACGACATCATTTTCAATCACAAGCGGTCCGTCGTCGCCATCAAGGCTTACATGACGCGGCTCGATCTGCGCCACCTGAGTGCGCAACGCGAGCGTGAGTTGACCCTGCGCCTGAGCCTGTTGCAACTGCGTCCGGTTTGATTCCGTGACGCGCCCGAAGCTTTCATTGCGATACGACAAAGTCACATGGGTGTCAGGCTCTGCGGCAATGGTCACAGCTGCCTCGATGGCTGCATTGCCGCCACCGACCACGAGTACGTGCTGGCCCCGGTACTGCTCAGGGTCGCTCAGGCGGTAGACCACTTTTGCCAATTCCTCGCCAGGAACGCCAAGCTTGTTGGGGGAACCACGGCGCCCGATCGCCAACAGGATCGAACGGGCTTGATACTCCGTATTTGCCGTTTTCAACACGAAGCCTCCATCCACACGGCTTATCTTTTCCATGCGCTGGCCAAATTGAATCGGTACTTTGGCCTGCTGGATGACGCCGGCCCAAAAAGCGAGCAGAGACTCCTTGCTGATCTCGCCCAGCTTGACTTTGCCGATGATGGCGAGCGTGACGGGATGGGTGGCGACGATCTTGTTGCGCGGATAGTGGTAGACGCAACCGCCAAGGGACTCCTCCTGCTCGATTGTCACAAAACGAAGCTTCTTCTCGATGGCAGCGAGCGTGGCCGAAAGCCCAGCCGGCCCAGCACCGACGATGACCACATCGAGTTGACCTGGCGGGGCGCGATGGCGTGACACGGACTCGATGGCCTGGAGTCCCTGCTGCGCCGCATTGCGTATCAAACCCATGCCGCCGAGCTCGCCAGCGATGTAGATGCCGTCCACGCTGGTCTCGAAATTCGGTTTGACGTAGGGGATATCGACCCCCCGGCGTTCGGTGCCGAAGACAAGCTTGATCGCCTCCACAGGGCAGGCTGCGGCACAGGCTCCATGCCCTATGCAAAGCGTCGGATGCACAAGATGCGCCTTACCCTTGATGATGCCCAGTGCGCCTTCGGGACAAGCCCGGGTGCAGCCACCTGAGCCAACGCAGATGCTGGAGTCGACCACCGGATGAAGACTGGGGGGATCGGTTAGGCCGGATTGAACGGAGCTCTGCAAAGCCGCGGCGGCGCTCGCCTCCCGCCTGCGCAAGCGATAGACGTAGACGACCAGCACCGTCACCAACGGCGTCAGATAGGCCAACGGCAACGGCAAGTCAATCATGTAAATGGGCGCTGAGTGAAGCTTGCAAAGCGCTGGTTTCGGCGATGGTCATGACTTTACCTTCTTCGCAGCAGCCTCGCCACTCAAGTGGCGCCAGCTGTCGGGCATGTGGCAGCGCTCGCACTGCACGCCACTGGTCTCAAAGTGGATGTCATCCTGGCGGTGGCAGTTGATGCAGTCAACTGGCAATGCCACCTTTGCGGCTACTGGTTTGACGTGACAAGACAAGCATTTTGTTTTCGCGTGCTTGTACGTGAGCTTGAACCTGGAGCGCAGGTCGTGGTCAAAACTCCCCTCTGTCCAGCGCCGCGCGCTGTGACATTGGACGCAACGCGGGCCCAGGCGCTGTTGATGGACATCGTCCTTAGCATGACAGGACACGCACTCGGACTTGGCATCCTTGAAGGCCGCACTGGCGTGGCACTTCTTGCAGTCCAGATTGGCATGGCGGTCGCGTAGCGGGAACACCGACTGGCCGTGATCGAAGGAACTTTCCTGCCAGCGGGTCTCGCCATGGCAGACCGCGCAATCCCGCCCCAGCTGCCCGCTGTGCCGGTCGTCGCCAACATGGCAGGAATAACACTGAGACTCCAGCTTGTCGCGATAAAGAGAGCCCGTGTGGCAGGTGTCGCATTTGACAGGCAGGTGCTTGCCGCGAAGCGCATAGCGGGTATCGCGCCCGTGATCGAAACTGATGATGCCGAATGATCTCTCAATGTGACAAGTTTGGCACTTATCACCATAGCGTCCCCTATGGCCTTTGGCTTGATCATCGCGCGCATGGCAACCGAAACAGCTGGTCGGCGGCTTTTCTGAAAACCTGCGCGCATTCGGTTTTTGAGACGAAATGCCAGCGTCCTTGTGACAGGTTTCACATTTGGCCTTGCGATGGGCATCGCGCAAGGGGAAAGGTGAATCGCGATCATGGTCGAAACGCAAGGCCTGTTTCCACGCCTTCTCGTTGTGACAGGACTCGCACTTGTCGCCCAGGCCGAGTTTATGCACATCGTCCTTGGCGTGGCAGGCCACGCACTTCAGCGGGGTTCGGGCAAAGTGCTGAAGGTCAGCGTGGCATTCCACGCATTTCGTCTGCATATGACGCAGTAGCAGCGGAAAACGGGTATTTGCATGGTCAAAGCGCGTTTCCTTCCAGTTGCCCTCACTATGGCATTGCTCACACTTGGCGCCGAGCGTGCCTTTGTGCTTGTCATCCTTGCGGTGACAATACAGGCAATCTCGGGAAGTCTCGGCCAGGTGCTGCGAATCCGAATGACATTCCACGCACTTGCGCTTGGCGTGTTGCAGCAGCAGCGGGAAGCGGGTCTTGGTGTGATCGAAGCGGGTCTGCTTCCAGTCGCTTTCGCTGTGACAACGCTCGCATTTCGCGCCCAAGGTGTTCTTGTGCTTGTCGTCTTTGCTGTGACATCCGGCGCAGTTCAAGGGTGCATCACGATGCTTGACCTTTGGCCGATGGCAGGCTGCGCATTTTGCCTGCAGATGCCTGCCGCTCAGGGTGAAATCAGTCTGTGAGTGGTCGAACAATCTCTCGTCGATGGTCACGATTCTCGCTTCGCGACCCTTGTGCTCGGTGTGGCAAGCCCTGCATTCACGCTCATCAAGTCGGCCGTGATAGCCGCTCTTAGTGCGCACGTCGGCCGCCACCCGTGTGTGGCATGACAGGCATAGGCGCGGTTGGGCGGAGCGATCGAAGCGGACGTGACAGAGTTTGCACTCAGCTTCCTGTTTGATGTGGGATCGCGTGACATCCCCGGGAGAAATCGCAGATTCCAGACTTTGCCCAGACGCGGTTTGCAAGCAGAGGCCCAGCACGATGACCGTGACTGACAACGACCCAAACCGCCTAGTAAGCGTGGACAGCCACGACATGGACGATGGCAGTGATCACCAGCATGCACAAAAACGGAATGTGAATCACATGCCACAGCGCAAATAGCCGATCATAGGTAGAGAACTGGGCGCGGCGCTGCGCCGCCAGCAAGGTCGTGTTGATCATGATCATCAGTGCACTCAGATCCGCATGGGATGCTCCTATGCGATCCGCGCCGCTCGCAGCATACGAAGTCAACAGTTGGCGCAAGCGCCGCGCCGCGAATATGCGCCGCAAACCCAGACACAGAAAGTGCGCGGCACGAGCAGTTCGGCTCACCGGACTGAGGGAGACAAGGGATGCGAAGCGGTCGATCTCCCGTTTGAGTTCCGGCATTCGTTGCAACGTGGGTGCCAGCGTATCGATCTCTCGCGTCAGCGCTCTCTCAAGCTCCATCAGCGATGCATGGCTACCGTAAAGACCGTGGTGAATCTTGCCGTAAATATAGCGTCCGACCAACCCGCTGGCAACGACCAGCAGCATGCAGGTGAGCGCTACCGCCGCATTGATGGAGCCGACCTGAAAGGTCGAATGAAACAGCACAAGTGCCGGTCCGACTACGCCCCCAAGCATGTGAAACCGGAACCAATACTTCAGAGCGCCCCAAGAATGCATGAAGCGCAGGCGCTTTCGCAGCGGGTAGAGCAGTAGTCCGAGCATCAGCAAACCGCCAACCAGTCCCAGCGCGTAGCCCACCCCCCTTCCAGATTGGTAGGGGAAACGACTGTGCACGACCCAGCTCGCCAGCAGGAGGGCGATCACCGTCAAAGCAATGCCAATGCGAAGCAGCGCAGCGCGCGAATGACCGAAATGCATCGCACGCAATGGTGCCAACGCGAGCGAGTCAAGGATTGCGGACCGATTCATGTTCAAAAATGTGGCGTGACGCGGCATTACAGGACCTCGCTCGTTCCAATAATTGGTTGCAACTGAAGGAGCGACGTGACCCGAAGTAACAAAATGCGTTTTTCAGGATGCGTCATTTGTTTATGGTATTGATAATGCAAGTGAACAACAACAGTCAAGCGCCAAGTGACAGTCCTAAAAAAACCTACTGGTTGCGAGTCTACGCGAATGGGCAGGCCGAATTTCCCAAGTTTGTAACCAAGACGCAACATCTAGTGCTGCATGTAATACTGCTATTGGATAGTGACTTTACCGGCTACATTGCAATTGTCTGCCATATCGAAATGGCTGATGTTCTAGGCGAAACCATCAGCCTAATTCAAATAGCATGTTCACAAAGATTAGGGAAATCAAAAATGAAAACAGTAACTTCACTCATTAGAGTTTTGTTGACGCTAGTGCTATTTTCGGCGCATGTCAGCATGTCAGCATGGCAGCCTCTCTGGCGGGATCGGCGCACGACTTTTCACTGGCCGGATGGAACACCGGTGGCAAGGTTTGCGTGACTTGTCACGTGCCGCACAAAAGTGACACGACCGTGGCAGATGCACCTCTGTGGAATCACAAGCTGCAAACCACCAGTTACTCTCTCTATACCAGTCCGACATTGAAGGCGACCATCGGACAGCCTGGGGGAAACTCCAAACTCTGCTTGTCCTGCCATGACGGCACCGTCGCTATCGATAGCTTTGGCGGGGCGACCGGTACGACCATGATCAGTACGGCCAACAATTTGGGAAATTCCTTGAAGGACGATCATCCGATCGGCTTCACTTATGACACGGCGTTGGCGACTGCAAATGGCTCCATGTTTGATCCTTCGACAAAAACTGTGACCATCGGGTCTTCGCCCACCAAGTCAGGCACCATCGCCGCGCTGATGCTCTTCAGCGGAAAGATGGAATGCTCGTCTTGCCATGATGTGCACAACACGTTTACGGTTGGCGCAAATGGCAGCGGCATGGTGAAGATGGCTTCCGCAGGAAGCGCACTGTGCGTGGCTTGCCACAACAAGTAGTGCAAGCCCTAGCCGCTATTGAATCCAACACAAGCAGGCGCAGACGAGGACACGTCTGTCGCCAAAAAGGTTCGAATGAAAAAAAAGTTGACGCAAGAATGCGGTGTTTGCTTCCCTCTCCTGTTCGCGTATGTAGTGACTGCCGCGCTGATGACGGGGTGCGCAACCACCCCAACGCCCGAACCGCAGGCGCAGGGAACAGCGTTCTATCCACCGCTGCCAAACCCACCGCGAATTCAGCATTTGAAGACCATCACTGGTGAGCGCGATCTGGGCGCCCCTGTGAGCGGAATTGCAAAGTTTGTTCTCGGTGATGAGGCGAAAACACAGCAACTCCAACAACCCTATGGTGTTGGCGTGTACGCTGGCAAGCTCTATGTCGTGGACAGTCGAGCAGGCGGGTTGGCCGTGTTCGATTTGGTGCAGCAACGCTTTGAGCTATTGAACGGTGCGCCAAACGGACGCATGAAGCGGCCCATCAATATCACTATCGATAGCGACGGAACGAAGTACGTCACTGACACCGGACGCGATCAAATCCTCGTGTTCGACCGCGGCGACAGATACGTCGATGCATATGGTGAACCAAATCAATTCAAGCCCGTAGCCACAGCCATATCCGGGGACCGCTTGTACGTCACAGATATCCAGCATCACGAGGTGCATGTGCTGGAAAAGCACACTGGCAAGCTGCTGTTCAAATTCGGCAGTGCGGGTTCCAAATTGGGTGAACTTTTCCATCCTACGAATATCGCAATTGGTGCGGATGGTGATGTGTACGTCGTCGAAACCAGCAACTTCCGGGTGCAGCGATTCACAGCGGACGGGAAGCCGATTCGAATTTATGGTGATTTCGGAAATGAACGCGGAAATTTCACCCGGCCGAAGGGAATCGCGCTGGATAGAAATGGACGTATGTATGTGGGTGACTCCGCATTCGAGAATGTGCAGATATTTGACGGCGAAGGCCGCTTGCTGTTGTTCTTTGGACAGCCTGGCGGCAACGTTGAGGGCCTCAATCTTCCCGTAGGCATTTCTATAGATTACGAGAATGTGCGCTATTTTCAAGCCGACGCCGATCCGCATTTCAATATCGAATACCTCATTTTTGTGGTGAGCCAGTTCGGCCTCAACAAGGTGGACGTCTTTGGCTACGGAAAGATGAGCGGTATGGATTACGCGTCCGACGAAGCTGCGGCCAAGAAGTCCATGACCAAGCCGGTTGCCAAGAGTGCACCTTGACGGCGCCGTACATCCTGCGGGTTGGATGCGTTCCCGTTCTTGGATGGGTCGGGTAGGCAGGATCTCGCTGCTTTGCGTTTTTTGCCAAGTAGGTTTTGCGCAGGAAATTGCGCCCTTTCGGTTGACAAGCTTCGAGGGATACAACAACCTGCGCTATGTTGACAATCAGCTGCAGATCACTCAACCGGGCATGGCGTTGTCCTCAGGCACGAACTCGATGCAGGGTCAGTCTGAGCTTCACGAGGACCTGTTTATCATGACCCATAGCTATGTCTACCATCCGAATCTTTTGTCCCTTGATATCGGACTCGGCCCGATATGGCAGCGAAGCAGCTTCTTGGACAACTCAGGCGTGACGAAGTCAAGCGGGATGGCTTTCAACTTCTCTGGGCGTGCTAAGATTCTTCGCGACAAGCCCATTCAGGGTTCGGTCTACTACGAGCACCTCAATCCGACATTGAATGTGGCGCCTGGTCAAGTGATTTCTCAGCAGAATTCCGGGTACGGCGCCGACTTGGCCCTGAATTCAAATTCAGTGCCAACGCCGATGTATATCGATTTTTCACACTCGCATGTCCAGGGACGTGGAGCGGATCGCATCATAGACGATGAGCTGGAGCGCCTCAATCTGCGATCGAGCTACAGTTTCGGTTCAGTTGGTTCAACTCAGGCGCAATATCACACGTCCAAGCAGGCCTCGTCTAGCGGAAGCCCGAATTTGCCGATTCAGGGCGCTCGCTCAAACGACCAGGGTCTCAGCATTGACTCGCGCTTTCAATTTGGACAGGAAAAGCAATACGACGTCAGCAACGTGGTCACGTTCAACAGTCAGGCGTACAGACTGGACGGGCAGAACGCGATTCCAGATCGACGCGACGACAAATTCTTTCTCGATTTTCGTGCGAGGCACTCCAAAGAGTTGCAAACCTTTGGTTCTGTCAGCCACAGTTCCAGCGGTCAGGGCTCGCTTAACTCGAGCGTGAATTCATCAGCGGCTGGGCTGAACTACGCGTCAAGCACCGAGCTGACCTTGAGCGCCGACATGCGCACGGATGACAATAAGTCAAGGCAATTGACTTCCAGCACGCGCTCAGTCGACGGGTCTGTGCGCTTCCAACACAAGCTGCCTCTGGGCTTGGCCGAGGCGAGCTACACCCTGCGCCACGACCTGCGCCAGCAGGTGGCCGCTGCGGTGCAGGCCAATATCATTGGCGAACACGCTGCACTGGCGGAATTTGTCAATGACTTTGAGACACCTGGATGCATTAATTTAGTGTGCAATCGAGTGGTTTTTTGCTGAGGTCGGACTCCTTTTTCGGTGGGTTTATCCAGGCTGCGACAGGCAGCTTGGGAGGTTGCGGACAGTTG
>CAIVXG010000047.1 GCA_903909815.1 uncultured beta proteobacterium | reverse complement strand
GTGCGCCGTACCCGTCTGGCCACATTGGCCTTCTTCTTCAACTTCATGGTGAAAACTCCTTTGTGCCGAGCTTGCGCCCAGCATTTCAAAATAGGCCGAGTTTCCACTTATCCCGCTGTTCAGATTTGTCGAACCACTTCTGCCCGCCATCGGTGGCGCTCTCCCTGCCGACGCCGGCAGGTCGCGGCGGAAGCACCGTTTGTGCCCGGAAGGGGGTGGGCTGGCCGGGCGCGAGTGAAAGCTATAATCCGCGGTCACATTTTCAGCCCCAAACCCGATCCCGGGAAAGTTAGGAACACATGAGCTACAACGCGCACAATGGAGCCGATGCAGGTTCTGGCAGTCAATCCGGCCGTGGCTTCAAGGTGGGTGTCTTCGCGCTTCTGATGCCGGCGGTGGTCATCACCAGTTTGGTGTATTACGTCGTTTCACACACAGCACCCGCTGGCGCCGTGAACGCCTCCAGCATGCCCGCTGCCGTGGCGCAGCGCATTGCAAGGGTTGGCACGCTCGATATCCGCGACAACGGCGCGCGTGTGCAACACACGGGCGAGGAAGTGTTCAAGCGCACCTGCACCGCCTGCCACAGCACGGGAGCGCTCGGGTCGCCCAAATTTGGCGACGCAGCAGCTTGGGCACCTCGCATTGCAACGGGTTTTGAGGCGCTGGTGCACTCCGCGCTCAAGGGCAAGAACAACATGCCGGCACAGGGCGGAGGCGACTACGACGACAGCGAAGTGGCGCGTGCCGTCGTCTACATGGCGAATGCGGGTGGCGCCAAGTTTGCCGAGCCCAAGGCGCCTGCAGCGGCCGTTGCAGCGTCGGCTCCTGTCGCTGCCAAATAGGCGAATCCCGCACGCCCTCCCGCAGGCTTAGCTGTCAGGCTAATGCGCTGCGGGACAAAGCCGGCGCGCAAGGTCGCATGCTGTAGCCAAAGCGCTGTGGCAGCGAGTCGCTGTTCATCTCCTGCGGCACCCACAGTCCCTCCTCTACTGCCTGTGCGGCCAGCAGCACGTCCTGCGTATGCACCAGGCCAAATCCCAGGTCCGTTTCCAGATACACGCGCCCGAGCTCATCCAGCACGCAGCGTTGGACTCGGGCAGGCGCGGTGGTGTGCGCCGTCACCGAGTGGTCGGCGTGGATGCGCCAGATGAAGGGCGTGGCTTGCAGTTCCACATAAACGCGCTGAGGCCCGTTCTGAAAAAACCATTGACCTACTGCATCGGATGCGTAGTTTCGCTGGATGAAGTCGATCAGTTTTTCGTGGCACAGCAGCGCGCCTTTGGCGCCGGGCACTGCGCTGGCGAAAGTGCCAGCCGTCTGGGCCTGATCGTCGCGCAGGTACCAGTTGCCGCGCGCGTCCAGCCCTAGCCAGCCGTAGCAGTCAGGCACATTCGGCCATTTGGCCAGGGCGGCTTTCACGATTTCATCCATTGGAAGGTCTCCTTCATGCGAAAGCGTTGACGGCCGAGCTGGCTCGCCGCCAGCAACCTCTGGCGGCCTCGCCAACTCTCATGTGAATTGCTCCATCCAGCCGCCCACCTGCTCCGGCAGTGTCAGCAGGTGACCGGGAAAGGCGCCCGAAGCGAATCCCACGTGCCCTCCTTGTGCTGGCTGCCAGAGTTTGATGTTGGCACCTACTTCGTCCGAATGCGGCAAACAGGAAGCCGGGACGAAAGGGTCGTTGCGGGCGTTGGCGATCAGGGCGGGGATGCGGATGCGCTGTAGCCGGGGCTTGGCCGAGGCCCGATCCCAGTAGTCGTCGACGTTCCTGAATCCATGCAGCGGCGCGGTGAAGACGTCATCGAACGCGTAAAGGTCACGCGCTGCTTCCAGCCTGGCACGGTCAAAAAGCCCTGGATGCTGCGCCAGTTTTGCCAGCGCCCGGGGCTTCATGCTGTTGAGGAACATGCGGGTATAAACCAGTCGGTTGAAGCCGCGGCCGATGGCGTGGCCGCTGGCCGTCAAGTCCAGGGGCGCACAGACCGCTGCCACGGCGCTGACCACCGAGCTGGCCTGCTGCTCCATTTCTTCGGCCCAGCGCAGCAGCGCGTTGCCCCCCAGGGAGACGCCCACGGCCAAGACGGTGCCCGCGTGTTGCTGGCGAAAACGTTGCAGTATCCAGCCCACTTCCTCATGGTCGCCCGAGTGGTAGGCGCGCGGCGCCAGATTGAGCTCGCCGCTACAGCCACGAAAGTGCGGCACGGCGAAGGCCCACTGCCGCTGGCGTGCGAATTCGGCAAAAGCCTGTGCGTAGTGGCTCGAAGACGAGCCCTCGAGCCCGTGAAACAACACCAGCAAGGTGGGACGCGGTGGCCCAACGAGCCAATCCACGTCGATAAAGTCGGCGTCCGGCGTGGTCCAGCGTTCCCGCTGCAGGGCTGCTGGAGTGGCCAGGCTGCGGCGCGCGTACAGCGCCGACCAGATGGTCTGCAGGTTTCCGCCAGGAAGCCAGCGTGGCGCTACATACTGCATGCGCCGCCGTTTCAGTGCAGCACCTGCGGCGTGTCATTCGCCTCGTGTACTTCGCTCAGCGTGCCGGGGCTGGCATGGTGCGCGACCAAGCGCCAGCCCTGAGCGGTCTTGTGATAGACGTTGGTGGCAAGCACAAAAGCCTGCTGCGGCCCTTGTGGGGTCATGACTTCGATGCGTTCCACCACGCTGTGCACCGAACTGGCCAGGGAGTCCACGCTGCGCACGCGTTCTGGAGTGGCGCGGATGCTGCCATTGCTGAACAAGGCCTCAAAGGCGGCGCGAATGGCGCCAAGTCCCACCAGCCGTGCGCCACCAGGATGGACGCACACGATCTCATCCTCGTCCGCCCAGCAGGCCATGAGCTTTTCAATGTCGGCGGCTTGCAGCGCGTCGTAAAAGGCGGCCTCCATATCATTGGCGCTACCGCCTACGGTGGCGGCTTGGAGCTTGGCTTTGGACATGGCTTACCTGGGTAAAGGAGGACCCCGATTTTGCCTTGAACCGGGCCCAAGCGCACCCATATACGACACGCTAGACGATTCGTTGAGCGCATGGCGCTACGATGCGCTCTGTCCCGGAAATTTTCAGAACTGGAGATCGAAATGCACCGCTGGCTTTTTGCAATGATCGCCGCGCTCACCCTGACGGGATGCGGCTACAACGATTTTCAACGCTTGGACGAGGAGTCCAAGGCCGCTTGGAGCGAGGTGCTCAATCAGTACCAGCGCCGCGCCGATCTGGTTCCGAACATCGTCGCCACCGTCAAGGGTGAGTCGAGTTTCGAGCAGGAGACACTGACCAAGGTGGTGGAAGCGCGGGCCAGAGCGACTTCGATTCAAGTCACGCCCGAGACCCTGAACAACGCGGAGGCTTTCAAGAAGTTTCAAGCGGCACAGGGCGAGCTGGGCAGTGCACTGAGTCGGCTCATGGCGGTGAGTGAGGCCTACCCGAATCTCAAGTCGAATCAGGGCTTCAGCGATCTACGCGTGCAGCTCGAAGGGACGGAGAACCGCATCGCGGTGGCGCGCAACCGCTTCATCAAGACCGTGCAGGAGTACAACACCAGGGTGCGCAGTTTGCCCACCAACTTCACGGCCATGGCGATGGGCTACAAGCCCAAGCCCGAATTCACCGTGGAAAACGAGGCGACGCTGGCCAAGCCACCGACCGTCGACTTCAACAAGAAGTAAAGCCATGACGGCTCCCCGCATTTCGCGCTGGCTGCTGGGCCTTGCCCTGGCGCTGCTCTGGGCGACGTTGAGCTGGACTGCCAGCGCCCAGGAACTGCAGGCTGTACCGGCGCTGACGGCACACGTGATGGATCGCACCGGCACACTGGGTGCCGCCCAGATCGCTGCGATAGAAGCCAAGCTGGTGGCGCTGGAGGCCGCCAAGGGCTCGCAGGTGGTGGTGCTGATGCTGCCAAACACACAGCCCGAGGATGTGGCCAGTTATGCGCAGCGCGTCGGCGACGCATGGAAGATCGGCCGCAAAGGCGTGGGTGATGGACTGCTGCTGCTGGTCGCCAAAGACGACCACAACGTGCGCATCGCCGTGGCCAAGGCATTGGAAGGCGCAGTGCCGGATTTGCTGGCCAAGCGCATCATCGAGCAGTCGATAACGCCGCGCTTCAAGCAGGGCGATTTCGCCGGCGGCATCGACGCTGGCGTGGAGCAGATCAGCGCGGCGATCCAGGGTGAGCCCTTGCCCGAGGTGGCCGCGAAAAAGCCATCGGGAGGGGTGGGCGGTTTGTTCCAGAACCCGACCAACGTGGCGCTGCTGCTGTTCGTTGTGCTGCCTCTGTGCGCTGCCGTGCTTCGTTCCATCTTTGGCCGGGCCGTGGGTTCGCTCGTGCTGGGTGGCGCAGTGGGCGCACTGGTGTTCTTCTTCACTGCAAGCCTGTGGCTGTGCCTGGTCGTTGGCGCGGTCACGCTGTTTGTTTCGCTGATCTGGGGCGCCTCCCTGCCAGCCGGTCGGGGCGGTCCCTGGGGTGGGGGCGGCTTCGGTTCCGGGGGGGGCAGCTTGGGTGGGGGCGGAGGCTTCAGCTCCGGCGGTGGCGGGGACTTTGGCGGCGGTGGCGCCTCCGGCAAATGGTAGCTGGCGTGGAATCTTTATGCTGAGCAAATTCCAAACCTTGTTGCGTCACCGCTGGCTTGATGTTGCACACACGCGTCGTGTGCTCACGCCTGCCATGGTGCAGCGGCTCACGCAGCGTGTGACGGCGAGCGAGCATCGGCACCTGGGCGAGGTGCAGATCTGCGTCGAGGCCAGCCTGCCCTTGAGTTACCTGTGGCGCCATGCCTGGCATCAACAGCCCCTGTCCGAGTTGGTGCGCCAAAGGGCGCTAAGTCTGTTCGGTACGCTGGGGGTCTGGAACACACACCACAACAACGGGGTCTTAATTTACTTGCTGTTGGCCGAGCGATCTATCGAGGTGGTGGCGGACCGGGGGCTGAACCAGGCAGTGGCGCCGGGGCTGTGGCAGTCGATCCTGGGGGGTCTCGCATCCGAGTTGCAGGCCGGACATTTCGAGCGCGGTCTCACCTTGGCCCTGGATCAGGTTTCGACTTTGTTGGAGAGTCATTTCCCGGCGCCCAGCGGCTTGTCACGCGCCAACGAGCTCGCGAACGCCCCGGTACTGCTGTAGGCAAAAAAAATCCCCCGTCGAAGCGGAGGATTCTTGGCGGCGGACTGTCCCGCAAAGACATTTACTTCTTTCCGCGGTACTTGCGCAAGGCGGTGATTTGCGCAGCGAGCACGGCCAGTTCGGACTGGGCGCGGGCCAGATCGATGTCGTTCTTGGCGTTCTTGAGCGCTTCCTCGGCCGCTGCACGAGCAGCGTTGGCCTTCTCGTCGTCCAGGTCCTTGCCGCGAATGGCGGTGTCGGACAAGACGGTGACGCAGTTGGGTTGCACTTCCAGAATGCCGCCAGCGACGAAGACAAACTCTTCGCTGCCGTCGGCCATCTCGATGCGTACCGATCCCGGCTTGATGCGGGTGATGAGGGGGGTGTGGCGCGGATAGATGCCGAGCTCGCCGGCTTCACCGGGCAAAGCGACGAAACGCGCTTCACCCGAGAAGATGGACTGTTCGGCACTGACAACGTCAACGTGTATGGTCGACATAGGTTTCCTTTGCGTCTGTGGTCAAGGCGGTGACGCTCAGACCTTCTTGGCCTTCTCGAAAGCCTCGTCGATCGTTCCGACCATGTAGAAAGCCTGCTCTGGCAGATGATCACACTCGCCGTTCACGATCATTTTGAAGCCGCGGATGGTTTCCGCCAGCGTGACGTACTTGCCCGAGGTGCCGGTAAACACTTCGGCCACGTGGAAGGGCTGGCTCAGGAAACGCTGGATCTTGCGCGCACGCGCCACGGTGAGCTTGTCTTCCGGCGCCAGTTCGTCCATGCCCAGAATGGCGATGATGTCGCGCAATTCCTTGTAACGTTGCAGCGTACCCTGCACGGCACGCGCCGTGTTGTAGTGGTCTTCGCCAACGACGCTGGGTGAGAGTTGACGGCTGGTGGAATCCAGTGGGTCGACCGCAGGGTAGATGCCGAGCGAGGCGATGTCGCGGCTCAACACCACGGTGGAATCCAGGTGGGCGAAAGTGGTTGCAGGCGAGGGATCGGTCAAGTCATCCGCGGGCACGTAAACGGCCTGAATCGAGGTGATGGAGCCGACCTTGGTCGAGGTGATGCGCTCTTGCAGACGACCCATTTCCTCGGCCAGCGTGGGCTGATAACCCACGGCAGAAGGCATGCGCCCCAGCAGCGCGGACACTTCGGTTCCGGCCAGCGTGAAGCGGTAGATGTTGTCCACGAAGAACAGCACGTCCTTGCCTTCGTCACGGAAGGACTCGGCAATCGTAAGGCCGGTCAGCGCCACGCGCAGACGGTTGCCCGGGGGCTCGTTCATCTGGCCGTAGACCATGGCCACCTTGGATTCGCTCAGGTTGTCGCTGTTCACGACGCCCGACTCCATCATCTCGTGATAGAAGTCATTGCCTTCGCGCGTGCGCTCGCCCACACCGGCAAACACCGACAGGCCGCTGTGCGCTTTGGCAATGTTGTTGATCAACTCCATCATGTTCACGGTCTTGCCCACACCGGCACCACCGAACAGTCCGACCTTGCCGCCCTTGGCGAACGGGCACACCAGATCGATCACCTTGATGCCGGTTTCCAGCAGCTCTTGCGAGGGGCTGAGTTCGTCATACGCGGGTGCCTTGCGGTGAATGGATGCGGTCAGTTCCGCTGTTACCGGACCGCGCTCGTCGATGGGCGCGCCCAGCACGTCCATGATGCGACCCAGAGTGGCCTTGCCCACGGGCACCATGATGGGGTGTGCGGTGTTGGACACGATCAGGCCGCGACGCAAACCGTCGCTCGATCCCAGTGCAATCGTGCGCACCACGCCGTCACCGAGCTGCTGCTGGACTTCCAGCGTCAGTGTCGAGCCTTCAAGCTTGAGGGCGTCATAAATCTTTGGCATCTGGTCACGCGGAAATTCCACGTCGACGACAGCGCCAATGCACTGAACAATTTTTCCTTGGGCGAGGGACATAACATTTGCTCCAATTAGTTGAATCTTGCTGGCTGCTGTTTGGGCTTAGGCCCCGATCGCTGCAGCTCCGGAGACGATCTCGGACAGTTCTTTGGTGATCGCGGCTTGACGGGTCTTGTTGTAGATCAGTTTGAGCTCGCCAATCACGCTGCCGGCGTTGTCGGTGGCAGCCTTCATGGCCACCATGCGCGCGGCATGCTCAGATGCCATGTTCTCGGCCACCGACTGGTAGACCAGGGCTTCGACATAGCGCAGCAACAGGTCATCGATCACCGTTTGTGCGTCCGGCTCATAGATGTAGTCCCAGCTGTGCTTGGCGCCGGTGGCCACTTCGCTGGCGCGAGTATCGGCCTGCATCTGCGCCGCCGACAGCGGCAGCAACTGTTCCAGCACCACTTCCTGTTTCATGGTGTTGATGAAGCGCGTGTAGGACAGGTAGACCGCATTGACTTCGCCCTTGGCGTAAGCGTCCAGCAGCACCTTGACCGGACCGATCAGACGCTCCAGATGTGGCCTGTCGCCCAACTGCGTGACATGCGAGACAACCTTGGCGCCAATGCGGTTCAGGAAGCCCAAGCCCTTGTTGCCGATGGCCACAGCCTGCACCGTGTTACCGGCCGCTTGCAGTTCGCGCAGCTTGCTGGTGACGCTGCGAAGCACGTTGGTGTTCAAACCACCGCACAAGCCCTTGTCGGTCGTCACCACGATCATGCCCGCGACTTTGGCGTCGTTGGGTTTCATGAAGGCATGGACGTACTCGGGGTTGGCCCGGCCCAGATTGGCCGCGATGTTGCGCACCTTCTCGGCATAGGGGCGAGCCGCACGCATGCGTTCCTGAGCCTTACGCATCTTGGACACGGAGATCATCTCCATGGCCTTGGTGATCTTCTTCGTACTCTCGAAGTTTTTGATCTTGCCGCGTATTTCCTTGCTGGTTGCCATAAGAAGAGTCCTTCGCTTGAGTCTGTGAAGGGGACCTTAGGCGAACGACTTCTTGAAGGCCGCGATGGCGCCGTTCAATTCAGCCTCAGCGTCCTTGTCCATGGCCTTGGCAGCTTCCAACTTGGCCAGCAGCGCAGCATGCTTGTCCTTGAGGTAGCCATGCAGGCCGTGTTCGAACGGCAGCATCTTGCTGACTTCGATGTCGTCCAGATAACCCTTGTTCACCGCAAACAGCGTCGCACCCATAAGGGAGATCGGCTGCGGGCTGTACTGCGCCTGCTTTAGCAACTCGGTGACGCGGGCACCGCGGTCGAGTTGCTTGCGTGTGGCTTCATCCAGGTCCGACGCGAACTGCGCGAAAGCTGCTAACTCACGGTATTGAGCCAAATCGGTACGGATACCGCCCGACAGGTTCTTGATGAGCTTGGTCTGGGCTGCGCCACCGACGCGTGACACCGAAATACCGGCGTTGATGGCGGGGCGGATACCGGCGTTAAAGAGCGAGGTTTCCAGGAAAATCTGGCCATCGGTGATCGAGATCACGTTGGTTGGCACGAACGCAGACACGTCGCCGGCCTGGGTTTCAATGATCGGCAGGGCCGTCAAGGAGCCAGTCTGACCTTTGACCGCACCCTTGGTGAAGTCTTCGACGTACTTTTCGTTCACGCGGGCGGCGCGTTCCAGCAGGCGGCTGTGGAGATAGAACACGTCGCCGGGGTAGGCTTCGCGTCCTGGCGGACGGCGCAGCAGCAGCGACAACTGACGATATGCCACAGCCTGCTTGGACAGGTCGTCGTACACGATCAGGGCGTCTTCACCGCGGTCGCGGAAGTATTCGCCCATGGTGCAGCCAGAGTAGGCGCTGACATACTGCATCGCAGCCGATTCAGACGCGGTCGCCGCCACCACGATGGTGTATTCCATGGCACCGGCTTGTTCCAGCGAGCGCACCACGTTCTTGACGGAACTGGCCTTCTGGCCAATCGCGACATAAACGCAGGTCATGTTCTGACCCTTTTGGTTGATGATGGCGTCGATGGCCACGGCGGTCTTGCCAGTCTGGCGGTCGCCGATGATGAGCTCGCGCTGACCGCGGCCAACGGGCACCATGGAGTCGATCGACTTCAGGCCGGTCTGCATGGGCTGGCTCACGGACTGACGCGCAATCACGCCAGGCGCAACCTTTTCAATCACGTCGGTCATCTTGGCGTTGATCGGACCCTTGCCGTCGATGGGCTGGCCCAGGGCATTGACCACACGACCCTTGAGCTCGGGGCCCACCGGCACTTCCAGAATGCGGCCCGTGCACTTGACGGTGTCGCCTTCGGAGATGTGTTCGTACTCGCCCAGAATCACGGAGCCGACCGAGTCACGCTCCAGATTCAGCGCCAAGCCGTAGGTGGGCAGGCCGTCGCTGCCTGCGGGAAACTCCAGCATCTCACCCTGCATCACGTCCGACAGGCCGTGGATGCGGCAGATGCCGTCGCTCACGGACACCACGGTACCCTGATTGCGGATGTTGGCGCTTGCGGACAAGCCCTCGATGCGGCTCTTGATCAGTTCGGAAATCTCTGCGGGATTGAGTTGCATGACTCGTTCCTTCTTTCGTTAATTGGGCTGACAACCGGGCGTGAACGCTCAGGATGCCAATGCCACTTTCATTTGTTCCAGACGGGCTTTGACAGAAGTGTCAAGAACCTCGTCCCCCACCACCACGCGAATGCCGCCTATGAGTTCAGGCTGCAGTTGCACCGATACCTGGAGCTTGCGGCCGAAGCGCTTTTCCAGCGCCGCTGTCACGCCCGCCAGGGCATCGGTTTCAATCGCGAATGCGCTGTACACGACGGCATCGGACGATCCACTTTGCGCACTCTTGAGAGCGCGAAATTGAAGCGCAATTTCCGGTAGCGCAGCCAAGCGCCCGTTTTCAATCACGGTGCGCAGGAAGTTCCTGGCCATTTCAGGCAGGACCACCCGGGCCACACTGGTGATCAGGTCAAACACCTGGTCCACCGTGGCGTTGGGGTTGTCGGCGAATTGTTGCAACTGCGGATTTCCCGCAATTTCCTTCAACTCTTCGACCCAGATTGCCGCAGCATTCAAGTCCGAGGACGAGGCCTTGAACAGCGCTTCAGCGTAAGGGCGGGCAATGGTTGCGATTTCGGCCATGATGCTTTACAGCTCGGTCTGGAGTTGACCCAGCAAAGCGGCGTGCACGCTGGCATTGACTTCCTTGCGCAAGATCTGCTCCGCACCTTTGACCGCGAGTGCGGCGACCTGCTCGCGCAGCGCCTCACGCGCCTTGACGCTTTGTTGCTCGGCTTCGACCTTGGCGGCAGCAATGATCTTGTTGCCCTCTTCGGTCGCCTTGGCTTTAGCTTCTTCCACGATGGCTTGACCGCGACGCTCGGCATCTGCCAGGCGGGCCGTGGTTTCGGTGCGCGACTTGGCCAGTTCTTCTTCCACCCGCTTGTTGGCGGAGGAAAGCTCGGACTTGGCCTTGTCGGCAGCCGCAAGGCCGGCCGCAATTTTGCTGGCACGTTCATCCAAGGCATTCGTGATGGGCGGCCACACGAATTTCATCGTGAACAGCGCCAGCAATGCGAAGACGATCATGGACGCCAGCAGGGTTGCATTAATGTTCACAGTAGATCTCCCTCAACGTTTGTTGTCGGCGGGAATTAATGCGCCACTACTTTTGCAGTTTCAGCCAGAACCTTGGCGATTTGACCCAGGAACGGATTGGCCGTGGTGAACCACAGGGCGATACCGGTACCGATAATGAAAGCTGCGTCGATCAGGCCCACAAGCAAGAACATCTTGGTTTGCAGTTCACCCATGAGCTCGGGTTGGCGCGCAGCAGCTTCGAGGAACTTGCTACCCATGATGCCAATACCAATACAAGCACCCAGGGCGCCCAAACCGATGATCACACCTGCAGCGAGAGCAACAAAACCAATGACTTCCATGATGACTCCTTAAGTACTAAAAAAATAAAACCAAACCAAACCAAACCAACGAAAACCAACCAAAAATCAATGCGCGTCGTGCGCCTGTCCGATGTAGACCAGGGTCAACATCATGAACACAAAAGCCTGCAGCACGATGATCAGGATGTGAAAAACCGACCATGCCCAGCCCGCCACGACGTTGAGCAGCAGCAGTAGCAAGTCGCCGGGCTGGAAGGAAAAGGCCCAGGCGCCGGCCAGCAATGCGATCAGCATGAATATCAGCTCGCCCGCGTACATGTTGCCAAACAGCCGCATGCCGTGCGAGACGGTCTTGGCGACAAATTCCATCAACTGCATCGCCAGATTGGCGCATCCCAAGATGACCGCAAACAGCGGATTCTTGCTCGTGCCAAAGGGCGCGACCACCAGTTCGTGAGCCCAACCAACCACGCCCTTGATGCGCAGGTTGTAGTAAAGGCACAGCAGCAGCACCGAGACCGACATGCCCATGGTCATGGAAAGGTCGGCGGTGGGAACCACGCGCAAATAGGCGTGGTGAGCGTCGTGCCCGGCGGCGCCGTAGATCCAACTCCACACCATCGGCAACAGGTCAAGCGGCAACAGGTCCATCGCGTTGAGCAGGAAGATCCACACAAACACGGTCAACGCCAGGGGCGCTACCAGCTTGCGGCTTGCGGCATTGTGGACAATGGATTTGGCTTGAGCATCGACCATCTCAAACAGGATTTCTACGGCAGCCTGAAAACGCCCCGGCACACCGGAGGTGGCCTTGCGCGCTGCGCGCCACAGGAAGAAGCAGGCGAGTCCGCCCAACAGAACCGAGAAGAATACGGAGTCGATATTGATGACCGAGAAGTCCACGATCTCGGTCTGCGGCTTGTTTTGCCAATGCGTCAGGTGGTGAACAATATAGTCACTCGACGAAGGTGCGTGTTCTTCTGCGGACATGGTTCAATCTTTAAACAGTTTTACGTTTCGGCCACCTGGCCAGCGCCAGCCAATACATCTTCATGCTGATGATCAGGCCCACCAGCAAGGCCAACCAGTCCAGATCGGCGATCAAGCGCGGTGCTGCAAGCAGCATTCCCACACTCACGGCAATCTTGACCGCTTCCCAAACAAAAAATCCGAATCCGGCCGTGGTCGGGTTCAGCGAGGAAAACCGGCTCATCAAGCCGCGCGCAAACAGCGCAGCCGGTATCACCACGGTCAGCGCCCCGTAGGCCGCAGACCAGGCCGCATTGCTCCTGCCGGTCCAAGCCCAGGCCGCCAACGCGACGACAACCCCTGCTCCCACCTGCGCCCCAATCACCCTCCAGGGTGAAACCAAACGCATCAAGGGACGCAGCCCTTGCGCCTGTTCCGCCGTCAACGGCTTGAACTCCGGCCCAAAAGCACCCAGCTCATCTTCAGATTCTTCGTGCAACGCCATTGTCGCCATCAAAAATTACAGCCAAGTTACGTTTTGCAAGTGTCGCAAAGCCTCTAATTATATGGGTAAACCCGATGTGTCACGGCAGCAACGGGCCGGGTGATCGATGCAATGCGGCAAAAACAACGGGGTGTCAATGACATGAAGCTGGCCCGTAGCAATGTTGCTGCTGCAGGGCTCGGTGTCGAAGCGGAGTATCCTTCGGCTGCGCTGTGTCCAGTTCGCAACACATATGACCTTGCATGCGGGCCACGGCGTCACCCAGTGTCAAGGTCTACCGTACTGATTGGAGCTTAGCTATGAGCGATTCGCAGAATTCGGGTTTTGGAAAATTTGTTCCCGGTTTTGATTTTCTTCAGAATCTGGCCAAGGGCGCAACCCAAACCATCCCTCAGATGCCCAATTTGGCGAACTGGGTGGCACCGACGCTGAACGTGGAAGAGTTGGACAAGCGCATTGAAGAACTCAAGGCGGTGCATTTCTGGCTCGAACAGAACTCGCGTGCTCTGGGTGCTACAGTGCAGGCGCTGGAAGTTCAGAAGATGACGCTGGCCACGCTCAAGGGCATGAACTTCAACATGGGCGATGTCGCCAATGCGCTCAAGCTCAAGGCCGCCGATACGGTCGCCTCCGGTGTGCAGAAGGTGACCGATACTGCGGCGGGCACGGCGCGCACCATTTCCAGCGTGGCTGCTGCCGTGACGGGCCCGGCTGCCAAGGGCAAGGCGAGTGCGGCTGAGGGCGGTGTGGCGGACCCGATGCAATGGTGGGGCGCGTTGACGCAGCAGTTCCAGCAGATCGCCGCCTCTGCCATGAAGGATGCGGCCAAGCAGACGGCGGCCGATGTCACCAAGCATGTGGCCAAGCAGGCGGTCAAGGCCGCAGTGAAGAAGGCCGCGCCGCGCAAACGCAGCAGTTGAAAGCAAGGAAGCTACTCTGACATCATTGCGAGCCTCCCGAATCCGTCGGATACCGCAGACGGACCATGAACCCTTGGATTCGTCATCGCCAGCGCAGCGCGACGATCCACGGCGGCGTGATGTGGTACTCGTGGATTGCGGCGGCCTGCGGCCTCGCAATGACGTTGGTCGGGCGGAGATCCTTTATACCGGTTTACAGATTGGGCGCCAGCAATCGCTGCAAGTCCTTTGGACTTTCACCGCGGCGCCGGGCCAGATCGTGCAACTGGTCGTCGCCGATTTTCCCGACGTTGAAGTAGCAGCTTTGCGGGTGACTCAGATAAAAGCCGCTCACGCTCGCTGCGGGCGTCATGGCCAAGCTCTCCGTTAGCCCCATGCCGATTTCTTCGCACTGCAACTGCTTGAACATGTCACGCTTGACGCTGTGGTCCGGACACGCGGGGTAGCCTGGTGCCGGGCGTATGCCCTGGTATTTTTCGGCGATCAGGTCGTCCGTGGCCATGGTCTCGTCGGCAGCGTAGCCCCACAGGTCGGTGCGCACGCGCCGGTGCAGCGCTTCGGCGAAGGCTTCGGCCAGGCGGTCCGCCAGGGCCTTGAACAGGATGGCCGAGTAGTCATCGTGCGCCGCGATGAAGGTCTGGTCCTTCTTCTCCACGCCCAGCCCGGAGGTGACGGCGAACAGTCCCACATAGTCCTTGACGCCGCTGGATCGGGGTGCGACAAAGTCCGCCAGGCAACGGCTTGGAAGCTGCACGCCGTCAATCACCTGCTTTTCGGTCTGCTGGCGCAGCCCGTACCAGGTGAATGCGACCTGGTTGCGGGTCTCGTCGGTGTAGAACTCGATATCGTCGTCGTTCACCGAGTTGGCAGGGTAGAAGCCGAGCACTGCGCTGGCAGTGAGCCAACGGCCGTCGATCAACTTCTTGAGCATGGCCTGTGCATCGGCGAACACGCGCTGCGCCTCTACCCCGACGACCTCATCCTGCAGTATCTGCGGATAGCCCCCGGCCAGATCCCAGGTCTGAAAGAACGGCCCCCAGTCGATATAGGCGGCGAGTTCGGCCAGATCGAAGTTTTTGAATACCCGCCGCCCCAGGAACTTTGGCGCCGCTGGCTGATACGCGCTCCAGGCGACAGGCGTCTTGTTGGCGCGGGCTTTAGCCAGTGGCCACAGTGGTGTTTGCTTCTTGTTGGCGTGCTGTTCCCGCACCCGGTCGTAGTCGGTCTGGAGTTCTTCGAGGTACTGCGCCGAATGCTCTCCCAGCAGTCGCTGCGCCACGCCCACGCTGCGCGAGGCGTCGGGCACGTACACCACCGGTCCTTCGTAGTGCGGTGAAATCTTCACGGCGGTGTGCACGCGGCTGGTGGTGGCGCCGCCGATAAGCAGGGGAATTTTGCGCAGGCGGAACCAGTCGTCCTTCTGCATCTCGGCCGCCACCACCTGCATCTCTTCCAGGCTGGGCGTGATCAGGCCCGACAGGCCCACGATGTCAACGCCCTCGACTTTGGCGCGGGCCAAAATCTCGTGGCAGGGCACCATCACGCCCAGGTTGACGACCTCGAAGTTGTTGCACTGCAGAACCACGGTGACGATGTTCTTGCCGATGTCGTGCACGTCGCCCTTGACCGTGGCAATGATGATTTTGCCCTTCGCCTTGACGTCTTCTCCGGCGGCGGCCTGCTGCAGCTTTTCCTCCTCGATGTAGGGCAGCAGATGCGCGACGGCCTGCTTCATCACGCGCGCCGATTTCACTACCTGGGGCAGGAACATCTTGCCCTGGCCAAACAGATCGCCCACGACGTTCATGCCGTCCATGAGCGGACCTTCAATCACGTGCAGCGGGCGCCCGCCCTGGGACAGGATCGCGCGATAGGCCTCTTCCGTGTCCTGGGTGATGAAGTCGGTGATGCCGTGCACCAGGGCGTGCGACAAGCGCTGCCCTACCGTCACGGGCAGCTCGGGCGTGCCGCGCCATTCGTTCTTCTTGCTGTCGTCCTTGGCCGCGCCCTTGGCGCTGTCGGCGATTTCCACCAGGCGTTCTCCGGCGTCAGGGCGGCGATTCAGCACCACGTCTTCCACGCGTTCACGCAAGCTGGGATCGAGGTCGTCGTAGACGCCCACCATGCCGGCGTTGACAATGCCCATGTCCATGCCCGCTTGGATCGCGTGGTACAAAAACACGGTGTGGATCGCCTCGCGCACCGGGTCGTTGCCGCGAAAGCTGAACGACACATTGGAGACGCCGCCCGACACTTTGGCGCCTGGCAGGTGCTGCTTGATCCAGCGCGTGGCTTCGATGAAGTCCACGGCGTAGTTGTTGTGCTCTTCGATGCCGGTAGCGATGGCGAAGATATTGGGGTCGAAAATGATGTCTTCCGGGGGGAAGTCGACTTCGTCCACCAGGATGCGGTAGGCGCGCTGGCAAATGTCGATCTTGCGCTGGTAGGTGTCGGCCTGCCCCTGCTCGTCAAACGCCATCACGACCGCAGCCGCGCCATAGCGCCGCAGCAAACGCGCCTGGTGCTTGAACTCCTCCACACCCGCCTTCATGCTGATCGAATTCACCACGGCCTTGCCCTGGACGCAGCGCAAGCCGGCTTCGATCACTTCCCACTTGGAAGAGTCGATCATGATGGGCACGCGCGCGATGTCGGGCTCGCTCGCGATCAGGTTCAGAAAGCGCACCATGGCCGCCTTGCTGTCGAGCATGGCCTCGTCCATGTTGATGTCGATGATCTGCGCGCCGTTCTCCACCTGCTGGCGTGCCACGGCCAGCGCCTGCTCGTACTCGTCGTTCAGGATCATGCGTGCGAACACCTTGGAGCCGGTCACGTTGGTGCGCTCGCCGATGTTGACGAACAGCGTTTGCGCGTCGACGGTGACCGGCTCCAGGCCGGATAAAAGCAAAGGGGGAATAGCGGTAACTTCGGACATGGATCTCACCTGTAATTCCATTGCATGGCAATGGTCTGGGTTTCAGGTGAGCGTCGTTGATGCATCCAAGCCTGGCGGGTCCGGCATATCCTGACCCCGCTGCAACGCTCCTTGGAGAGTGGCGATTTTAAGCGGCACTAGACCCCGCGAGCGCGATCCGCCTTGAATTGCGCCCGGAACTCGGCAAAGCGCCCCGCATCCAGCGCAGCGCGCACCTCGCGCATCAGGTTCAGGTAGTAGTGCAGGTTGTGGATGCTGGCCAGCATCGGGCCCAGCATTTCGCCGCATCGGTCCAGGTGGTGCAGATAGGCACGGCTGAAACCACCCGATCCGCCAGCGCCGGCGCAGGTGTAGCAACTGCAGGTCTCGTCCACCGGGCGCGCATCGGCCTTGTGCCTGGCGTTGCGGATCTTCAGGTCGCCAAAGCGCGTGAACCAGTGGCCGTTGCGCGCATTGCGCGTGGGCATGACGCAGTCGAACATGTCCACGCCGCAGGCCACGCCCTCGACCAGGTCTTCCGGCGTGCCCACGCCCATCAGGTAGCGCGGCTTGCGCGCGGGCAGCAGGTGCGGCGTGTGCGCCATGATGCGCAGCATCTCGTCCTTGGGTTCACCCACGCTGACTCCGCCCACGGCGTAGCCCGGCAGGTCCATCTCCACCAGCGCCGCCAGCGATTCCTCGCGCAGGTTCTCGAACATGCCGCCCTGCACGATGCCAAAAAGCGCGTTCGGGTTTTGCAACCGGTCGAACTCGGTGATGCAGCGCTGCGCCCAGCGCCGGCTCAGTTCCATCGAATAGCGCGCTTCCCGCTCCGTGGTCAGCTTGCCTTTGGTCTCGTAGGGTGTGCATTCGTCAAACTGCATCACGATGTCGGAGTTCAGCACGGTCTGGATCTGCATCGAAACCTCGGGCGTGAGGAACAGCTTGTCGCCGTTCACCGGCGAGGAAAAGCGCACGCCCTCTTCGCTGATCTTGCGCATCTCGCCCAGCGACCAGACCTGAAATCCGCCCGAGTCGGTGAGGATGGGTTTGCTCCAG
This sequence comes from uncultured beta proteobacterium, assembly GCA_903909815.1. Classification (GTDB taxonomy): domain Bacteria; phylum Pseudomonadota; class Gammaproteobacteria; order Burkholderiales; family Burkholderiaceae_C; genus CAIKVZ01. The sequence goes on along the minus strand of CAIVXG010000047.1, from coordinate 84,812 downwards.
TTCTCAAACGCGTGCAGCCCACCGAACTGCTGCATCACGTCCTGCCCCGGTCGCATCCACAAATGAAAGGTGTTGCCCAGAATGATCTGCGCGCCCATTTCCTCGAGCGAGCGCGGCGTCACGCCCTTGACCGTGCCGTAGGTGCCCACGGGCATGAAGATCGGTGTTTCCACCACGCCATGGTTCAGCGTGAGGCGACCGCGGCGCGCGTGGGAAGGGGTGTCGGTGGTGAGTAGTTCAAATTTCAACATGGTTTGTCAACTGCGCTTGGAGCGCGGAGTTCGGGGCGACGCTTGGCGCTAGCTTCAAATCGATGTCGACGCAGGTTCGTCGCGCACCGCAGTGAGGCCGCGACGGCCAGGATAGGCACGCTGATGATTCTATCGGGCCTGGGCTGCCAGGAAAGACCCATCGGCAGGGCGTGACCCGCGCGCGCACTCGGTTGTGCTATCGTTTTCAGCCTACACTCATCCATCATTTTTCAGGCATTTCCGGGATCGACCATGGCCACCAAAGAAGAAGTCGCAGCGTTCATTGCAGCCGAATTTCCGCAGACGAAGTGCGTCGTGCAGGAGGTTGGCAACGCTGGCGCCACGGTCACGCACGAGGTCGGTCCCGATGAACTGCGCCCGGGAGGAACGGTCTCGGGGCCCGTGCTCATGGCGGTGGCTGATGTCGCGCTTTATGTCGCCATCCTGGGTGAAATCGGCATCGTTCCGCTGACGGTGACAACCAGTCTCACCATCAACTTCCTGAGGAAGCCCGCCGCTGGCCAAAGGATCGTGGCCGTTTGCAAACTCATGAAGGTGGGGCGCTCGCTCGCGGTGGGCGAGGTGTCGCTGTTTTCGCAAGGCTCGGTCGAGCCCGTGGCGCATGTCGTGGGCACCTACGCCATTCCTCCCCGCCGTCATCCCTGAGCAGCCAATAGTTAACCAACCCTATGAACCCAAGCCCCGATTTTTCCGCCTTGCAGCCCGCCCTGGTTTGGGCGCACTTCGCCACGCTGTGCTCAATTCCCCGGCCTTCCAAGGGGGAAGCACGATTGCGCGAGCATCTCAAGGCTTGGGCGCAGGGCCGCGGCCTAGCAACCTCGGTCGACGCCATCGGCAATCTGTTGGTGCGCAAGCCGGCCAGCGCCGGGCATGAGTCTGCGCCCGGCGTGGTCCTGCAGTCGCACCTGGACATGGTGTGCCAGAGCAACGCGGATACAGCACACGACTTCCTGAAGGATCCGATTGCCGCTGTCGTGCGCGACGGCTGGGTGACGGCTGATGGAACGACACTGGGCGCCGACAACGGCATCGGAGTCGCTCTGGCGCTTGCCATTCTGGAGGACGGCCATCTGGTGCACGGGCCGATCGAGGCCTTGTTCACCGTGGACGAGGAGTCCGGCATGGGCGGTGCGCGCGGCCTGGCGGCGGATGTGCTGCAGGGCAGCCTGATGCTGAACCTGGACACCGAGGAATGGGGGCAGTTCTATCTGGGTTGCGCCGGTGGGGTCAATGTGAGCGCGCAGCGTTCGGGTCGGCCGCAGGCGTTACCCGCTGACGGCCTTTCGGTCCGCATCGACGTGCGTGGTCTGCGTGGCGGCCATTCCGGAGTGAACATCCACGAGGGGCGCGGCAATGCGATCAAACTGCTGGTGCGCGCCGTGCTTGAGCTCGATCGCCGCTGGGGCGTGCAGCTTTCCAGCCTAAAGGGCGGCTCGGCACGAAATGCCCTGCCGCGCGAGGCGTTTGCCACACTGGTTTTGCCGCTGCAGGCCGCGACCGATCTGGACCGCGTGCTGGGCGGCTTGCAGGCCGAGTTCCGCGCCGAACTGGCGGGTGTTGACGACGGAGTTGCCATTTCCTGCACGCCGAGCGCGATCGACAGCGTCATGGCCGCATCCGATCAGTCGATCTGGCTCACGACGCTGCATGCGGCGCCGCATGGTGTGCGACGCATGAGCGTGCAGGTTCCGGAGGTGGTCGAAACCTCAAACAACCTGGGCGTTGTCGACCTGAGTCCGCAATCCGGGGAGTGCCACTTCATGGTGCGATCCTTGGTGGACAGTGCGGGACTGGCCTTGGTCGAAGAGATCGTCAGCCTGTTTGCACTCTCTGGCACGGTGGCAACGCCGTCCGGTCACTATCCAGGCTGGAAGCCAAATCCCGATTCGCCCTTGCTGGCTTTGTGTCAATCGGTCTTTCGTGCATCTTTTGGCAGCGACTCGACGGTCCAGGTCATACACGCGGGGCTGGAGTGCGGCCTCATCGGCGGCAAATATCCAGAGCTCGATATGGTGTCATTTGGCCCCACCATTCACGGCGCCCACGCCCCGGGTGAAGCGGTGCAAGTTGAGTCGGTCGAGCGTTGCTGGGAACTGCTGAAAGCCATCCTCGCAGCGCTTGTTTGAGTCCCGGCGCCGGCCGGAGGCGCCGTTGCTAAGCTCAGCATTGGCGCGAAAGTCAGCCCCTTCGCTCTTTCACGTGAAGCCCTTGGGTCGCGCCGAATGCCCCTATGATGGGATCACCCCAGCCCATTCATTGTCATGACGTCATGAGCGACTCCGCCAGCGATCTGGATCGCATCGACCTAAAAATCCTGAGCTGCCTGCAGCAGGATGGGCGCATCTCCAACCTCAAGCTGGCCGAAACGGTGGCGCTGTCGCCCACGGCGGTGCTGGCGCGGGTGCAGCGCCTCACCAAGGACGGCTACATCCTGGGCTACGAGGCACGGCTGAACCCGCTCAAGCTGGGCGCGGGTTTGACGGTGTTCGTGGAGGTGCTGCTGGACCGCACCACGCCCAATGTGTTCGAGGCCTTCAAGGCCGCAGTGCAGGTGCGCGGCGAAATCATGGAGTGCCACATGGTGGCGGGCGGCTTTGACTACCTGCTCAAGACCCGCATGGCCGACATGAGTGCGTACCGCGAATTTGCAGGCACCGTGCTGTGGCAACTCCCGGGCGTGCGCGAGACCCGCACCTACGCCGTGATGGAAGAAGTGAAGAGCACGACGCAACTCCCACTGCGCTGAGTCCGTCGCGGCCGCTGGCAACCGGTCTGGAAAACCCCGATACTGGTATTAAATTGGTCCGCTATACTCGCGGCGCGATCCGGTATTCCTGCGGGACGCGGGCGACCAACTCCAACCTGAAAGTGCGTATGAGCCAGAGCGATGTCTTTGAATTCAAGCCTGATACGCGCGACAGTTCACCGCTTTACATGCAGCTTGCCCGCAAGCTGGGGCAAAGCATCCGCGACGGCCGCTACAAGCCCGACGAAGCCCTGCCCTCGGAGCGGCTGCTGGCAGAGTCGCTGGACGTGTCGCGCGTGACGGCGCGCTCGGCCATTGACCAGTTGGTGGAGCAGGGGCTGGTTATTCGCCGGCGTGGTTCGGGCAACTACATTGCCCCGCGCTTTGAACAGCCGCTGTCGCATCTGAAGAGTTTTTCGGAGGAGCTGCGCCACCGTGGCTACACGCCCTCGTCGCGCTGGCTGCATCGCAATATCGTGCTGGCCAAGATCGACGAGCAAATGAGCCTGGGTCTGTCGTCGGGCGAAAAAGTTGCACGCCTGGAGCGCTTGCGTTTGGCCGACGATGTGGTGATGGCGCTGGAAATCAGCGTGCTGCCACAACACGTGCTGCCCCATCCGATGGCTGTGGAAGGCTCGCTCTACGAGCATCTGAATCTCACCCATCAGGCCCCCGTGCGCGCCTTGCAGCACATCCGGGCGCTGAACGCGCAGCCGCGGCTCGCCGAACAGCTGGGAATACCGGATAGGCAAGCGGTGCTGTTCATCACCCGCATCGGTTACCTGGAGACGGGGCAGGCCGTAGAGCTCACGCACTCCTACTGCCGCAGCGACTACTACGACTTTATCGCTGAAATGAGGCGTGACGGATGAGGCAGCTCGAAGGCCATATCCTGACGCCGCAGGGCTTTTTGCGCGGTGTGATGACGTTCGGTGACGACGGCCGGATCGCCGAGCTGCGGGGCGAACCGGTGCACGAGCGTGAGGTGCGTGCGGCCTCGTGCCCTTTGCTGTTGCCGGGCTTCATCGACCTGCATGTGCACGGCGGCGGCGGCCACGACATCATGGAAGGAGGCGACGCTCTGCGCCGCGTCAGCGAGGTGCACGCACGCCATGGGACGACGGCCATGCTCGCCACCACCATGACCGCCCCTGTGGTCGATCTGGACGCGGCCTTTGCGGCCATGCACGCGCTGGGTTTGCAGCGCAGCGCGGCGGGCGCCAGGGTGCTGGGCGTGCACCTGGAAGGGCCCTACATCAGCCAGGAAAAACTGGGTGCGCAGCCGGACTTCACGCGCCCCATGGTGGCGAGTGAATTGCAGCGCTGGCATGCGCTGTTCCCGATCCGCGTGGTCACCCTGGCGCCGGAAGTACCGGGCAACATGGATCTGATCGAATCCCTGTGCGCGGCCGGTTTTCGGGTGCAAATCGGGCACTCGGCGGGCAACTACGAAGACGGGAAACAGGCTTTGAGCAAAGGGGCGGGAAGTTTCACGCATTTGTTCAACGCCATGACCCCACTGCACCACCGCACCCCAGGAATGGTGGGGGCGGCGCTGGCGCACGCGCAGTTTGCCGAAATCATTCCGGACCTGATCCATGTGCATCCCGGCGCCATCCGTGTGGCGCTGCGCGCCATTCCGGGGCTGTACTGCGTGACCGATTCCACCGCTGCTGCGGGCATGCCCGACGGCGAGTACCGGCTTGGGCGTCACACCGTCACCAAATGCCTGGGAGGCGTGCGCCTGCCGGACGGAACCTTGGCCGGCTCCACGCTCACCATGGACCAGGCGCTGCGCAACCTGGTGGATGGCCTGGGCCTGTCGCTGAGCGACGCCTCGCGCCACGTCTCGACCCACGCCGCCGATTACCTGGGTGTGACCGATCGCGGCCGCCTGAGTACGGGCGCCTGGGGCGACGTCGTGCGGCTGGACCGGGATTTGAAATTGATGGATGTTTGGCTTGAAGGGAGTTCGATTGAACACACAGATGCTGAATGAGGCCCGGGAAGCACCTGCTGCCGTGGCCCGGCAGTTGACGCACAACGACCGCGAATACAACGACTTCGGCGCCTACCTGCGCGCGCGCAATCCCGGCTCCATCCTGACCGTGGCGCGTGGCAGTTCCGACCACGCCGCGCACTTCATGGCCTATCTCATCATGGCGCGCCTGGGGCGGCTGGTCACCTCGCTGCCGATGTCTCTGGTAACGCTGTACCAGTCGCAAATCCAGTGTGCGGGCCTGGTATCGATGGCGTTTTCGCAGTCCGGGCAAAGCCCCGACCTGGTGGCGCCGATGCGCTTCTTTTCCGCGGGCGGCGCCTGCACGGCCGCCTTTGTGAACGACCCGAATTCGCCCTTGGCGCAGGCTTCGCAGTGGGTTTTCCCCTTGCACGCGGGCGCTGAAACCAGCGTGGCGGCGACCAAGAGTTTCATCACGCAACTGGTGGCGGGCGCGCGCGTGGTCGCCGCCTGGCAGCAGGACCTGGCGTTGCACGCGGCCCTGTCCGCCTTGCCCGGAACCCTGTCACGTGCCGCCAACGCCGATTGGTCGCTGGCGGTGGATGCGCTGCGCAAAGTGGACCGATTGTTCGTGATCGGCCGCGGCACCGGGCTGCCCGTGGCGATGGAGGCGGCGCTGAAGTTCAAGGAGACCTGCGGCATCCAGGCCGAGGCATTCTCTGGCGCTGAAGTCAAACACGGTCCCATGGCACTGATCGATGAAGGCTATCCCTTGCTGGTGTTTGCGCCGCGCGGTCCGGCGCAGGCAGGCCTGATCGCACTGGCCGACGAAATGCGGGGCCGGGGTGCACAGGTTTTGCTGGCTGCGCCCCACGGCACACCCGGCGCCAACCTGCCCGTGATCGATGCGGACTCGGTCGAACTGGATCCGATCTCGGTGATTCAGAGTTTCTACCCGATGGTGGAGGCTCTGGCGCGCGCCCGCAGCATGAACCCGGATCAGCCGCGCCACTTGGCCAAGGTGACGCGCACGCACTAGGGTAAATCCGCACCCATTTTTTATGAAACCGGCTTGTAATCGATTCCAATTGGTAGCATAGTGGCATCTTAATACCGCGAAAGTGGTACGCAATCGATGCGTATCATTTTGGCATTGAATTTTCCTCTGACCGCATTGGTATGGGTTCAGAGGAATGGTTTTGTTGATGCTCACGGGACGCGCCTTCGCATGGGCACACCCTTGATATTTTTGAAAAGGAAGATATGAAACTCCATCGCACCCCCATCGCCTCCGCCGTGGCGCTCGTCATCATGAGCGCGGCCTACGCGCAAGATGCTTCCAACCTGAATACGGTGGTGGTCACAGGCATTCGCGGCAGCATTGAGAATTCGATCGCCATCAAGAAGAACTCCGATTCGATCGTTGAGGTGGTCACGGCCGAAGACATCGGCAAACTGCCCGACACCAGCATCGCCGAGTCCCTGGCGCGCTTACCCGGAATTGCGGCGCAGCGCGTCGACGGTCGGGCTCAGGTGCTGTCCATCCGCGGCATGGCGCCAAAATTCGGCGTGACGCTGCTCAACGGCCGCGAGATGGTGAGCACGGGTGACGACCGCTCATTCGAATACGACCAATTCCCGTCCGAATTGGTCAACTCCGCCACGGTTTACAAGACCCCCGACGCCGCTCTTGGCTCCCAAGGGCTCTCTGGCACGGTGAACCTGCAGACGGTGCGTCCGCTTGACTACAAAGATCGGCAGGTGAATCTGAACGTACGCATGGAAAAGAACTCGCTCGGCGAGATCATTCCCGGCAACAGTGCCGCCGGCGCGCGCCTGAGCGCATCCTATATCGACCAATTTGCCGACCGCACCATCGGCGTCGCGCTGGGCTTTGCCCACCTCGACAGTCCCACGTTAAAGAAATACATGAACCCCTGGGACTTCGGCACCGGAGACTATTTGACCAATTGTTGCGGTACCGTGGATGGGCTTCCGGGTTCGACCCACGCGTTCGATGCTCTGGAGACGGGAGTGGCGTCAACGCAGGCAGTGCGCGACGGCTTCATGGCCGTATTTGAATACAAGCCCAACAAGAACTTTCACAGCCAGATCGACATTTTTTCCTCGCAATTCAAGCAACGCATGAACGGACGCGAATTGATTGCCTACTGGAACGACTGGTCGAACGGCACCACGCCGAACTGGACCGCCCTCGCGAACTCGAATGGCGGAGGAACCATTGCCAACATCACGCCGTTCGTGACCCAGCGTCAGGACAACCGCGACGACAAGGTGAATGCGATCGGTTGGAACACCGAAACCAAGTTCGACAAATGGACGGCCACGACCGATCTGAGCTATTCAAACGCAAAACGCCACGAATTCATCGGCGAGGCCTACGCGACCAGCCCCACACCGACCACCATGGACGTGCGCTTCCCGTCGAACTTTTCAAGTTTTGGTTCGATCACCACACCCTTCAACTTTGGCAAGGCGTCGAATTTCCAGTTGAGCTCAGCTTGGTGGGGCGGCGGCGGCTATGGGTCCGTTGTCGATGTCAAGGACGAGATGAAGTCGGCGCGCCTGTCGGGGCGGCGCGAACTCGACTGGGGGCCGATAAGCGGCGTCGATACCGGCCTCCTGTATTCCGAGCGCAGCAAGAACCTGAACGATGTCGGTACCAATTACAACCTGAACAACACCACCGATTGCAATGTGGGCGTGTGCGCGTCAATACCTGCGGGAATCCTGAAGTCTCCGGTCAACATGGGCTTTGTCGGCGTTCCCAGCATGATCAGTTTCAACGTGATGGATGCGTTCAACAGTGGCGCCTATTCCGCAAGCCCATCGGATCCAAAGAGTCCGAAATGGAACTGGGGCGTGGACGAAAAAGTGACGACAGCGTTCGCCAAGTTCAACCTGGATTTTGAGGCGAAAATCCCGTTCCGCGGCAACGTTGGGGTTCAGCTCGTGAACGCCAAGCAAACCGCCACTGGGCTGTATGACGACAACAATGGCAATCTGACGCCCACAACCGGCGGCACAAGCTACACCGACGTGCTGCCCAGCCTGAACCTGATCGGAGACCTTGGCAAGCAGACCCTGATGCGTCTGGGTATTGCCAAGCAGGTGGCGCGTCCCAACTTGGCTGACATGCGTGCGGGCACGACGGCATCGGTGAGTGACGTTGACCACCAGTGGTATGGCAGCGGCGGCAATCAAGAACTCAAGCCATGGCGCGCCAATGCCTTTGACCTGTCGCTGGAGAAATATTTCAGCAAGAGCAGCTACGCGGCCGTTGCCGGGTTTTATAAACAGATCACGTCGGGGATCATCACCAAAGACGTCCAGTACGATTTCTCCCACTTCACCAACCCATCGGCGATCAAGCCGATTAGCAACCTGGGCACCATGACAACGCCGACGAACACCAACGGCGGCTTTGTCAAAGGACTTGAATTGAGCGGATCGCTGGGCGGAGAATTGCTTAGCAATTCCCTCGACGGATTCGGGCTACTGGGCAGCTATTCGAGTACTTCCAGCAACCTGCCAGGAACCGACGCGACGGGCGCCGCCACCAATACGACTCTCGATGGCTTGTCCGGCGACGTTTGGGGTCTGACCGCCTACTATGAAAAGAGTGGATTCCAGGCGCGCATTGCGCAGCGCTACCGTTCGGGCTTCGACGCGACGCGCCACAACGCGTTCAAATACGTGGTGGACACGATCAGGCCAGAGAAGATCACGGACTTTCAGATCGGCTATGAAATGCAGTCGGGGCAATTCAAGGGCCTGGGTGTACTGTTCCAGGTCAACAATATGTTCAACACGCCCTACGTGACGACGCAGACGGTCGATGGCATCACTGCGCTGAAGGAGTTCCATCAATATGGTCGCCAAATGTTGTTGGGACTAAGCTACAAGCTGTAAGAAGAGTCGATCGATCCCCGCCGCGACAACGCGGCGGGGATCATCAATTTTGGAGCGGTATGAAATCATTGAAAACCTGGTTGAGTCTGGTGTTAGTGGGGCTGTGCATGGGGCAGGCGTTGGCAACCGAGGCCGACGACGCCAAGATGGACTGGCCCAATCTGGCTGCCTACCGTAGCGCCAACGCCCAGGACGGCCTGCCATCCAGGGGCGAGCAGCGCGTGGTGTTCATGGGCGACTCGATCACCGAGTTCTGGACCAAGTCCTACTTCAACAAGACCCGGATCAACCGCGGCATCAGCGGCCAGACCTCGCCGCAGATGCTCTTGCGCTTTCGCCCCGACGTGATTGCACTCAAGCCCCGGGTGGTGGTGATCCTGGCCGGCACCAACGACATCGCCGGCAACACCGGCACGTCCACCAATGAAATGATCGTGGACAACATTGCCTCGATGGTGGACCTGGCCAAGGCCAACGGCATCAAGGTGGTGCTGTGCTCGGTGCTTCCCGCTGCCGGTTTCTATTGGAACGACGCGGCGCGCCCGGCGCCGCAGATCGCTGCCCTGAACCAGTTGCTGCAGGACTATGCCAAGCGCCAGCATCTGATCTACGTGGACTACTACGGCGCCATGGTGGACGAGCGCCCCGGCCTGAGCAAGGCCTACTCTGAAGACGGTGTGCATCCGAATGCAGCCGGCTACAAGGTCATGATCGCGCTGGTGGACAAAGCGATAGCTGCTGCGTCCGCAGGACACAAGGCGATTGCCACGGCTCTCAAACATCAATGAGCACAGTGCCGCAGCGGTCCCAGGCGATCGACGTGATGCGTGGGCTCACGCTCACGCTCATGATCGTCGTCAACATGTCGATCAGCGACGACAAGTCCTACGCGCCGCTGTTGCACGCAGCCTGGCACGGGCTGACGCTGACCGATCTGGTGTTCCCCAGCTTCCTGTTCGTGGTGGGCGCGGCGTTGGCTTTCACGCTGCAAAAATACCAGACCTTGGGCAACGCCGCGGTGCTGCGCAAGATTGGCACGCGCACCGCCTTGATCTTTCTGTGCGGCTATTTTCTCTACTGGTTCCCGTTCTTTGAATTCGACAAGGCCGGCCATCTGTCGCTGCTGCCGCTGGAGAAGACGCGCATCCTGGGTGTGCTGCAGCGCATCGCGTTGTGCTACGGTTTTGCTTCGCTGATCCTGCATTACGGACGGGCGCGTGGCGCCATCGTTTTCAGCGTAATGGCCTTGCTGGGCTATTGGTGGATCATGTATTCGTTCGGTGACTACACACTCACCGGCAACGCCGCGCTCAAGCTGGACCAGTTGATCCTGGGAGACGCGCACATGTATCACGGCGAAGGCATGGCCTTCGACCCGGAGGGAATTCTGGGCACCCTACCCGCCATCGTGAACGTGCTGGCGGGCTATTTCGCCGCGCGCCTGGTGCGAGACAAGGGCGCAAGTAGCGAGACCATCAGCAAATTGACGCTGGTGGGCGCAGTCCTCCTCATGGCGGCGCTCTTGTGGAGCAACGCGTTTCCTCTCAACAAGAAGCTCTGGACCAGTTCCTACGTGCTGTGCACCCTAAGCGTCGATCTGTTCGTGCTGGCAATCCTGGTTTATGTGATCGACCTGCGCAAGATCTGCGGCTGGACCTACTTCTTTGAAGTGTTTGGCCGCAATACGCTCTTTATCTACCTGCTGAGCGAAATCGCGCAGACCATTCTCTGGACTGCTCATGTGGGCAATCAGGCGTGGTTCGAATGGATTTATGCCCATGGCTTTCAGTGGTGGGCGGGTGACAAGCCCGGCTCCTTCGTATGGGCCCTGGTATTCATGCTGTCGTGCTGGCTTGTGGGCTACGCCCTGGACAAGAAGCGCATCTACATCAAGCTCTAGCACCTCATGACAACGGCCGTAACCGCGCCTGAAAGCGCTTCCGGCGGAGCCCTGACGGGCGATGCCATCAACCTGCCTAACGCGACGGGCTTGCATGCGCGACCGGCTGCAATGCTGGTCGCCCTCGCCAAAAAATACCAGTCGACGATCCGTCTGATGCGTGGCGCGGAAGAAGCCAACGCCAAGTCGGTGGTATCCATCATGGCGTTGGGCACACAGCACGGCGACAGCCTTCGCGTTAAGGCCACGGGTGCTGACGCGGCCGAAGCGATCCGTGCCCTCACAGCCCTGCTGACGCAAGGCTGTGGTGAACAACACGAGGCGCCAGCGCCGAGCGTGCTGCCCGACCCGGTTGCCGCCCCTGCCGAACCCCGGACTGCGGCTGTCTCTGTGGCCAACGCCCTGGTTGGCGTTTGCGCTTCTCCCGGTGTGGCCGTGGGCCCCATCGTGCAATACCGACAGGACGTGATCGTCATCGCCGAAACCGGCGAGTCACCCGAACGCGAGCGCAGCAAGCTGGATGCGGCCTTGCTGCTGGCGCATGCACAGATTGAGGCGCTCAAGGCGCGCTTGGGCGACCCGGCTGGCGCCAAGATCCTGGACGCACATCAGGAACTACTGCAAGACCCCGATCTGGTGGAGGCGGCCATCACCGGTGTGCGCCAGAGCCAAAGCGCGGGCCATGCCTGGCGGGCGGCGTTTGGCCAGGTATCCGATCGGCTGGAGCGTCTGGAAGGTGCGCACAACGCGCTACTGCGCGAACGCGCCGCCGACATCCGCGACGTGGGCAGGCGCGTGCTCGTGCTGCTCGCAGGAGCCAAACAGGCGCAGATCGACTTGCCGCAGGGCGCAATCCTGATCGCAGAAGAGCTCACGCCTTCCGACACAGCCGCGCTGGACCGCAGCAAGCTGCTGGGTTTTTGCACCACCACGGGTGGCGCCACCAGCCATGTGGCGATCCTTGCGCGCTCCTTCGGCATCCCGGCCCTGTGCGGCGTGGACCCTGCGGCGTTGGCGTTGGCGCAAGGCACGCTGGTCGTGCTCGACGGCGCGCAAGGCCTGCTCCATCACGAACCCACAGCGGCCGACCTTGCGCTGGCGCATGAACGCGTCGTTCTTCAGACCGCTCGCCGCGAACAGGAAAAAGTGCTGGCGCATGACGCCGCCGGGACCACCGACGGCCTCCGCATCGAAGTGGTGGCCAACGTGCGCAACGCGCAGGAGGCGCGCGAAGCCGTGGCGCTGGGTGGCGAGGGCGTGGGACTGCTGCGCTCTGAATTCCTGTTCGATGACCGCGACACCGCGCCCGATGAGGACGAACAGGCGGCGGCCTACCTTGCCGTTGCATTTGCCCTGGGCCCACAGCGCACGCTGGTGATACGCACGCTCGATGTCGGCGGCGACAAGCCGCTGCCCTATCTGCCACTGCCCAAAGAAGACAACCCGTTTCTGGGCCTGCGCGGTGTGCGTGTGAGCCTGGATCAGCCGCAGATGTTTCGCACGCAGCTGCGCGCGATCCTGCGCACGGCAGGCAAGGCGCGGCTGCACATCATGTTTCCGATGATCGCCACGCTGGAAGAACTGCGTGAGGCCAAGGCCCTGCTCGCTGAAGAGGCTGCGGCCACGGGGCACACCGACTTCAAGGTTGGCATCATGATCGAGGTGCCCTCGGCGGCGCTGATGGCGGAGCACTTTGCACGCGAGGCCGACTTCTTCTCCATCGGCACCAACGACCTGACCCAATACACGCTGGCGATGGACCGCGGCCACCCCCGGCTCGCGAAGAAGGCCGATGGCCTGCACCCGTCCGTGCTCAAGATGATTGCGTTTACCTGCGAAGGCGCAGCCCGCCACGGCAAGTGGGTGGGCGTGTGCGGCGCCATGGCCTCGGACGCGATGGCTGTGCCGGTGCTGATCGGACTGGGTGCGCGTGAACTGTCGGTCTCGGTGCCGGCCATTCCCGCGATCAAGGCGCTGGTGCGGCGCCTGTCGCTGGCCGATTGCCAAGTCCTGGCGCAGGAAGTGCTTCAATTGGGCACCGCGACGCAAGTGCATGCTCGGCTGGCTGAATTCACCCAATGACGACACAGCGCGTCGTCATTGCGCGTGGATTGTTTCGGCGGACCGAAACGGCAGGCGCGCCATGTACCCCTGATTCGTCATTGCGAGCGTAGCGTGGCAATCCATGCATTCTGGTGGTTTGCCGAGATGGATTGCTACGGCCTACGGCCTCGCAATGACGATGGGGTAGTCAAGGATTGATGCGTCGTTGCGCTGGCAATGACGGGATAGCGGAAAATTTGAAACAGGAGACGAACCGTGAATATCTTGGGTTATCTGCAAAAAATCGGCCGCGCATTGATGGTGCCGGTGGCAACGCTTCCGGCAGCGGCCATCATGATGGGCATCGGCTACTGGATCGACCCCACGGGCTGGGGCACAGGCAGTGCGACGGCAGCGCTGCTGATCAAGGCCGGTGCCGCCATCATCGACAACATGTCGATCCTGTTCGCGGTGGGCGTGGCCTACGGCATGTCCAGGGACAAGGATGGCGCGGCGGCGCTCGCGGGCCTGGTGGGCTACTACGTGCTGACCAGCCTGTTGTCGCCGGGCGCGGTGTCGCAAATTCAGGGCATCCCACTGGACCAGGTGCCCAAGGCCTTTGGCAAGATCCACAACCAGTTTGTCGGCATCCTGAGCGGCGTGATCGCAGCGGAGTTGTACAACCGCTTCAGCCGGGTGGAACTGCACAAGGCGCTGGCGTTCTTCAGTGGTCGTCGACTGGTGCCGATCGTGACCTCGTTCATCATGATTTTCGTGGCCTTCGTGTTGATGGCGGTCTGGCCCGTGATCTACAACGGCCTGGTGGCATTCGGTATGAGCATCAAGGACCTGGGTCCTGTCGGTGCGGGCATCTACGCCTTCTTCAATCGTCTGCTGATTCCCATCGGCTTGCACCACGCACTGAACTCGGTATTCTGGTTTGACGTGGCCGGCATCAACGACATCCCCAACTTCCTGGGTGGCGCGAAATCGCTGACCGAGGGCAAAGCGGTGCTGGGCGTGACGGGCATGTACCAGGCCGGTTTCTTCCCGATCATGATGTTCGGTTTGCCCGGCGCAGCGCTGGCGATTTACCACACGTCAAAGGCGGAAAACAAGGCGCGCGTGGCCTCGATCATGATCGCCGCGGGCTTCGCCTCGTTCTTCACTGGTGTCACCGAGCCACTGGAATTCTCCTTCATGTTCGTGGCGCCATTGTTGTACGTGCTGCACGCCTTTCTGACGGGGCTCTCGGTCTACATCGCAGCCTCCATGCACTGGATTTCGGGCTTTGGTTTCAGCGCCGGCATGGTCGACATGGTGCTGTCGTCGCGCAACCCGCTGGCCAATCACTGGACCATGCTGATCGTGCAGGGCGCAGCGTTCTTCGGCATCTACTACCTTGTCTTTCGTACTGCGATCAACGCCTTGAATCTGAAAACACCGGGTCGCGAAGACGAGGAGGGCGAGCTTGCCCTCGCCCCTGCTGCGACGGCGCCAGGCAGCACGGCTGAACTGGCCCAAGCCTACATCGGCGTCATTGGCGGCGCGGCCAATGTGGTGAACGTGGACGCCTGTATCACGCGCCTGCGCCTGACCGTGAACGACGCGGACCTGGTGAATATGGCCGGTGCAAAAAGCCTGGGCGCCAGCGGCGTCATCAAACTCAATCAGCAGAACGTGCAGATTGTGGTCGGCCCCAAGGCCGAGCTCATTGCCGATTCGCTGCGCCAGCAGCTGGCCGGCTTGGTTGCGTCGCCGCAGGTGACTGCGCCTGCACCCGCACCCGTTGCTGCGGCCGAGTCGCCGGACGAAACCGTGATGCTGGCGCCCGTGAGTGGCGTAGTGGTGGCGCTGCAAGACGTGCCCGACGCCGCCTTCGCGAGCAAGGCCGTGGGCGATGGCGTGGCCATTCGGCCCACCGGTCGGCTGGTGGTCGCGCCCTGCGCTGGTAAGCTGGTAAGCATCTTCAACACGAATCACGCCTTTGCCATGGTGACCGACTCAGGTGCCGAAATCATCGTGCACATCGGCATTGAAACGGTCAAACTCGGTGGCCAGGGCTTCAAGCGCCTGGCGCAGGCCGGCGCCGATGTGAATGCGGGCGATCCGGTGCTGGAACTGGATCTCGATTACCTGGGCGCCAACGCCGTCTCCACCATCAGCCCGGTCGTGCTCTCCAACGCCGATGAGTTCGGGGCGCTGACGCATGTGGCCAGCGGCACGGTGGAAGCGGGCAAGACCGTGCTGTACCGGTTCAAGAAACCCTGAGATCTCCCTGACGTCACTGCGAGGAGCGCAGCGATGCGGTAGTCCATGCGGGTGCACCGGGTAAACATGGATCGCCACGCTCGCTGTGACGGCTGGGAGTGTGCCGGTTCATGGGACGTATGCAGTTTGCGTGGCCGCAATCAGGCGCCTCGCCGTGACGAACTTGAGTCATCGAAATATTCATTGCAAGGGGCGTCGATGTTGACACGAATCTGGGGCGCAGCCCTATCCATTCTGGTAGCCATGCTGTTCCAGGCTGCCAGCGCGTTGGCACAAACTGCGACGCCACCAAGCGCAGCTGCTGCGCAACTGCAACTGCGCTGGGAAGTGCAGCGCAACGTGTTCACCCCCGACAACCCCGAGGGCCGCTCCTGGTCGTCGTTCACGCTCACCAGCAAGGCCGACAAGGCGCTGGCGGGGCAGGGTTGGGCCATCTACTTCAACTGCGTCGCCGGCGTGGACCTGAAGGAGGTCGAAGGACCGTTCGTGATGGAGCGTGTGAGCGGCACCTGGTACCGCTTGCGCCCCGTGGCTGGATTCAAGTCCTTGGCTTCGGGGCAGAGCACACACCTGTCGTTCTTCCATCCCGAGGTCATGACCAAGACGGCCAAGGGGCCCACCGGACCCTACATCGTTTATGACGACGCACCGGGCGTAGGCCACGCGATCAGCGACTACACGCTGGCTCCCTTCACACGCCCCGAACAATGGGACCACGGCCCCAGCGACCCCATGCCCATCGTCACGGCGCAGGGGCAATTCAAACGCAACGCCAACATCGCCGACGTGGCCGAAGACGCACTGCCACCGGTGTTCCCGACACCGCAGAAGTTCGAGCGCGGCAATGGCGAGTTGCACTGGACTTCGCTGCCGACGGTCATCGGCGCCGCGAACGTGAAGGCGCAAGTCGCGCTGGCCACGGCCCTGCTCAAGCCCTTTTTCGCCTCCTCAAAGACAGACGCCACGGCGCCGGGCATGAAGCTGGCCGTTGCAGCCATCGCGGGTCAGACATCTGGCGAAGCCTACGAGCTGAATATCGATCCGGCGGCGGGCATCACGCTCACCGGCAACTCGGCCGCCGGCGTGGCGCTGGGACTGCGCTCGCTGCGTCAGTTGCTGCCATTGCAGCCACAGCCGCAGCCGCAGCAGGGGCTGACGCTGCCTGCCTTGCACATCAGCGATGTCCCGCGCTTTGGGTACCGCGGCGTGCAACTCGACGTGGCGCGCAACTTCCAGTCCAAGGCCACGGTGCTGCGTCTGCTCGATTTGATGGCACGCTACAAGCTCAACAAGTTTCACTTTCACTTGACCGACGATGAAGGCTGGCGCCTGGAAATTCCGGGCCTGCCCGAACTCACGAGCGTGGGCGCGCGCCGCGGTCATACGCTCGATGGGCACGAGTTTCTGCCGCCGGCCTACGGCTCCGGCCCCGACGTGAACGACGCCTATGGCAGCGGCTTCTACAGCGCCGCCGACTACATCGACATCGTCAAATACGCGGCCTCACTCCACATCGAAGTCATCCCCGAAATCGAGATGCCGGGCCATGCACGCGCTGCTGTCAAGTCCATGGAAGGCCGCTACCTCAAGCTGCAAAAAGCGGGACGCAAGGATGCGGCCCAGTACCTGCTGAATGATCTGGAAGACAAGTCGATTTACCGCTCGCCCCAGCTCTACACTGACCACGTGATGAATCCGGGTCTCCCTTCGACCTATGCCTTCATCCAGCGCGTGCTCGATCAGGTAGTGGCGCTGCACAAACAGGCGGGGGTGAAGCTCAACACCATTCACGTCGGCGCGGATGAATTGCCCAACGGCGCCTGGGAAAAATCCCCCGCAACGCGCGCCTTGATGGAGCGCGAAAAGCTGGTCTCCACGACCGAGGTCTGGGACCATTTTTACGGTCGCGTGAATCAGATGCTGACGCGCCATGGCCTGTATGCGTCGGGCTGGGAGGAGCTGGGTGCGCGCAAGGTCAAGCTGCGCGGCGAGAACAAGCTGATCCCGAACCCTGTCTTCACGCACAGCCACTTCAGGCTCTACGTCTGGAACAACCTGGACGACGCCGAAGACCTCGCCTACCGCATGGCGAACGCGGGCTACCAGACGATTCTGGCGCCGGCCACGAATTTGTATTTCGACATGGCGTACAACAAGAACCCGGATGAGCCGGGCGTGAACTGGGCCGCCTACACCGACCTGGACACGGTGTTTGACTTCATCCCATTTGACTCCACGCGCAAGTCAACCACCGACGCCACGCCCAAGCCCGGCATGGATGGCCTGACCGACTACGGCCAGCGCCAGATCGTCGGTATGGAAGGCGTGTTGTTCAGCGAAACCGTGCGTTCGCGCGCTCTCATGGACTACCTTTTGATGCCGCGCATGCTGGCCCTGGCCGAGCGCGCCTGGGCCCCGGACCCGGCGTGGACGCAGCAGCATGATGCAGCCCGGGCCAGTCAACTGCACGACGCCGACTGGTCGGTGTTTGTGAACCAGTTGGGCAAACGCGTACTGCCGCAACTCGACGCCCAGCTCCCCGGCGTGCAGTACCGCATCGCGCCGCCCGGGCTGCAAATCATCGATGGAAAAGTGCATGTCAACCAGCAGCTCCCCGGCTTTGCTTTGCGCTTTACCAGCGACGGCAGCGAACCCGACGCGCGCAGCGCGCTGGTGGCCGGGCCGATCACGGCCCAAGGGGTGATTCGCGTGGCGGCGTTCAACCGATCAGGTCGTCAGAGCCGGGCCTCGCGCGTTGAGAATCCTTGACGGCTCGATGCTCGCACCGGACGGCCAACGGCCTCGGTGTCAACGCAGGTGCTTGAACATCTTGGCGTTGAAAGCCTCGGGAATTCCCAGCCGTCGCGGCCCGGCCAGCAGCGCGAAGGGTTCGCCCGCGCTCAGGTGTCCGGGCTGCTCCAGTGCCAGATAGAAGCCGCAGCAGCCGCGCTGCGCCATGGCCTTGGCCGCGCCGCTGTAACCCATGGCAGCATTGAACTTGTAGCAGGGCTCGCGTGGCTGCGTCACGCGCAACGTGCAGTGTGAAAATCGGAGCACGTCGCCAACCCAGACGTCGGTTTCCAGCAGGCCTTGCAGCGTCAGGTTCTCGCCGACCGAGCCCCAGGGCAGGGCATCGTCAATGGCGCTGACGCCGGCCTGGGCGCGGGCTGCGCGCCAGAAGGCGTAATGCTCACTGGGGTAGGCGTAGACGGCCTTGTCCAGGCCGCCGTGCACCGACAAGTCGGCCTGCTCGTCGCCGACCAGGCCCAAGGGCACGATGGCAGCCGGGCCCGCCACTGGCTGCTTGTGAATGGCCGTCAGGATGGAACGGCCGTCGATATGCACCCGCCGCGCTTGGCCGATCTGGACGCTAAGGAGTTGAGGCATGCAAAGGATGGGGGGTAAAGCGGCTATTGTGCTTTGATCCGGTCGCTAACGCCGCGACGCTCTTCCCGCTTCCAGCCGCGCGCGCAATCCCATGGGTTCGGCGCGAAACAGCGCTGCGTCCATGAGCCGGAGTTGCGCACTGACGGACGGAGCGAAGTCCATGTGCGCCAGTACGTCGCGCTCCAGCTCGATGCCGGGCGCGATCTCGATCAGTTCCAGTCCAGAGGCAATCAGCTGGAACACGCAGCGCTCGGTGACGTAGAGCACGCGCTGGCCACGCTTGCGCGCTTCGCGACCGCTGAACGTGCGGTGCTCCACCGCCTGCACAAACTTGTGCGTGTGGCCCTCATGCACGACGCGCAAGCTGCCGTTTGAAATCTGCACCTGCAAACTGCCCGCCGTGAACGTGCCGACGAATACCACGGTCTTGGCGTTCTGGCTGATGTTGATGAAGCCGCCGGCACCGGCCAGGTGCGATCCGAATTTGCTCACGTTCAGATTGCCCTGGGCATCGGCCTGCGCCAGGCCGAGCACGGCGATGTCGAGTCCGCCGCCGTCGTAAAAATCGAACTGGCTCGGCTGGTCGATGATGGCCTGGGTGTTCACGGCCGCGCCAAAGCTCAGGCCGCTGGCCGGGATGCCACCGATGACGCCGGGCTCGGTCGTGAGCGTGAGCAAGTCGATGATCTCTTCTTCGGCGGCGACGCTGGCCACGCCCTCGGGCATGCCGATCCCCAGGTTCACCACGGCATGGGCGCGCAGCTCCAACGCCGCGCGCCGCGCCATCACCTTGCGCTCGCACAGCGGCATCGCGCTCAGGCTTTCCATGGGCACGCGGATCTCCCCAGAATAGGCCGGGTTGTACTGGTCCGAGAAGGTCTGCATGTGCTGCGCCGGGTCGGTCGCCACCACTACCGCATCCACCAGCACGCCAGGCACTTTCACCTGGCGCGAATGCAAGCTGCCGCGTTCGGCGATGCGCTCCACCTGAGCGATCACGATGCCGCCAGAGTTGTGCGCGGCCATGGCAATCGCCAGCACTTCCAGTGTGAGTGCCTCGCGCTCCATTGTGAGGTTGCCGTCGGGGTCAGCGGTGCTGGCGCGGATGATGCCCACCGAGATCGGGAACGTCTTGTAGAGCAGATATTCCCGGCCGTCGATCGTCAGCAACTGCACCAGCTCCTCGGTGGTACACGCATTGACTTTGCCACCGCCAAAGCGCGGATCGACGAAGGTGTCCAGGCCCACGTGCGTGAGCGTGCCGGGCTTGCCCGCCGCGATGTCGCGAAACAGGTGCGAGATCACGCCCTGCGGCAGGTTGTAGGCCTCGATCTCGTTGTTCACCGCCAGCTTTTGCAGTTCGGGCACCAGTCCCCAGTGTCCGCCGATCACACGCTTTACCATGCCCGCATGTCCCAGGTGATTCAGCCCCCGCTTCTTGCCGTCGCCCTGGCCCGCGGCGTAGACCAGCGTCAGGTCGCGCGGCGCGCCCACGCCGGTTTGCTGCTGTGCGTCGAGGAAGCGCTGCTCCAGCGCGACCGCGATGCTTTCGGCAAAGCCGATCCCGACGAAACCACCCGTGGCCAGCGTGTCGCCGTCGTGGATCAAGCGCACCGCTTCGGCCGCACTCACGACCTTGTTGTGCCGCGCCTTGTTGCCAGCGTTTTCAGAAAGGTGGCTGTGCATGGGATGGCCTTTCGCTTGAGGCCCATATCATGCGTGAAAATGGCACACATGCCACCTGAAACTTATACGTGATGAAGACTTCCAATTGTGCTTTGATCGGCCGCGCACCCGATGCACACCACTGATCTGCCGGCGCTTCAGGTGCGCTTCGGCGCACGCTATCGCTGGCTGTTGCTGTTGGCGGTGATGGTGGGCACCATGGCCTCGATCATGTCGTCCACCATCATCAACGTCGCCATTCCCGACATGAGCCGCGAGTTCGGCCTGGGGCAGGAACGCGCGCAATGGGTGGGCTCGGGCTTCATGCTGGCGATGACGGTGTCGATGCTGACCACGCCCTGGCTGCTTCAGCGTTTTGGCTACCGCCGCACCTACACGCTGGCGCTGTGGTTATTGCTGGCCGGTGGCCTGGCTGGAGGTCTGTCCAACGAGTTCTACGGGGTGCTGGCGGCGCGCGTGGCGCAGGGTCTGGCCGCAGGCGTGATGCAGCCGATCCCGGCCATCATCATCCTGTACGTCTTCGCCTCGCAGGAGCAGGGGCGCGCCACAGGGTTTTTCGGCATGGGCGTGGTGCTGGCCTCGGCCATGGGGCCCACGGTGGGGGGCGTGTTGGTGCACTCTTTTGGCTGGCGCTCCGTGTTTTTCATGGTGGTTCCGTTTTGTCTCGCGTCGCTGTGGATGGCGCGCCGCTTCGTTCCGGCCAGAACCTGCGAAGCCACACGTGACGACTCGCGCCTGGACTGGCGCGGCTTGCTGCTGGGCTCGGTCGGGGTCGTGTGCCTGCTCAATGCGCTGGTGCAATGGCGCAACGGCAGCGTGTCGGTGGCATCGCTGTTGCTGGCAACATCGGCGTTGACGTTGACGGGCTTTGTGGCGTGGCAATACCACCTGCTGCGGAAGCGGACGCATTTCCAGGTCGAGCCCTTGGTGCGTCTGGACCTGTTTCGCAACCGACGTTTTGCCGTGGGCTGCATCGTGGCGTTTCTCTATGGCGTGGCGCTGTTCGGTTCCACCTACTTGCTGCCGGTGTATATGCAACTGGCTCTGGGCATGTCGGCGGCCCAGGCCGGGTGGATGCTGTTGCCCGCAGGCTTGGCGCTGGCCATCACCATCGGCGTGGTCGGGCGCGTGCTGGACCACGCTCCGCACCTGCCCTTGGCCAGCCTGGGCTTTGCGCTGCTCACCGCCTCCATGGCGCTGATGCCGAGCCTGGGCCTGGACAGCGTCTGGACCTGGCTTGCGATCTGGGCGCTGGTGGGTCGCATCGGTCTGGGGCTGATCCTGCCGGCGATGCACTTCAGTACCATGCGCGCCGTCAGCACCGACCTGGTGTCGCAGGCCGCCAGTCTGTCCAACTTCATGCGCGTGCTCGGCGGCGCGTTGGGCGTGAGTCTGTGCGGCATTGTGCTGGAATGGCGCATTGCAGCGCATGGCGATTCGCTCAAGCTGGCGGCGCTCTCAGTGCAGCGACTGCAGGCGTTCAACGAAGCCTTTTTGCTGCTGGCCGCGACCTGCGCGCTGGCGGGTGTGGTCGCGTGGCGGTTGCGTCCGCCTCGCTCGCGAACGCCAACGGGGGTGTGACGCGGTGATGACAAGTTAAACTCTGAGCATGTGCCAACTTCTTGCCATGAACAGCCGCCTGCCGGCGAGTCTGACCTTGAGTTTCACCGGGTTCTCGCAGCGCGGCGGTTGCACCGACCACCACGCCGACGGCTGGGGCATTGCCTTCTTCGGCGCCGATGATGGTCAACCCGGCAAGGGCGTGCGCTGCTTTGTTGACAGCGAAAGCGCATCCAGCTCGCCCGTCGCACAGATGCTGTGCTCCTATCCCATCAAAAGCCATAACGTGGTGGCCCATGTGCGCAAGGCGACGGTGGGCGAGATCACGCTGGAGAACTCCCATCCCTTTGTGCGCGAGCTGTGGGGCCGCTACTGGGTGTTTGCGCACAACGGCGATCTGAAGGGTTTCAATCCGCCGCTGCACGGCAGTTTCCATCCCGTGGGCAATACCGACAGCGAGCTCGCGTTTTGCTGGCTGCTGCAGCAACTCTCCAAGTCGCATGCCAGCGTGCCCAGCGTGGACGAGCTCACGCTCACGCTGCGCGAACTGGTGCCTCAGATTGCCAAACACGGCACCTTCAATTTTCTGCTGAGCAACGGTCAAGCGATGTGGGCGCACGCCAGCACCAAGCTGCATTACCTGGTGCGCCAATATCCGTTCGCCGACGTCCAGCTCAAGGACGACGACGTGCATGTCGACTTGGCGCAACTCAACGGCCCCGACGACCGCCTCGCCATTGTTGTGACCGAGCCGCTCACCACCAATGAAACCTGGACCGCGTTCGAGCCCGGCGAGTTCAAGGTGTTTGTGGATGGGGCACCGATTCCCGACCGGCGTGCATTGGCGCGCACAGTGCCAGAAGCAACGTGCTGAGCCGCCGCAGGCTCGGCGCTGCCATTGCCTGCTCTCTGAGTGGCCTTGTCTGCGCGCAGCAGACTGCCGCCGAATTCCCCGATGGTATCGACGGCGACTTGGGCGTGAGCGTGGTTTCCAATCGCAGCCGGGTGCGCGGCCTGGCGGAGGCCACAACAGCCCTGCCCTACGCCAATTTTGACTATGGCCGGGCCTTTGTGCGCATCGACACGTTGGGTCTGAAGACGCTGCCGCTGGGCTACGGTCACGTGGAACTGATTGCGCGCGTAAGCCAGGATGGATTCAAGGCCGATACGCCGGCCTTGCGCGGCATCACCGAACGCCGCAGTTCCGTGCCGCTGGGCCTGGGCAGCCTGCAGGTGACGCCGCTGGGCGCTTTTTTTATCAACGGCTTTCACGACGTTCATCGGTCCAAGGGCAATCTGGCGGAGCTGATTTACGCCGCTCAACTCGACTTGGGGTCCGTCACCCTCTATCCGGAGGTCGGGATTGAATACCAGTCGCGACAGTACGTGCGCTATTTTTACGGCGTGTCATTGGCCGAGAGCCAGGCCAGCGCTGGCGCTGCCTATCAGCCTGCCAGCGCACTCAACCCCCTGCTCGGGTTGTTGGGCGAAATCAAGGTCACGCCGACTTGGTACCTGAATTTCTATTTGCGCCGGCGCTGGCTTGATCCGGCCATCAGCGCCAGCCCGCTGGTGGCACGGGCCCAGCAGGACTCAGGGCTGATGGCTCTGAGCTATCGATTCAAGTAGCACCAGGCCTTGTGTCAAACTTGCGGCGGCGGTGACCCACCGCACGCCTACGCATCATCATGAACCCTTTGCCTCGAACCCTTGCCTGCGGTATTGCCGCACTTGCCATCGCGCTACCCTGGCTGATCTCGTCTGCCTCCGGGCCTTCGCCGGCGATGATGCAGACGCTGGCCACCTCGCTGGGCGCCGCTGTGTTGCTGCTGCTGTTGGCACTGAACCAGCTTTCGGGCGTCGCCCTGGCGCGGGCGGTGGCTCTGGGCTGGCTGCTGGCGGCACTGGTCAGCAGCGTCATCGGATTGCTGCAGTACTTCGGCGTATCGGCCGCGTTGGCGCCGCTGGTGAATGTCACGCCCCTGGGCGAGGCCTTCGCCAATTTGCGCCAGCGCAACCAGTTCGCCACCCTCACCAACATCGGCCTGGCCGTGCTGCTTTGGTGGTTGGCGCAAAGGCCCGCGGCGTCGGAGGAAGGAGACACCACACGGCGCATGCCCATTGCGCTTGGTTGGTTCATGGCCGCGCTGCTGGCGCTGGGTAACGCGACGACGTCGTCGCGGACCGGGGCGGTGCAATTGCTGGCGCTGGGTTTGTGCCTGGGGGTCTGGAGCCTCTTCGACAAGAAAGTGCAAGGTGCAGGCACACAGCGCAGCACAGCCCATTTGTTGCTGTTCGCCGTGCTGGTCTACGGCGTGGCTGCCCTGTGGCTGTTGCCCCGGCTGGCCGGTCTGGACGCCGCGACCCAAGGTGCGGCGGCGCATTTTGTCCAGGGCAACAGCGCCTGCGGTGGTCGGCGCACGCTGTGGAGCAATGTGCTGTACCTGATTGCACAAAAACCCTGGCTCGGCTGGGGCTGGGGCGAACTGAGTTATGCCCACTACATCACGCTTTATCCCGGTACGCGGTTTTGCGACATTCTGGACAATGCGCACGACTTGCCATTGCAATTGGCCGTGGAGTTGGGTGTTCCTGCAGCCCTGCTGCTGTGCTTCGGTGCGCTGGTATTTGCGCTGCGCCAGCGCCCCTGGCGCGAGCAGGATCCGGCCCGACGTATGGCGTGGGCGGTGTTGATCCTGATCCTGGTGCACAGCATGGTCGAGTACCCGCTTTGGTATGCGCCGTTCTCGATGGCGGCTACGCTGTGCCTGGCGCTGTTGTTGCGTTCTCACTTGGCTTCGGGCTCGGGCGCGCACGTGCGGACTGCCCGTGGGTCGCGTTACGCCAGCGCTGCAGCGGCGGGCGCCGCCGTCGCACTGCTGGCCGTCACGGCCCACACGGCCTGGGACTACCACCGCGTGAGCCAGATCTTTTTGTCACCTTCGCAGCGGGATGAGGCCTATCGCGACGATACGCTGGCCAAGCTGCAGGGTTCGTGGCTATTCAGCAAGCACGTGCGTTTCGCCGAGCTCACCAGCATCGCCGTGACCCGCAGCAACGCCGCCACTGCGCATGCGATGGCACTGGAAGTGCTGCACTTCTCGCCGGAAGCGCGCGTCATTTCAAGGCTGATTGAAAGCGACGCGCAACTGGGGCTGAACGATGAGGCGCTGTTTCACATGCAGCGTTTTCGCGCCGCGTTTCCCGACGAATACGCGCACTGGCTGAAAACCGGTGCCGACGATGCAGACGAGGCAGACGCGATCAGCGACGACCTCGAGCCGGAAAATTAATCCGCGCCAGGCGCCCGATCCGCCAAGACGCTGGCCGATTTGCCGCCATGCTTTACTGGCAGCTTCACGGCGGTGATGGTCATGCCCCGGTCCACCGCCTTGCAAATGTCGTAGATCGTGTAAATGCGCATTACAAATCAATAACTTGCGTTGCCTGATTGTTGGTTTCCCAAATATTCCTGGGGTTGATTTGGACAAGAATGCGATAGCCAATCTGCCCCACACCGAATTCCCAATCGGCACGCGTTGCTAACAGCAGAAATGATTCAAACACGGCAGCGTAACCATGACTGAGTGCTTTTCGACCGAAGTTGAACCGAACGTCCATAAGGAGCGCCATCAGGTCTTCAGTCGCATCCTGAATTTCTTCATATCGACTCCCGCCCTCACTGCTGCTTGGGACGCTCGTCGACCACCCGGCGGGCTTTGCCTGTCAGGGTGCGCGCAATGGACTCGTGAGCCATGACCGACACCCCAGTAGAAATGCCGGCAATGGTCTTGATGCGATGCTGCAATTCAGCGCTGATGGCCTGCAACTCGAGAGGCGACAGGCGATTGGAAAATTCGCGCTGAAGTTCACAAAGTACTTCGACGCTGTCGAGGTGACCCTCGCGCGTGAGGCGAATCTGATAGGTGCCTGCCAGCCGCTTGTCACGCAATATCTGCTCCTCGATCACGCTTGGAAAAACGTTGACGCCACGAACGATCAACATGTCATCGGTGCGTCCCGTGATCCGGTCCATGCGGCGCAAGCTGCGCGAGGTTGGTGGCAGCAAACGGGTCAGGTCACGCGTGCGATAGCGGATGACCGGCGCGGCTTCCTTGGACAGCGACGTGAATACCAGTTCGCCTTCCTCTCCGTCCGGGACGACCTGACCCGTTTCGGGGTCGATGATTTCAGGATAGAAGTGGTCCTCCCAGATCACTGGCCCATCCTTTGACTCAATGCACTCGGACGCTACGCCCGGGCCCATGACTTCGGTCAGCCCGTAGATGTTGATGGCATCGATGCCTAGCTTGCGCTCGATCTCGTCGCGCATACCATGTCCCCAAGGCTCAGCACCCAGGAGAGCAATCTTCAAGGAGATGTCTTCGGGCTTGACACCGAGACGTTCAAACTCTTCGGCAATCACCAGCGAATAGGACGGCGTCACCATGATGATTTCAGGCCGAAAATCCTGAATCAATTGAACCTGCTTTTCGGTCTGACCGCCCGACATTGGCACCACCATGCAGCCCAGGCGCTCGGCGCCATAGTGGGCCCCCAAGCCGCCCGTGAACAATCCATACCCATAAGAAATGTGGCATGTGTCGCCGGCGCGCCCACCTGCGGCGCGAATGGAGCGGGCCATCAGATGGGCCCAGGTGTCGATGTCTTTGCGCGTGTAACCTGCGACGATAGGTTTGCCGGTCGTGCCGGACGAAGCGTGCACTCGAGCCACCTGGCTGCGAGGCACGGCGAACATGCCAAAGGGGTAGGTATCGCGTAAATCGCTCTTGGTGGTGAACGGAAACTTGCCCAGATCGGCCAGCGTCTTGAGGTCATCGGGATGGACGCCGTGGTCATCGAACTTCTTTCGATAATGCGCCACGTTATCGTAGGCGTGTTTCAAGCTCCATTTCATGCGTTCGAGTTGCAGCGCTGAAATCTCGTCACGACTTGCCGTCTCGATGGGCTCAAGTTCGCCGGGCATGGGTTGTTTAACCGTCATGTTGTACTCCGCTGATGCAAGGATGGTATTGGCTGACGATGTGCTCTTCGCTGAATGGCCAGTGCTCTTCAAACCGATGCGGCAGCGGCGGCTCGAGCTCGCGCCTGGCTGGCCGCCGCGCGTTCCTGCAAAGTGCACCAGCCTTCGTCGATTTCCGCCTGCAGCGTTTCGATCTCGGCGTCGGGCATGTTGCGGTAGCGGCGTTGCAGTGCGAGGTAGTCCGATACCGGACGGGTCTTGCGGGTGTGGTTCAGCGTGTAGTGATGTCCGTCTTCGATTTCATACAACGGGAACGCTCCGCACTCGACGGCGTAGCGCGCCGTGGTCAAACCCGCATCATCGGCGACGCCCCAGCCGTCCATGCAGGGTATCAGCAGCGTGATGATGCGCGTGCCCTTCATCTGCTTCGCCTTTTCCACCTTGCGCAGCAGATCGCTCAGATGGCCTGCGCTGGCGGTTGCTACATAGGGAACGCGGTGTGCGCCCATGATTTCGGTGAGGTTTTTCTTGCGCGAGGTCTTGCCCGTGGGGGTGGATCCGGTGCGTGCAAAATGTGGCGTTGACGAGGATTTTTGCGCGCCCGTGTTCATGTAGCCTTCGTTGTCCAGGCAGAAGTAGATGAAATCTTCGTTGCGTTCGGCTGCCGACGACAGGCATTGAAAACCGATGTCGTAGGTGCCACCGTCACCGGCCAGCACGATGATCTGCGTGTCGTGCTTGCCCTGGGCATCCAGCGCGCGTCGCAGGCCCGTGGCCGCAGCAGCACTGGACTCGAGCGTGGGTTGGTACACGGGGATGCGCAGCGAACTGTAGGGCTGCGGTCCGGCGATGATGGCCATGCACGAGGGGGGGATCACGGCCATGGTCTTGGGCCCCAGCGCCGTGAGGATATGCCGTACCGTCAGCGCGTCCAGGCATCCCGGACAGGCGGCGTGCCCTGAGCACAGCATGGATTCCTGGTTGGCATTTTGAATCTGGATCATGGTGTTCACCTTACCCACTGGGAATCGGACAGGGCCGCGCCTTGCACGGCGTGGCTGACGAACTCGACAATCTTCGCCGGTGACACGTTGACGCCACCCACTCCAGCGAGCAGACCGTGCACGCGCGGCGTGACCGAACTGCCGTACAGCGCTGCGCGCAGTTCCTGGTGCAGCACGCCGCCGTGCCCCGGCGAGTAGTTGCGGTCGAGCACCACGACTTCTTCGGCGCCTTCGAGCGCCGCGAGCAACCCGGCGGTGGGCAGGGGGCGAAACAGCCGCACCTTGACCAGCCCCACGGCCTGGCCGGCCTCACGCATCGCGTCTACGGCGTCGCGGGCTGTCCCGCACATGCTGCCCATGGTGACGAGCAAGGTCTTGGCGCCGTCGCACCGGTAGCGCTCGATCACGCCGTGGCTGCGCCCCGTCAGTTGCGCCCACTCCTGATCAGCCTTCGCGGCCAGCGCTGGCACGCGCGCCATGGCCTCGCCCAGCGCCTGGCGGTGGCGAAAGAACATCTCCTGCGACACCACGTTGCCCCAGGATTCGACCTTCTCGGTGTCCAGGCGGTGCGGGGGATCAAACGCCGGCAGGTAGCCGTCCACCTGGGCCTGCTCGGGCACCAGCACCGGCTCCAGCGAGTGCGACACATAGAAGGCGTCCAGGTTCACCATGGTCGGCAGCAGCACCTGTTCGGCCACGCGAAAGGCCTGAATCACGGTGTCGAGTGCCTCCTGGGCGCTCTCCACGTAGTACTGGATCCAGCCGGTATCGCGCTGTGACAGGCTGTCGGTCTGGTCGGGCCAGAACGCCCAGGGCGAAGCCACGGTGCGATTGATGTTGGCCATGACGATGGGGGCGCGCGCGCCGCTGGCATAGTGCAGCAACTCGTGCATTAGCAGCAACCCCTGAGACGCCGTGGCGGTGAAGACGCGCGTGCCCACCAGCGAGGCCGGGATGCAGGCTGACATCACCGAGTGTTCGGATTCGGGCGTGATGATCTCGGTGTTGAATTCGCCGTCGGCGACGAAGGCCGTGATCTGTTCCAGAACCGGGGTTTGCGGCGTGATCGGATACACCGGAACCACCTGCGGCCGCGCCAGACGCGCGCCCCAGGCAACGGCCTGATTGCCGGTGAGCAGCCGGGATTTGTGGGGGCCGTTCATCGCAGTTCCTCCTGCATCTTCATCGAGCCAGTGGGGCATTCCTTGACGCACAAGCCGCAGCCTTTGCAGAAGTCGGTCAGCACGGCGTAGCCCTCGCCCGAGCGCACCACCGCCATGTCGGGGCAATACACCACGCAGTTGTCGCAGTGGGTGCAGGTGCCGCAGGAAAAGCAGCGTTCGCTCTCCGCCAGCACCTGTTCTAGTTCCAGTCCCAACTGGACTTCGGCGTCGCCGTGCAGGCGCTCGGCCACGGCCAGCCAGCGCGAGGGCACGCGTTCCTGCTTGGGGTGATACCAGGTGCCGATGGCGGTCAGCGCCACCTCGGCTTCGCCGCTTTGGACGGCGCCGGCGTGCGCCGCAGCACCGCGCCCGAGTTCGCGCGCGATCTCATGGGCTGCGCGTTGTCCCATGCCAATGGCCTCTGTCACAAAGCGCGCCATGCTGGCCATGTCGCCGCCGGCGTAAACGCCCTGGCAAGCGGTCGCCAGGCGGGCGTCGGTGACGAGCAAACCGCCGGCCGCAGCGAAACCCTGGCCCAGGATGTCGAGCTCGGGATCCTGGCCGATGGAAGTGACGACGGCGTCGGCCGCGATGTCAAAGGCGCTGTCCGCCACGGTGCTCAGGCTGAACTGTCCGCGTTTCGCGCCCGCGACAAAGGCTACCCGCGTGCAGCTCAGGGTCAGCCCGGGCGCGCCGTGGTCGTGCACCTGGTCCAGGCGCGCACCGTCCACCAGAACGATGCCTTCCTCTAGCGCCTCGTCAACTTCTTCGTGCTGCGCGGGCATCTGACGACGTTGTTCCAGCGCCAGTAACGTGACCTCGTGCCCGAGTCGGCGTGCGCTGCGCGCGGCATCAAGGGCGGCGCTGCCGCCTCCGATCACCACCAGGCGCCGCCCCAGCGCCAGCGGCTGGCCGCTGTTGGCGCCGGCCAGGTAGGCCGCGCCGTCGCAGACAAAATCCTGGCTGTAGTCGAGCGCGGGCAGACGCTTGGGGCGCGCGGCGCCCAGCGCCAGGTAAAGCGCGTCGTGCTGCTCGCGCAGTTGGGTAAAGCCCGAGGCTGAGTCGATGCGGTGATTGCAATGCACGGTCACGCCCAGCGCCACGATGCGGGCGATCTCGCCGTCGAGCACGGCGCGTGCCAGACGGTAGGCGGGGATGCCGTAACGCATGAGCCCGCCCAACTCGGCCTGGGCTTCGTAGAGCGTCACCGCAAAACCCATGGAGCGCAATTGAAACGCCGCGGACAAGCCTGATGGGCCGCCGCCGACGATGGCCACGTGGGCGCTTCGCGCCGGCGCCGGCTCGAACTTCCAGCCCTGTGCCAGCGCCTGATCGCCAACGAAGCGCTCAAGCTTGCAGATCGACAAGGCCTCGTCATAACCGGCGCGGTTGCAGGCGGTCTCGCAGGGATGGTGGCAGATGCGCCCGGCGATCGAGGGAAAGGGGTTGTGCCGCACCAGCACCTGCCAGGCGCCGTGGAAATCGCGCGCACGCGCCAGTCCAATCCATTGTGCGATATCGCCGTTGACGGGGCAGGCGCCGTGGCAGGGCGCGGGAGCCTGGATGTGTTTGGCCAAGGAGGCGCGCCAGGTTCCGGTCTTGATGGCCTCGGTGCTGCCTGTGGTCCAGGTGGTGGGGACGAGGGCGCTCATGCTGCAGCCCCCAAGAGTTGCCGGTCGGCCCAGCGGTAGCCTTCGGTGCAGGCGGCGACGTTCTCGTCGTGGTGCTTGGGCGCGTTATCCACCAGCGCCTGCGTCAATGCGGCCAGCGTGGGCGCCTGCAGCACCCGAGCCAAAGCGCCGAGCAAGGCGGAGTTCACGATGCGCCCCAGGCCCTGTTCGCGCGAGATCGCCAGTGCATCGATGGGGATGACTTTTCTGCCGGGCAGGAGTTGCGCAAAGTCGCTGGCGCTGCGCGCCGAATTGACGACGATGTAGGTGTCGGCATGGGCTGCACCCAGCAGTCGGCCTTCGAGCAGACTGGCGTCAAAGCACAGGATGGCGTTGGCGCGCTCGATGTCGCAACGCACACGCACCGGACGCTGGTCCACACGCAGATAGGAGTTCACGGGTGTGCCGCGACGGGCTCCGCCGTAGCTGGCAAAGCACTGAACGTGCAGGCCTTGCGCATGGAACGCGCCCGCCAGCAAATTCCCGGCGGTCTGTGCACCCTGGCCGCCACGGCCCTGGATGATGATCTCAAGCATGTTGTCGTCTCCTCTCAAAGTTCTGGGTCAGCGCACGCCGCCCCATCCTTCGTGAATTCTTTGTTGGCTCTGTGCGAGCCTGTTTGTCGGCCAATGTAGTGTCTCGCGGCCCATTCGTCCAATTCATTTTTGGAATTGGCCACATTCACCAGGCGAATGAAAATCACGCTGCACTCAGCACCCGGCCGTCTCCAACTTGACGTGAAAGCGCTTGGCCTTCATTTCAAAGCGCGGCAGCGCGCCGTGGGGTACCAGGCGCACGCGCGGGCGAAAGGCCAGCATGCTGTCGAGCCGGGTGCCGATGGTTTGAATCAAGGCGGTGTCAGTGCCGGCGCACAGTTCGACTTCGATATCCATTTCGTCCATCTGCCGGGTCTTGCTTACCGTGACGCGAAACTCGTCCACCTCGGTGAAACTGCGGATGATGTTTTCCACGCCGGCCGGGAACACGTTCACGCCGCGCACCGTCACCATGTCGTCGGCGCGCCCGAGCACGCCGCCTTCAAAGCGCAGCGAAGTCCGACCGCAGGCGCAGCGCTGCAGATTCGTCTGCACCAGGTCGCCAGTGCAATAGCGCAGCACCGGGAAACCCCAGCGCCCCAGGTTGGTGATCACCAGTTCGCCGCGCTCGCCCGGCAACACCGGCGCGCCGCTCAGCGGGTCGAGGATTTCCGCGATGTATTCGCTCTCGATCAGGTGCGTGCCGCCCGGTTGGGCCTGGCATTCAAAGGAATGGGCGCCCACCTCGGAGGCGCCGGCGTGGTCGAAACACTTGGCGGCCCAGGTGTTCTCGATGCGTTGTTTGGTGGCCGCGACGCTGGCCCCCGGTTCGCCCGCATGGACCGTGGTCTGCAGCGGGATGGAGCGCAGGTCGAAGCCGATCTCCTGCGCCACCTCGGCCATGCGCAGCGCATACGAGGGCGTGCAACACAGCACCGTGGCACCCGCGTCGCGCATCATCTCCAGGCGTTGCTGCGTGTCGCGACCGCCCCCCGGAATCATCAGGGCGCCGAGCTTTCTCGCACCTTCGACTGCGGCCCAGAAGCCGATGAACGGACCAAAGCCGAAGGCCATGAAGAGCCGGTCCGAGGGCCTGACTCCGGCGCCGGTCAGAACATGGCCCCAGCAGCGCCCCCACCAGTCCCAGGACTCGTGCGTGTCGAACACCTTCAAGGGCAGGCCCGTGGTGCCCGAGGTCTGGTGCATACGCACATAGGCTTCGGGCGCGTAGGTCAGGTTGCTGCCGAACGGCGCGTACCGGGCCTGGTCTTGCAGCAACTCGCTCTTTCGCGTCAGTGGCAACAGGGATAGATCGGCCAGGCAGCGGATGTCGGACGGCTGCACGCCGGCAGCCTGCCATTTGGCGGTGTAGAAGCGATTCCTTTGCCACAGGTGGGCCAGCATTCGTTGCAGCTTGTGCAGTTGCAGTTCGGCGAGGGGCTCGCGCGCCATGGTCTCGGTGGCTTCGTCGAAATAGCTCATGTGAGACTCGTAGTTCGGGGTGGAGGAAGCGGTCCGATGCGTAGCTCGGTGGGACGCGGGCGCGGGGCTCATCCGCCCGCGATGATGGGCACCAGCACCAGCAGATCCCCGCTGAAAATCGGCGTGGATGCTTCTCCCGACAGCACCATCGTGCCATTCACGGCAACGTTCCAACTGCTGTCGTTGAGATCGTCCGCGGCCTCGGGCAGCTTGCGCAGTAGGGCATGGCGCAGTGCGCTCACGTCGCTAATCACTTCATCGATGACCACCACCTGCTCGGGCGCGCCGGCCAGCGGCTGGGGCAAGCTGACCCGCACGGCGAAGCCGGTGATCAGCAGCGACAGCTTCTCGTGCCAGGCCACGGCCGGCGTGCCCTCCGTGTTCAAGCCGCTCAGGCTGTAGAAGCGCTTCTTCATGGCATCGAATTCGGCGCGGTCGATCTTCTCGCCGGCAAAGGGGCCTTCGGTCAAGGCCTCTTCAAACCAGCGCCTTGGCAGCGTGTCGTCCTTGGAGCGCAGTCCAAAACGGAAGTTCAGCATGCGCTCCACACCGGTGACGTTGCGCCCGATTTCGTCGAGCTCGGCCTCGGTGAAGGCCTGCCCCGTGAGCGCGCTGATTTGCGTGGCGAAATCCTTGAGGTCGGGCAACGTGGGGGAGTTGAACAGCTTGGTGTTGAAACGGCACATGCCCACCGAGTCGCCCACCGCGTAGGTGTTTTCGCACTTGCGCACCGCAAATTCCTTGCCCTCGTAGCTGTTCGGTGCTGCAGACACGCTTCCGCCGTACAAGGACGCCTTGAAAACCGGATCGTCATTGATGCGGGCGTTGATCTCCAAAGTGACACGGTTGCGCAGGTGATCCATGCCGCGTGTGGCCACCGACAGCCCCAGGGCGAAGGCCTTGAGGATGCGTGCATCGTGCGGATCGGACTGGAACAGGCCCTTGACCGTCATGCGATAGTCCAGTGCGACCACCGGGTACTTGCCCCGCTCCACCGCGCGCGCCGAGTCGGCAATGGTGTCGCCGAAGCCTTCGCGGCGCGCGGTCATGAACAGCAGCTTCTCGATGACCTCGTAGTTGCCCCAGCTCAGGTCCATGCCACCGGTCTCCTGCAGGCCGATGATGCCGCGCTGGAACAACTCCATGGCCCAGGCGATGGCGCTTCCGGTGGATGCGGAGTCAAGTCCCAGATCGTTCAGGATGTTGTTCAGGCGCAGCACCTGCTCGGGCTGCTTGATGCCGATCAGCGGGCCGAACTTGCCCAGCGTGACGTACTCGGGTCCGTCGCCCTTGTCGTAGCGGTCGTAGTGGCCGTCGCCGTGAATGCCGTTGTAGCTGCGCCGCTTGCCGTGGTCGATGGCAGCCTGGTCCTTGTCGTAGCTGGCGTTGCCGGACAGACCCTTGAGGGCAGATGCGCCCCAGCCGGACTTGGCGCCGGGCGTCATGTCATTCTGATTTCGGCAATGCACCGGGCAGCGATAGCAGCCGTCCATGCCGGGACGGTAGGGGTCGAAATTGTCGGCGTCCAGCGCAGGCGTCCAGCTGGACTCCTGATGGTTCTTGGTTCCCAGGGCGCACAGCACCCGGCTGGGCTTGTATAGGAAGGGCGTTCCCACCATCTTGAGGGCGTTCTTGATCACGCTGGTGCCGATGATCTTCTTGCCGATGAGCTGGTTGTACTTGGCCATGGGCTGCACTGGCGCCAGGGTATTGGGCTCGCCGTGGATCATGATTGCCTTGAGCCGGAGCGAGCCCATCTTGGCGCCGCCGCCGCCGCGCGCCCAGATCGACTTGATGCCCCCCATGATGCCGCTACACAGCACCTGGTTCTCGCCCGCGGTGGTGATGCGCGCCAACGCCATGTCTTCGCGCTCGACGCAGTTGAAGTCGCGCGCCACGGCCGCAGCCATGTCCAGGTTGTCCAGCCCCAGGTAGGGCGTGGCGTCGATGAATTCGGCCGTGTCGTAGGAGATCTTGAGCAGGGTCCAGCAGGCCGAGCGGCCGAACAGGACGATGTGCTCGTAGCCGTGGCGACGCAAAAACGACGGGAAGAAGTCGCCCGCATTGGCGTCCAAAATCGCATAGCTGTCGGGCGATTTACTGGTGATGTTGCCGCGCGTGGCCGATGGCATGCTGCTGGTCAGCACGCCGGCGCCAAAGATCAAGGGGATCTCCGGGTCCAGCGCATCGCGCTCCTCGTCCATCAGGTTGTAGAGCAGCCACATGTTTGCGCCGCGCCCGCCAAGAAAATTTCGCAGCACCTCCAGCGGCAGGTATTTCCTGAGCAGCGTGCGCTGTTCCAGATCAACGAACAGCACGGCCCCTTGCGCGTTGTACTGCGGCGTGTCATGCATGCGTAAGACGAGGCGGTCGAGCTTTTCTCTGATGGCCATTTTCCTAACTCCCGTGGTTGCAATGCAGCAGGCGGCCTGCAGCGTCAGGCAGGCCTGCAAGGCGCGCCTGGCGTTTTCAGTCTAGTGCGGCGGACTCGCATTGCAAAGTGGCGGCGCGCACTTTTTGTGCGATGATTGAACAAATTGCGCGATCATCGCCCAATGATTCAAACCTTTGAAAGAATCACGTCGTGACGATTGCCAAACCGGATCTGATCGAAGGCATGGCCAAAGGCATGGCGGTGCTGGAGAGTTTTGACACCGAACGGCAACGGCTCAATGCCACGCTTGCCGCCGGGCGCACCGGCCTCACACGTGCCGCAGCGCGCCGCCATCTTCTGACCCTGGCGCACCTGGGTTACCTTGAAACCGATGGCAGCTACTACTGGCTGTCGAGCAAGGTGCTGCGTTTCTCGGGCAACTATTTCTCCTCCGCCCGGCTGCCGCGCGCGCTTCAGCCCACGCTGGACCGGCTCTCGATTCAGGCGCAGGAATCGTTTTCGGCGGTGGTGCTGGATGGCGACGAAGTGGTCATCGTGGCGCGCAGCGGCAACGACCGCAACCCGGATGCGATCGGCGCCGGCCGCGTCATCGCCTATGGCCTGCACATGGGGGCCAGATTGCCGGCGCATGCCACGTCCACCGGGCGAATTTTGCTCGCGGCCAAGACCAAGAAATCGTTCAATGAGTGGATGAAAGGGCGCCACCTGCAACGCATCACGCCTTTCACCACGGTGGACGCGCGAAGCTTTCATGGCGTCATCGAGCAGGTGCGCAAACAAGACTATTGCATCGTCAACGAAGAGCACGAACTCGGCGTGCAGGCGCTGGCGGTTCCGCTGCGCAACAGCAAGGGACTGACGGTGGCTGCACTCAATGTGGTGGCCTCGCACCACCGGACCTCGGCCGCCGAGATGCAGCGCAGCCTACTGCCGCTGCTGCTCAATGCGGCGCGCGAACTGGGCCCCCTGTTGTAGCCGTGCCTATTTGTCGTATTGGCTGAGCAGCGCTTTGGCCGATTCCAGCAACGCCTTGCCGTCAATGCCTTTGGCCGCCAGGTCCTTGATCCAATCCTGGGCCACACCTTGCGTTGCCTTGTCCCAGCGCTGGTATTCCTCGGCCGTGAGCACATTCACGGTATTGCCGCGGTCGGTGGCCGACTTGCGTCCAGGCGTAATCGTGCTGTCCCAAACCCGACCGGCCCAAGCCGATGCTTCGGCACCGCTGTTGGCGTCGATCACCTTCTTCAATTCCGGCGCCAGGCTGTTGTATTTGGCCTCGTTCATCGCCACCACGAAGATGGTGTTGGACATCTTGCGCTGGTCGGCGCCGGTCTCGGTGTGGAACTTGGTGACCTCGTTCACCTTGATGCCTGGAACCACTTCCCATGGCAGCGAAGCACCATCGACCACGCCCTTGGAGATGGCCTCCTGTACCTGCGGCGCAGGCATCTGAATCGGCGTTGCGCCCAGGGCCGTCAGCATGCGCGTGCCGATGCGCGTCGGCGCCCGGATCTTGAGCCCCTTGAGGTCTTCCAGCGTCTTCACCGACTTGGTGGCGAAGTGCAGTTCGGCGCCGTCGTGCACGTGCGCCATCAGGATTTTCGTGCCCTTGAATTCATCCAGGGAATTTCTTTGCAGGTACTCCCAAAAGGCGCGGCTGCCGCCCTCGGCATTCTTGATCATGAAGGGGAGTTCGAAGACTTCGGATTTGGCAAAACGCCCGGCCTGGTAGGTCGGCACCGTCCAGACGATATCGGCCACGCCGTCCTTGGCCTGGTCAAACAATTGAGGCGGCGTGCCGCCGAGTTGCATGGCCGGGTAGATCTGGCACTTGAGTCGGTTGTTGGACTCCTTGGCGATCTTTTCACACCAGGGACCGAGCAACAGCTTTTGCGAGGTCGCGTTGGGCGCGAGGAAATGATGCACCTTGAGCGTGACCTCCTGGGC
Organism: uncultured beta proteobacterium; assembly: GCA_903909815.1. Classification (GTDB taxonomy): domain Bacteria; phylum Pseudomonadota; class Gammaproteobacteria; order Burkholderiales; family Burkholderiaceae_C; genus CAIKVZ01. Next base: position 47,873 of record CAIVXG010000047.1, on the reverse strand, counting down.
CCAGGCGCTGCCCGCGCCCAGGAGCAAAGCCGTTGCGGTCAACAGGGGGGCGATTGTCTTGCGTAGCTGCATGTCGAGTCTCCTTTGGGGGTTGTGGAACAGAGGAAGCTTTCTCAGGCGCCAAACTGGTGCACCAGGTAAAGCGAGATGACCGGGAAAAAGACCAGCAGGGTGATGCGCAGGAAGTCCGAAATCAGGAACGGGATCACGCCCTTGAAGGTCTCAATCAGTGGCACATCGAGGGCAAGCCGATTGATGACGTAAACATTCATTCCCACGGGCGGATGGACCAGGCCGATCTCCACCACCATCAGCGCCAGGATGCCAAACCAGATCGACTTGTCGGTCTGCGCCAAGCCGAAGTAATCCAGCCCCATGATCATGGGGTAGAAGATGGGAATCGTCAGCAGGATCATGGCCAGCGCGTCCATCACGCAGCCCAGCAAAATGTAGATCAGCAGGATCAAGCCCATGACCAGCAGCGGCGACATGCCGCTGTCCTTGACCCACTGCGCGAGCTCGACCGGCATTTGCGAGATCGCCAACGCCGAGTTCATCATGTCGGCACCCAACAGCACGAGGTAGATCATGGCCGTGGCCATGGCCGTGCCGAGCAGGCTCTTGCGCAACTCGGGTATCCCCATATTGCCGGACAGCAAAGCCAGGATGCCGCAGGACCCCGCACCGATGGACGCGGCCTCCGTCGGGTTAGCCCAGCCGCCGTAGATGCCGACGATGACGACGACAAACACCATCAGCACCGGGAGCACTTCGAGCAGGCAGCGCAGGCGCTGAGGCCACGGCACACGCGGGCCTGCCGGCCCGGCCTTGGGATCGAGCGTGACCACGATCTGCACCACCAGCATGTAGCCGAGCATGGCGATGATGCCCGGCAGCACGGCGGCCATGAACAGCTTGCCGATCGACTCCTGCGTCAGGATCGCGTAGATCACCAGCGGCACCGACGGCGGAATCATGATGCCCAAGGTGCCGCCGGCAGCGAGGGCACCGGTGGCCAGCGCGCCCGAATAGCCATAGCGGCGCAGTTCCGGCAACGCCACCTGGCCCATGGTGGCGGCGGTGGCCAGCGACGAGCCGCAGATCGCGCCAAAGCCGGCACAGGCGCCGATTGCCGCCATGGCGATGCCGCCCTTGCGGTGTCCCAGGAAGGCGCTGACGAATCGGAACAGCAAGCGGCTCAATCCGCCGTGCGTGGCGAACTGGCCCATGAGCAGGAACAAGGGGATGACCACCAGGTCGTAATTGGAGAGCCGGGCGTAGGCGAGGTTCTTAAGTGAATTCAGAAAAGGCGTGCCTTGTCCGCCGGTCAGGTAGAGGTAGCCGCCGGCGCCCGAGATGAACATGGCCACGCCGATCGGAACACGCAGCACCAGCAGCGTCAACAGCACGCCGAAGATCAGGAAGCCAAGCTGCATTCCACTCATGACTTCGCCCCTCCCCTGGTCCAGGGCTGCCAGCACATGTAGAAGCCGGCGAGCGCCAGCAAAATGAAGCTGGGCACCATCAGCGCCTGTGCGATCCAGACAGGCAACTCAAGGATGGCCGAAGACTCGCCGCCCTCTTTCAGGCTGATCGCGCCGACCGCGGTGCGCCACGCCAGCAGCGCTCCGAGCAAGCCCACCAGCAAGGAGCCGGCAGAGTCCAGCAGGACGCGCCGGCCGCTCGTCATGTGCGACGTGAAAAAGTCCACCTTCACGTCGCCCTTCATCAAATGGCAGTAGGCAAAGAACGTGGCTGAAGCGAAGGCCGAGGACAACTGCAGCAGCTCGACATCGCCGGGCACCGGCGCGCTGAACAGCTTTCTCCCGACGATCGAAACCACGGACATGATCACCAGGGCGATGAAGACGATTCCTCCGGCGTAGGCAAACGCCTTTGCCAGCCAGAACAGCAGGCGACCATAGGGCCCCCGTGGCTCATTGGGCGCCTGGTGAGCCGCAACGGAACTGTCTTCGTCTTGCATTTTTGTCCCCGGTCGGTCGATTAACCCGTCCTCCGCGCTTTCGGTCAATGGCCCCAGCCACCGAAACTCGCCGTGCTTGCAAAAACCGTAGCATACTTGCAAAATGGTACGACAATGCATGAATTATCAAGAGAAGACGAATAGTACAGCACCACTGTGTTTTGAAAACACGATTCGCAAGGGGGAAAGAGGGCGCGGCGCATGAACCGGATTGTGCAAGTTGCGCGGATTTTTTGTGATTTGCTGGTAAACCCCCGAACGCGTCGAGCCCGCTCCTGCTTAGGATGGTGGCTTGCTTAGCAGAATGAAATTGACATTGGGATATGAAGGGTTAATTTTCTTTTGCAGCAAGGAAGTTTCTCAGTTGCCAGTTTGCCTTTCTGGACGATCCGGGTGCCGTGCGGCTTGATCCGGTGGCTCGGTCCGAAATCCGCCGCATGCGATCTGCACCCCACTTTTTTTACCGGAGAAAGACAATGAGCTTGAAGAAGACCCTGCCACTGCTGGCCGCGCTGATGCTGGCGAGCTTGGCCCACGCCGACATCACTGTAGGTGTCACCGTTTCAGCCACTGGCCCGGCTGCTTCACTGGGGATTCCGGAGAAGAACACGATCGCCCTGATGCCCACCACGATTGGCGGACAAAAAGTGCACTACATCGTGCTGGACGACGCCTCCGACACCACGGCGGCGGTGACCAATGCGCGCAAGTTGATTGGTGATCACAAGGTCGACCTGATCCTGGGTTCGACCACCACGCCGAATTCGCTGGCAATGATCGACGTCGCCGCCGAAGCGCAGACGCCGATGATTTCCATGGCCGCCTCGGCCCGCATCATCGAGCCGCAGGATGCGAAAAAGCGCTGGGTCTTCAAGACGCCGCAAAACGACATCATGATGTCGCTGGCGATCGTCGGCCACATGGCCGACAGCGGTGTCAAGACCGTGGGCTTCATTGGCTTCTCTGACGCCTACGGTGAAGGTTGGTACCAGGAATTCAGCAAGATCGCTGCCATGAAGGGCATACAGATCGTCGCCAACGAGCGCTACAACCGCACCGACACCTCGGTCACCGGCCAGGTGCTCAAGATCGTCTCGGCCAAGCCGGACGCGGTGCTGATTGCCGCTTCCGGAACGCCCGCCGTGCTGCCCCAGCGCGCGCTCAAGGAGCGCGGCTACCACGGCAAGTTCTACCAGACGCACGGTGTCGCGAACAACGACTTCTTGCGCGTTGGCGGCAAGGACGTGGAGGGTACCTTCCTGCCGTCGGGCCCGGTCCTGGTGGCAGCGCAATTGCCAGCCAGCCACCCGCTGAAAAAGTCCGCGCAGGACTACGTCGAAAAGTATGAGAAGGCCTACGGTGCGGGTTCGGTGTCGACCTTTGGCGGGCACGCGTGGGACGCCGGCAAGCTGATGGAAGCCGCCGTGGGCCAAGCGCTGAAGAAGGCCAAGCCGGGGACGCTCGAATTCCGCATCGCCCTGCGCGACGCACTCGAAACGGTGAAGGAAGTGGCGGGTGCGCACGGCGTGTTCAACATGTCGGCGGCCGATCATCTGGGACTGGACCAGCGTGCCCGCGTGATGGTCAAGATCGAGGCCGGCGCCTGGAAATTCCAGCCCTGATGGACGGTCAGATCGCCTTGCTGCTGGGCCAGGACGGGATCGTCAACGGGGCGGTCTACGCCCTGATGGCCTTGGCCTTGGTGCTGGTATTTTCGGTCACACGAGTGATCTTCATACCGCAAGGCGAATTTGTTGCATTTGGCGCGCTGACCATGGCCGTGTTGCAGGCCGGGCGCGCACCAGGGACGCTGTGGCTGCTGCTCGCGCTGGCGGCGCTCACGCTGCTGGTGGAGAGCGTCCGCTACCGTCGCGGCCTGACGGTGGATTGGAAGTCAAGCCTCCTATGGGCGCTGGCCCTTCCCGCACTGGCTGCGTTTCTGGTACTGGTTCAGCGGCCGACCTCGATGCTCGGCCAAGCCAGCACCACCTTGCTGTTGATCACCCCTTTGGGTCCTTTGCTTTACCGCCTGGCCTACCGGCCGCTGGCCCATGCCACGGTGTTGACGCTATTGATCGTCTCGGTCGCCTTGCATGGCGTGCTGGTGGGCTTGGGCCTGTATTTCTTCGGCGCCGAAGGCTCGCGCACTGCGGCGTTTTCGGAACTGCAACTCGATCTGGGCGGAATTCCGGTGAGCGGGCAGTCGCTGGTGGTGATGGGTGTGGCCAGCCTGCTGGTGGTCGCGTTGTTCCTGTTCTTTGAACGCAGCATCGTGGGCAAGGCCTTGCGTGCCACGGCCATGAACCGGATCGGTGCGCGCCTCATGGGCATTCCCACGGAATTCTCGGGCGACCTCAGCTTTGCCCTGGCGGCTCTGGTCGGGGCCGTGTCGGGTCTGCTGATCGCGCCTCTGACCACGGTTTACTACGACACTGGCTTTCTGATTGGTCTGAAGGGTTTTGTCGCCGCCATCATCGGCGGCTTGACCAGTTATCCGCTGGCCCTGGCCGGCGCCCTGCTGGTGGGCTTGCTGGAGTCGTTCTCTTCGTTCTGGGCCAGTGCCTTTAAGGAAGTCATCGTCTTCACCCTGATCATTCCGGTGCTCTGGTGGCGTTCGCTCAACAGCCGCCACGTCGAGGACGAGGAATGACTCGGCGCCAACTGACGCTGGCTGCGGTGGCGCTGCTGCTGGCGGGCTGGGGCCTGCTCCCCGAATTCAGCATCGCCATGCTGAATTACATCGGCCTGTACGCGCTGGTTGCCGTCGGACTGGTGATGCTCACAGGCGTGGCCGGAATGACATCGTTTGGACAGGCAGCCTTCGTGGGACTCGGGGCCTACGCCAGCGCTTGGCTCTGCACCGACCCCGCGGCCGCTGCGCTGCTCGGCCTGGCGCCGGGGTCGGCCGTGCTGCCCTGGGTCGGCCTGGTGCTGGGATTGACCCTGAGCGCGGCCGTCGCCTGGTTGCTGGGTTCGGTGACGCTGCGCCTGTCGGGCCATTACCTGCCCTTGGGCACCATCGCCTGGGGCCTGAGCCTCTACTTCCTGTTTGGTAACCTTCAGTTCCTGGGTGGCCACACCGGCTTGGCCAGTCTGCCGGCCTTGTCGCTGGGTGGACTGACCTTGCGCTCGGTGCGCGAACTCGGCCTGCTGACCTGGAGTGTGTTGTTGCTGACGCTGTGGGCCCTGCATAACTTGCTCGACTCGCGCGAAGGTCGCGCCATTCGCGCGCTCAAATCGGGCCGCGTGATGGCGGAAAGCATGGGTGTGGACACGGCGCGATATCGCATCAAGGTGTTTGTGCTGGCGGCCTTGCTGGCCAGTCTTTCGGGCTGGATGTATGCGCACCTGCAGCGCTTCGTCAACCCCACGCCCTTCAATCTGAACGTCGGTATCGAATACCTGTTCATGGCGGTCGTCGGCGGCGCCGGTCATCTTTGGGGTGCGGTGCTGGGAGCCGCGGTGATCACCTTGATGAAGCAGTACCTGCAGGACATCTTGCCCAGCCTGTTGGGCAGCAGCGGCAACTTTGAGGTGATCGTCTTTGGCCTGCTGATGTTGCTGGTGTTGCAGCACTTCTCCGACGGCTTGTGGCCCAGTCTGGCGCGCCTGGGCAACCGTTTTCTTCGGCCTGATCGTCTGGCGCCGGCACGGTCCCTGCGCGAGTTGCCACAACGCGAGCCTGCGAAAAAAGGCAGCGTCGTGCTCGCCGCCAGCGCGGTCAGCAAACGGTTTGGTGGACTGATGGCCAACAGCAAGGTCGATCTGCAAGTCAAGGCCGGCGAAATACATGCGCTGATCGGTCCCAATGGTGCTGGCAAGAGCACCTTCTTCAACCTGATCTCTGGCGTCGACGACCCGACTGCGGGCGAGGTCAGACTGCTCGGGTGCAACATGCACCGCCAGTCGTCGCGCGCCTTTGCCCTGGCGGGTCTGAGTCGCACCTTTCAACACGTGCGCTTGCTGGGGTCATGCAGCGTGCTCGACAACGTCGCACTCGGAGCGCACCTGCGCGGACGCAGCGGCTGGTTGGCCACCATGCTGCGCTTGGACCGTCCCGAGGAAGCCGCCCTGATGCGGGAGGCGCGGCGTCAGATCGAGCGCTGCGGGCTGGGTCCCCAGATGTACGCGGCGGCGGCTTCGCTGGCCTTGGGTCAGCAGCGCATCATGGAAATTGCCCGTGCGCTCGCCAGTCAACCCGGCGTGTTGCTGCTCGACGAACCCGCGGCGGGCTTGCCGTACATGGAGAAGCAGGCGCTGGCGCGCCTGTTGACCCAATTGCGCGAGGAGGGCATGGCGATTCTGGTGGTGGAACACGACATGGAATTTGTCATGAACATCGCTGACCGCATCACCGTGCTGGAATTTGGACAGGTGATTGCGCACGGTTCAGCGGCGCAGGTGCAAGCCGACCCCAAGGTGCTTGCGGCCTATTTGGGCGGTTTCGATGGGAGTTGATGGCATGTCGCAACCCGTTCTGGAGCTCAAGCAATTGAGCGTCTCCTACGGTGTCGTGGAGGCGGTGCACGCGGTCGATCTGGTCGTGTACCCGGGGGAGATCGTCACAGTCATCGGACCCAACGGTGCCGGGAAGTCGACGCTGCTTTCTGCCGCCATGGGACTGCTGCCAAGCCGGGGGGAAGTCTGGCTCGATGGCAAGGTAATCCGCCGCCCGTCCGTCAACACCCTGGTTCGCGCTGGCGTGGGTCTGGTGCCGGAGCGGCGCGAACTGTTCGGCGAAATGTCGGTTGAGGACAACCTGTTGTTGGGTGGCTTCTCACGCTGGTGGCGCGGTTTGCGGGACCAGGTTGCGTGCCGCGACGAGGTCTATGCGACCTTCCCGCGCCTGCAGGAGCGGCGTATGCAAACGGCGGCGACCCTCTCGGGCGGTGAGCGACAGATGCTGGCCATCGGCCGCGCCTTGATGGCCAAGCCCAGGTTGCTGATGCTCGACGAGCCTTCGCTGGGACTGGCGCCCAACATCGTGCGCGAAGTGTTGCAGGTGGTGGTCGGCCTGCGTGAACGGGGCGTGGCTATCCTGCTGGTGGAACAGAATGCGCGCGCCGCCCTGGCGGTGTCGGACCGTGCCTATGTGCTGGAAATGGGACGGATCGCGCTGAGTGGAAAATCCGGTGATCTGACCAACGACCCACGCATCATCGAGACTTACCTGGGCATGGGCGGGCGAAAGACGCCGCCCCTTACCTAGGCGGCGAACGTTTCAGAGTGCCTTGGCCTGCTTGGCCCGCAGGCGTTGCGCGGTCTTTTCCAGCCCGACAATGAAACGATGGTGCTTGCCGCTGGCGACTTCCTCGACCGCGTCGCGGACGCTGAAGTCAAAAGTCACGGCGTTGCCATTGACCTCGCGTACCGTGACCGTGACGTCCACCCACATGCCTAGCAGGGTGGCGCCCACGTGGTCGAGTTCGACCCGCGTGCCCACCGAATCCCGGCCCTCGCCGAGCAACGGCAGCAGCAGGTCGCGACAGCTCATCTCCACGTCATAGAGCAGGTTCGGGGTTGAGTACACGCGGCAATCGTCGCCCATGAAGCTGATCGTGCGTTCACGGTCGATGGTGACGCGGCGTGTGGCGCTCAGTCCGGGGTTCAGTGTTTCGCTCATGCTTCTCCTTGTGGTGGGTGGGGTTAACTTGAAACTGGAGCCATCGGGCTGCGGCTGCTCAGTTCTTGGGGGTCGACGTCAATGAGTCCTGGTGCGCCGCGCACAGCGCGGCCGTGGCCTGTCTGGCCTCGATGTACTGTCGCAAGGCGCTGGTGCCGCGGGCGCAGTTGCGAAACACGCAGACCCCGCGGTCCATCAGCGCATCGCACATGGCATCAAACAACCTGCCGCCATCGACAATGCCCACGAGCGGCTTGTCGTGGCGCTGCACCAGCGGCGGCATCAGCTGCACCGTGCTCAGCGGGTCGCTGATGTCATAGCCGGGTCGCAGCAGGCTGTGTTCCAGCGCGCGCACCGAAGGCGCAGTCGGGTCCAGGCCGATAACCAGCGCATCGATCTGGGCGTCAAGCAAGAAGGCCTCGGCGATTTGCAGGTGCGCCTCGTCGTCGGCGCCCGGGTTGATGTCGATCGGGTTTCTCACCTCCACCAGCGCGGCGAGCTTCTTGGCCTGCAGGATGGCGGCCACGGCTTGCACGGTGTCCTGCTGCAGTTCGCCCATCTGCAGCGAAAAGCCGTCGGCGCTCAGCTCATCGGCCATGGCAACGGCTTCGAAGCCCGCGCCGCTGATGGCGCCCAGCCGGGTGCCGCCGATCTTCTTGTGGTGCATGGCGCCGGCGATGTAGAACAGATCGTCGAAGGCGTTGATGGTCCTGGCCACGATGGCGCCGGCCTGGCGCATCACCGATTCGAACAGCGCCGGGTCGCCGGCAACGGAGGCCGTGTGACCCAGTGCCGCCGCGCTGCCCGGCCCCGTTCTCCCGGCCTTGTACACCACCACCTGCTTTCCGGCGAGCACCGCCTGACGCACGGCCTTGGCAAAGTGCAGTCCGTCGCCGTCCTTGAAGCCCTCGATGTAGATGCCCAGCGTCTCGATCTCGGGGCAGCCGGCAAAATAGCTCAGCAAGTCGCCATGGGTGAGGTCGGTTTGGTTGCCCAGCGCCAGCATGTAGCTCGGATCGAGCCAGGGGTTCTGGCTCAGGCGGGTGATCATAAAGGCGCCGCTCTGGCTGAGCATGACCGAATTTCTTTGCGCCTTCTTGGCTGGCTTGGGCAATCGTTCCAGCGGGATAAACCAGGAATCGTAGCCGCCGGGATGCGAGACCACGCCCAGACAATTCGCGCCCAGAAAGATCGGCCCGCCTCCGCTCTGGGCGTGCGCGGCGTTGATTTTTTCCGCCAGCACGGCCGCCGCTCCCCGGCTCTTGCTGGTTTCTCCCAGGCCGCCAGGGATCAGCATCACGGCGGCCACCGCGCCGCTGGCGATGATTTCGTCCACCAGGGCAGGGACTGCCTCGGCGGCCACGGCAACGATCAGCAAATCGAGCGGGTGCGTCAGCGACTGCAGGTTGGCGACGCAGGCGACGCCGTCAATTTCCGTGGCATCCGGGCGAATCACGGTCAGCTGCGTCTTGGGGTAAGCGCTGCCCAGCAGATTGCGCAAAATGATACGGCCAAAATTCATGCTGGTGCCCGAGACGCCGATCAGGCCGATCGTTGCCGGATGCAGCAGTTGGCCGATCTTCTCGATCGGTCGGCCCCGTCTTTGCGGCGCCGGTGCCGCGAATGCGCAGTGCGCCGCAAGCACCTCGATGGGCCCTTGGCTCAGCCTGACCTCGAGGTCCAGGCTGGTCAGTGTGAAGGGCACCGCCGGGCTGGCGCTGACCGCGTCGCGGGCCAGGGTCAAAAGGCTTTCAAACAGCGCGAGCAGTTGCGCGTCAGGCGCTGCTTGGTTCTTCCGGCGCGCGCGCAGCCCCAGCTTTTGATACGCCATGGTGCCCTTGAAGCGCATCAGGAAATCCTGTGCGTTGCTCAATTCGGCCAGCACCTGCACGCGGGCACTGTCCTTGCGGAAAAGTCCCGCATCGAGCTCACCGTCGAGCCCCCCAACGCCGGCGCTGAGCACCATACCGAACTCTCGGCTGACATGCAGGCTGACACGAAGCTCGCCGCTCCCGGCCTCTGCCGCAACGGTGCGGTCATGCGGTGTGAGAGCACCCAGCGCTGCCAGCAAGGCATCGAGTTCCGCCGCTTCGAGCTGGCTTCGTCCGGCTCTTGCGGCCTGCTCGAACAGCCCTGATGGTAGCGCCGTGACGGGTGCCGAACTGGCGTAGAGTGGGACGGGATGAGACATGCTTGGACTCCTTGGCCGGGCTGGGTGCGAGGGCTATTACTGGACTTTACGGTCCGGCCCAGGTGGTGTTCTTTGGAACAATTGACGCACCACCCCGCGCAGCCACTGGTGGGCCGGATCCAGGCTGGCGGTCTGGTGCCACAACATGTGCACGTCGTAGCTGGTTCCCACTTTGGGCAAATCCCAGACTCGGATGTCGTAGCGCGGCGCCAGTGAATGGGCGTACATCTGAGGCACGATGGCCAGCAGGTCGGTACGGGTCACCAGTTCGGGCAGGGCGCCATAGTGGCGCGCGCGCAGCACGATGCGCTCATTGAGTCGCAGCTTTGTCAGCATCAGGTCAACGATGCCGTGAAAGGTGGCGGCGGGCGACGCCACCGCCAGCGAGGCGGTTGCCAACTGCTGCGCGCTCAGGCGATTCGCTCCGCGCCAGTTGCGCGGCCGCCAAGCGCTGGCCGTGACGGCGACGAAATTTTCCTGAAACAGCAACTCGCTGGCATAGGGGCCGCGATTCGCGTCCAGGATGCCAATCGCCAGATCGACTTCGTGCGCATCCAGCGCGGCACTGATCTGGGTTGCCGCCACCGCCACGTTGGAGACATGGCTGCCCGGCGACTGGCTGCGCAGCACCTGTGCCAGCGCTGGCAGGAACATCATCTCACCCAGATCGGATAGCGACAGACGCCAGTGCACCTGGCTGCTGGCGGGTTCGAACGCCTCGTGGCAGCTGACCGTGTTCTCCAGCAAGCGAAGTTGTTCGATCACGCTGGGCACGATGCGCTGCGCCTTGCGCGTGGGATGCAAGCCACTGGGTGAGCGCACAAACAACTCATCGTCGAGCGCCGCGCGCAAGCGGGCCAGCGCATTGCTGGTGGCCGGCTGTGACAAGGCCAGATGGTGTCCGGCCTCGGTCACCGAGCCGTAGCGGTAAACCGCGCACAGCACGCGCAGCAAGTTCAAGTCAAGTTGTCGAAAATTCATGGCGTGGCACGACCTCCTGAGGCCGGCCCCCAAGCCCGTGCCCGCTGGTGGCGCGTTGGCTCAAGCATCAGAGCTTTGCAGGCCTGGACCTGCGGCGCAGCGGGGTCGCGGCCTGCTGGCGCTTGACGATGCCGAGCAGGGTTTCCAGCGTGATCGAGCTCATGGATGCCATGGCGATGGCATCAATTTCTGCCAGGACCGACGCCAGCGCCTGGCCTGCTGGCGTGGTCTCGGCGTGGTTGCGCTCGACCGGCAGCACATCTTCAAAGCGGGAGATCACATCCATCAGTGTGAGCCTGCGTGCATTGCCAACGAAGCGGTAGCCGCCGCCCACACCCCGCACGGATTGCACCATGCCCAAGCGCGACAGCTCGGCCAGAACCTTGGCCAGGTGGTGTGGCGACACCTCGTACTTCTGCGCGATTTCGGAAGCTGGCATTTGTCGCTGTGGATCAGCGGCAAATTCGAGCAGGCTGTACAACGCCAGCAGCGTGTTTTGTCGAAGCTTCATGGCGCCAGGTCCATTTCCAGCGGAATGAACGGGCTGATCATCATTCCTTGACTTCGAAAGAAGGACAGGATGAGGGTGTTTTCGCGCGCCAGCAGCGTGCGCACCTTGCTCACTTTGGCGCGCTTGAAGCCCTGACAAAGGACTTGCAGCAGTTGCGTCGCCGCGCCCAGCAAGCGCGCGTCGGGTCGAACGTCGATGGCCAGGATCCAGCCGCAAGGGGGCGAGCCGAACTCCCAGTCGCGCACCTCGCCGATGACAAAGCCGATGACCTGGGAGCCCAGGGTGGCGACCAGGAAATGTTGACCCGTGATCACCGCCTCTTCATGCCGTTGGTACAGTGAATTCCAGTAAGCCGGCTTCCTGTTTCCGGTGACCAGGGCGTCGAGTTCAATCACCGCTTTCAGATCTCCGCGCCGCACCGTGCGGATGCTCAGTGCGCGGCGTTCGGGCTCAGCCGGCGGCGCCGGCGGGCTCGCCGCGGCCACTTTGACGGCGCTCCTCACGGGTGCTTCTTTTGGTCTGATTTTGCTCATAGGTTTCGTGCTACTGGCAATTATTGCATGGCTATGCAAGAATAGACCGAATTGAGCCATTGAGTAAGAAATTTCAGGTGCAGGATCACGCCAAGCCCGCGCAGGAGATGACCCGCGCGGCTTGCTTTGAATCCCCTGCTGAGTGCTGGGATGGGGACGTTCCCATGCGCCATCTCATTGATTTTTGTCTGACGAGGATTTTCATGAGTCTTGAAGTCAAGGATGTGCGCCGGGTTCCGACCTACTGCTATCAGTGTGTCGCCGGCCCGGACCTGCTCACGGTCAAAGTGGAACAGGGCGTGGCCACCGAGGTCGAGCCGAATCATTGCGCGGCCGAGATTCACCCGGGTGGCGGCAGGGTCTGCGTGAAGGCCTACGGCCTGGTGCAAAAGACCTACAACCCGAATCGGGTGCTCACACCCATGAAGCGCAGCAACCCGATCAAGGGGCGCGACCAGGATCCGGGCTTTGTGCCGATCAGCTGGGACGAGGCCTTTGGCTTGATCGCCAGCAAACTCGATGCCGTGCGCGCCACCGGCATCCTGGATGCATCCGGCTACCCGCGCGTTGCCGCCAGCTTTGGCGGCGCCGGAACGCCCCAGTCCTATATGGGTACGCTGCCGGCTTTTCTGTCGGCCTGGGGCCCGATCGACATGGGTTTTGGCTCGGGTCAGGGCGTCAAGTGCTACCACTCCGAGCACCTGTACGGTGAGTTCTGGCACCGGGCTTTCATCGTCACGCCCGACACGCCGTTGTGCGACTACCTGATCTCCTGCGGCTCCAACATCGAGGCCTCGGGCGGCGTGATCGGCGTCTGGCGTCATTCGGCTGCGCGTCTGCGCGGCTTGAAGCGCGTGCAGGTGGAGCCGCATCTGTCGGTCACGGGCGCCTGCTCGGCGCAGTGGGTGCCGATCAAGCCCAAAACTGACGCCGCCTTCCTCTACGCGCTGATCCACGTGCTGTTGCACGAACTGCCGCGCGCGCGGCTGGACCTGCCGTTCCTGGCAGCGCGCACGGCTTGCCCCTACCTGGTTGGCGCGCACGGCTACTACCTGCGCGACCGCGCCAGCCGCAAGCCCCTGGTCTGGGACCTGGGGCGAGCGAGCGCGTGCCCGCACGACAGTCCGGACCTGAAGGAAGCGCTCGAAGGCCGCTATGAGGTGGACGCGATCGAGATCGGCCCCGACGATGAAGTCCTGGGCGAAGGCCTGCTTGTTGGCAGCACCTCTTTCACGCGGCTGATCGAGCACATGCAGGCCTACTCGCCCGAGTGGGCGCAAGCGGTCTGCGATGTGCCAGCCGAGCAGATGCGCACCATCGCCAACGAGTTCATCGACCACGCCTGCGTCGGCGAGACCATCGAGGTGGGTGGCATCACCATGCCGTTTCGGCCCGTGGCAGTGACTTTGGGCAAGACCGTAAACAACGGCTGGGGTGGCTTTGAATGCTGCTGGGCGCGCACGCTGCTGGCCACGCTGGTGGGCGGCCTGGAGGTGCCGGGCGGAACGCTGGGCACGACGGTGCGGCTCACCCGGCCGATGTCGCAGCGCCACGAGAGCGTCAAGCCCGGCCCCGACGGCTTCATGCATTTCCCGCTGAACCCGACGGACAAGGCGCACTGGTCACCGAGCCCCAACATCCGCAACGCCTATCGCTCGATGGTGCCGCTGGCCGCCGACGGACCCTGGAGCCAGGCGCTGGGACCGACCCACTTCTCCTGGCTGTTTCTGGACGAGACGCCCAAGGGTCTGCCGCGCGTGGCGCCGCCTGATGTCTGGTTCCTGTACCGCACCAATCCTGGCATTTCGTACTGGGACACGGACAAGCTGGGGGAGAAGATGGCGCGCTTTCCGTTCACCGTCGCCTTCGCTTACACGCACGACGAGACCAACCACTTTGCCGACGTACTGCTGCCCGACGCCACCGACCTGGAGAGCCTGCAACTGATGCGCATCGGCGGCACCAAGTACCAGGAGCAGTACTGGGAACACGCCGGCTTCGCGCTGCGCCAGCCGGTCGTACCCAGCGCCGGCGAGGCGCGTGACATGACCGACATCGCCAGCGAACTCGCGCAGCGCAGCGGGTTGAACGCGGCCTATGTGGCAGCCATCAACAAGGGCGCCGGCGGCGTGCCGCTCAAAGGCGCACACGGGGATTTCTCGCTCGACACCCAGGAGCAGCACAGTTGTGAGGCCATCTGGGACGCCGTGTGTCGCGCGGCCAGCGCCGAGGTCAGCGATGGCGCGCACGCGCATGGACTCGAATGGTGGAAGGAGAACGGCCTGGCGACCCGGCCGTTTGCCCGCAGCGACTGGTATCTCGATCAGACCATGGTCAAGCGCGGCCTGCGCTACGAGCTGCCCTATCAGGAGCGGCTCATGCGTGTGGGTGCCGAGTTGGGCCGACGCCTGCACGAGAACGACATGCACTGGTGGGACGAGCAGCTCAAGGAATACCAGGCTTTGCCGGCGTGGAAGGACTTTCCGGCGCTTTGGGAGGCCATCATCGGCCAGGGCGGCGGGCGCGCGCAGGACTATCCATTCTGGCTGCTCACGGCGCGCAGCATGCAGTACGCCTGGGGTGCGAATGCCGGCATCCCGCTGATGCGCGAAGTGGCCGACAACATCGCCGGCCACCGCGGCGTGATCATCAACAGCGGCGCTGCGAAAGCGCTGGGCATCGAAGATGGCGACGCCATCGAGATCTCCACGCCCAAGCGCAGCGTGCGTGGCAACGCCGTGGTGCGACAGGGCATACGCCCGGACACATTGCTGTTGATTGGGCAGTTCGAGCATTGGGAAACGCCGGTGGCACGCGACTTCGGCATGCCCAGCCTGAACACGCTGGCGACCATGTCGATCTCCCTGACCGATGCCACGGGGTCGGGTGCCGATATCGTGCGCGTGAAGATTTGCCGCGCGCCAAAGGGGGCCGTATGACGCGCTGGGCCATGACCGCCGACTTGCGCCGCTGTGTCGGCTGCCAGACCTGCACGGCCGCCTGCAAGCAGACCAATGCCACACCGCCGGAGGTGCAGTGGCGCCGCGTGCTCGACATGGAGTTTGGCGAGTTTCCCAATGTCAAGCGCGTGTTTGTGCCGGTGGGCTGTCAGCACTGCGAGGATCCCCCTTGCATGGAGGTTTGTCCCACCACCGCCACCAAGCAGCGCCCCGACGGTATCGTCACCATTGACTACGACCTGTGTATCGGCTGTTCCTACTGCGCCGTCGCCTGCCCCTACCAGGCGCGCTACCGCACCGACAAGGCAAGCTTTGCCTTTGGCTCGCCGATCCAGAGCGAGGCCCAGCGCCGGGACGATTCACGCCTGGCGGTGGCAACCAAGTGCACCTTCTGCGTGGACCGCATTGACGCCGGTCTAGCCGCCGGACTCAAACCCGGCGTTGACGCGGCGGCCACGCCGGCCTGCGTCAACTCCTGCATTGCCGATGCCCTGGCCTTTGGCGACCTGCAAGATCCTCAGAGCAATGTGTCGCAGCTGCTGGAGAAAAATCAGAGCTTTCGCATGCATGAGGAACTGGGCACGGGGCCCGGTTTTCATTATCTTTGGGACAAGGTGGATCCATGAGTGCTGCTTCCGGTTTTGGCCCCAACCCCTGGCAACAGACCAGCTGGGATTGGCGCGCTGCGGGCAATTTCATCTGCGGCGGCGCCGGCACTGGCCTACTGGTCGCGGTCGCGCTGTTTGGCGCTGGCGCTGCGGCTTCACTGCGCTCCCCCGACTGGCTGGTCTTTACCGGACTGGCGCTGATCGGCCTGGGGCTGATGTGTGTCTGGCTGGAGATCGGGCGTCCGCTGCGGGCGCTGAATGTCTTCATCAACCCGCGCACTTCCTGGATGTCGCGAGAAGCCTGGGTCAGCGTGGCGCTGTTTCCGGTCGGACTGGCCGCGCTGCTCGGGCTGAGCGGCGCGATCTGGCTCACGGCCGCGCTCGCCCTGGCCTTCCTGTATTGCCAGAGTCGCATGCTGCCGGCGGCGCGGGGAATTCCCGCCTGGCGCTCGGGTTGGTTCTCGACGCTCTTCGTGCTGACCGCAGGCTGCGAGGGTTGCGGCATCTTCATGCTGTGCGGCCTGTTCAGCACAAGGGTTTCGGGCCTGGCGCTGCTGGCGTTTCTGGTCCTGTTGGCGGCACGCCTGCTGGTCTGGCGCCGTTACCGCAGTGCGGTCGACGCCAGCTTGGCTGCGCGCGCGCGCAGCGCGCTCGATCTCGCCGGTCGCAATGTGCTGATCCTGGGCAGCGTCGTGCCGGGCTTGATGCTCCTTGGCGGCTGGTTCCTGGGTGGGGTGGCTGGACCGCTGCTGATGGCCGTGGCCGGTGTCTGCGCGGCAGCGGCGGGAGCCAGGCTCAAGTACATCCTGGTGACGCGTGCCAGTTTTAATCAGGGTTTTGCACTGACCAATATGCCGGTTCGGGGTACACGTCCTGGCCGATGAACCGCGTGGCGCCAAGTACAAAAGTCCGGAAATTCTGCCGCGTTAAGCAATTTTAGGAGCGCGCCATCAGCCCGAACGACTTGCCTGATAAGCTGACCAATTACAAGAGCGGCGCGACCCCAGCGCCAACGAAAAATGACTGACGGCTGCATTGACCTGCTGATGCGAGCAAACAAGTTTCGCAACAACATCTTCGAACAGGACTATGAGGCTATCGATCGCATCACGCGTCAACAGTCAACCAGGTCTGACGCGTTTCGGGCCGATCAAAGGACGACCGCGCTACCCTCCTCGGATCGACCCCACGATCGCAAAAAAAACGAAATTTCAAGGTAACCATGCCATGTCTAAAACAGCAGTCTATCAAGTCGAGGTGACATTTGGGGACTGTGACCCTACTGGGTTGGTCATGGCTCACAATTTCAGCAGATGGATGGATGCCGCGTCACACAACTTCTTTATTCAATGCGGGGTGCCAGCTTTTCGCGAACTCGAACGGACCCGCGGCATTGCAGGACACCCGCTGCTGGGAATTCATACGAAATATTTTCAACCCGCGACCGATGGCGATCACCTTGATATCCACACGAACATCATCGAATGGCGGGAAAAGGTATTTATCCATAAGCACGTGGTGATGCGGGGTGGTGAGGTGTTGTGCGAAAGCACCGAAACGCGGGCTTTTGTCATTCGGCCACTCGAATCTCCGGATCGAATCAAAGCCATCCCCGTGCCTGAAGATATCAAAGCCCTGTGCTCCTGACATCACGAAATTCGAAATGAGCGCTTACAAGGGGTGCCCGGCCTAGATTGCGTGCGGAACTGGGCGGCACTCGGTACCCAAAGCGACAGCACAGGGCGCCAAACTGAGGTCAATGGGCAATACACACCTTGCCGAACTGCCGTCCACTCCTGAGGTAAACCATCGCCTCTTTCAGATCTTCAAAACCAAAAACTCGATCAATGATGGGCCGAACCTTGTGTTGTTCAATTGATCGAATCATTGCTTCAAATCCATCCCGATGACCGACGGTGACACCTTGCAGCCGCACTTGGCGCGTGATGATAAGTCCCAGTGACGTCGCAACAGAGCCGCCGGAAAGAATGCCGATCATCGCGATGGTGCCACCGGGCCGAATGCATCGCAGGGACTGTGGCAACGTCTTCTCCCCACCGAGTTCAACAATGAGGTCATAGCCGCGGCCCAAGGTAATGTCCCGTGTTGCTTTAGCCCACTCGGGCACGACGCAGTAGTTAATTACGGCATCAGCCCCCAATTGCTGGACCCGCACCATACGATCCTCGCTCGAAGTGATAACTGTGACATGGGCACCTAGGAGCTTGGCAAACTGAACCGCAAACAGAGCCACACCCCCGCAGCCTTGAATTAGCACGCGATCACCGGATTTGACGGCGCCGCCAGTGGTAAGGGCGCTCCAGGCTGTCAGTGCAGCGCAGGGCAAACTTGCAGCTTCGGCGTCTGTCAAATGAGAGGGGACTTTGACCACCCCTTGGTCCGACAAACACATGATTTCGGTCATCGTCCCATCAATTGGGCCGCCCAAAGACTGGGTCAGTCGTTCAAGGTCAGGATCGCCGCCAATCCAGGTCTGAAAAAAAGTCGGACAAACCCGGTCGCCAACCGCGACTCGGCGCACGCCTGGACCAACTTCGCACACCGTACCGACTCCATCAGAAATTGGTATCAGCGGCAAGCTACCGGTATAGCTACCGTAACCGCGTTCAGGAACGACTAGGTCACGGTAATTGAGCGATGACGACTTTATGCGCACGAGCACCTGCCCGGGCCCGGCTGTTGGCTCGGATCGCTGAGATAACTTGAGGTTGTGCATACCCCAATCACCTTCAATTTGAAATACGCGCATCGAATTCCTCCATAACTCAAATTTCGATCCGATCGCCAAAAAATCGGCGCCTATGGTTCGCTCAATGATCTGAACAAAATGGGGCAGGTCAGCACGCTGACCATCCGCCTTTGGAAACAAAGCAGAACTTCACTTGCCGATCAAACACCTTCTGCGCATGCAAGCTAATCGCTGAACACTATACCAACTCGAGCCATGCGTCCAGATCCATAAACCGAGAGGCGAATCGCACAAATGCAGGGGCGGCTAAGGGACAACCGATTTCGCGTGGTCAGTTTCAAGTTTGGCCAGGTGCTTTTTGTAAACGCCGGTGGCATAGAGCAAGTTGCGCAGCAACCAACCGTTGGCGACGATGAGCGCCAGACCTGCGGGCCGAACGAACCAGGCTGGCCAAAAGACCGACAAGCCGAGCAGCGCGCAGGCCAACAAGTGCGCCAGCGTCTGGCGATCAATGCGCGACTGCGGCAAGACCTTTTTCATGTTCGGGGCCAGCAGGCGACCATGACCGAGGTTTTGCAAGTGCAGCCAGACTAGAAACGGCACGATCTTGTACAGCATGCCAAGGATTGCCGACATGAAGCAGCCCGCCAACACCAGTACCCCCAGCAGCAGTGGAAAGCCCGGCCAAAGCCGAAGCGTCGGAACGAGGTTGCTGGCCAGCCACAGCGTGCAGGCCAGCAGCGCGCTGGCCATGGAGAAACGCCACAGATGCTGTGATGCATCATGTTTTGGGCGCTTGCTGGATCCAAGGAGTCGCAGCGTCAACCCGGCAAACACCGCGCCTGTGACCAGCGTCGCTGCGCCCAACAGCAGCGCCGACGTGATCCAGCCGGCCAGTTCGGCCAGCGTCCACAGGACAAGCGCGGTCAACACCGCAAAGGCAAAATTGCGGGCAAACCAGCCCGGGTATTCGGGGGTCAACTGGAACATGGGTACGACCACGAAACTCACCGCGGCGAGCACGGTGCAGGCCCAGCCCATCAGGCCCCAGCCCAGATGCAGGCTGGTCAGCTCCAGTAGCGGCAAGGACAACCAGCCGCCGAGCGCAATGGCCAGCAGCGCGCCCGACAGCGCGGTCGCGCTCAGACCGAGGAGCGCCAGCTTCAAACCACGCACGGTCGGGGTGGAAGCGGCAATGCCATGCAAGGCGCGCCCCGCCGCACCGATGAAGAGCAAGACCCCGCCGGCCAGGAAAAACACCGCCGCGCCAAACAGCGCCGGCGCGTAGCTCAGGAACGCCGCAGCCAGCGACAGCGCTCCGGCGCTGATCGCCAGATGCACCACCCTGGCAAGGCCCAGGGGCCGTGCCATGTTCGCGCCAACCACGACGGGCAGCAACTGCAGCAGCGCGCCCAGCAGCACCTGCAGCATGAAGCCGACCGTGATCAGGTGCGTCAGCGCCAGTGCTGCGGGCGTCCAGCGCGATGCGAACAATGCGGGTCCGCTGTACAGGATCAGGGCGCCGGCGAGCATGGCAAACAGCGGTGCGCTCAAGAAGAACCGCAGCGGCGCGCTGATCGGCGGCGCCTGATCAAACGACAGCAGTGCCTGCATGGTCCGGATCGCGCCAGCTCAGTATTTCCACGGTTCCATCGGCTGCATGGCGCACCTGATGCGCAAAACCGTTGAGCGCAAGCGCCCGATAAAGGGGGTAGGGCTCACGCGCCAACAACAGCATCACGGCCCGCCCGTCAGGGCAGACGCTGAGCGCGTCCATCACCCGCACAAA
Organism: uncultured beta proteobacterium; assembly: GCA_903909815.1. Lineage (GTDB taxonomy): Bacteria > Pseudomonadota > Gammaproteobacteria > Burkholderiales > Burkholderiaceae_C > CAIKVZ01. Next base: position 27,983 of record CAIVXG010000047.1, on the reverse strand, counting down.
GGGCTCTGGCGGCTCCATGCCGCGCCCGTCGATCACCTCCTCGATCGCGTCCGGGGGCGTCATGCCTGCAGCGCTGGCGCTGTGCCGATCTGCGCGCTCAATTGCGCCAGCAGGGAGGCGGCCTGATCGCTCAGGTGCGCGTCGCACATGGGATAGAGGACCTGCTCCTCCTTCATGTTGTGCTGTTGCATCATGATCAGCAGGGTCTCGGTGTTGCCCGAGAAGTCTTCGCCGTCCCGGACGCCAAGGGATTGCTGCGCCGCCGCCATGAGCTGGTTCATCTGCACATGCTCGTCGCGCATCACCTGGGTGGGCCCCATGGTCATGCCGGTGGCGTGTTCGAAGGCAGGGAAAAGCACCTGTTCTTCCGCGGAAAAGTGCTGCTCCATGGCACGCTGGAAGGCGCAAAACGAGGCCTTGGCTCGGTCCCACTCCTGTGCCGCTGCGGCCTGCTCGGCCGAGGCAAAAAACACATCGCAGCGCCGATGGTCGGCGAGCATGAGATCTTTGAAGCTGTTCATAATGAAAACCTGCTGACAGTCGAAAAGTAAATGAATGACGTTGGCGATCGACTCCAACGCCCGCTATTCTGCGCCGAGTTGCAGCTTGAATTCAGACAGTGGCCGCACGTCGGTGGCGCTGCAGCGCCGCCGTCCTTCCTCGGGCGCGGTGAGTGGAATGCATGGCACCATGGAGCGCCTTGAATCCAGGCAGAGCTGCTGGTAAGTGGCCGTGGCCTGCAATTTCCATTCCAGTTCCTCCGGCGTGAGGCTGCGCACCACTTTGGCCGGCACACCCATCGCCAGGCTCCTGGGGGGAATCACGCTCTTGGCTGCGACGAAGGCAGAGGCCGAAACAATGGACGATTCTCCGATCTCGGCGAAATCCATCACGACCGCATTCATCCCCACCAGCACATTGCGTTTGAGCGTGCAGGCATGAATGATGGCCCCGTGTCCGATGTGACCGTTCTCTTCGATCACGGTATCGGTGCTGGGGAAGCCGTGCACCACTACCGTGTCCTGGATGTTGGAGCCTGCGCCGATGACGATGCGCCCCAGGTCACCGCGCAAGCAGGCGCACGGTGCCACGTAGACTCCAGCACCGATGATGACGTCGCCGATGACTACGGCGCTCGGATGAACGAAGGCACTGGGATCGATGACCGGAACGACGCCGTCGTAGGAATAGATTTGCGCCATCGACTCAAGCCTAGTGAATCGTCATGCCGCCGTCGGCAGCGAGGATCTGGCCGGTGACGTAGGAGGAAGCGTCCGACGCAAAGAAGACAAAGACCGGTGTTATTTCTTCAGGTTGCGCCCAACGCCCCAGGGCGATGCGGTCCAAGTATTTTTCCTTGAAGCGTTCGTCGGTCCGGATCGTCTCCGTCATCGGCGTGGCTGCGCCTGGCGCGATGGCGTTGGCCGTGATGTTGTGCCGCGCCAACTCCCTGGCGCAGCTCTTGGTCATGCCCAGGATGCCGGCCTTGGCCACGCTGTAATTGATCTGGCCCACAGTGCCCAGAATACCCGCGGCGGAAGTGACGAAAATGATGCGGCCATAGCGGCGCTCGATCATGCCGTCCACCACGGCCTGAAGGCAGTTGAAGCTTCCGCTCAGGTGCACGGCGAGCACTGCCTGCCACTGCTCGAGGGTCATCTTGTGCAACATCGCCGTGCGCGTGATGCCGGCGTTGTTCACCAGGATGTCGACGCGCCCCCAGGCCTGCGTCACTTGCTCCGCCATGGCGTCGACGTGGGCGCGCTGCGCCACATCGCAGGCCACGGCCATGGCCTGCCCGCCGGCCGCACGGATGCCCTCGGCCACGGCGTTGGCCGCGTCGAGGTTCATGTCGACCACGGCCACCCTGGCGCCTTGGGCGGCATAGGCTTGGGCCACAGCAGCGCCGATGCCCTGGCCGGCGCCGGTCACAATCGCCACCCTGTCCTTGAGTTGCATGCTGTCAGGCCTTGGGCTTGGCCAGAACCTGTTCGGCAAAGGCGTCGTCGAACAGCGCACCTTGCGCCACCAGCTGGCGGTATTTGACAAAATCGATCACGTCCCGTCCGGTGGCCTTCTTGGCGTCAAAGGCGTTGAAGCCGAGCCAGGCCTCGTGGTTCATGTTGGCCGCCAGCCAGTGACGATTGGCCAGCTTGAACTGATCCCAGAAGAACTTCTTCTTGCCGCGAATGCCGTCGATCGATTTGATCAGGCAATGGGGAAACAAGTTGGTGAATTTCCAGATCAGTTCGTTCACCGCCGCGTCGAGGCGGCTGAAATCGGTGGTGCATTGCGCCATCAATTCCTTCGCCGCCTTCAGCTGGTCGGGTGCCACCGCCTCGCCGTACACCAGTTCGCCGTCGTCCACGTAGGCGTCGGTGCGAACCAGAGGATTGCGCACCCACTCGCCGTCCTTCTTCAGCACCGGAACGACTTTGGTCACGAGGTTCTTGGCGCGCATCTTGTAGGCGCTCCAGGTCTCGCAGGAAACACAGTTGTACATGGCATCTTCCATGTTCAGCATCCACGGCAGGAAATCGGTGGAGCCGCCATCGGGCGCGCTGCCGTGTTTCGGTCCGGCCTGGCCAAAGATGGCCATGTCGGAGGTGACGGTCAGGTCTGTGGCCATGCCGATTTCCTGGCCGCCCGCGACGCGCATGCCGTTGACGCGGCAGATCACGGGCTTCTTGCAATTCAGGATGCCGTCCACCATGGCATTGAACAGGTCCATGTACTCGCCGTATTCATTCGGCCGTTTCGAGTAGTAGGCCGAGTACTCGGCCGTATTGCCGCCGGTGCAGAAGGCCTTGTCGCCCACCGCCGTGAAGACCACGGCCACAATGGCGCGGTCGCTGGACGCACGCTGGAATCCGGCAATCACCGCCTTTACCATTTCCGTGGTGTAGGAGTTGTATTGCGCCGGATTGTTCAGGATGATCCAGGAGGAAAAAAGTCCCTCCACGGTATTGCCTTGGGGATCGACGATGGGTCGGCGTTCATACATGACCGAGGGGGCCTCGGTGCCGAAATGTTCTTCGCCCAACAGGGCGTGGTCTTTCAGTTCGTTGTCGCGGCGCAGCCAATTGAGTGACATGAAAATGCTCCTGATTAGTTAGTTGAGTTGATTGAAATCGGGCGTGAGAATGACGCGGCGGCTGAGTTTGCCGTGATGGGCTTCGTCAAACACCTGTTCGATCTGGCTCATGGGTCGCGTCTCGACAAAGGGCTCGAGCTGGATGCGCCCATCCAGGCACATTTCCAGCACCGCCGGGTATTTGTCGGGTGTGCAGCCCCAGGTACCGATGATTTCGGCGTCGAAGGCCATGAGCTTGGACAGCATGTAGCTGGTCTCTTCCGTGCCATAGCCCACCACTACCAGCATGCCGACAAAGGACAGCAGCGACAGCGCTGTTTCCTGGCCGGGCTTGGTGCCCGTGCATTCGAAGATCTTCCAGCCGGTGTTGCCGGAGACGCCGGCGTCCTTGGCGATTTTCTTGAATTGTTCCTTCACTTCCTTGCTGCTCAAGTCCCGCGGGTTGATGGTGGCGTCGGCACCAAAGCCCTCCATCTTTTTCAGCTTCTCGGCGTTCACGTCGATGCCGACGATCATTTTGGCGCCCATGGCCTTGGCCACCTGTACCATGAAGCTGCCGACACCGCCAGCCGCACCGACCACCACCACCAGATCACCCGCACCGAGCTTGGCGCGCACTGCGGCCTGGTAGGGCGTGGTCACGGCATCGGCGATCACCGACAGGTGTTCCAGCGGAATGCCCTTGCGATCACCCACGACGCAAAGGAACTTCGCCTGCACCACGATATGGCTGGAGAAGCCGCCGTAGATGCCCATGGAGTTGCCTGGCATCTTTTGCGCCAGACAACGGTTGCCGCGGCCCGATTGGCACAGTTCGCATTCGCCGCAGGGCAGCACGGCCGGAATGATGACTTCCTTGCCCAGCATGCTGGCTTCGCCGCCGATGGCCACGCCGCTGATCTCGTGTCCCAGCGACAGGGGCGGCTTTTGCACCGTCGGCACACCCATGTAGAAGTACGAGAGATCGGTGTGGCAGACGCCACAACCGCTGATCTGCACCACCACGTCGCCGCTGGCCAGCGCCGGCATGGGGATGCGGGTCCTGACCAGTTTGCCCGGTTCGGACATTTGCCAGGTATCGATGAATTCCGGAATCATGGGGTTTCCTTTGTGTGAAATTTGTTTGAATCAGGAATTGCGCCAGACCGGCTGGCGCTTTTCCAGGAACGCCGCCAAACCCTCTTTTGCGTCGTCGGTCAGCATGAGTTCCTTGAGGTAGATGTCTTCCACGATGTCGAGCGCGGCGCCGAAGTGCTGGCCGCTGGCGCCGCGGATCGCGCGGCGCGTGCTCAGCAGAGCGACGCGGGACAGTTTCAGGAACGGCGCCAAAAAAGCCTGCACGTCGGCGGCGAAGGATTCTCTTGGGAAGACGCGATTCACCAGGCCCAGCGCGTGGCCGTGCTCGGCCGTGAAATTTTCTCCGCCCAGCAGCATCTCCATGGCCCTGGCGGGCGACACCAGGCGCGGCAGGAGCACGGCCGCTATCGGCGGGAACACCGCCAGCTTGATCTCCGGCTGGCCAAATTTGGCGCCGGCCGCGGCCACGATCATGTCGCAGGCGATGGCCAACTCCATACCGCCGCCCAGGGCCGCGCCATTCACCGACGCCACGGTAGGCATGGGCAACTTGTGCAGCCGGCGAAAGATACCGTGAAAAACCTCGATCATCTGGTCCACCTTGTCCGGCGTGTGATCTGCCACCTCGACGCCGGCGGAAAAGGCCTTCTCGCCCGCGCCGGTGATGACCAGCAGCTTGACGCTGTCGTCCTGGCTGCATGCGTCCAGCGCGTCGTTGATCTCGGCCATGGTCGGGATGTCAAGGACGTTGAAGGGCGGCCGGTTGATGGTCAGTGTCGCCAGTCCGTCGGCGACACCGTAGCGAATGAATTCGAAAGTTTGCGCTGCGCTCATCGGATTTTTTCCTTAAAACAGGTCATCAAGCTCATCCGATCCACCGCCCGGCATCTTGCCGTGCTCCTGCAAATAGGCCTGGATCATCTGGGACTCGCGCGAGGTGTACATGGCGGCTTCTTCGAACGTGAACGCCACCGCGCCGTGGGACCCCCCAAGTTGCTCCTGCAGCCCGCGCTGCAGGTTCTCGACGCCCTTGATCATGAGAACGTTCTTGTCCGCGTCCAGCAACTGAAACACCCCCGCCTCAGTGCTCATGCCCGCCACCACTTGGGACTCGAAGTCCAGCCACGACTCGGGTGGCAGCACCGCATCGGTGATCTTGGGCGCCAGATTGCATTTGAAACAGCGCGCGGCTTCGGCGCGCGCTGTCGCGTCTTCAAAGCCTTTTTCCACTTCGTCCCAGCCACCGCGTTGCGCCGGTTGCAGCATGATCGGGTGGAATTTGTGTTGCCGATTAAATTGCGGGTCGCGGCCCAGGAAGGGGTCGCTTTCCCAGCCGTCGCGCAGCAGTTTTTCCTCGATGTCACCGTCGCCACCGAGTTGCCGGTCCATGGCGGCTGCGGCGACGCGGCCCTGCGCGATGGACTCGATCAGCGTCGACGGCCCGAGCACGCAGTCGCCTCCCGCATACACGCCCGCGCGGCTACTGAGCATGGAGTCCTGGCGCACCGTGATGCGACCCTTTTGATCGGTCAGCACGCCGAAGCCTTCAAAACGCTGGGGGTGCTGTCCCACGGCGGAGATCACCAGGTCCACCCGCTCACAGCACTCTTCACCGGTGTCGAAGGCCGAGCGACGTTTGGATGCATCGGGTGCACCCAGCGCCATGCGGGCGTAGGTGATGTTCAGGCCCTGGCCATCGCTGCCCACTTCAATCCTTTTGGGCGAAAGCAGGAAGCGCAGGTTCACGCCCTCCGTCAAACAGCCCTCGACTTCCTCGGTGCGCGCCGGCATCTCATCCTGCGTGCGGCGATAAACCATGTCCACCCCGGCGCCAAAACGCCGGGACGAGCGTGCGTTGTCGGTGGCGACGTTGCCGCCGCCTATGACCACCACCTTGGCTCCGGTCTGAATGCCCGCCGGCGTATTCACCAGGCCCATGGTCGCGGCCTTGAGGTAGGTGGGGCTGTCGACCACGCCAGGCAGATCCTCGCCGGGAATTCCCAGCTTGTCGCCGCCCTGCGCGCCGATACCGATGAACAGCGCCTCGAAGCCCTGCCCAAACAGCGCATCGGCACTCTCCACGCGGCTATTGAACTGAAACGCCACACCGAGCTTTTGCACTTCGGAGATTTCGTCGTCGATGACTTTGACCGGTACGCGGTAGGAGGGGATGCCGTAGCGGGCCATGCCGCCGGCTGCCGGTTGGGCGTCAAAGACGGTCACGGCGTGACCCTTCTTGGCCAGGTAATAGGCAACGGTCAGGCCTGCTGGGCCGGCGCCGATCACTGCGGCCCGGCGTCCGCTTGGCGCCAGTTGCGTCGAGTGTTCGCGCCACAGGCCGGTGTCGTTGTCGGCGGCGATGCGTTTGAGCGATCGGATCGACAGCGGATCATCGAGTTGCCCGCGCCGACAGGCGGTCTCGCACATGGCGAAACAGGCGCGAGCGACGATGCCGGGGAAGGGCAGTTTCTCGCGCACCACCGCGATGGCTTCGCCGTATTTGCCCTGGGCCGCCAGTTGCACGTAGCGCGGCACGTCGATGCCGGCGGGACAGGCCTGCTTGCAGGGAACCATGCTTTGCTCGCGCCGGGCCGGATCCAGCGTACGGTCGGTGAGGGCGCCGGTGGGACACACGACCACGCAGGCCTGGCAGAATTTGCAGCCGGATTCGATCAGCGTGGGCGCAATCGTGCCGACGTAGCGACGCACTCCCTGAGCGGTCTGGACCTCCTTGACTTCCAGGCAACCGACGCCACGCACCTCGTTGCAAGCCACCAGGCAGCGGCGGCAGTCGATGCACAGGTTGTAGTCCCGATCAAAAAAAGGCTCGTTCGTGATGATGGGCAACCCCGCCGGCTTGTAGGGCGGGGTGCTGTTGGGGATCACGACGTAGTCGGCCACCTTGCGCAACTCGCAGCTGGAAAAGATCGAGCAGCAGCGGGTGTCGGGCGGATTGCCGTACGAGCATTGGGTGCGCGAGCAGCCGTCGCGTTGCGGGCAAACCAGACAGACATGGGGGTGTGGTCCCAGGATCTTGGCCAGATGCTGCTGGCGCGCCTTCTGGATCTGGGGCGTGTTGCTGCGCACCGTCATGCCTTCGCGCACGGCGGTGGAACAGGCCTTGCTCATGCCGGGCGTGCCATTGATTTCGATCAGACAAAGATTGCAGCCGGAATCGCCCTTGTCGCCGCAGGCGCGCTGCTGGGCTGGCGGCAGGTCCGGGTGGGCGCACAACGCGGGGATATAGATCCCGGCCACGCTGGCGGCGTTCAGCACCGAGGCGCCCGCCAGCGCCTGCACGCGCTTGCCGTCGATCGTGAGTTCCACCGGTTCCCCGAACGCGAGCGCATCCGATGCCCGGCTGGCTTTCCACCAGGTGATGACTGAAGTCTGTTGGGCTGGCATCGCTGCTTCTCCTGATTCGCTCAGAGCGCAGGCGCGCTCAATGCGCTGCGCGCCTGCGGGCTGGGGCCGTAGCCCGGGTAATAGTGCGCCTGGCAGGCACCGGCGCGCACCGCGGCGATGAAATCGGCCATGCACCGGATGTCGCCTTGGAACTCCGTGGCGCAGCGGCCCACCGCTGCCGTCTTGTGGCAGTCGCTGCCGCCCAGCGTGGGCAGACCCAGGATCTGTGCGGCGCGCAGCGCGAGACGATCGTCGTCGGCGCTGTTGTTGCCGTTGTGCGTCTCGACCGCGGCAATGCCGTCCAGATCCAGGATGCCTTCGAGCAGACTGGACAACCCGACCTGGCGAAAAGGATGGGCCGGAACGCAGATTCCCCCTAGGGCGTTGATGCGGGTGATGACTTCCTGCATCGGCAGGTAGTTGTCGCGGTTCCAGATATTCCACCCATCGTCCTCGACGCCGTAGGCCAGAAGATGGCCGCGGTCAGTGGCGATTTCGACACCGCGCAGCACCAGCAGACCCTCATCCCGGCCCACCTGCAACACGGGCTCGGAGGCTTCAAAGGAGTAGTGTTCGGTGATGCACACGGCGTCAATGCCCAGCGCCTTGGCGCGTCGGATCAGGTCGACCGGCTCCAGCCAGTTGTCGTACGAATACTTCGTATGGCAATGGGTATCGATCCACATGGTGCGCAACGCAGGGCTGGACAGTTCAGGGCAGCTCGAACTCGAGGTTGATGCGTTTAGAGGGGACGAATTTCTGACGCGCAAAGAATCGCTCGAGCGCGAAGTCGTCCCAGTTCACCAGCGTATAGACCTTCTTCACACCGACCGCCTTCATGTTCATCATGAACTGCTCCAGCATTTCACTGGCCACACCGAACTTGCGGAAATCGGGGTGAACGCCCAGTGCATCGATCGTCGCCGTGGCGTCGGAGATGCCGAATTCACCAAAGAACATGTATCCCATGACGAAGCCGACCACCTTGCCATCCTCTTCGCAGACGATGGAGCAGTTGGTGTTGGCCTTGCGGTTCAGGATGCTGGCGATCTTCTTTTCGTAGTACTCGCGCCGCGGCTGCTGGCTCGCCGCCTCATCGATGGCGACAATGTCGTCCAGATCTTGTACTTTGAGTACGCGCAGGATGCGCTGCTTGCTAGCCATGTTCATTCTCCTTAAGGCCGGCGCGTCGGGTGCGAGCGCCGGCAGGTTATTAGTCAAACAATTCATCACCCTTGGCCGCAGTGCGACCGGGGCGGACATAGATCGAACCCCAGGATTGACTCGCATTCGACTTGTCGGCCGCGTCGTAGCAGACGGTGCAGGACGCTTCGTCCGTGCTGCCCGATGGTCCGGCGGTACTGGTGCCGAAACGCTCGACGTGCACCTCGTAGCCCATGCCTTTGTAGTTCTCGACCACCTCCGACAGGCGCGGCTCGCCGATGGTCGTGCGCAGGATCCAGCCCTGCTGTTGCAGCAGGAAGGATGGGTCGTTGCTGTCCACGGCGCCCGACGAGGAGCACGAAGTGGACGAGCAGCTCGCGCTGGAGGCGCAGGAACTTGCGCTGGCGCAGGCGGCGTCGGCCTGCACGATGGGAATCATCACCTGGCTCTTGCCCATGTTCTCTCCTTACCAGGAATGCTTGATGGCGCCCGGCGTGCACGCCGCGGTGCAGGGCAAGCCGGTGTAGCCGGATGCGGGTTTGCACTCCGAGCAGTCGTACGACAGCGTGCGGCAATTGGGCTTCTTGACCCACACCACTTCGTCGTCGTAATCGTCCATGAGGGTTTCGAACATCTGCTTGGGGCAGGCGCTGATGCAGGCTCGGCCGACAGCGCAGTTGATGCACTTGTCGGTGTCGATGCTGATGTAGTACTCGCCCGAGCCGTCCTTGTAACCGTAGTTGGCAATCATCTGATGTTCCTCAGTAATGGAGCTGCAGCGCGCCGAAGCGCTTCACGCGGCCTTGTCCTGTTTTTGCATCAGGGTGTAGCCAAAGAGCGCGGCACCCAGAGCGCCGGCGATCTGGCTGTCCACCTTGGTCTCCATGGCCTTGATGCCCAGCAGCTTTTCGATGCGCCGCACCACACCCGGATTTTTGGCGATGCCGCCCGTGATGAAGAAGCCCTCTTCCACGCCGATGCGTTCCAGCAGGGACACGACGCGCTCCGCCATGGCTTGGCAGTACGCGGCGATGACCTTGTTCTTGGTGTAGCCGGCCTTGAGCAGGCCCAATGCTTCGGACTTGGCGAAGACCACGCAGACCGAAGACACAGCCTCGGGTTCGACATCAACATCGAAGGAACGCGGGCCCAGTTCGGCAATCGGAATCTGCATCAGGTCGGCGATCACCTCCATACCGCGACCGGTGCCGGCGGCGCACTTGTCGTTCATGAGGAAGTTGGTGACCTTGCCCTTTTCGTCGCAGTGGATGGCCTTGCAGTCCTGGCCACCCATGTCAAGAATGGTGCGCACACCGTTGCCGCCCATGTAGTTGGCGCCGCGTGCATGGCAGGCGATCTCGGTGATGGCCTTGTGCGCAAACGGCACATTCACGCGGCCATAGCCTGTGCCCACGACATAGCGTATGTTCTCAAGTTTCATGCCGCACTTGTCCATCACGCCCTGCAGCGCGTTCGTCGCTGAATCGGGTGAGTTGTTGCCGGTGCGCATGCTGTTGAAGCCGTACAGCTCACCGTCCACGACCAGCACCGCCTGCGACGACACCGACCCCACATCGATGCCGCAGGTGATGATCTTGGCGCTCTTCCAATCCTTGGTTTCATCGATCCAGACGTTTTCCTGCCAGCGCCAGAATTCCTTCTTCTCTGGGACGGTCTCAGCGATGACTTGCGCGCTTGTTGAACTCATTTCATGCTCCTTGTTCGTTCAGTGCTGACGCTCGGCGGCGATCAGTGCGCAGCCCAGCGCGCTGATGTACTCGGGCATGTCGGGCAGAGATATCGCGTCCACGCCCATGGCGTTCTTTAGTGACTGGACAAAGCCGGCGTTGTGCACCATGCCGCCGATCAACACCACTTCTCCCTCGATGCCGACGCGCCGCACCATGGCGCAGACCCGGCTGGCCACGGCGTCGAGTACGGCCTTGGCGATGTCGTTCTTGGGTGTGGCCGAGTGGATCAGCGACACCACTTCAGACTCGGCGAAAACCGTGCACTGGGCGTTCATGGGGATGGTCTTGTCGGAAAGCAGGCTGGCGTCGCCAAATTCCTGCAGCGTCATCTGCAGTGCGCGCGACATGGCTTCGGCAAAGGAGCCCGCGCCGGCTGCGCATTTCTCATTGCCCGCGAAGTCGATGGCGCGCCCCTGCGCGTCGGTCTTCATGCCGCGTCCCTCTTCGGCGCCCACATCGACCACGGTGCGCGCAAGGGGGTACATGTAGGACGCGCCTTTGGCGCCGGCGGTCATCTCAGTGATTCCCTCCGTCGAGAAGGCAACCTGTTTTCGCCCAGCGCCGGTAGCGAACACGGCCGCGATCTGGTCGCGCGTCAGTCCGACCGCAGCCAGCGCGTCGTCGTAGACCTTTTCGGCAGCCTGATCCGGGTCGAGGTCGCCCGGCATCATGATGTGCGCCTTCCTCAACTTGTACTTCAGTTGAGGCGCGCCCTCCACGTTGATTTCTTCGAGCAACACGACCTTGACGGTGCGTGAACCCATGTCTATGCCAGCGGTAATCATCTTTGTCTCCTTGCAGGTAGGGGTCAGGCAGCCTGGCGCCTGAGGCCCAGCTGCTCCATGAAGGCATCGACGCGCGCCTGTGTGCGTACTTCGTCGAACTCGCGCTCGTCGCCCATGTTGCCTTCGTAGGTCATGATGGGAACGCCCGCCTTGGCAATGCCCATGCGGTTTTCCATGATGCCCATGGACAGGCCCTCGCAGCCGCGGTTCAGGTGCAGCATGACGCCGTCGACCTGCCACTCCTTGACGATGCGCAACATCATCTCCGTCTTCAGGCGCGGATCGTAAAAGTGCTGCCATTGGGGCTTGGACAGATTCCAGTCGGCATACAGGCGCAGCACGGTTTGTCTGTCGTCCATGGCGATGCCCTTGTCCCAGGGCAGGGTGCGGCCACCCCAACTGCCGTCTTCCTTCGTCTCCCAGATGCCTTCGAGTGCGAAGGTGTAGAGCGAGCCTATGGAAACCGCGCCAAAGGTCTCGAGGTAGCGAAAGATCTTCAGGAAGGACCAGGGTGGTTGCGTGTCCGACATCATGCGCACGGTCTCATTTGGCACGGCAGCGATGCCGCGCGCGACCCGGTCCTTGACTTCGTCGTACAACTCGTCGTAGAAGTCGGCGCACCATTGCGACGACTTGGACAGCGTCGCCAGCACGTACAGCGAGTACATGGTCTTCTCGTCCAGCGGCGCGGGCTTGACTTTGTTCAGCGCGCAGATGTCGGCCCAGCGGCTGGTGGAGCGCATTTCGTTTTTCACGGCCTTGATGAACAGCTCGTCGTCGAACTTTCGGCCCGTGGATTTCTCCAGAAATTCGATACCCTCGTTGAGCTGTCCGACCACGTAGTCCAGGCGGGCGTCGGTCATGTCCTTGTAGGGCCCGACCCCCACATCGACGTAAAACTGGGGCACCTGCTCGACTGTTGAGACGTGCTGGTACCACTTGGAGTGCGAGCAACAGATTTGGGTCTGGAAGATAAAGTCGGGCTTGGGAAATTTGCCGCCGAACAGGTATTTGTCCAGGTGCATGCCGCCCCAGTAAATGCGCATGTAGGAGCACAGGTCGCGCGCAAAACCGTAGGATTCGGCCGCATCCATGCATTCCTTGGCGAACTTGCGGTCGTGCGAAATGGCCGCAGCGTAGGGTTCTCCGGTGAGCGAGAAGACATCTTCCCCCAGCCCCGCAGGCAAGGCGTCGAGCGCCCAGGCCGAGCCTGACCAGCGCAGGCCGCCGTTGTCCTTGGCCTTGGCGTAGTTCAGGTAGTACTGCTCGCGCAGTTCCTTGGCTTTTTTCCAGAGCTTCAGCGGCTCGGTTGGGTATTTGTTGTGCATGGACTGTGTCTCCCGTGGATTCAGAAAAGGTCTTCTTCGCTCATCGTTTCGAGGAAAGCCTCGACCCGGATACGGAACGGCCCGATCGGGTTGGTGATGTCGAATTCGAGGAACAGCGTCGGGATTCCGTTGGATTCGAGGTGCCGTTTCAGATCCGGGTAGTCCCCTTCGTGCGGGTCGCAGAATTTCTGCTGCAAGAAGATCGCGGCGCGTGCGTTGAACTCCTTGGCCAGGCCCAGAACGTGGTCGAAGCGCGTGTGGCTGGGGTAGTCCTTGGTCGGGCAGGCCGGCCGGTCGCAGTAGCGGTCGGCGATGGCCTTTATCACGTCCTCGTCGGGTTTGGACTCGTTCCAGAAATAGCGCGTACCGGAACACTGGTCATCGATCACGATGGTGGAGCCCACCGACTCGACCATGGCCATGAAGGCGATGTCGTCGTTCTCCGAACCGATGGTCATGAAGCGCACTCCTTCAGGGCGCACCAGACCGCGATTGGGTAGCTTGGCCAGCACGCGCTTGAGCTCCTCATTGTGTTCGCGCTTGTCGACAAACTGCGCCGTGAGTGAAGCGTAGATGGCCTCCACGCCGCTGACCTGGGGATCGGTGGCCTTGCGGTACTCGAACAATTCGCGCAACAGGCGGCGGTTCTCGTCCACCACGGCCAGTGCCTCCTTCAGCTTGGCATCGGTCAGCTCCTTGCCGGTCAGCGCTTGCAGGAAGATGCGAAACGACTGCAGTTCGGCATGGTGTGCTTTGCGGGCATGGACCGACTGCACCTCGTTGGGCATGGGGACGTAATAGTCCCACTGCACGCTGGGAACATTGGTGCGCCAGGAGCTGAAGGTCTGGCGGTACTGTATGCACGACTGCGTCAGCGTCACGCCGTCGCAATAGTCGAAGCGTCCGAGCAGTCCCTGTGCCAGCGAGTCGCGGCAGAAGGGGCAGAACATGCCAAAGATATGCGGTTCGGTGACGTTTTGCGGCTCGTGCGCTCCGAGCACCCGAACCGGCAGCATGCCGGCCGCGATCAGCAACTCCTCGGCCGTGTAAGTGCACATCGTGGCCACCACCTGGCCGCCCGTGCGCTGCTTCCAGTCCTTAGCGTAGTCATGCCGCTTTTCGTACCAGCCCTTGAACTGGTCAAATAAACCGTCGCTCATCGAAGTCTCCTTGTTCGCAAGTCAGTCTGGCCGGCCAAACATCATGGCATGCACTATATCGCCTGTCATGCACTATATAGCTCAAGATGCGATATATCGCACCTTTTTCTCGGAAATAGGCGAAGATTTGATTTGGCGCAACAAAACTCGTATTGCTTGTCGGTGTCAGTGAAAACCCCGATGCCGAACCGCTCGAATGGGTATGAGGCTTAACTGGAGCTGTCTGTCGCATCGGTCGCGACTGCGCGCCAAGGCTGGCCTGCTGTCGCGGCAGGCAGGCGTCGGGAAATGGTTTCCCGTTTCAGGCGGCGATCTGTTTCAGCAGCTCGGCCAGGCTTTGCTCAATGTCGAGCCCTGAGGTGTTCACGATCGCATCGGCCTTGCGGTACATGGGTTCGCGCCCGATCAGGATGCGTTCGAGATCCTGCATCGCCTCCCGGTTGTCGCCCATGGGACGTTGGTCGCCCTGAGCCACGACCCTGGCCATGTGATCTGATGGACTGGCCCGCAGCCAGACCGTGTAGCACGTGGTCAGCAGTTCGTCAAAGGTGGCCGGTTCGGTGGAAATGCTGCCGCCCGTGGACAGCACGAAGCTTTCATGCGTTTCCACCAACCACTCCAGCGAGCGCCGCTCGTAGCGCCGGTAGGCGGACTGCCCGTAAAGGGAAAACACCTCCGACAGCGGCACTCCGGCAATCTGCTCGATCACGTCGGCGAGTTCGATGAAGGGAACATTCAGTTGCGCTGCAACTCGTTTGCCAAGACTGGTCTTCCCGGCCCCGCGCAGGCCCACGAGGGCAATTCGGTTACGCCGGTTCTTTTGCTCGAAGGCACTGCCCAGCAGAGTTCGGGCCTCGACCAGTTGCGCTGGTGAAAGGCGGGCCAGAAACTGCCCCAACAGCGTCAGTTCAGCGGCCTGCTCAGGCCCTACCCGAATGACCTCTTCCAACGGCATGGCCATGGCCTGCGCCACTTGGCGCAGGCGCAGTATGGAGATGTTGCCCTCACCGGCTTCGAGTTGCGCCAGGTAGCGCAGCGACACGCCCGAATCGCGTGCCAGGATGGCGCGGGTCATGCCGCGGCGCACACGCAGGTCACGAATGTGTTCGCCCAAGGCGTGCAGGTATTCGCTGCTGTCGTCCGGCAGGCGTGGCATCGAGGTGTTTTCCAAAGGCTTGCTGGTCATAAATCCAAACGTGTCGGGTCCGCACCAGGTTTTCCATGGCCTGCGTTTTGGGCCCGGTGAAGGATGGGACATTGTCGCTCAGGCCCGGTGTGGCGCAGCAACCAGGCCTTGTTGCCCACAGCCAGTTCAGGACGTGTCCTGTGCGGCTTGCTGCAACCAATCACGAAAAGTCTGTATGGACATGCGTTCGTCGGCGCGTTCCGGTGTCACCAGGTAGTAGGCGCGCTCACCGCGCAGCGCTCGCTCGCACGCCACCACCAGCTCGCCGCGCGCCAGTTCGTCCTCGATCAGCATGCGCGGCACCAGGGCCAGACCCAGGCCCTGTGCTGCGGCTGCAGCGGTCATGGAAAAGAGCTCGTAACGCGCACCGGCGAGGGCATTCGGTGCTGTCACGCCAGCCGCGTCAAACCATTGGCGCCAGCCCGCAGGGCGGGTGCTTTGCTGCAGCAAGGGCAGCAGCGCCATGGTCTCGGGCGTGAGGTGGCGACGCCGGTCGAGAAACCGCGGACTGCAAACCGGCACCACAACTTCGCCCATCAGACGGGTGGCCCGCGTACCCGCCCAGTTGCTCACTTGTTCCGGTGTTCCCGCATAAAGGGCGGCGTCAAAGGCCGTCTCGGCGAACATGAAAGGGCGGGTCCGCGTATCGATATGGACGGTGATTTGCGGGTGCGCCAGCTTCAGCCGTGGCAGGCGCGGAATCAGCCAGCGCGTAGCGAAAGTGGGAACCGCAGCGAGGTGGATGATGCCGCCTTGGCCCCGGCTGGACATGCAGTCCAGGGTGTCCTGTTCCAGACCCTGCAGGCGGGGCGTGACCTGGTTCAAGTATTCGCTGCCGCGCCCGGTCAGCAGCACGCCATGCCGGGTGCGGCGGAACAGGGCCACCCCCAGGAACTCTTCCAGCACCGAGATCTGTCGCGACACGGCACCCTGGGTCAAGGCCAGTTCCTGAGCAGCGCGGGTGTAACTCTCGTGCCGTGCCGCGGCTTCGAAACATGCCAGTGCCTGCAGTGAAGGGATTTTTCTGCGCATTTTTCAAAAATGAAAAAATTTCAGCTTTAAGAGGAATTTGTGGGCTATTTTGACTTCAATTAGGACTAAATATTAATAAATAGCATAACTGCATGACTATTCATCGTTTGCCTTCAGACTCAGGTGAGCACTACGATGGCCCGGGAGCCGACTCTGCGCCCCGCTTTCAAATTCTGGAGAACCGCCATGGCACACGCAGCATTTCAATGGCAGGACCCGTTCCTGCTGGAGCAACAACTGAGCGATGACGAGCGCATGGTGCGCAAGGCCGCCGAGGCCTACTGTCAGGACAGGCTGCAGCCGCGTGTGCTCCAGGCCTTTCGCAACGAGCAGACCGATGCCAGCATCTTTCGTGAAATGGGTGAGTTGGGCCTGCTGGGACCGACCACGCCTGAAGCCTACGGCGGCCCGGGCCTGAACTACGTGGCCTACGGGCTGATCGCGCGCGAAGTGGAGCGCGTCGATTCCGGCTACCGTTCCATGATGAGCGTACAAAGCTCGCTGGTGATGGTGCCCATCTTCGAGTTTGGCACCGAGGGCCAGCGCCAGAAATATCTGCCGAAACTGGCCACCGGCGAATCGATAGGATGCTTTGGCCTGACCGAACCCGACCATGGCTCCGATCCCGGCTCGATGGCGTGCCGCGCACACAGGGTTGCCGGCGGCTACAAGCTCTCGGGCTCCAAGATGTGGATCTCCAACAGCCCAATCGCCGACGTCTTCGTGGTCTGGGCCAAGGAGGTCAGCGCCAGCGGCCAGCTGGGTCCGATCCGGGGCTTCGTGCTGGAGAAAGGCATGGCGGGCCTCACCGCCCCGGCAATCCACGGCAAGGTGGGGTTGCGTGCCTCTATCACCGGCGAGATCGTCATGGACGGCGTGTTCTGCCCGGAGGAGAACGCCTTCCCCGAGGTCCAAGGACTTAAGGGCCCGTTCACCTGCCTTAACTCGGCGCGCTACGGCATCGCCTGGGGCGCCCTGGGCGCGGCCGAAGACTGCTGGCACCGGGCCCGTCACTACGTGATGGACCGCAAGCAGTTCGGCCGCCCGCTGGCGGCGAACCAGCTGATCCAGAAGAAGCTCGCAGACATGCAGACCGAGATCGCCCTGGGCCTGCAGGGCTGCCTGCGCCTGGGCCGCATGAAGGACGAAGGGACCGCGTCGGTGGAACTCACCTCGCTGCTCAAGCGCAACTCGTGCGGCAAGGCGCTGGACGTGGCGCGGCTGGCGCGCGACATGATGGGCGGCAACGGCATCTCGGACGAGTTCGGTGTGGCGCGCCATCTGGTGAACCTGGAAGTGGTGAACACCTATGAAGGTACGCACGACATCCATGCGCTGATCCTGGGTCGGGCCCAGACCGGCATCGCGGCGTTCTCATGACCGCTGGCTGAGGCTCTGGCGACGCGTAACAACTAAGGTCTTACCCGAACAATGCAATATATTGCTTGACTCAGGCGATGGCATGAACTAAGGTCCAAAAGTTGCATGATATTTCATGTTTCGACGACAATTCGCCGAGGCAGGAACAAGGAGACCGTCAAATGCCATCCACCGAATTTCGTCAACAGATCGTTGAAATGAGCGCAAAGCTTGCAGGGCGCGTACTTGATGCACAACTGGACGCTTGGCTGAACGCCGAACATGGTGCCGGCAGCGCGACTTACGCGCGTCTGAAACAGAGCTGCGAAGAGGGCGTCGCTGCAGGCTGGCTGGCCAACCGTGAAGGCGGCGGCATCCGCTACGGCCGCATCTTCAAGCCGGCAGAGGACCTCGCGGGTTTCTCGGTCGATGTGGTCGATATGAAGGACATCGCCGGCCCGCACCACGCGCACCCGCTTGGCGAGATCGACCTCATCATGCCGCTGGACGAAGCTGCGCAGTTTGACGGGCGCGGTGCCGGCTGGCTGGTCTGCCCGCCGGGCAGCGCACACCGCCCCACCGTCAGCGGTGGACGCGCCCTCGTGCTGTACCTGCTGCCCCAGGGCAGCATCGCCTTTACGCCCGTATGAGAACCCCATGACCGAATCGCTTCTAAATCACTTGGGCGGCGAGCTTGGTGGGGGCCGTGCCCTGGGCCTTTACCACCGGCGCAGCGCGGTTCAGGCCAGCACCGCGGTGCTGGCACATTGCAGCGCCACTTGATTCAAGTTGCCGCACTGAGTACCCATCGGAGATTGCCATGAACGCAGCCACGCCCGCCAATCCATCGACCGAGGTGCAGCCGCCCCCGGAGCTATTCAACTTCGCCCAGCACCTGCTGCAGCTGAACACGCAGCGCCCGGACAAGGTCGCCTTCATCGACGACGGGGGAACACTGAGCTTCGCGGCGCTCGATGATCGCGTGCGGCACATGGCTGAAGGTCTGCGCTCGCTCGGGGTCAAGCGCGAGGAGCGCGTGCTGGTCCTGATGCACGACTGCAACGACTGGCCGGTGAGTTTCCTGGGCGCAATGTATGCAGGCCTGGTGCCGGTGGCGGTGAACACGCTGCTCACTGCCGAGGATTACGCCTTCATGCTGGAGCATTCCCGGGCGCAAATCGTGCTCGTGTCCGGTGCCTTGCTGCCGGTGCTGAACGCGGGCATGGTCAAGTCCGACCACGAAGTGCACAAGGTCATCGTGTCGCACCCCGAGGTCCCATTGCACCCCGGCGAGGCAGAGTTCGAGAGCTTTCTGCGCGCCTACACGCCGATGCAAAAACCCGCTGCCACGCACGCGGACGACCCCGGTTTCTGGCTCTACTCCTCCGGTTCCACGGGCCGCCCCAAGGGCACGGTGCATTCGCATGCCAATCCCTATTGGACGGCAGAGCTTTATGGCAAGGGCGTGCTGGATCTGCAGGAAAACGACGTCTGCTTTTCAGCGGCCAAACTGTTCTTCGCCTACGGCCTGGGCAACGGCTTGAGTTTTCCGCTGAGCGTGGGTGCCACCACCATCCTCATGGCCGAACGACCCACGCCCGAAGCGACCTTCAAGCGCTGGCTGGGCCACGTCGGCCAAGTCAGGCCGACGGTTTTCTTCGGTGCGCCCACAGGTTTTGCCGGGATGCTGGCGTCGCCCAAGCTGCCCGACGCCAAGGACACAGCGCTGCGCCTGGCATCCTCGGCGGGGGAAGCCCTGCCGGCGGAACTGGGTCAGCGCTTCAGCGCACATTTCGGCATTGAAGTGATCGACGGCATAGGTTCCACCGAGATGCTGCACATCTTCCTGTCGAATGCGCCGGGACGGGTGCGCTACGGCACGACCGGCTGGCCGGTGCCGGGCTATGTGGTCGAATTGCGCGGCGACGACAACCTCCCCGTGGCCGACGGAGAAACCGGTGACCTGTACATCCAGGGGCCGTCTGCGGCCATGATGTACTGGGGCAACAGGGAGAAGACGCGCGACACCTTTCAGGGGGGCTGGACCAAGAGCGGTGACAAATACGTGCGCAATGCCGACGGCAGCTATACCTACTCCGGTCGCAGCGACGACATGCTCAAGGTCAGTGGCATCTACGTGTCGCCGTTCGAGGTCGAAGCCACGCTGGTGCAGCACTCCGCAGTGCTGGAGGCCGCAGTGGTGGGACTGATCGACGCCGATGGCCTGACCAAGACCAAGGCCTTTGTCGTGCGCAAGTCGGGCGCTCAGGTGAGCGAGGAAGAGCTCAAGAGCTTCGTCAAGGACAGGCTGGCGCCCTACAAATACCCCCGCCTCATCGAATTCATTGATGAATTGCCCAAGACCGCCACCGGCAAGATTCAGCGTTTTAAGCTGCGCGCATTGCAAGTCGAGCCAAGGTGAAGCCAACCGGAGAATTCGTGCAGATCGACTGGCGCGGCTTGCCCGTGCGCATCGAATTGCAGTGGATTGAAGCCCAACGCGCCGGCGCGCCGCTGCTCGTGTTCCTGCACGAAGGCCTGGGCTCGGTGGCCTTGTGGAAGGATTTTCCGCCGCGCCTTTGCGCTGCCGCAGCATGCCGCGGCCTGGTGTATTCGCGCCCTGGCTATGGCCGCTCGACGCCGCGCGGCGAGCTTGAAGAGTGGGGAACTGATTTCATGCACCGCCAGGCGCACGAGGTCTTGCCTGCCGTGCTCGCGGCGCTGGGAATCGAGCACCCGGTCTGGCTGCTGGGGCACAGTGATGGCGCCTCGATCGCACTGCTGTACGGCGCGCGATGGCCCCAAGCCGTCGCAGGCATGATCGTCGTCGCGCCGCACATCATGGTGGAAGACCTGTCGGTCGCCAGCATTGAACTGGCGCGCCAAGCCTATCTGGGACAGGGCTTGAAGCAGGGGCTGGCGAAGTACCACGATGACCCCGACTCGGCCTTCTGGGGCTGGAACCGCGTCTGGTTGGATCCGGCGTTTCGCGAATGGTCGATCGCCGGCGAAATCGGCGCTATTCGCTGTCCCATGCTGGCGGTCCAGGGTGTGGACGACGAGTACGGGACAATGCAACAGGTTCTCGGTATCTCCCAGGTTGTGCCCCAGACCGAAATCTTGGCCTTGCCCGATTGCGGTCACTCGCCGCACCGCGACCAGACCGAGCGACTGATTGCCGCGATCACCGATTTTTTACAACGACACCCTAAACCAGGAGACAAACCATGAAGATGTTCCGTACCAGCCTGCTCACTGCCTGTGCACTTGCCGCGCCTCTGGCCTTTGGCCAGGCCGCACCCAAACTCAAGGTGGGGCTGATGCTGCCCTACACCGGCACCTACGCGTCATTGGGCACGGCGATTGAAAACGGCTTTCGCCTGTTCGTCGCCGAACAGGGCGGCAAAATTGCCGGGCGCGAGGTCGAGTACGTCAAGGTCGATGACGAGTCCGACCCCTCCAAGGCCACGGACAATGTGAACAAGCTCGTGAAGCGCGACCATGTCGATGTGCTCGTGGGATCAGTGCACTCGGGTGTGGCCATGGCCATGGCCAAGGTCGCCAAGGAAACCGGAACCCTGATGATTGATCCCAATGGCGGCGCCGACGCCATCACCGGTCCCATGTGCGCCATCAACATATTTCGCAGTTCTTTCTCGAATTGGCAGCCGGCCTATGCGATGGGCGACGTGGTGGCCAAGAAGGGGCACAAGAAGGTCGTGACCATTACCTGGAAATACTCGGCCGGCGACGAATCGGCGCGCGGCTTCAAGGAGGCCTTCGAGAAGAGCGGCGGACAGGTGGTGAAGGAACTCAATTTGCCGTTCCCGAACGTCGAATTTCAGGCGCTGCTGACCGAAATCGCCGCCACCAAGCCCGATGCGGTTTACACCTTCTTCGCCGGTGCTGGCGCTGCCAAGTTCATGAAGGACTATGCGGCAGCCGGGCTGAAGAAGAACATTCCGCTGTACGGCGCCGGTTTCCTCACCGATGGTACCCTGGAGGCCGCCGGTGACGCCGCTGCGGACTTGCTGACCACGCTGCACTACGCCGACAGCCTGGGCACGCCGCGGGACAACAGTTTTCGCCTGTCCTACGCCAAGACCTACAAGCTGCAACCCGATGGGTACGCGGTGCAAGGCTATGACGCCGCCCAGATTCTTGGCATAGGCCTGTTGGCCACAAAGGGCGATACGGCGAAGAAGGCCGAATTTGCCGCCGCCGTGGAGAAGGCGCGCATCGACAGCCCGCGCGGCGTCTTCACCCTGTCCAAATCGCACAACCCGGTGCAGGACATTTACCTGCGCCAGGTCGTGGGCAAGGAGAACAAGGTCATCAGCGTCGCCACCAAGGCGCTGGCCGACCCGGCGCGCGGTTGCAAGATGTAGTTCAGGGTTGGCCCGCAGCGATGGACTTCGCCACTTTTCTGATCCAGTGCCTGAACGCCTTGCAGTACGGACTGCTGCTGTTCCTGGTCGCTTCCGGCCTGACGCTGATCTTTGGCATCATGGGCGTGATCAACCTGGCGCACGGCAGCTTCTACATGATTGGCGCCTACATGGCTTTTGCCCTGGCGCCGATCGTGGGCTCGACCTTTGGCGGCGGCTTTTTCGCGACGCTGGTCGTGGGGTTGGTGCTGGCGGTGCTGCTGGGCTATGTGCTGGAGTGGGCCTTTTTCAGCTTCCTGTACGAGCGTGAACATCTGCAGCAGGTGCTTATGACCTATGGACTGATCCTGGTATTTGAGGAGTTGCGCAGCCTGCTGCTGGGTGATGAGGTGCACGGCGTGGCGCCCCCGGACATGCTGGCGGGGACCATCGCCTTGGGCGAAATGATGACCTACCCGGTGTACCGGCTTTTCGTCTCGGGCGTTTGTCTGGCACTGGCCATGGGCATGTACTTTGTCTTCACGCGCACACGCTTGGGGATGATGATTCGCGCCGGCAGCACGAATCGCGAGATGGTGCAGTCGCTGGGCATAGACATCAAGTTTTTGTACCGTATCGTGTTCGCTGCCGGTGTCGCGATTGCGGTGTTCGCCGGCATGATCGCAGCGCCCGTGTCCTCGGTCTATCCCGGCATGGGCAATACCGTGCTCATCATCTGTTTTGTCGTGGTGGTGATTGGAGGGATTGGCTCGATCCGCGGCGCCTTGTTGGCCGCGTTGCTGATCGGCGTGGTGGACACCTTTGGCAAGGTGCTGCTGCCCCAGGCCTCAGGTGTACTTGTTTACGTGCTGATGGCGCTGATCCTTCTTTGGAAACCCGACGGCCTGTTCAAGGCAGGCTAAGCGTCAGCATGAATCGCTACAAACTGCTCTTCGTTGCATTCGCATTCACCGCGCTGGCGCTGTTTCCGCTGGTGGCAGAGCCTTATGGCGTCGACCGCGTCACCAAGATCATGGTCTTCGCCATCTTCGCGCTGAGTCTGCAACTGCTCGTGGGCTGCACCGGCCTGGTTTGCTTCGGTCAGGCAGCGTTCTTTGGCGCGGGCGCCTACGCAGCGGTGCTGCTGTCGCCTTCGGACACAGCGGCGTCTGTGCTCTGGCTGTTGCCCGCCAGCGTGCTGGCAGCCGCCTTCTGCGCGCTGTTCGTGGGCGCCTTGTCGCTGCGCACCAGGGGGGTTTACTTCATCATGGTGACGCTGGCGTTTTCCCAGATGGCGTTCTATGTGGTTCACGACACGCCCCTGGGAGGGGGTACCGACGGCATCTATCTCAGCAGCAAGCCGGTGCTGGGCACACTGCTCGATCTGGACCGCTCACAGACCATGTACGCCTTCACCCTGGCCTGCCTGCTGGGCGTGTTCGGACTGCTTGCGCTGATCTTGCGCTCGCGCTTTGGGCGCGCGTTGGACGGCATCAGGGTGAACGAGCAGCGCATGCGCGCCACGGGGTTTTCCACCTACCCCTACAAGCTGGCGGCCTTCGTGATTTCCGGCGGCATTGCTGGTCTGGCCGGCTTCCTGTTCGCCGTGAAAGATGGGTTTGTCAATCCCGAACTGATGAGCTGGCACATGTCGGGCGAGGTTCTGATCATGATCATCCTGGGTGGTCTGGGACATTTGCGCGGGGCCTTGCTGGGCGCATTTGCCTTTGCGCTGCTGCAGGAATTATTCAAATCGGAAGCGATATTTGGGGACTTTGCCAAGCATTGGCACCTGGGCTTGGGCCTGTCGATCATTGCCAGCGTGGCGCTGCTGCCTCGCGGGCTCGTCGGATTGCCTGGGCAACTGGTGGCGCGCCTGGCCGGCCGCGCGCCAGGAGCGCGAGCCACGGGAGCGCCTCATGAACCCACCTGAAGTGCTGCTGCGGGCCAAGGAACTGACCCGCCGCTGGGGCGGACTGGTTGCGGTGGACAGGGTTTCGCTGACGCTGGAGCGTGGTACTGTGCACGCTGTCATCGGCACCAACGGCGCGGGCAAGTCCACCTTGATCAATATGCTCTCAGGCGAGCTTGCGCCCTCGAGTGGCCAGGTCGAACTGCTGGGTCAGGACGTCACTACCTGGTCGCAGCCCCAACGCGCTCGCGCCGCGTTGGGGCGAAGTTATCAGCGAAACACCATCTATCAGACATTCACCGTGTTCGAGAACTGTCGCCTCGCGGCGCAGGCACGCACTCCCAAACCCTGGGCCTGGTGGCAAGACGCGCAGCGGTGCCAGGCCAGCATGGCCACAGCACGCGTTTGCGTCGAGCGCGCCGGGCTGACCGACGTGTGTGAGTTGCAAGCCGGGATGCTCTCGCATGGGAACAAGCGCCAACTCGAAATCGCTATGTGCCTGGCCACTGATCCAAAGGTGCTGTTACTGGACGAGCCGCTGGCGGGGATGGGCGCCGAGGAAACGGAACGCATGCTGAGACTGCTCGAGGAATTGAAGGGCCAGCACGCCATTTTGCTGGTCGAGCATGACATGGACGCGGTGTTTCGAATTTCCGACTGCATCACCGTCATGGTCAACGGCAGCGTGATCGCTTCGGGCACACCGGACTTCGTGCGCAACAGCGACGAGGTGCGCGTGGCCTATCTGGGGGAGCAGTGATATGACCACTGCTGGCATAGAAGCGCCCCGAGGAACCGGCGCCGAACTGATTGTCGACGCCAGCGGTCTGAACGCCTGGTATGGTTCCAGTCACGTGCTGCACGGCGTTGACCTGCAGATCAGCGCCGGCCAAACCGTCGGTCTGCTGGGTCGCAATGGCATGGGCAAGAGCACGCTGATACGCACTTTGCTCGGACATGTGGCACAGCGCGAAGGCCGCATCACCCTGTTCGGGCAGGACGCGTCGCGTTTCGCTCCGCATCAGGTGGCGCGGCTGGGCCTGGCCTACGTGCCCGAGGGGCGGGGCGTGTTTGCGAACCTGTCCGTGCGCGAGAACATGGTGATGGCGGCGCGCTGCGGCCGCGATGGCCGAAACGACTGGACACTGGAGCGCGTGCTGCACACATTTCCCCGTTTGCAGGAAAGAATCTCCAACCTGGGAGGACAACTCTCCGGCGGTGAGCAGCAGATGCTGGCCATCGGCCGGGCCCTGATGACGCACCCCGAGTTGATCGTGCTGGACGAAGCCACTGAAGGCCTGGCGCCAAAAATCGTCACGGAAATCTGGCGCGTGATCGCCGAGATTCGTGCTAGCGGCATCGCCACGCTGATCGTCGACCGGGACTACCGTAAGGTGCTGCAGCGCTCCGACCATGCGCTGGTGCTGCAAAAGGGACAGGTGGTGCTGCAAGGTACGTCCCAGTATGTGGCGCAAAGCTCAGCCCTGGCCAACTACCTCGGTGTCTGATGAAAGTGCCAGAGGTCATTCGGCGAAATCTTGGTCACCTCGCCGGGGGTCGGATAGGCATGTGGCCCTGTCCCTTTCGGTCTCGATTGAACGTGCCCACCGTTCAGCGCCTTGTCTCTCGGCCGATCGCTTTGAAAGTCAGCGATCACTCCCGCGTCACGAAGCTGCCCGATTTGCCACCGTGTTTTTCCAGCAACCGCACGCCCGTGATCGTCATGCCGCGGTCCACGGCCTTGCACATGTCGTAGATCGTGAGCAGGGCGATCTGCACAGCGGTCAGGGCCTCCATCTCCACGCCCGTGGGCCCAAAAGTTTCGACCGTGGCGCGGCACTCCACCCTTGCGGCTGCGCCCTCATGCTGCGGCGCGCTGGAAAACTCCAGCGCCACGCGGGTCAGCGCCAGCGGGTGGCACAGGGGAATCAAGTCGCTGGTCTTCTTGGCGGCCTGGATGCCGGCAATGCGGGCAATGCCCAACACGTCGCCCTTCTTGGCGCTGCCCGCCAGAATGATGTCCAGCGTTTGCGGCAACATCTCTATGCAGCCACCAGCGACAGCAACGCGGTGGGTGCTGGCCTTGCCGGCCACGTCCACCATGTGGGCCTGGCCTTGCGCATCGAAGTGGGTCAATGAACTCATGGGAAATGGCGGGGGAAAAGGTTGATTCACTGAACGTTGATCTTTTTCGAGCATCATACGGCCATGTTCACATTGCGCATTCACCGGGCAGGCCAGAAACCTGAGCCCCGAGCCGCTGGATTCACCTTGAAATTCTCGCCCGGGCGTCGACTGCTTCGCGGCCTGCAACTGGGCCTGTTCGCGGCCGTGCTGGGCTGGCCGCTGGTGGCCTTGCCTGCGGGCTCGGTCAATCCGCTGCCGCATCTGGGCGACTCCGGTGACATGAGTCTGAGCGCCGAGCGCCGCCTGGGCGACCGCATCGCCTACGAAATCTACCGCGACCCCGACTACATCGACGACCCGCTGCTGGCCGAGTATGTGCAGGGCATCTGGCAGCCGCTGCTGGCAGCGGCGCGCGTGCGCGGCGAGATATCGCCCGAAATGGACGAACGCCTGGCCTGGGAAGTGATGCTGATACGCGACCGCAGCGTCAACGCCTTTGCGCTGCCGGGTGGCTACATGGGCGTGCATTTGGGGATGATCGCGATCGTGAGCAGCCCCGATGAATTGGCCTCGGTGCTGGGGCACGAGCTCAGCCACATCACCCAGCGCCATATCTCGCGCGTGGCCGCCAAGGACAGCCAGCAAACGCCATGGCTGATCGGCGCCATGATTCTGGGTGTGCTGGCAGCCAGCAAGAGCCCGGATGCAGCCAGCGCCTTGTTGACCGGCGGGCAGGCGCTGGCGATCCAAAACCAGTTGAATTTTTCGCGCGACATGGAGCGCGAAGCCGACCGCGTGGGGTTTGGCGTCATGTCACAAGCCGGCTTTGCGCCCGAGGCCTTCGCCAGCATGTTCGACAAGCTGCAGCAATCCACCCGGCTCAGCGACTCCGGCGCCTTTCCCTATCTGCGCACGCACCCGCTCACGACCGAACGCATCGGCGATGTGCAGTCGCGCCTGCCCCAGGGTGCAGCAGGGGCCGTGCTGCCGCCACCGCCGCTCACGCCGCAGCACGCCATGATGGCGGCGCGCGCGCGCATCCTGGCCAACCCGTCTTCCGAGGCACTGCGGCTGTCGCAGGACGAGGCCAGCGGCATCACCTTCGATGGCTGGGACCTCCCCAGGAAGGCCGGCGCCCTCACCAGCGCCCTTCTGTCCAGCATGCGTTTGCGGGAATTCGGCCAGGCCAGCCAGCTGCTCGCGCGCCTGCAAGCGCTGGCGCAGGGCGATGCAGCGACGCAGCGGCTGACGCGCTTCATGTCGGTGGAACTGGCTTTGGCGCAGGACGACGCAGCGCGTGCCTTGCGGCTGTTAGGGGACGCTGTTCCCACGCAGCGAGCAGAACTGCTGCTGTTGGCGCAGGCTCAGGTGCGAGGTGGGCGCGCCAATCTGGCGGCGCAGGAGTTGCAGACCTGGGTGGTTGTGCATCCGAAGGACGCCAACGCCTGGATGGCGCTGCGCAGCGCCTACGACGCCTTGGGGCAGACCGTGAGCGCGATTCGGGCCGACGCCGAGGCGCAGGTGGCGCACCTGGACCTCCCTGGCGCCCTGGCCCGCTTCAAGGCGGCGCAGGCGCGCATCAAGGGTGAGGGCGGCGCGCGCAGCGCGGGCGACCACATCGAAGCGTCCATCATCGACACCCGCACGCGCGAGGTGGAGCTACTTGTTCGGGAACAGGTGACTGAGCGCTGAGTCGATCACCAGGCCCAGCACCGAGTAGATGAGCGAGCCCAGCAGCGCCGCGCCGAATCCCTGAACCTGAAATCCGTTCAGGCTGGCAGACGCGAGCCAGAACATCAGGGCGTTGATGATGAACAGGAACAGACCCAGGGTGACGATCGTCACCGGCAGGGTCAACAACACCAGGATCGGACGCAGCAAGGTGTTGAACAGGCCGATCACGAACGCCGCAATCAGCGCTGCCGAAAAACTCTGCACCTGCACGCCGCTGTACAAATGGGCCACAGCCAGCAAGGCGGTGGCGCTGAGAAGCCATCGGACGAGGAGTTTCATGGGCGCCAGCATAGCACCTTGACCGAGCCGATGTTTCGTCATTGCGAGGAGCGCCAACGACGCGGCAATCCAGGCTTGACTTGAAATCAGTAGTGTCCCAACGTTTCCACATCAGGACGTCGTAAGTTGATGATTTACATGTTGAATTTGGTGTTTGAGTCTGGTCTCGATTTGAACGTCGAAGGTCAGACTTGGGGTTTTTCGCGGATTTCCGCCCAAAACC
>CAIVXG010000046.1 GCA_903909815.1 uncultured beta proteobacterium | reverse complement strand
ATGAGCGTGCGCACGTGCAGTCTGCCGACCTCAAATCCCTGACGACGCAACTGCCGACACAGTTGACGTGACCCCATGAATGGGTGTTCCAAATGCAACTCGTCAATGTGGCGCATCAGACTCAACTCGGCCTGGCTCACGCCCTGGGGTTGGTAGTACACGCTGCCTCGGCTGATGCCCAGCAGTTTGGCTTGACGACTGATCGGCAGGGTGTTGTCTCGGTCAATCATCGCTTTGCGCTCAGCAATCCCGCTTTGGTGAGCGCACGTTCTAAAAAATCATTCTCCAACGTCAGTTGCCCGATCTTGGCTTGCAGCGGAATCAGGTCTACCTCGGGCTGCACAGAAGCCCCATTGAACGCCTGAGCCGCACCCTCAACGAGTTGGCGTTTCCACTCGGTGATTTGATTGGCATGCAAGTCAAACTCCTGGCACAACTGCGCCATGGTCTTGTCCTCACGCAACGCGGCAAGCGCCACGCGCGCCTTGAATTCGGGTGTGTGGGTGCGCCGCACCCGGCGTGCCACGGTGGTTTTCTTTCTCAGTTTCATAGTGAAAATTCCAATACGCCCGGCCTGCGCCGGACAGTCAAAAATCGCCTGGATTTCCACCTATCCTACTGTTCAAATTTGTCGAACCACTTCTTGACCCCTGTCGACTACTCCTGATTTCAACCATTTGTGGAGAACCCGTCTGTCCATGTGGACATGGTTCAAAAGCCACGCGTGGTTGATATTGTCGAAGAACCCTTTGATATCTGCATCCAATATCCATTCGGCCGAAACCTTTCTGGACAAAGACACAAATAGCTGTTGCCGTGCATCGTGCGTCGACCGATTTTTCCGAAACCCGTAGGAGTTCGGATCGGCGTGGCATTCTGCGACTGGTTCCAGCGCGAGCAGGTGTAGAGCCTGCATCGCTCGATCCAACATGGTCGGTATGCCTAGAGGGCGTTCCTTCCCATTGGCTTTGGGGATATAGACCCGCCTTAGAGGGCGTGCCTGGTATCCCACTTGGTTCAATCGACTGACCGCGTTCCATTTCTTCTCGGGCGTGTCCCAAAGTTCGCGGTCGATGCCACTCGTCCGCTTCCCCCGGTTCTCAGTTACTTTCCTGACTGCCAATACCTTGGCTTGCCAAGAACGGATCAGACTTCGTTGGAGTCTTGCGACCCTTCGGAAATCCCTTTCCAGTTCCGCCTGCGCAATGCGCATCTGCGCCTTTCCTACGAACTGCATGACGGCCTTCCAGTCGATGGAGTGCCATTCACTTGATTCGCCCGGAGACGCAGCATCCTTTCGGATGTGTTCCATACCATTCTCCAGTGAGGTAACCCATTGAAGAAGGCACTGACCCAGAGGGTCAGATACCCTCTGGGTCGTTGATAAGTCGCAACGGCTTTACGCTGTCGCACCTGAGGCAAGTCTGCTGGCTTTCACCGCAGGCCATGGGCCCTATCCCGATCATTACAACCGGGCATTCGCTTTTTGCCTATTCCTCTACCCCCTCCGCCATGGCCTTTGATTGCTCGCAGGTTGCCAGCCCCTTGCGGTGCTGGCGGTGAGTGGGGCTTACCTCGTTTCCCTCCGTGTCCTGTCTGGTGGCTACCAGACAGATGGGGTTAGGGACTCTCTATCCGCCGCAGATCGTTCTTGGGAAACGAATTGCCGAATCACGACCGGCAATTCCTGACCTGATGCCTTTTGGCTGCAGCTCCCCTCCGAAGAGGGAGGCAAGCGTAAGCTGCCTAATGGTGACGACGGTTCGAGCGAGAGTTCACATGTGTTTCCCGTACCCTATACCTTGGCGATCTTCCTGCGTCTTGCTTGCAGAATTGGGACGAGCTTGCGCCCGCCTTGTGTGCTCGCGCACGGATCGTTTAACCACAGCTTCGCACCCCCGGATTACTCCGAACGCACGTGTGGTCAAGGTCACGCTGTTCCAAGCGTGGTTTCAGTAGGAAACAAGACACAGAGAGCGATGTACGCTCTCATAATCAGCAACTTGGCAGCAGAGAATTGCAACCACTTGTAACATATCGATTCCGCAAAGAATCGTTGTCTCAATTTGGCAACGAAAACACATCCCGAGGGGTGCTATTCGTTAATTCCGTATCCTTTTGGGACTGGAATTAAGCAGCCAAATCGAGCCATTTGGCCGCTACAAAGTTAACCCTGTGAGGGGTTGAATCTACACTCCTACGGGGGAGATTCACTGATAAGGCGGTTCCAACAACCGCAATGAGGCGACGCGAGTCGCACCATGGATAATCCATTCTACAAAGCCTTCAACTGCCCCATGAACTTCCCGCGCCCAAGATCCACCCCACGCCTTAACCTGAAAGAACCCACGGTCATGACTCGGAGCGGTTCACGCGCGCGCCATGAAAGCTAGCGTGAATGTTGGCGCCATGAAAGTTGGCCCCTTGCGCGCGCCATGATGAGACTCTTTCGGCGCTCAGGCAGTGCCTCGCAACCGTTTCGTCTTGGCGTCGGTTCGCGCGCACGGCCGCCTTCAAACGCCGTTTTGCGCCAGTTCGGTCTGGCCGGGTTGGCGCTGCTGCGGCTGTCGTCAGGCCAGGCACAGGACGCCGCGCCGGAGCCACCCCTGACGCTCAAGCCCAGCACTCACCTGCAAGAAACCATTTCCCCGTCGGCACGTCCGCTGCTGCCGACTTTCGTCAGTGGCGATGTCATGACGGGAAGCCCCGACCACGAAACGAAGATCGAGGGCCACGCCATGCTGCGCAAGGGCGACACCGTGATTCGCGCCGATCGCATGGAATACGATCAAGCCGACGATCTGGCCAAGGCCCAGGGTGCCATCAGAATCAATCGCGCAGGCAACCTGTACGAGGGCGCCACGCTGGAACTCAAACTCGATTCGTTCCAAGGATTCCTGCAGCAGCCGAGTTATCGCTTCCTCAGAAATCAGGCGCATGGCGAAGCGGACCGAGTGGACTTTCTCGACCGCAGCCACTCGGTCATCCACAACGCGAACTACACCACCTGCCAACGTCAGCCTGGGCCGGACTGGCTACCCGACTGGATTCTGCGTGCATCCACGATCCAGATCGACAGCGAGGAAGAAGTGGGCCAGGCCGAGCAGGCGGTGTTGAGCTTCAAAGGCGTGCCGATACTGCCGCTGCCTTCGCTCAGTTTCCCGTTGAGCGAAAAGCGCAAGTCGGGTTTCATGCCACCTACGCCTGAGCAAGACAACATCAACGGACTGGAATTCACGCTGCCCTACTACTGGAACATCGCGCCCAATCGGGATGCCACGTTGACCCCCTCCTTCATGAGCAAGCGCGGCGTCAACCTGGGGGGGGAATTTCGCTACCTTGAATCCGATGCGAAAGGTCAGCTGCAGGGCAGTTTCATGCCGACCGACACGCTGCGCAATCGCCAGCGCTGGAGTTTGGCCACCACCCACAGTGGCACGGTCGATATGGGGAGCGACAGCGGCCTGGGGTTCAAGCTGAACCTGAACCGCGTCAGTGACGACAATTACTGGCTCGACTTTGCGCGCAGCAGCAACTCGTTGACTCCGCGACTGCTGCCCAACGACGTCACGTTAGAGTGGCAACGCGAGGATTTTTCGGCCACGGTGCGTACGCTGACCTGGCAGACCCTGCAAAACGTCACTGCGCCCATCACACCGCCCTACGACCGCATGCCCGAACTCAGCACCCGCTACGCCCGCACCCAGGTCGGTGGTTTTGACTATTCTCTGGATCTGGACATCACGAAGTTTCGAGGAGAGCGCGCGCTCACCAGCCAGCCCGACGCCTTGCGCTCCGTCGCGGTGGCCCAGTTGAGCCGCCCATGGCTGGCGCCAGGGTGGTTCATCACGCCCAAGCTGGAGTTGAATGCAAGCCAATACGAGTTTGATGCGCCGCTGGCCAATCTGGCGACGTCGGCCCGTCGTGTGCTGCCAACTTTCAGTCTGGACAGCGGTCTGGTGTTGGAGCGAGACGCTTCATTTTTTGGGCGGACGTTTCGCCAGACCCTGGAGCCACGCGTGTTCTACGTGAATACGCCGTTTCGTGACCAAAGCGCATTGCCCGTCTACGATTCTGCCGCCTACGATTTCAATTTCACATCCATTTACAGCGAAAACGCCTTCAGCGGCAAGGATCGGATAGCAGACAACAACCTGATGACGCTGGGCGTGACCACGAGGCTGCTAGACCCGGTGTCGGGGGCCGAAGACGCGCGTTTCAGCGTCGCACAACAACAGCGTTTTCAGCAGCAAAGCGTGACCCTTCCGGGCGGCGTACCGGTGATCGATCACGCCAGCGACCTGATGCTGGGGGCGACGATGAACTGGAACCCGCGCTGGTCTTTGGACTCCACGGTGCAGTTCAATCCCTCCACCAACTCGTCCGAGCGCACGACCGTGAGCGCACGCTACAACCCCAGCAACTACCGGTTGCTGAGCGCGACCTACAGCTTGCAGCGCGGCGTGAGTGAGTTGGTGGATCTGGGCTGGCAGTGGCCCATCAATGACCTTTGGGGCGACAAGGGGAAAGACCTTGACGCAGGCCTGGGTCAGGGATCGGGGCGCTGGTACAGCGTGGGCCATCTGAACTACAGCCTGAAAGACAAAAGGCAGATAGATTCGGTCTTCGGCTTTGAGTACGATGCGGGCTGCTGGCTGGGGCGGGTCGTGCTGGAACGCTTGCAACGCGTGGGTGCAACGGCGAGTCAGCATGTGATGTTTCAATTGGAGTTCGTTGGCTTCGCCCGACTGGGGTCCAGTCCGCTACAGTCCTTGAAAGACAATATCCCCCGATACCAGCTTCTGCGCGAGCAGACCACGCAGCCCAGCCGATTCGGCCAATACGATTAGCACCTACAACATGATTTACCTATTGCGCACTTTCTCCCTGCTGTGTCTGAGCGGCATCGCTGCTATTTCGGCCTCGGCTCAAGGCCTGCGTCCACCCTCGAGTTCGAGCTCCAGCTTGAGTCTGGGCAGTGTGGCTGCGCGGGCCGTGCAAGCGGGTCCACAGCAAGCGGATTACATCGTGGCGGTTGTCAACTCGGAGCCCATCACACGCAGCGAAATGCAGCAACGCGTGGCGCGCGCGCAGGTTCAGTTGAGCCAGCAGGGCATCGCCCTTCCGTCACAGGAAGAGCTGGCACGTCAGGTGCTGGAGCGGCTGATCGGGGAAAAAGCGCAGCTCCAGATGGCCGGTGAGAGTGGCGTTCGAGTGGAAGAGGATGCGATCGATCAGGCAGAGCAGAACGTGGCCCGCCAGAATCAGATCGAGGTCGCCGAATTGCGTCGTCGGGTGGTGGCCGATGGCGTCACGCTGGCGCGTTTTCGCAGCGAATTGCGCGACCAGATCGCGCTCTCCCGCCTGCGTGAACGCGAGGTGGATGCACGCGTGAAAGTTAGCGAGCAGGACATCGATCAATATCTGCGTGATCAAAAATCCAACACCGACCTTTCCGGTCTGGAGTTCGAACTGGCCCAGATTCTGGTGGAGGTGCCCGACAAGGCGACCGCGGAGCAGACGCGGGTGTTGCAGGCGCGCGCGCAAAAAGCGCTGGAGCGTGCCCGCGCCGGCGATGATTTCAGTGCACTCATCAGGGAGTATTCTGACGGCATGGAGCGCACCAGCGGCAAATCCATGGGGCTGCGTTCTGCGGACCGTTACCCGGCGCTTTTTCTGCAGGCGACTCAGGGCCTGGACAAGGGAGGCGTGAGCGCTCTGATCCGCTCGCCTGCCGGGTTTCACATTCTCAAGCTGCTGGACAAGCGCGGAGCCGGTCTGCCGCCCAGCTCCGTCACGCAAAACCACGGTCGCCATATCTTGCTGCGCGCCGGACCCCAGTTGACACAGGCCGGCGCCATTGCGCGCCTGGCAGAGGCCAAAAAGCGCATCCTCGCGGGCCAGACCGATTTCGCCACCCAGGCCAAGGAGCTGTCGCAGGATGGCAGTGCCAAGGACGGTGGAGACCTGGGCTGGGCTGCTCCTGGCCAATTTGTGCCCGAATTTGAAGATGTCTTGATGAACCTGACACCGGGGCAGATCAGCGACCCGGTGGTGTCTCGTTTTGGCGTACATCTGATCCAGTTGGTCGAGCGCCGCGAAACGCCCCTGAGCGTGCGCGAGCAACGGGAACTGGTGCGCAATTTCGTACGCGAGAAGAAGCTGGATGAAGCCTATCTTGCCTGGATTCAGGACGTGCGCGGCAAGGCCTACGTCGAATTTCGTGAACCGCCGTTGTGAAGCCATCCCATCACATTGCGCGCAAACGCTTTGGTCAGCACTTTCTGACCGATCAGGGGATCATCGACACCATCGTGCATGAGATTGCGCCCAAGCCGGAGCAGATCATGGTCGAAATCGGGCCTGGACTCGCGGCGTTGACACAGCCCTTGGTGGAGCGCCTGGGGCGTCTGGCCGTGATCGAACTGGATCGCGACCTGGCCGCACGATTGCGTTTGCACGCGCAACTCGACGTGACCGAGTCCGACGTGCTCAAGGTCGATTTTGCCCAATTGGCACGCTCCCTGGCGGCCGCACGGGCGCAAGCAGCAGGTGACGATTCGGTGCTCAAGTTGCGGGTCGTTGGCAACCTGCCTTACAACATTTCCACGCCGATCCTGTTTCATCTTCTGGATTACGTGTCGGTGATTGAAGATCAGCACTTCATGCTGCAAAAGGAAGTGGTCGAGCGCATGGTGGCGCGACCAGCGACCAGCGACTACAGTCGGTTGAGCGTGATGCTGCAGTGGCGCTACGCCATGGAGAACATCCTGATGGTGCCACCGCAATCGTTTCAGCCACCGCCCCGAGTCGACAGTGCGGTGGTGCGCATGCGGCCGCTGGCACAACCACCGTCGGTGGACGTGCGCCGCCTGAGCGAAATTGTCCAAGTAGCTTTCAGCCAGCGCCGCAAGTTGCTGCGTCACACTCTGGGCAAGTGGTTGGAACTGCACCCGTGCAGCGGCAACTTCGACTTGCAGCGCCGCGCCGAAGAAGTGCCGGTGCAGGAATATGTCGAACTTGCGCAGCGTTCATCGGCGTAATACGCGGCAGCGGCCAGGTGTGCGATCCGGGTGGTGCCTGCCTCAATCCAGGCTGAGATGGATGGGCTTGATGACCCGCCCCCTGTGCGCGTTCACCTGAACCAGAAAGTCACGGAATTCGGCGGGCGTGCTGCCCATCACGCCCGCGCCCTGGGACTGCAACGTCTTGTTCACGTCCGGCGCGGCCAGCGCCTTGGCTACTTCGCGCTGCAGCTTGTCGACCATGTCCGACTGGGCTTGGCACGACTTGCACCAGGCAAACGGGATCGAAGGACAGTTCCTGGATTCTTGTTTCCATATCGATTCCTCAGTTGATTAGCGGGCGCAGCAGCGTCAGCGCCAGTCCTGCCAGTCCACAAGTCAGCACCACGGGAATGACGCCCACCTTGAAGCGCAGCAAGGCCACGGCAGCACCCAGGCCGATGAGCGCCGAAGCCCATTCAAACGTGCCGCCAAGGCCTCGGGGCCAGAGCACGTGATAGGCGAAAAAAACCGCAAGATTTACGATCACGCCCACCACGGCGGCTGTGATGCCCGTCAGCGGTGCAGTGAACTTGAGCTTGCCGTGGGTGGACTCGATGAAGGGCCCGCCCAGGAAGATGAAAAGGAAGGACGGCAGGAAAGTGAAGAACGTGACCACGGTCGCGGCGACCGCCCCGGCCAACAGCAGCGCGTCCGGGCCGAACAGGGCTTTGGTCCATCCACCTGCGAAACCGACGAAGGACACCACCATGATGAGCGGACCGGGTGTGGTTTCGCCCAACGCCAGGCCATCGATCATCTGCAGCGCAGTCAGCCACTGAAAGTGCTCCACGGCACCCTGGTAGACGTAGGGCAGAACGGCATAGGCTCCGCCGAAGGTCATGAGCGCGGCTTTGGTGAAAAACCAGGCCATCTGAGTGAGCACGGCGTCCCGACCCGAGAGGAGCGTCAGTGCACCCATGGCAGCAAGCCAGATTCCAAGGAAGACCGCCAAGACCTGCCAAAAACGCCTCCATGTGAACACGGCGTGCAAGGGCGTGGGGGTGTCGTCGTCGATGACCGCGGGACCTGCGCTGTTGCCGCCCTTGCCATGGCCGCCTACCGCGAACTTGTCTGGCGCCAAGCGCCCGCCAACATAGCCTGCCGCACCTGCTGCCAGCACGATCAGCGGGAACGGGAGGTTGAACGTAAAGATGGCGATGAAGGCTGCCACGGCGATGCCCCAGAGCAGGCCGTTCTTCAGCGCACGAGAACCGATGCGATGTGCGGCCGACACGACAATGGCAGTCACCGCAGGCTTGATGCCGTACAGCACGCCCGCAACCGCCACCACGTCGCCATACGCCATATACATCCAGGACAGGCCGATCAGAATGCCCAGCGAGGGCAAAACGAACAGCCCACCGGCCACGATTCCGCCCCAGGTCCTGTGCATCAGCCAGCCGATATAGGTCGCCAGTTGCTGTGCCTCAGGGCCTGGCAGCACCATGCAGTAGTTCAAGGCGTGCAGGTAGCGCTTCTCGGAAATCCAGCGTTTGCGCTCGACCAGGTCCTCATGCATGAGGGCTATCTGCCCCGCTGGGCCGCCAAACGAGATGAAGCCCAGCTTGAGCCAGTAGGTAAACGCTTGCCAAAACGTGGGGGCTTGGGGTGCCGAATGGTGGGTGGTCATGCTGTTGTCCGCAATGCGGCATAAAGGGCGTCGAAGAGGTCTGCGCAGGCGTCGAGCAAGTCGTTGTCATCGGCGTGCTGCGCTTGCAGGCCCCTCAGAATCAGTTCAAGTCCGGGCGCTTCATCTGCAGGGATGCCGCCGATGTCGATGAAGTGCACAACCTCGCCCAGACGCTTTATTGCCGGGTCGCGGTCCAGCGCAAACGACGCAGCCACAAATTCAAAAGTCACGCGTTCGCCAACGTGGGTGAAGCTGGCACCATCGAAGTCGTAGCCCAGGGCGCTCTTGGGACATTTCTTGGAATTTACCACCCAAATGAAGGTGGGCTTCTTGTCAACGAAGCGCTGCACCAGCCAAGCTGTTGCCAATCGGTCCACCCAAGGTCTGGCCCGCGTCGCCCAGTTCTTCCTTGGTAATCGCTGGCAGAAAGCAGCGGTACTTGACCCATCGTTGAGGCCGGCTCGCCCGGGGAAAGCTGGCGCTCGGACTCGTGTCGCAAGGCTCCCAGGCCGGACGTGGCCGATGCGGCGGCTTGCCCAGGAAAGAAGTCGGCCGCAAGAATGGATTGAAGCTGCAACTCCAACTCGCGCAGCGCCTTGCGAATCTCGGTTGCTGCGGCTGACTTGAATGATTTTTTGGCGCCTTTCAATGACTGCGAAAACGCCAGATACAGCGCTGAACGGTCAAAAAGCGCCACAAAGCCTGCTTCTTGCGCGGCGTCGCGGGCCTGCAGCACCAACAGGTGTGATTCGGCACCTGCGACGCGTATGGCGGCGTCCAAGTCCCAGAATGCCTTGGCTGAGGTTGCAGTTGCGGGAAGGAGGTACACGCCCTCGCGCAGGGTCGCGCAATGGGTTGACTTCAGCGCGCGCCAAATGCGCACGCGCAGACCGCCTTGGGGAAGTGGGAAGGGTCGCCGTCAGTATCAGCCAATGAATCATGAAGCAATTATCACAAATAGAGATAAATGCTTCAAACGCATCACTCCATGCGTCATTGACCGAGCGCCAGTGTAATGGCCCGTTGTCATTTTCAGCGGCTGAAACTCTTTTGCTTTCCTCGAATCGGTGGATTGACTCAATCCGGCGCGCGACATTGGGCTCGTACCCAAGCTGCGCTGGCGCCCGACAAATCAGCACCGACCGGGGGGCGAATCAGACAGCAGTGGGGTCATGGTTTCAGACGCGCCGACCCAGTGCGTCGATCACAGTTTCGCCGTCCTCCTTGGTGAAGGCCGCCAACTGTGGCAGGGGCAGGATGTCCAGCACCCTTTCCGAAGGGCGGCAAAGGCACGTGCCCAGCGCCGTCACCACGATCGGGCGATTGATCAGGATGGGGTGAGCCAGCATGGCATCCAGCAATTCGTCATCAGACCATTTCGGATGGTCCAGGTCGAGTTCCTTGTACACGGATTCCTTGGTACGAATCAGTTCGCGCACGGGCGCACCGCTGGCGGCTATCAGTGCCTGCAATTCGGCGCGGCTCGGGGCTGTTTCCAGGTAGAGAACGACGCGCGGTTCGACGCCTGAATTGCGGATAAGCGCCAGGGTGTTGCGCGAGGTCCCGCACTTGGGGTTGTGGTAAATCGTGATGGCGGACATGGTCTGGCTCATGACGTTTGGCCGCGCTCGTACCAGCCCCTGGAGTGGTTCACGATGTACACCACCAGCAACATGACGGGCACTTCAATCAGCACGCCCACCACCGTGGCCAGTGCCGCGCCCGACTGGAACCCGAACAGGCTGATGGCCGCCGCCACGGCCAGTTCGAAAAAGTTGGAGGCGCCAATCAGCGCCGAAGGGCAGGCAATGTTGTGCTTTTCACCCACAGCGCGGTTCAGCCAGTAGGCCAGTGCCGAGTTGAAAAACACCTGAATCAGGATCGGCACGGCCAGTAGGGCAATCACCAGGGGTTGCTTCAGGATGGCTTCGCCCTGGAAGGCAAACAGCAGCACCAGCGTGGCCAGCAACGCCGCGATGGACCAAGGGCCGATTCTTTCCATGGCCACATCAAACGCCCCTTGCCCTTTTATCAGAAGGAGCCTGCGCCAGACCTGCGCCAAGATCACCGGGATCACGATGTACAGCACGACGGAAGTGAGCAGCGTGTCCCAGGGCACGGTGATGGCAGAAATGCCCAGCAGAAAGGCCACCAGCGGGGCAAAGGCCACGACCATGATGCTGTCGTTCAGCGCCACCTGCGACAGCGTGAACAGCGGGTCGCCGCCGGTGAGCCGGCTCCAGACAAAGACCATGGCGGTGCACGGCGCTGCGGCGAGCAGGATCAGCCCTGCGATGTAGCTGTCGAGTTGATCGGCCGGCAGCAGCGGCGCAAACAGTTGGCGGATGAAGATCCAGCCCAGAAAGGCCATGGTGAAAGGTTTCACCAGCCAGTTGACAAACAGCGTTACGCCAATGCCCTTCATGTGCTGGCGCACCTCGTGCAGCGCACCGAAGTCCACCTTGACCAGCATGGGGATGATCATGACCCAGATCAGCAGGCCCACAGGCAGATTGACCTTGGCCACTTCCATGCGGCCAATCGTCTGGAACACCCCCGGCGCCATCTGCCCCAGGCCAATGCCGGTGACGATGCACAGAAATACCCACACCGTGAGGTAGCGCTCGAACACGCTCATGGGCGCGCCGGCCTGCTTGGCCGTCACTTCACATTGCATAGTCATGGCCTACTCCTTGGCCAGCTCGCGCGCCGTAGTTTGTAGCAAGGTCTTTTCGAGCTTGGCTGGCGGCAGGCTGATCAGAATGTCCAGGCGCCGCTTGAGAGCGTGCAGGGTTTGACGAAAGGCTTCGAGTTTTTGCACGTCCGTGCCTTCGCCAGCCGAAGGGTCAGAGTAGCCCCAGTGTGCCGTCGCGGGCTGGCCAGGCCAAAAGGGGCAGACTTCGCCTGCGGCGTTGTCGCAGACGGTGATCACCAGGTCCATGTGCGGTGAGTGGGGTCGAGCGAACTCGTCCCAGGTCTTGCTGTGCAAACCTTCGATCGAAATGCCGGCAGATTTCAACACCTGCAGGCCCAGGGGGTTGGGCTGCTGGTTTTCACGCGGGCTGCTGCCGGCGGAATAGGCCTTGAAGCGGCCTTTTCCAATGTGGTTCAGAATGGCTTCAGCCAGGACGCTGCGCGCC
Organism: uncultured beta proteobacterium; assembly: GCA_903909815.1. Taxonomy (GTDB): domain Bacteria; phylum Pseudomonadota; class Gammaproteobacteria; order Burkholderiales; family Burkholderiaceae_C; genus CAIKVZ01. Next base: position 16,688 of record CAIVXG010000046.1, on the reverse strand, counting down.
GAGTTGTGTGTGCACAGGAACAGCACGTTCAGAATTTTTGTCGTCATGCTCAGTTTTCTTTCTGGGTGGCAAGTGGCTGGGAAAGTTGGAGGAGACGTTCCACGCCGACGGGTTCTTCACGCAGCAGGGGGACGACCGCATAGCGCTTGGCGTGATTCGTCACCACAGCGTCGATCTCGCGCAGCTCGTTGCGCGCGCGTTGTCGCAACAAGGGCGAGGTGACCTTGGTTGCAGCCACGCTGTTGTTGACGATCCAGGCCCAGGGTTCGATGCCGGCGCGACGCAGGTCGCTTTGCAGAGTGGCCGCTTCCAGCACCGGTGTGGTCTCCGCCAGCGTTACCAGCAGCACCTTGGTTTGCTTCGGGTCTTGCAACTGCTGCATGGGCGTGGTGAAGTGCAAACCCGTGCCTTGCATCTGCCGCACCACCTCGCGGTGGTAGGCGCCGGTGGCGTCGAGCAGCAACAGCGTGTGGCCCGTGGGCGCGGTGTCCATCACGACGAACTGCCTGCCTGCTTCGCGGATGACGCGGGAGAACGCCTGAAACACGGCAATCTCTTCGGTGCAGGGCGAAAGCAGGTCTTCTTCGAGCAGGGCGCGTCCGGCGGCATCGAGCGTGGCACCTTTGCTTTGCAGCACGTGGGCGCGGTACTGTTGCGTCACCTTGTGTGGGTCAATTCGGCTCACAGTGAGATGGGGCAGCGTGCCGTGCAGGGTCTCGGTCAGATGGGCTGCGGGGTCGGATGTGGTCAGGTGCACTGCCAGTCCACGATGCGCCAGCTCCACTGCGACGGCTGCAGCCATCGTGGTTTTGCCAACGCCTCCCTTGCCCATGAGCATCACCAGACCATGACCGTCAAGCGCGATCTCGTCGACCAGCGCGGACAGGCTGGGTGCGGCGATTTTTGGCTGCGCCTGAGACGCGGCGACTGCCATGGGTGTGCTGGCCACCAGCAGCTGGCGCAAGGCCTCCAGACCTACCAGGTTGAAGGGCTTGAGCGCGATGTAGTCGGTAGGCATGGGGCGCAACTCGGCTGGGATGGCAACGAGCGCCGCCTGTTCACGTTGGCAGATGGCTGCGGCCAGGGGATCCGACCCAGCCTCGTCCGCAGGGAACAGGCCATTGATCACCAGATACTGTTGCGACAAGCCGATGGCGACCAATTCTGTGTGCGTACGAGCGGCTTCGCGCAGCGAGGCCGCTTGCGCGCGCGCCACCAGCACCAGGCGTGTTCGCACCGGATCGGCCAGGGCGGCTACCGCTGCGGAATATTGAGCGTGCTGCTTCTCCAAGCCTGCCAGCGGCCCCAGGCAGGAGGCGTCGCCCTTGCCTTCGTCCAAAAATCCGCTCCAGGCGCCGGGCAGTTGCAGCAGCCGGATGGTATGGCCTGTGGGCGCCGTATCGAAAATGATATGTTCGTAATCCAGGGTCAACGCTTCGTCGGTCAACAGCGACGTGAATTCGTCGAAAGCGGCGATTTCGGTGGTGCAAGCGCCTGAGAGTTGTTCCTCAATGCCTTTGACCACCGCCTCCGGCAACACACCTCGTACCGGACCCACGAGGCGATCGCGATACGCCTGCGCCGCAGCTTGGGGGTCGATTTCCAGCGCGCTGAGCCTGGGGATGGCGGGGATGGCGGTGACGTGGTTGCCAATGCTCACGCCAAACACCTGACCTACATTTGACGCCGGATCGGTGCTGACCAGCAGCACGCGCTGCCCGCTGGCGGCAAGTTGCATGGCAGTAGCGCAGGCGATGGAGGTCTTGCCCACGCCCCCTTTGCCCGTGAAGAATAGGAAGCGCGACGTTTGCTCTAGGAATTTCATCGTGGTGCCGAGCAGCTCAGCAGCAGTTCCCGCCGGAGCAGCAACTTCCGGCCGAGTTCTTGGCGGCCGCTGGCGCCGTGACACCGGCCCAACGGGCCAGATCGTCACGGCTCGGGTAACGCCCGGCGAGCGCCACTTCACCATCAATCAGGATGACCGGTAGCGCACTTACGCCGCTGCGCTCCAGCAAGCCTTTTACGGCAGCGTTTTCCGCGAAGGCCATGGGTTGCTGCGCCAGATTGAAGCGTTCAATGGCGACGCCATTTTGTTTGGCCCATGCCACGTCCGCGGAAAAGCCGACCAGTTTCTGATCGACGTCGGTGCCGCACACGCCGCTGCTGCAGCACAGGGCGGGATCGAATACTTGAATGGACTTCATGGGGTGCTCCTGGGGATTGAAAATCGTTGAACTCAAGTCCGAGCCAGATCAGGATTTTTTCGGACTTCAGGTGGCGTGCACGGCCTGCACACGGTCAAGGAGCCGCCCTCCAGGCATTGCTCCGGGTGTCCAGTGCAGCATTCGGCGGTAAGGTACTCGATCAACTCTTGAACGAGCGGGATGTTGGCGCGATAGCGCTGGTATCGACCTTCCTGCGTGACGCTGAGCAGCCGCGCCTGCGTCAGTGCCTTGAGGTGAAACGAGAGGTTCGTTGGCGGCAATTCAAGGGCGATCGCAATTTCCCCCGCCACCAGGCCCATCGGACCCTGCTTGACCAAAAGGCGAAACACATCAAGGCGCACGCCAGAGGCGAGGGACTCGAATATTGAGGTGGCGATGGCTTGTTCCATTTTGCAATTATACAACAATTGTTGAAGTATTGAATTAAGTTACATTTCCCAATCAACGGGCCGAACGAGGACTTTTTTTCCAGTTCCCGATTGCTGCCGCTGGCTCATGGCCGGGGCCCGATCGGGCGGAATGCTCGCCACCCATCGAAGATCGCTCCGCGGTGCAGCCCACCATGCTAGATGTCGTGCCTCGTTTCCAAACCCCACGATGAGTCCCGGCAGCAACAAGACGCGGCCCCACGCTGGCATCCGGATGGTGGAGTTCACGCACATGGTGATGGGGAGGACCTGCGGCATGGCCGGCCCGGATTTGCCGCCGTCGCCGTCTACGAAGCGAACCCGTGCTCAATGCCACGCGTCCCTTGCGTGGCGCTTGGCACTGGGCTGCGGATCCAGAACTGATTCGGGCCATCAAGCCGCCCCACTTCCGGGGTTAGCGCGAGTTCAGTCCCTGAAAACAAGTGTCCATTACCAGCTCGATGATCTCGTCGTCGCGGTACAAGGCGCCCATTTTCAGAAACTCCAGCACCGGATCGCAGGCGCGCGCATACAGCGTGTAGAGCACCGCAATCGGCGGCAATTTCGGATTCAGCGTCCCCTGGGCCTGCGCCGCTTCGATCCAGGCGCCGAGCCGGTCGCTCACCTCCATCAACCCGTCCATATAGGCCTTGTTCGCCATCAGCGCACTGCGCAGACGGGAGTTTTGACTGGGCAAGGATGGCATCTCCCCAGCCAGCTTCAGACTCATGGTCCAGCGCGCAACGGCGCGCAACTGATCCATGGGCGAGGCATTCACCGGCAAACCCTTCAGGAAACCCTGCGCACGGCGCATCACCGACACCATGGCAGCAGCGGCCAGGTCTTCCTTGCTCGGGAAATGCTTGTACAGACTGGCTTTGGCAATGCCCACGTCGGCGGCCACTTCGTCCACCGTCATGGCCTCAAAGCCTTTTTCTGCCAGCAGGCGATTGACCGATTGGATGATGGCACCTTCGCGCGCCTCAAGCATTTGGGTCTTGAATGACATCTTGGTGGGAGCAGTGCTGGCCATCGACTGATTCTAGCCTTCAAAGGGAAGATGTAGAACGAATCGTATGTAAAAATACTATTCAGTCACATAACGACCAATCAGTATATACTCTTCAAAATGATGCGAAAAGGATGAGCATGTCAATCAAAGTTGCCATCGTGGGATCGGGGATTTCCGGTCTGGCCGCGGCCCACGCATTGCGCGGAAAAGCGCATCTCACGCTGTTGGAGGCGGGCGACTACTTTGGCGGCCACACGCACACCGTTGACGTCACCCTGCCCACGTCCCGGGGCCTGGTGACGCACGGGGTAGATACCGGATTCCTGGTGCTGAACGAGCGCACCTACCCGCAGTTGATTGCAATGCTGGCCGAGTTGGGCGTGGCCACGGCCAAGTCTGAAATGTCGTTTTCGGTGCAGGCCAGCGACCCTGGCACCGGTCGCTGCGTCGAGTGGAGCGGATCCAACCTCAACACCGTTTTTGCCCAGCGCACCAACCTGAGCAATCCGCGCTTCTGGGGCATGCTGCGCGACGTGTTGCGTTTCAACGCGCTCGCGACGCGCATCGCTGTCAGCGGCACGGACGCGCAGTTGACCCAACCCTTGGGCGAGTTCTTGCAGGAGCAGGGCTTTGGCGCGGCGTTTTGCGACTGGTATTTCCTGCCCATGATGGCCTGCATCTGGAGTTGCCCCACGGCGCAGATGCTGCAGTTCCCGGTCTCGACCATGGTGCGTTTCTGCCACAACCACGGCCTGCTGCAAATCACGCATCGGCCCCAGTGGTGGACGGTGCAGGGTGGGGCCCGGCATTATGTGGAAAAGATCACCGCCGCCATTGCAGACAAGCGCCTGAACACGCCCGTGCGCCGCATCGAGCACACGGTCGCCACTCCCGACGGCAGGAACAGCGTGCGCCTCCACACCGACGCCGGCGCGGAATGCTTTGACAAAGTGATCATCGCCACCCATTCGGACCAGGCATTGCAGCTGCTCGACGCACCGACCGCGCAGGAGCGCGAGACGCTGGGTGCCATTCGCTATCAGTCCAATCAGGCGGTGTTGCACACCGACGCTTCGGTGCTGCCCACCCGCACTGCGGCCTGGGCGGCCTGGAACTATGAGCGGGCCGCCGCGCCCGGGCGACAGGGCGCGCGCGTGTGCCTGCACTACCTTCTCAACCGGCTTCAGCCCCTGCCCTGGCAGCAGCCCGTGATCGTCTCCCTGAATCCGTTGCGCCCGATCGACAACAACAAGGTCATTGGCAGCTACAACTACGCGCACCCGGTATTTGACCTGGCTGCCGTGGCCGCGCAGGGCCGAATGGCAGAGCTGCAGGGCCGGCACGGCCGCTATTTTGCCGGAGCCTGGATGGGCTACGGCTTTCATGAAGACGGCCTCAAGGCGGGGTTGGCGGCCGCCGCGCAGTTGTTGGCCGATGCGCGCAAACCCGGGGCCGTTGCATGAATCCGTCCGCTGCGTTGATGGGCTTTGGTCAGGTGCGCCACACGCGCCTGCAGCCAACGCAGCATGCGTTTGCCTACCCCACGTACTTCCTGATGCTGCCCTTGCGCAGCTTGAAACAGGCGCCGCGGCACGACGCCACCTGGGCGATGAACCGGCCCGGATGGTTGAGCTTTTTCGAGACCGACCATGGCGACGGCCGCTCTCCCGCAGAAGGCGGCGCCCTGGCCTGGCTGGACGAATTGCTGCAACGCGAAGGGATACATGACGCCACCGGCGAGGTCTGGCTGCACACCTATCCCCGCGTGCTAGGCTACAGCTTCAAGCCGGTGAGCTTCTGGTATTGCCACCGCGCGTCCGACGATCAGGGCGGTGCGCTGCGCGCGGTCGTGGTGGAGGTGAACAACACCTTTGGCGAGCGCCATTGCTATTTGCTGGACACGCCGCGCTATGGCGTAGAGCAGCGTGCCGACAAGGTCTTTCACGTGTCGCCCTTCAATGCCGTGGCGGGTCACTACCGCTTCAACTTCATGCGCTGCACACAGGCCGGGCTGGAGCGCACGCTGGCCTGCATCGATTACTACGATGCCAGCGAAGCCCTGGTATTGCAAACCAGCGTTGGCGGCAGGCTGGAGCCCCTTAGCCGCTCCGCGCTGCGCCGCGCCTTTTGGCGCTACCCGCTCATGACCCTGGGCGTGGTGCTGCACATCCACACCCAGGCCTTGCGTCTGTGGTTGAAGAAGGTCCCGTTCTTTCGCAAGCCCGCTGCACCCGATGCCTTTGTGTCGCGTCAGTCCCTATCCTGAGGAAACCCACCATGAACACCGTCACAGTCGCAGCGCGGCGCACCGTCGCTCCAAAAGGCGCAAGCGCCGCAGCATGCACGGCCCTGCGCCTGCTGCAAAACCTGCGCCACGGTGCGCTCACCCTGCACCTGCCCGATGGCTCGCAGCGCCGCTTTGGCGAGCACCCACAACAGCACGCCATGCACACGCCGCAGCACCCCAGCGCGAGCATGACTTTGAACAACTGGAACGTGTTTGGCGCGGCGCTCAAGTCCGGCGACATCGGTTTTGCAGAAAGCTATATCGCAGGCGACTGGAGCACGCCCAATCTGACCGACCTGCTGAAGGTTTTTTCCGCCAACCGCCAGCAGGTGGACGCGATGATCTTTGGCACCTGGGCCGGGCGCTTGCTGTACCGCGTGAAACACCTGTTGCAGCACAACAGTCGCGCCAACAGCCGCAAGAACATCCATGCCCACTACGACCTGGGCAACGCGTTTTACCGCCTGTGGCTCGACGAAACCATGAACTATTCGAGCGCCTGGTTTGAGGGTGACCTGTCACGTCCCTTGCCTCAAGCCCAGCACGCCAAGGTGCGCCGCGCACTGGAAATGGCCCAGGTCAAGCCCGGCGACCGCGTACTGGAAATCGGTTGCGGCTGGGGCGCACTGGCCGAGCAGGCCAGCGTCAACTTGGGTGCGTCGGTGGTGGGCGTGACGCTCAGCACCGAGCAACTCGCCTATGCTAATGCACGCATGCAGGGCCTGGGCGTGAGCACCGGTGCCGGCGCACGCGCCGACTTGCGCCTGCAGGACTACCGTGACATCACGGACGCGCCGTTTGACGCGATCTGCTCCATCGAAATGGTCGAAGCGGTGGGCCGCGCCTACTGGCCGCAATACTTTGAAACCGTGAGCCGTCTGCTCAAGCCCGGTGGGCGCGCCTGCGTGCAAAGCATCGTCATCGACGATGCGCTGTTTGAGCGCTACATCGCCTCCACCGACTTCATTCAGCAGTACATCTTCCCCGGCGGCTGCCTGCCGTGTCCGGCCGAATTTCACCGCCAGGCACAGGCTGCGGGCTTGGAGGTCGTGGACGAGTTTGCCTTCGGCGCCGACTATGGCGAGACCCTGCGCCGCTGGCGCGACGCGTTTTTGGAGCGCAAGGACGAGGTGGCGGCACTGGGTTTCGATGAGCGTTTCATGCGCATCTGGGAGTTCTATCTGGCCTATTGCGAAGCCGCGTTTGACACCGGGGACATCAGCCTGGTGCAGTACACGCTGGTCAAGCCCGCCGCACCGTCACGATGAGGCCGCTCGCTGCTCGGTCACTTCTGGCGCTGAGCGGGTGCCTGTGTGGGCTGCTGGCGCAGGCCCTCACACTGCCGCAAGAGCTGCGCGCGAGTGTGCCAGCGGCCGTGCTGTCGGGTCAGGCGACGATGAGCTTCTGGGGTTTCGACATCTATGCCGCCAGCCTGTGGGTGGCCCCCGGGTTTTCGGACAGCGCCTATGAGCGCAGCGTGTTTGGGCTGGAACTCGTCTATCTGCGGGACTTCAAGGGGGCTGACATAGCCAAGCGCTCGATCGCGGAAATGCAGGGCCAAGAGGTCCTGCATCCAGAACTGCACACACGTTGGGAAACCCAGATGCGCGCCCTGTTCCCCAATGTCAAGGCGGGCGACCGCATCAGCGGCGTGCACCAGCCCGACGTGGGCGCGGTGTTTTGGTGCAACGGGCGCATGCTGGGCGAAATACGCGACGCCGATTTTTCGAAGCGCTTTTTTGGCATCTGGTTGGCGCCCCAAACCTCGCAGCCCCAGTTGCGTCGGGCCTTGCTGGCGCGGTCCACTACCTCGGGCGTCGTCCCACGATGAGCCTCGGCGCGTCACCCTCGGCCTGGAGCGCAGGAAATGGCCTGCGCTACGGGTTGCTGGGTCTGCCATTGGCATTTTGTGCCCTGCCGCTGTACGTGCTGATGCCCAACCTCTACGCTCGAGAATGGGGTGTTCCGCTGGGTGCTTTGGGGGCCGTGTTGTTGGGCGCGCGATTGCTCGACGCGCTCACCGACCCGCTGCTGGGCCGCCTGTGCGACAAGTTGTTTGCCAAGTCGGTGCGTGCGGTTTTGCTGATGGGGGCGCTGGCGGCAGCGCTGCTGGCACTGGGTTTTTCAGCCCTCTTTGTGCCGCTGCCGCGCACGCCCACAGCGCTGCTGTGGTGGGCGGGTGGATGGTTGGCGCTGACCTATGCCGCTTACAGCGCCCTGTCGGTGGCACACCAATCGTGGGGCGCGATGCTGGGAGGCGACGCACTGTACCGCAGTCGCGTCGTGGCTTGGCGCGAAGGCCTGGGGCTGGTGGGCGTGTTGCTGGCGGCTGTCACGCCCGCGCTCCTGGGCGTGAGCGCCTTGCTGGCGCTGTTGATGGTGGGGCTGCTCGGCGGATGGTGGGCGTGGAGCCGCGCGCCGCAGCCGGTGGTGAGCCCGGCTGGAGCGAGCGGCGGCGAACCGCGCATGCCTGAAGCATTGCCGCAGCCTTGGCGCAGTGCCGAATTTCGTCGCCTGCTGGTGGTATTCCTGCTCAACGGCGTTGCCAGTGCCATCCCTGCCACCTTGGTGCTGTTTTTTGTGCAAGACCGGCTGCAGGGCAGCCAGAGCCTACAGGCCGCCGCGTTGGGCATCTATTTTTTGAGTGGCGCGCTATCGCTGCCTCTGTGGCTGCGTTTGGTGCCGCGATGGGGGCTGGCGCGAAGTTGGCGCGTGGGCATGCTGTTGGCGATTGGCGCATTCATGAGCGCGAGCCTGCTGAGCGCAGGCGATGGCTTGTGGTTCCTGGTTACCTGCGCCTTGTCCGGCGCCGCGTTGGGCAGTGATCTGGTCCTGCCCGGTGCCCTGCTGGCGGGCTTGATCGCCGAGGCGGGGGACCGGGGCCACGCCGCGTACTTTGGTTGGTGGAACTTTGCCAGCAAGCTCAACCTGGCCCTGGCCGCAGGCTTGGCACTGCCGCTGCTCGGCTGGCTGGGTTACAAGCCGGGCGAGCTCGATATCGATGGTCTTGCGCTGCTCAGCGCGTGCTACTGCCTCCTGCCCTGCGCTCTCAAAGCCCTGGCAGCCGGGGCACTCCAACTCCTCATCATCCAACCCACGGCCCGGCCGAACACAGCATGAATTCAATCTTACAAAATCGCCTCATTGACCTGCGCCACTGGATCAGCGCCCTGGCCTGCAGCACACTGCTCATGGGGTGCAGCACGCCGCAAATTCAGGATTACGCCGACCAACGGCCGGTGCTGGAATTGCGCGACTATTTCAACGGCACGCTGGACGCCTACGGACTCTTCACCGATCGCTCGGGCAAGGTCGTGAAACGCTTCACAGTGGTGATGAACTGCAGTTGGCAGGGCGACACGGGCGTGCTGGACGAGGTGTTCAGCTACTCAGACGGCAGCACCCAGCGGCGCGTCTGGCGGCTCACGCGCCAGGCCAACGGCCGCTACACCGGACAGGCCGATGACGTGGTTGGCAGCGCGCAGGGTGAGCAAAGCGGCAACGCCTTTCACTGGACTTATACGCTGGCATTGCCAGTCGACGGTCGTGTGTTCGAGGTGCAGTTTGACGACTGGATGTACCTGATGAATGACAAGGTCATGCTCAACAAAGCCGCGATGAGCAAGTGGGGCGTGGGTCTGGGCGAAGTCACGCTGTCGTTTATCAAGCGATGAAGACCTCATGGCATTGAACCCTCGCATGGCAGACTGGTGCGGTCGAGCCGTCTGGCTGGTGGGCGCCTCCAGCGGCATTGGCCGCGCCACGGCGTCCGCGCTGCATGCGCAGGGCGCGCGGGTCGTGGTCTCGGCCCGCTCAGCGGCTGCGCTGAATGCCTTTGTCGCTGAGCACCCTGGCGCCACAGCGATGGAGCTGGACGTGACCGATGCAGCTGCCGTCAAAGAAGCGGCGCGCAAGCTCGCGGCACGGGGGGCGCTGGACTGCGTTGTGTATTGCGCCGGCCACTACCGCGCCATGGACGCCACCGCCATGGATCTGGGCGAGTTGCTGCGCCACAACCAGATCAACTACCTGGGCGCTCTATACCTGCTGGATGCGGTCGTTCCCGCGCTGCTGGCGCAGCCGCTGGACCCGTGCAGCGGGCAGCGGGGACACATCAGCCTGATGGGCAGCGTGGCAGGCTACCGCGGCCTTCCCAACAGCCTGGCCTATGGGCCCACCAAGGCGGCGCTCATCAACCTGTGCGAGACCCTTTACCTGGATTTGCACGCGCAGGGCGTGGGCGTGTCGCTCATCAGCCCAGGCTTTGTGGACACGCCGTTGACGCGGCAAAACCGGTTCAAAATGCCGGCACTGATCAGCCCCGAACAGGCGGCCCGGGAAATTATCAAAGGCTGGGCCAGGGGTGAGTTTGAAATCCACTTTCCCAGGCGCTTTACCCGCTGGATGAAAGCCCTGCAACTCCTGCCCTACCCCGCATTTTTTGCGGCCACCCTCCGTTTGAAGAAAGCCTGAGCGCACATGAAGCATCACGTTGACCGCATCGTTCAAGCCTTCGAGACATTGACCCCGGGCGGGGTGCAGGCGCTGGACAGCGTTTACGCCGCCGACGCGCGTTTCATCGACCCATTCAACGACGTCTGCGGCGTGGCCGCAATCCAACACGTGTTTCGCCACATGTACGCGAGCCTGGAGGCGCCGCGATTTGTCATCGTCGAGCGCATCGTGCAGGGCTCGCAGTGCTTCCTGACCTGGGAGTTCCGGTTTCACTTCAAGCGTTTCCAGGTCAGTGAGGAGCAGTGCATCCCGGGCGGATCACACCTGGTTCTGAATGACTCGGGCCAGGTCATTCTGCACCGCGATTATTGGGACACTGCAGACCTTTATGAAAAACTGCCGCTGCTCGGCGGAGTCATGCGGTGGCTGAAGCGGCAAGCTAGGAAGTGAGCCGCCGGATTCGATCCACGGCGCGCAGCACAGCACGGTTCAGCCCCGCCCTGCGAAATCAAGCAAGGTCGAAGCGATCCAGGTTCATGACCTTGTCCCAGGCAGCCACGAAGTCACGCACGAACTTGTGCTGGGCATCGTTGGCCGCATAGACTTCGGCCACGGCCCGTAGTTGCGCGTTCGATCCGAAGATCAGGTCGGCACACGTAGCCGTCCACTTGAGTTCGCCGGTGTTGCGATCGCGGCCTTGCAACACACCCTCGGTTTCGGATGGCTGCCACTTCGTGCCCATGTCGAGCAAGTTCACAAAGAAGTCATTGCTCAGCGTCTCTGGGCGCTGGGTGAACACACCGTGTTCGGGCTGGCCGACGTTCAAAGCACGCAGGCCGCCTATCAGCACCGTCATCTCGGGGACGGTCAGCTTGAGCAACTGCGCTTTGTCCACCAGCATTTCGGCCGCTACACCCTCAAGTCCCTTGCCGGCGTAATTGCGGAAGCCGTCTGCTTTGGGCTCGAGCACCGCGAACGACTCTATGTCGGTTTGCTCCTGGGAGGCATCCGTGCGACCTGGGCCAAACGGCAGCGTCACCTCGACACCGGCCCGCCTGGCCGCGGCTTCGATCGCGGCGCAACCGCCCAGGACGATCAGGTCGGCCAGTGAGACCTTCTTGCCAGAGGCGTTGAACTCCTGCTGAATGGCTTCCAGGTGAGCCAGAATTAGGGCCAGTTCGAGCGGCTGGTTGGCACTCCAGTCCTTTTGAGGCGCCAGACGGATGCGGCCACCATTCGCACCCCCGCGCTTGTCGCTGCCGCGAAATGTTGCCGCAGACGCCCAGGCCGTCGTGGCCAGTTGCGAGATCGACAGGCCGCTGGCCAGCAGCTTGGCCTTCAGCGCGGCGATGTCATTCGCGTCCACCAGGGGGTGATCCACGGCTGGAACAGGGTCCTGCCAGAGCAACACTTCTTGCGGCACGAGCGAACCCAGGTAACGGGCGCGCGGACCCATGTCACGATGCGTCAGCTTGAACCAGGCCCGGGCGAAGGCGTCGGCGAACTCTGATGGGTTCTGGTGGAAGCGGCGCGCGATTTTTTCAAAGGCGGGGTCGAGGCGCAGCGCCAGGTCGGCCGTGGTCATCATCGGCGGGTGCTTTTTCGAGGCGTCGTGTGCATCCGCAATCAAGTGCTGCGGCTTGCAGTTAATTGGCGTCCACTGATGGGCGCCACTTGGGCTCTTGGTCAGCTCCCATTCGTAGCCGAACATCATGTCGAAATAGCCGTTGTCCCACTGCGTTGGATTCGGCTTCCAGGCGCCTTCGATGCCACTGCTGATGGTGTCCACGCCGCTGCCGCTGCCGAAGCTGCTGTTCCACCCCAGGCCCTGTTGTTCGATGCCCGCGGCCTCGGGCACAGCACCGACCAGTTGGGGGTCGCCAGCGCCATGGGCTTTGCCGAAAGTGTGCCCGCCCGCGACCAGCGCCACGGTTTCTTCGTCGTTCATGGCCATACGTGCGAAGGTATCGCGCACGTCGCGTGCCGAGGCCAGTGGATCCGGATTGCCGTTCGGGCCTTCCGGATTCACGTAGATCAGGCCCATCTGCACGGCGGCAAGGGGATTTTCCAGTTCCCGCTCGCCGGTGTAGCGCCGCTCACCCAGCCAGTTGCTCTCGGCACCCCAGTAGATGTCTTCTTCCGGCTCCCAGATATCAACCCGGCCAGCGGCGAAGCCGAAGGTTTTGAAGCCCATCGATTCCAGGGCGACGTTGCCGGCGAGAATCATCAGGTCGGCCCAAGAAATCTTGCGTCCGTACTTCTGCTTGATCGGCCATAGTAGGCGCCGCGCCTTGTCCAGGTTGACGTTGTCGGGCCAGCTGTTCAGCGGCGCAAAGCGCTGATTGCCGGTGCCAGCGCCACCGCGGCCGTCGGCGATGCGGTAAGTGCCGGCGCTGTGCCAGGCCATGCGGATCATCAAGCCGCCGTAGTGGCCCCAGTCGGCGGGCCACCAATCCTGTGAATCGGTCATCATGGCCCTCAGATCCGTGACCAGGGCATCCAGGTCCAGTTTCTTGAACTCTTGCGCGTAGTCGAAACCCTCACCCATGGGGTCGGACTTTTCGGAGTGCTGATGCAGTATGTTCAGCCTCAGCCGCTGTGGCCACCAGTCGGCGTTGGTTGGGGCGCCGCCGCGCACTGCAGGGTTGGCGGCGGGGCGAGAGAATGGGCATTTTGCTTCGTTGGACATGATATTCCTTGGGGTTGAGATGTCGGTGTTCTGACAAGAAGTCTTGGCTTGCTTGCGCCATTTCCGCCATACCATCAGGCCAGATCGGCAGCGGCATGGCTTGTCAGAAAGTTGGCCCACTTTAGGATGAATCCAGGAGCTTTGCTATTAGATTTGCAACATCTTCAAAATAGATTTTTGCTATCAAAACGCGTCCAAAGATAGAAGCAACAAATCTTTCCGGACAAGGCCAGAAAGCCCCGGCTGGGGGCCTGCTTTGCTGCCATTCTGGTACTGTCCCTACCGCCCCACACAATCCTTCAGCGCCGGGAGCAACTGCGGAAATGCGAAGTGATAGCCGCTGCTCAACAATCGCGTTGGAACAACCCTTTGCCCTTGCAGCAGCAAACTCGCCTGCTCGCCCAACAGAGCTTGCAGGATCGGCGCGGGTGCGGCGATGGGCAGGGTCCAGCGGCGCCCCAACGCCTGCGTCGCAAGCTTCATGAATTGCCTCTGGCCCAGGGGTTGGGGCGCAGTGAGGTTGAACACACCCTGCGCCTGGCCGTCCGGCAGGCGCATGAGATGCGCGATCGCACCCAGCACATCGGCCAGATGCACCCAGCTCACGCACTGCTGCCCTTGCCCCAATACACCGCTCAAGCCGAAACGCAGCGGCAGCAGCATTTTGGGCAAAGCGCCCTGACCCACGCTGCAAGGTCCCAATACGATGCCCAGACGCAGGATGGCCAACGTGACACCCAGTTGCCGCACCGCTTGTGCGCTTGACTCCCACGCCTGACAGATTTCGGACATGAAGATGTTCTGCGCCGGCGCGTCCTCCGACAGGGCGTGCTGATCGTCCACGCTTTGCACGCCGTAGTAGCCGATGGCGGAGCCGGAAATCATCAACCTGGGCTTGCTGCGCGCACGCGCAATCCATTCAACCAGCGACCGCGTGAGGTCGACGCGGCTGCCATGAAGCACGGCCTTACGCGCCTGCGTCCAGCGAGGCCCCACGATGGGCTCACCGGCAAGATTCACCACCACATCGAATGGCGTGGCCGGATCGAGCTCGCGAAAATCTTGAATGGCGCTGACGCTGGAACCCAAAAGAGCAGTTGCCTTCGCTGGGTTGCGTGTGAGTAGCGTGATAGCGTGGCCTTGGCGCAGCAGGGCGCGACACAACGCTGTTCCAATGAAGCCGGTACCGCCGGTAACCAGTACGCGTTGGGGCTGCTCGGCAAAACGAAGATCGAATGTCATGCGCTGAGGATAGCGGGAACCGCAAAGGAACGCGCTCCAGGGGGGCACTGTGAGCACGGCGCCGCAGCCCACGACCGCCCGATTGGCGGCGACTGAGAAGCTACAGCACCTTGCTCAGGAACTTGCGGGTGCGATCTTGTTGGGGTCGATCAAACAGGTCCGCCGGCGTGCCTTCCTCGACTACCAGACCTTCGTCCAGGAACAGCACCCGATCGGCGACCTGACGCGCAAAGCCCATCTCGTGGGTAACGATCACCATGGTCATGCCTTCCTCGGCCAGGGATTGCATGACGCCAAGAACTTCGCCCACCATTTCGGGATCAAGTGCGGAAGTTGGCTCATCGAACAGCATCATGAGCGGCTGCATGGCCAGGGCCCGCGCAATCGCAACGCGCTGTTGCTGCCCACCCGACAACTGGTTGGGGTAGGCATCGATCTTGTCGAGCAATCCCACCTTGAGCAGCAATTCGTGGGCGCGCGCTCGCGCTTGCGCTGAACTCAAGCCGCGAACGTGCGTGGGGGCCAGCGTGATATTTTCCAGCACGGTCTTGTGCGGAAAGAGGTTGAAGCGCTGAAACACCATGCCAATTTCCGAACGCAGCGCATCCACGTCCGTCTTTGCCTCATGCACAGATACACCGCGCACCAGAACCCGTCCGCCAGACGCATCTTCCAGTCCGTTCAGGCAGCGAAGAAAAGTGCTCTTGCCCGAGCCCGATGGGCCGATCACGCAAACCACTTCGGAGGCCTGGATGGTGCAGTCAATTCCGCGCAGCACCGAGAGCTTGCCGAACTGCTTGGTCAGTCCCTCAACGCGAATCACCTCGTCCATACCGAGCCTCCAGTCTCTTCACACCGTAGGCCAGGCCCAGCGTCAGCACCCAGTACATGAGGGAAATCGTGAGGTAAGGCTCCCAATAGCGTGAATAGGCGCCGGCGACTGTGCGCGCGGCATAGGCCAACTCGGCCAGACCAATGGCTGAAATCAGTGATGAATCCTTGAGCAACGAGATCGCGTTGTTACCCAGCGGTGGCAGCATCCGGCGAAATGCCTGGGGCAGGACGATGTGGTACATGGTTCGCGGAAACGACATGCCCAGCGAACGCGAAGCCTCGACCTGTCCACGATCGATCGACTGGATACCCGCTCGAAAGATCTCCGAAATATAGGCGCCGGCATTGAGTGTGAGGGCCATCACTCCGGACAGAAAAGCGCCGTAGTTCTGCTTCAGGTTGCGCGCGGCCTCGCCCGAGATCAACAGCCCGTCGGTCGGGTTGATGAACAGCGGGAGCACGGCAAAGTGAATCAGCAGTATCTGCACAAACAGCGGTGTGCCGCGAAAGAAGCTGACGTACACGGTGGAAGGCCAGCGCAACGCAAAGCGGCAGAGTTGCCTGGCGGGGGCATGGCGTGCCTCGGCCAGGCGCGCCATGCCGATCGCCAGGCCCAGCACTGTTCCCTGCACGATGCAGATCAGCGTGACCAGAATGGTCATTTGCAGACCACGCCAGAACAGCGCAGCGTATTCCGCAATGATGTCGGCCCGAAACCAACCGAACCAGAGTACCTGCTCCATCAGCCAGGGGGGATTCCTTGATTACTGGGCCGGAAGGACCGGTGCATCGGCCAGAAACCATTTCTTGTAGATCTGGGCATAGCTGCCGTCGGCCTTGATCGCGACCAGACCCGCATTGAGCTTGTCGAGCAGCGCCTTGTTGCCCTGCTTGACGACAATGCCGAAGTACTCTTTGGGAAAACTCGGGTCGTTCACCGTCTTGAGCTGCTTGTGTTCCTGCGCCCGAAATGCGATCACTCCATTGTCCCCAATGGCCGCATCCACACCCCCGTTGGCAAGCTCGGAAATCACGACGGGTGTGCTCTCGAAGCGCCGAATGTCCGGATTGGTCTTGCCAAATTCGCGCGAGGCCGTGTCGTCACCCGTGCTACCCGTGACCACGCCGATCTTCTTGCCGGCAAGGTCCTTCAGGCCTTTGGCGCTGCTGTCTTTGTTCACGGCAATCAACTGGCGCGCTTCGAAGTACGGAATGGTGAAATCATACGATTGCTTGCGCTTGTCGTTGATGGTCACACCGGAAATAACGAGATCAACGTCGCCGTTGTTCAGGGCTGCGAAGATGCCGGTCCAAGGCGTATTCACCACCTTGATTTGCAGCCCCGCCTTTTGTGCAACCGCCTTGATGATGTCCACGTCCTAACCGACGATTTCCTTGTTGGGGTTCTCGTACGCAAATGGCCGATAGGTGGCACTGGAACCCACGACCAACTCCCGGTTCTGTGCGAGCGCGCTTGCCAGCGTGAGCGCGACCATGCCGACCGAAGCCAACGTCTTCTGAAAGAGGTTCATATTTT
>CAIVXG010000045.1 GCA_903909815.1 uncultured beta proteobacterium | reverse complement strand
CCCTTCATCGGCATCAAGGCTATCGACATGTTCCTGGTCGCCTTGCACTTGGCATAAACATGGGGGCCACATCCGGCCCCAAGGAGATTTACTGTGCATTCCGTGTGGAAGACTTCCATTCTCTTTACCATCGTGACCACGGTTCTGTTGGGCCTGGGTTATCCACTGTTCGTCACTGGCGTCGCCGCTATGATCTTCCCGCACAAAGCTGCGGGAAGCCTCATCCTCAAGGACGGCCAGGTCGTCGGCTCCGAGCTGATCGCCCAGAGCTTCACCTCCGACAAGTACTTCCCCCCCGGCCCTCGGCGGCGGGCAACGGCTACGACGCCACCGCCTCCGGTGGCTCCAACCTGGCTCAATCCAACAAGGCTCTAGTGGCTCGCATCCAGGGCTCCATCGACCAACTGTCCAAGGAGAACCCCGGCAAGCCCGTCCCCATCGATCTGGTCACCACCTCCGCCTCCGGACTCGATTCCGACACCACCCCCGATGCAGCCTTCTTCCAGGTTCCCCGAGTCGCCAAAGCCCGAGGCATCGATGAAGACCGAGTCCGCCAGCTAGTTGAGCAGCACATCACAAGCCGCCAGCTAGTGTAGTGCGTCATAAATAGAATCATGTATATGGCGAGGCTCATCTTATGATGAGGAGACCTCGTCATGCGTATCGCTCCGCCAATTGTGATCGATGAAAGCACGCGCAGAGAACTGGAGCGGCTGAGCCGCAAGCGTTCGATGGCGGCCCGCGTAGTGCTGCGCAGTCGCATTGTGTTACTGGCGGTCGAGGGAAATCAGAACAAGCAGATTGCCGAGCAACTCGGTGTCAGCACGCGCATGGCGGCGTTGTGGCGTGGCCGGTTTCGCGAGCATGGCGTCGAAGGTCTTCTGAAGGACGCGCCCCGACCTGGACGCACACCCAGGATCACGACCGAAATGGTTGACGCCGTTGTTGCCAAAACCACCCAAAGCTCCCCGGCCAACGCTACCCACTGGTCCACGCGCACCATGGCTCGCGTGGTGGGCATCAGCGAAGCTAGTGTGCGGCGCATTTGGCACGCCCATGGATTGAAGCCGCATCGTATTGAAAGCTTCAAGGTCAGCAACGATCCGGATTTCGCCGCCAAGTTGGAGGACGTTGTGGGCCTCTATCTCAATCCGCCCGAGCACGCGATGGTCCTGTCGGTCGACGAGAAGAGTCAAATTCAGGCACTGGACCGCACCCAGCCCGGCCTGCCCATGAAGAAGGGTCGCGGCGCCACCATGACCCATGACTACAAGCGCAACGGCACCACCACGTTGTTTGCCGCGCTCAACACCGCCACCGGCGAGGTCTACCACCTGTGCCAGCAGCGCCACCGCCATCACGAGTGGCTGAAGTTCCTGCGCCTGATCGACCAGACTGTGGCGAGCGAAAAGCAGATTCACATCATCTGCGACAACTACGCAACCCACAAACATGAACGGGTGCAACGCTGGATGGCCCGCCACAAGCGCTTCCACGTGCACTTCACGCCCACTTCGGCCTCATGGCTGAACATGATCGAGCGCTTCTTCCGTGACCTGACCGAAAACCGCATCCGCCGTGGAGTCTTCCAGGATCTCGAACAACTCATCGTGGCCATCGGCGACTACATCGACCGCCACAACGACAACCCAAAGCCGTTCATCTGGACCGCCAAGGCAAACGACATCCTCGAAAAAGTCACCCGCGCTCAAGCCGCACGAAATAAATGCCTATCTGTGTGACGCACTACACTAGTTGCAGATTTGATTTAAAGGACATACATCCACAAATACATCCGTCGCCATCTGGCGGACATATTTTTCATGGAAATGAGCAGAAATTCTCAGCATTCGGACCCTGATCCCATCCAAATGTATATGGTACTCGAGTGGAGCGTTGCCGCTAACGTCTGACGCAACGGACCTTCTCTACTGACAGAACCTCTGCTCGACAGGTCGGTTGGATGGATCGAGACCGAGATCGAT
>CAIVXG010000044.1 GCA_903909815.1 uncultured beta proteobacterium | reverse complement strand
GCCTAAGAATGCCTCGTATCCAATGCTGGTTACATTGCTGGACACTGTAAAGCTGCTCATGGCGCAACCATTAAATGCACGAATCCCAATCGTGGTGACATTATTGAGACTCGCATAATAGGGTGACATATCTTGGTTGTCCCTGTATAGTTTCGGCATGTCGAAGACACGAGATCATGCCGCGATGGAAAAGCGCCGTAAAAAGGCTGGCAAGTTGTTTGCCAAAGAGTATTCCGCCCCCGATGTCGCCCGCCGTCTCGGCGTCGCGCGACAGGTTGCTTACCGGTGGAAAAGCGTCTGGGATCAAGGGGGAAGTCAGGCGTTGGCGAGCAAGGGGCCGGCGGGACCCAAGGCCAAGCTGACGGTTGAACAAACCCAGCAAGTCACCGAAGCGTTGCTGGCTGGCCCTGTCGCGCACGGTTACAAGACGGCGCTTTGGACTTTGCCACGCGTGGCGTCGCTCATCGAAGACCTGACTGGCGTTGGTTATCATCCGGGTCATGTTTGGCGTTTGCTCGGAGCCAGTGGTTTCAGTTGCCAACGTCCCGAACGCCGCGCGGTAGAACGCGACGAAAAGGCCATCCGGCGCTGGCAGCGGACGGAGTGGCCGGCATTAAAAAAAAGGCCCAGCAACAAAGGCGAACCATCGTCTTTATTGACGAGAGCGGGTTGAGCACCCGCCCCACGCGGGCCCGCACTTGGGCCCCACGCGGAGAAACTCCGGTGTTGCATGAGACCTTCAACTGGAAAAGCCTTTCGATCATCGGGGGCTTGGCCCTCTGGCGGTTCTATTTCCAGATTCATGCCGGCAGCATCAAAAGCCTCCAAGTGGTCGAGTTTCTGCGCCATCTTCAGCGCCATATTCCTGGAAAAATGCTGGTCATCTGGGATGGTGCACCGATCCACCGGAGCGTGCTGGTCAAAAACTACGTGGCCACCACCAAAGGTCGCCTCGTGGTCGAACGGTTGCCGGCTTACGCGCCGGAACTCAATCCGGTCGAATATATGTGGGGGCATCTCAAAACACATGAGATTGCCAATCTGGTCGCCACTCAAGCTTGGGAACTCAGTTTTGAAGCCACGGCCGCACTGCGCCGCATGCGCCGCCGGCGGTTGATCATTGCCGCCTGCTATACCCAAGCTGAATTGTGGCCTTGATGTCACTCTATTATGCGAGTCTCAATAGGCAGCTTCGCGCCAACCCTGGGCACGAACCTCACCGTCACCTTCCGCACGCTCGCGACGGGCGCGACGACGAACTTTGCCACGGCCAGCAGCGTCTTGGCAACTAATGCCACCTACGTCACGTTCTCTATCAATAATCACAAGCCTCCGGCCATTAATTCCAGAGCATCAACTGGTTGCGGCTATCGCTTGGGTTGTCTTGGGGCTGGGCTTTTGCAACCAGTTCTGCCAGAGGTATCTGCTCAAATGCGTTTACGCTCAGAATCTGTAGAATTTGGGCCAAGCTGAGTTCCAGGCGCAGTTCCTTGCGCACAATCGCCACCAGCACATAAACGCAGATGGCAATCCAGACTTGGGTCTTGACGGCGTTGTCGGTCGTGCCAAAGAAGTGTTTGATGCGCAGGTTTTGTTTGATCCACTTGAAAAATAATTCCACCTGCCAGCGGCATTTGTAGAGTTGGGCAATGAGGAGGGGTGGCAGGTCGAAGTTATTAGTCAAGAACACCAGGACTTTCCCCGTCTCAGGGTCTTTATAACTAACCCGGCGCAGGCGGTCGGGATAGTGTTCCGCGCTGCGCTGGAGAGTTAGCCGCACCAGATGGTCGCTCCGCACGCCGGTGCTTTTATCCACCAAGAGCGACGCCAACCGGTTAAAGCGAATGCCGGCCTTGGTGCGGGTAACAAAGAACGCCCCCGCGTGGACGAACCGGTAGAGCCGTTGGAAATCCAGATAGCCACGATCCAGCACATAGAAAGCTCCGGGTTCAAGCAACAACCCGTCCAACACGCACACTTCGGCCTGTTTGCCGTCAGAGATCGCAATCAGGGTTGGGATTGGTCCGCGCAAATCCAGTAATGTGTGAAGTTTGATGGCCGCCTTGGTGGTTCGAAAACGTGCCCACGGGAACAAGCTCAAGCAAAGGTCGATGGTGGTTGAATCGAATGCGTAAACGGTCTGGTCTAACTCCACCCCCAGCGGGTCCTGAGCATAGAGTCGCCGGGCACGCGCAATCAGTAACTGAGCTAGGTCAGCATAGATGCGCCAGTCGCGCACGCGATTGGCGTCAGCCAGGGTGCTATGCGCCACGGGCGTCCGAAAGCCCATTCGATAGAGTTGGTCGGATCGTGCACGCAGGCAGACTTCGATATCCGCCAAGCTTTCTCGATAGGTGAGCTGCGCGAAGGTCATGGCGAGGAACTGATCCCAACACGGAAAGCTACAAACCTTGTAGTTGCCAGCGTAGCGGTTGACACAGCGGCGAAATTGTTCGGGATGAATCCAGTCGGTCAGTTGCGAAAAAATCAGTTTTCCAGCGGGCATAATGCCAGTCTGGCATCTTGACTGCTGGGGAAAATGACAAAACCAAGTCGGAATCGCTCACATCGTTTTTCCTGCAAAGCCCGTTTATTTATTGCTACTTACAACTGCCCACAGGCTCCGTGACCGGATGACTCTGATCAATAATACGGCGCTGAATGTTACCAAAACTTTACTAAGTCCGACCAACACGCCGGTGGCCGTCGGCAGCAACGTGGTTTTCCG
>CAIVXG010000043.1 GCA_903909815.1 uncultured beta proteobacterium | reverse complement strand
TTATTGAAGCAAGTTTCACAACACGCTCATTCCGAGCGCGAGCTTTTTGCTGCCAAGTATTTTCTCTTCCTAAGGGTGTTGTGTGTGACAAAACACGCTGGACAAATGTTTTTTTTTGATGATACCCTTGTCCCCATCATGATGTCACATCCATTTGTTTCACTTTCAGACCTTGAACGTGAAACGGGCTTTGGAAAAGATCAGATTCGAAAGTGGCGCCAGCGATTTGGATTTCCCCTCTTGGAGCCAGCGCTTGATGGGAAGTCGACTTACTCACGCAAGACGGTAAGTCAGCTTCTGGTGATCAAACGGCTGCTGGAGGCTGGCTTTCGACCGCGTCAAGTCGTAGGCAAGAGCGCGAGTGAACTTAACCGGCTGCATCTGGCACTGTGCCCACCGGGACCGAACGGCGCCCGCGATACATCAGCTGCGGTCTTCATCGAGCGACTCAGGCAGTCTGATATGGCAGGGTTTGGCTCTTCGTTGGCCGAGGAGCGCGCCAAGCGAACACTGGCTGAATTCGTACGTTATACGGTCGCTCCACTGCTCATTGGCATGGGCGATGCCTGGGCGCGCGATGAAATAGGCATTCACCATGAGCATCTTGGAACGAGTTACATCGAACGCTATTTGCACGCGCAAATCCTGACGCTCAAACCCAAGCCTGGCCTGCCGAGCATCTTGTTCGCCCGTCCGCCGCTGGAACAGCATTTTCTGGGGCTTCTGATGATGGAGGCCGTTCTGGCGGAGCAGGGTGCACGTACGATCAATATTGGATCTGGTCTCCCCTCGAACAATTTGAAGCTGGCAGCCATTTCATGCAGGGCGGATGTGGTCGCGCTGTCCTTCAGTGTTGCCTATCCGGAACATCGTGTTGCACCCGCCTTGCTGCAGCTACGACGCTTGCTGCCGATCCAGATTCAGATTTGGGCTGGAGGTGCTGGCGTGGCGGTTCTGAGAAAAAGTCCCAAGGGGGTGCGCATCATTCTCGATATCGAAGACGCGGTTGTAGCAATAAGTGACTGGGTGCAGCCTGCTGGACTCGATGATCCTGAAGTGTGAACGACTTTGCAATTGCGTATAGAGATGGCACTCGGGAGCTACGAACTCACCCCTAGGTTTCTGAAAACCTTGGGCCTGTGCTGCCGCAAACAGCCTGTCGTGACTGACTCTTGTCAGCCATTGCGGTCCGACGATATGCGTCGTCGTCAGTCGATTTGCAGTCGCTGCGCTGGAAGACTTTTCATAGCAC
Organism: uncultured beta proteobacterium; assembly: GCA_903909815.1. Lineage (GTDB taxonomy): Bacteria > Pseudomonadota > Gammaproteobacteria > Burkholderiales > Burkholderiaceae_C > CAIKVZ01. Next base: position 17,609 of record CAIVXG010000043.1, on the reverse strand, counting down.
CGGGATGTGCAAGTCAGTGATGAAGTCGTTCTCTGTTACCAGCCCGTCAGCCTGAACGAGGTAGCGCTCAAATGGCGGTTGGCGCTGATCAGGGTTGATGCCCAGCGCCAGCAGGCGCTGCATCGCCAGATACCACGCCACATCCAGAGCGTTCAGACTGCCCTGCAGTCGCAGCACGTAGGCACGCATGGCGGGCAGGTCGCGCACAGGCAATGTGCCGACCTCGGATGTGTCGACCGGAATGCCGAAGTAGCAGTGGGTCGTTCCCAACTTTGGGCTGGTATGGACATACACGGCCAGTGGTGCGCTTGCGGGCAGCACCCCGTGCGCGCGATGCTGTTGTAGCTCGGTCAGAATTTGGGTTCTGGCCGCAGCGAGACCTTTGAGAGTTCCCCTGTAGCTCCGGCAAACGTAGCGGCTGGCCTCGATCTCACGCACACCCAGGTGCTCGATGGCATAGCGTGGCGCGTCCAGAGGTTCGAGCAGAGCCGCAAGCCGATCCAGGGCGTAGCGGTAGTCCAGCGCGAGCGAGGCCTTCACGGTCGGCGCCACGAAGCGCAGCGAGAAGCCCACGCGCGCCTGCAGGCGCCAGCTCACTTCGGTCTGCCCTGCGCGCTCGGTGAACTTCCAAGTGATCTTTCCGCGTAGCGCGAACGGCCGTTGGCAGCACAGGCGTTGTTCAATGCGCTGCAGCGGCAGCAGGCGCACGTGTGTCAAAGATCCTGCACCGTGGCGCTGGCTGCTCCAGTTGCAGCGGCTCGCCACGGCGTCGGTGCGCTCCGACAGCAGCACGTCGCCATCGTCCTCCGGTGTGAGCCAGGGACACCACTCGTTCCAGCGGCGAAAATCGGCGACCCTGGCGTAGACCTGGCGAATTGGTGCATCGATGACGCGTGTGTGCTCAACCGTGACGCGGCTGCTGTAGCGGCCCATATAGGCCAGCAGCGCAATCACTAGAAAAATCAGTACGAAGATGACAGTACTCATGGCTCAGGTTCTATCGAGATTTCCAAATTGGGTGACAACCGCTGCGTCATTGCGAGGCCGAAGGCCGCGGCAATCCATAACTCACTATGCGGCTCTTTCCGATGGACTGCCGCGTTCCGCTCGCAATGACGAACCCGATACATTGCGCGCCATCCTGAATTAGGGAAAGATCAGTAGCACCGAAAAAAGCCCGGACCAAGCCGGGCTTAAGATTTTTCGAAGCGCGGGCGCTTACAGCATCCCCATCATCCGCGGCAGCACCAGCGTGAGCCACGGCCAGTAGGTAACGATCACCAGGAACACGATCATGGTGCCCAGCCAGGGCAGCACGGCCTTGGTCAGTTCCGTGATGCCCAGCTTGGAAATTCCCGAAGCGACGTAGAGGTTCAGGCCCACGGGCGGATGGCACAGCCCCACTTCCATGTTGACGTCGATCAGGATGCCGAAGTGCACCGGGTTGATGCTCAACTGCATGGCAGCGGGGAAGAAGATCGGCGCCATGATCAAGATGATGGACGAGGGTTCCATGAAGTTGCCCGCGGCCAGCAGAATCAGGTTCACCACGAACAGGAACCCTTCCTTGCCCAGGTTCATGCTCAGCATCCAGTCGGCCAGGCGGTGTGGCAGATTTTCGTTGGCGAGAACGAAGGAAAACAGCGCCGCGTTGGTGATGATGTAGAGCAGCATCGCCGACATGTTGGCCGAGTCGCGCAACACCTTGGGAACGTCCTTGAGCGACATGTCCTTGTACACGAAGATCGAGACAAAGAACGAATAGACGGCCGCCATGGCAGCGGCCTCGGTGGCGGTGAAGATGCCGGTGTAGATGCCGCCGACGATGATCACCACCAGCATCAGGCCCCACACGCTCTCGCGAAAGAAGCGAAAACGCTCCATCCAGGTGGCGCGCTTCATGCGCGGGTAGTTGTTCTTCTTGGCGATGTACCAGGTCACCACGCCCAGCATGAAGGCCAGCAGCATCCCCGGCAACAAACCGGCGACGAACAGCGCGCCGATGGACGTGTTGGTGGAGATCGCGTAGATCACCTTGGGGATCGATGGCAGCATCAGAATGCCCAGCGAGCCCGCCGTGATCATGACGCCCGCGCCAAAGCGCATGGGATAGCCGTGCGCCACCATGGCGGGCAGCACGATCGAGCCGATGGCCACGACCGTGGCCACGCTGGAGCCGCAGACCAGGGCGAACATGGCGCAGGCCAGGATCGACGCCAGCGCCAGGCCGCCGTGAAAGTGCCCGACCATGGAGGTGGCGAAGTTGATCATGCGCCGCGCCACACCGCCGTGGGTGAGGAAGTTGCCGGCCAGGATGAAGAAGGGAATCGCCATGATTTCCCATTTTTCGATGCCGGTGAAGAGCTTGAGCGCCACCGCCTCCAGCGGCACCTGGGTCATGGTGAGGATGAAGGTGAGCACCGTCAGGCCGAGCGAAATCGAGATTGGCATGCCGGTCAGCATGAGCGCGATCAGCAGGCTGAAAAGAATGAGCGCGTTCATGGGCGTGCACTCCCTGCCTGACTGTCGCGCTTGGCTTCTTCGCCCTCGCGCATGGCCTCGCCGACCAGTGGCTGTCCTTCAATGCCCTCGACATGGGCGTGGTCGTGGTGCGGCAACTCGCCAGTGTGCATGAAGTTCCTGGCGACCTGGAGAAAACGAAAAGACATCAGGGTCGAGCCCAGGGGAATAGCCGAGTAAACGATCCAGGTGGGCCACTCGAGGTCGGGCGTGGTCGGCCCTTCGGGAATCGCGCCCACATCCATGCCGAACAGTTTGAGAAAGGCGTAATGCGCGCCGTTGTCCCAGACAAAGTGGCCGCCCAGGTAGCCGATCGAACCGGTGAACAATGCACCCGCCATCAGCGCAAAAATGATGAATTTGTTGCGCAGCTTCTCATTCATGCGGTTGATGATGACGTCCACGCCGACGTGGATGCCAGTGCGCACGCCATAGGCTGCGCCAAACTTGGCCATCCAGACGAACATGATGATGCACAGTTCCTGCGCCCAACTGAAGTTCAGGCTCAGCATCCAGTCCTGAAACACGGGAATCGGTGCGCCGGCGAGATACCGGTGCAGCACCGCCAGGAAGATGATCAGCGTGGCGCCGCCCATCAGCAGGCTGATGATCCACTCCTCCAGGTGATCGAGGTATTTCATGTCAGAGTTTGCTGGGGTCGAAGCCGGTTTCTTTGTAGATCGATTGCAGCAGTTCCTTGCCCACCCGGTCGGCCATCTTGATGTGCACCGGTGCCAGCGCCTTCTTCAGCGCCAGGCGCTCTTCCTTCGTGGGGATATACACGGTGGTCTTACCGCTCTTGCGCACCGCTGCCAAGGCGGCGTCGTTCTCTTCCTGCGCAATCTTGTTTGCCAATAAGGTGGCCTCTTTCACTGCCTGCTCGAGTTGCCCGCGTACGTCGGCGGGAAGACCGTCCCAGAACTTCTTGTTGGCGATCACGGCGTAGCCAAGATAGCCGTGATCGGTGATCGTGAGGTGCTTTTGCACTTCGTTCATCTTCTGCGTATACAGGTTGGAGATCGGGTTCTCGGTGCCGTCCACGACCCCGGTCTGCAGCGCCTGATAGACCTCGGAGAAGGCCATCATCTGGGGTATGCCGCCCAGCGCGCGGATCTGCTCCTCCAGCACCTTGGACGACTGGATGCGGAACTTCTTGCCCTTGTAATCGGCCACGGTCTTGAGCGGCGTATTGGCCGAGAACGACTTGAAACCGTTGTCCCAATAGGCCAAGCCTTTCACGCCCTTGGCATCGAGCTTGGCCATCAGTGCGGCGCCGATCGGGCCCTGGGTGATGCGGTGCAACTCGGCCGTGTTGTCAAACAGGAACGGGAAGTCGAAGACCTCGAATTCCTTCACGCCCAGGGGTCCGAACTTGGCCAGCGAGGGTGCCAGCATTTGCACCGCGCCCAATTGCAAGGCCTCCATCTCTTCCTTGTCCTTGTAGAGTTGGCTATTGGGATAGACCTCGACCTTGACCCGACCCTTGGTCAGTTCGCCTGCGCGCTTGGCAAAGAACTCGGACGCCTTGCCCTTGGGCGTGTCCGCCGCCACCACGTGGCTGAACTTGATGATGATTTGCGCGTTCGCGGCCAGTGCCGCGCAACTCAGCAATAAACCCAACAGCAGTTTGGATGCTTTCATTTGCTATTCTCCAGGGGATAAGTAAGCCGTGCGGGGGGGGCGCCTGATTCTTACTATGACGAAAAAATGTGGCTTTGTCATCGTGGAAAACCACGACGAAAGCACCGTGTGCGAGCAAAACAGTGCGCGGAATAGGGCACCTTTGAAGGAAAAATATGATGCACATCAATGCGAATGACACACAGATGACACCGGCGGCGCAACTGTTGTGGAGCACCTGGCAAGGCAACGGCCGCATCGAGCAATTGCCCGTGACCATCCGACCCACGACCCGCGCTCAAGGCTACCAGGTGCAGGCCGAGGTGGCGCGTCTCTCGGGGCAGGCGGTGATGGGCTGGAAGATTGCCGCTACCAGCGCCGCCGGTCAAAAGCATATCGGCGTCGATGGGCCGCAGGCCGGTCGCATGCTGGCCGAACGCAGCTTTGACAGTGGCGCGGTGGTGCCGCTCACGGGCAATGGCATGTTGGTGGCGGAGGCCGAGTTTGCCTTCAAGCTGGGGCGCGACCTGGTGCCGCGGGCATGTGCCTACACGCAGCAGGAAGTGCTCGCCGCTGTGGCGTCGCTGCACCCTTCCATCGAAATACCGGACTCGCGCTACCGTGACTATGCCGTCGTGGGCGAGGCACAACTGATCGCCGACAATGCCTGCGCCTGTTACTACGTGCTGGGACCCGCAACCAACTTCGACTGGCGCAGCCTGGACCTGTCGGCGCATGCCGTTTGTGCTTACGTCAACGGTGAGATCAGGGGCCAGGGAACGGGTGCTGCCGTGCTCGGCGATCCGCGCATCGCTTTGACCTGGATGGTGAATGAGATCTCGCGCATTGGAGAGACGCTGCACGCGGGCCAAGTCGTGACCACCGGCACCTGCGTGGTTCCCGTGCCGATTCAGCCGGGGGATCAGGTGGTGGTGGATTTCGGGGTATTGGGAATCACGTCGGCGCGCTTCATCGCCTGAGCCGGTCGCTGCCTGCAAGTCAGAAATTTTGCGGCAGCAGTTTGCCCATGCTCACGCGCTTCTCCACCCCATAGCCCAGCGATTCGTAGAACGCCGTCACGGCTTCATTGCCACCCCGGATCTGCAGGTTGATCTTCATGCAACCGCGCTCGGCCAGGGCCGCTTCAGCATGACGTACCAGGGCGGAACCGAGCCCCTTCTTTTGCTGCGCAGCATTCACCGCGACCGAGTACAGCCAGCCCCGATGTCCGTCGTAGCCTGCCATCACACTGCCGACAACACGGCCCTCGACCAGCGCCACAAACAGCAGTTCGTCCTGCATGGCCAGCTTCTTGTCGATCGCCAGGCCTGGGCTGTTGTGCGCGGTGTCGTAGCCGAAGGCGCCTGTCCATAGCTGCATGAGCTCGGACCGGTGCACGGGGTCGATATAAGAAACGATTGTGATCATGGCGATGTGCCGAATGCTTGAGGTTGTCTTTACTCTCATTCCTCTTTGAGGGGCCTGCAGCCTGCTGGGAGTTGGGCTGGCTTGACCCCTTCGCCATTGGCACAGCCCCATACGATGTGGCCTGAGCTGTCGGCCGAAGGCGTGAAGATCAGTTCACCTTTTGGCGTTTTGACGGAGAGCACCATGGAGCGGGGATCGAGCTTCAATTCAGTGCCGTCGTTCATTTTTGGAGGAATTCCGGTTGCGCCCAGCGATGCAGGTGTTTCCTGTTTGGACTCGTAATAGTTGCCAAGCGCCTGGCGCGCGCTTTGCGAGTCGGCCATAGCGGCAGTGAGTCGTGCTCTGACGGTGTAGTCCTGGTAGGCGGGAAGCGCCACGGCCGCCAGAATGCCGACGATGTACACCATGATCAGCATGCCGAAGGCGCCGCCCAAACGTCCGGCGAACGGAACGAAGGCCGCAAGTACGTAGGCAAAGCCATTGCGCGGGGGCATCGTTGCTTCGATGTTGGAAACCCGAGCGGCGCGTTTGGTGAGCCAGGGATAACCGGATATCAATTCATGAAACGACATCCAAAACCCTGCGGTGTGGTGGATCTGTCCCACATATGCAGTGACGTCCATCCGCTTCCAGCGCTCGGCACCCGTCGACAGGGCGGCCAGCGCTTGCGCGGCGCCTTGAGGCGAGCTGCTGCAGGCCAAGCCATGCCGATCACAGGTACTTTCACGCGCGCGGGAGTAGGCCGCGCCCAACAGCGGCAGCCACAGCACGGGCCAGCGCAGCAGGTGGCCGTTCAGATGCTTCATGCGCAAATGGCCCAGTTCATGGCCGATGTAGAAGCGCACGCCGTCCTCGTGTGTGTCCATGGCGTCGACCACGTCCGACATCAGCACGACATACTGCGCACCAAGAAACTTGGTGGCGAAGGCATTCAATGCGCCGTTGCCATTCAGGATAAAGGCTTGCGGGCGCTTTGTGATCTCCAGCCGATCGCAGCAGGCCGTGAAATGCGCGTACAGGTCAGGGAACTGGGTCGACGACAACTCGACCCCATTGCCCTTGATGTGGGCAATCAGCGTCGACTGGGCAAATAAATACAGCACAAAGCCCAGCGCCAGCCCTATCAGGGCCCCGCCAAATGTGCCGATGATCAGGCCCAGCCAGACCAGAAGTCCTAGCACCAGGGTGATCCTCCCCAGTGTGCGTTCGCGCGGATAAACAAGTTCGTTCATGGGTTGAGTCCTTTGGTGAAGTGACGCGCAGCCGGTGCCCTCTAGGCTGCTTCAAGCAAAAATTCGACTTTGACGGCTTCGAACGGGAAGACGACGCCACCACCTGTGGCGTGATCGAGCACACCGGCGTTGAGCAAGGCGGTGATGTCGGAGTGGACCGCTTTCACGTCGCGCTCCACTCGGCGAGCCGCCTCACGTATCGAGATGGGACCGGCCCCGCAAAGCACCTTCAACAGTTCCCATCGTTTCGCCGTCAAAACTTGCCAAAGCAGCTCGGGTGTGGCGAAGCCGATCCGCGCAGACCGTTCAGGCTTGCCCGTCTTCCAAGACTGGACAAAATTCGCCATCGATTCCGCGGGCGAACGAACCTCAAGCACCACTGTTTTCATCGTTCCACCTCGCTATGTCCGTTTGAAAATCCTGCATCAAGCGCTCAGGGGTGCTGAACCTGTAGGGGTTCTCTTCCGTATCGAAGTGGCGGTGGTCACCTTTGCCCACTTCGTTGTCGTAGCGCACCACGCACACTCCGTCCACAACGACCGCTAATCGGTACTTGAATTCGTGGCCAGAGCCCGCAACAGGCTTCGGAACTCGCCAGAGCACCAACTCGGCAAACCCCCGAGTGGAATAGACGATGCGAGTTCGCGCCATCAGTGTCGCCTTCATGTTGGAGATGATGCCAACATCAGGGAGTGTTGTCAACTACTCCAACACTGGCCGAACACACGTTGTCGGTCCCACCCATTGCCAGTCCTTTGCGATGGAGCGCATCCACCGCAGTTCTGGATGTCGCACGGAACGCCGGGTGAAATCCCGGATCGGGGACGACTGAATCGGGCCTGAGGTGGGGGACAATCCCGCCATGGCCAAAGAAAAATCGATCTACACCTGCAACGAATGCGGCGGCGTCACGCCCAAGTGGCTGGGCAAATGCCCGCACTGTGAGGCTTGGAACACCCTTGTGGAGTCGGTGGCGCAGAGCAGCGCACCGGCGAAAAACCGCTTTGCCTCGCTCGCCAGGACGGCCGAGGTGGCGGTGCTGGGCGACATCGAAGCGACCGACATCGAGCGCACGCCCACAGGGCACGAGGAACTGGACCGGGTGCTGGGCGGCGGCATTGTGGAGGGGGGCGTGGTGCTCATCGGCGGCGACCCCGGCATCGGCAAGTCCACGCTGCTGCTGCAGGCGCTAGACGCCCTGCAGCGCAGCGGCCACTCCACGCTGTACGTAACAGGCGAGGAGAGCGGCGCCCAGGTGGCATTGCGCTCGCGCCGGCTTGGGCTGCCCAACAGCCAAGTGAAGGTGCTGGCCGAGATCCAGCTCGACAAGATCCTGAACACGCTGGAGAAGATTCAGCCCATGGTGGCGGTGATCGACTCGATCCAGACCGTGTATTCGGACCAACTCACTTCGGCGCCGGGCTCGGTGGCGCAGGTGCGCGAGTGTGCGGCGCACCTGACGCGCGCAGCCAAGGCCAGCGGTGTATGCATCGTGCTCGTGGGGCACGTTACGAAAGAGGGCACGCTCGCCGGTCCGCGCGTGCTCGAGCACATGGTGGACACGGTGCTCTACTTTGAAGGCGACACGCATTCGAGTTTTCGCCTGGTGCGTGCCATCAAGAACCGCTTTGGCGCGGTGAACGAGATCGGCGTCTTTGCCATGACCGAGAAGGGGCTCAAGGGTGTGAGCAACCCGAGCGCGATCTTTCTGAGCCAGCACGCCGAGCCCGTGCCCGGTAGTTGTGTCATGGTGACGCTCGAAGGCACGCGCCCGCTGCTGGTGGAAATCCAGGCGCTGGTGGACAGCGGCGGGCCTTCTCCCAGGCGCTTGTCCGTGGGCTTGGACCGGGACCGGCTCGCCATGCTGCTGGCGGTGCTGCACCGTCACGCCGGTGTGGCCTGCATGGACCAAGACGTGTTCGTGAACGCAGTCGGCGGCGTGCGCATCAGCGAGCCCGCGGCCGATCTGGCGGTGCTGCTGGCCATCACCTCCAGCCTGCGCGGCAAGCCCCTGCCCAAGGGCTTCATCGCCTTTGGCGAAGTGGGTCTGGCAGGCGAAGTGCGACCGGCACCGCGCGGCCAGGAGCGGCTGAAAGAGGCGGCCAAGCTGGGCTTCAGCGTGGCGGTCGTGCCCAAGGCGAACGCGCCCAAGAAACCGATCGAAGGCCTGACGATCCACGCCGTAGAGCGGGTGGAGCAGGCGATGGAAGTGGTGCGATCGCTCTAACCCAGACTAGGGGTTTACCCGCGACTTCGCTAGAACTAAGTCTCTAGAAGCCCCGAAATCTGGTTCATCCCACTGGAACTGACGCAAAATAGAACGATCGTTCGTTTTATTTCAATTCCACTCGATGCCGGTTTCCGAATCATCCTCTTCTCCCACGCATGCCGGTCCGGCACGGGCGCGGCGTGGCTCGGGTGCGCTGCAAAAGGGCCAGCAGACCAAGGCGGTGATCGTCGAGGCGGCGCTGGACCTGGCCACGCAACTCGGACTGGAAGGCCTGAGCATTGGCGCTCTGGCCGAACTCACCCGCATGAGCAAGTCGGGCGTATTTGCCCATTTTGGCTCGCGCGAGGAACTGCAGATTTCAGTCATCGGCGAATACTTCGCGCATTTCGAGCAGGAGGTGTTCCATCCTGCCCTGCGTGAGCCGCGCGGCCTGCCACGACTGGGCGCGATGGTCAGCAACTGGATGCGGTTGGTGGCGCAGGGCAGCCAGGCGGGCTGCATCTTCATCAGCGGCGCGGTCGAGTTTGACGACCGGCCCGGCCCGGTGCGCGACGCGCTGGCCAACTCCGTTCAAACCTGGCTGGCGGCGATGAACCGCGCCGTGATTCAGGCCAAGGAAGAAGGCCATCTTCGCGCCGACGCTGACGAACACCAGGTGGCGTTTGAGATTCACGGCCTCATCCTGGCGCTGCACTATGAGGCCCGATTTCTGAAATACCCGGGCGCCACGGCGCTCGCAGAAACTGGTTTTAATCACATTGTTGCGCGTTACGGCAGCAATCCGCCTGCCACCGAATTGGCGCCGCTATCCCGGCGCAAAGTTTCTGTTTCCCCCCGCTGAGTTTCAAGGAGTACAAACATGCCCAGCTACACCCCACCCCTGCGCGACCAGCAATTCGTGCTGCACGAAGTCTTCAAGGTCAGCGCAGCCTACCAGGCCATGCCCAAGTTCAGCGACACCGACGCCGACACCATCAACGCGGTGCTGGAGGAGGGCGGCAAGTTCGCCGCCGAGGTGATCTTTCCGCTCAACATCAGCGGCGACACCGAAGGCTGCAAGCTCGATCAGGCAACGCACGAAGTCACTACGCCCAAGGGTTTCAAGGAGGCGTTTGCAAAGTATGTCGAAGGCGGGTGGCCGGCCTTGAGCTGCGAGCCCGAGTACGGCGGTCAGGGCCTGCCGCTGGTGGTGAATCAGTGTTTCTACGAGATGCTCAACAGCGCGAATCAGGCCTGGACCATGTACCCCGGCCTGACACACGGCGCCTATGCGGCGTTGGCCACGCACGGCACGGACGAGCAGAAGAAGACCTATCTGCACAAGATGACCAGCGGCGAATGGACTGGCACCATGTGCCTGACTGAGCCGCATTGCGGTACCGACCTGGGCCTGATGCGTTCCAAGGCTGAGCCCCAGCCCGACGGCAGCTACCGCATCACCGGCAACAAGATCTTCATCAGCGCCGGCGAGCACGACATGACGGCCAACATTGTGCACCTGGTGCTGGCACGGCTGCCCGATGCGCCTCCCGGCATCAAGGGCGTGAGCCTGTTCATCGTGCCCAAATTCCGTGTCAACGCCGACGGCTCTCTGGGTGAGCGCAACGGCGTCTATTGCGGCGGTCTGGAGCACAAGATGGGCATCCACGGCAATGCCACCGCGCAGATCGTGCTCGACGGCGCCTACGGCACGCTCGTGGGTCAGCCCAACAAGGGCATGAACGGCATGTTCGTGATGATGAACGCTGCCCGCCTGGGCGTGGGCAACCAGTCGCTGGGCTTGACCGAAGTGGCCTACCAGAACGCGCTGGCCTACGCCAAGGACCGCATTCAGATGCGCTCGCTCACCGGCCCCAAAGCCAAAGACAAACCTGCCGACCCCATCATCGTGCACCCCGACGTGCGCCGCATGCTGCTCACGGCCAAGGCCTACGCCGAAGGCGGGCGCGCCCTGCTGGTGTTCTGCGCCTTGCTGCTCGACCAGGAGCATCACCATCCGGATGAAAAGCAGCGCCAGGACTCGGGCGAGATGCTGTCGCTGCTCACGCCCATCGCCAAGGCTTTCATTACCGACAACGGCTATGCCGCTACCACGATGTGCCAGCAGGTGTTTGGCGGCCACGGCTACATCAAGGAGTGGGGCATGGAACAGTTTGTGCGCGACGCCCGCATCAACATGATCTACGAGGGCACGAACACGATCCAGAGCCTGGACCTGCTGGGCCGCAAGGTACTGGGCAACAATGGCGCCACGCTCAAGAAATTTGGCAAACTCATTGGCGCCTTGGTGGAAGAAGAAGGCGTGAACGAGAAGATGGCCGAGTTCATCAACCCCATCGCCATCCTGGGCGAGCAGATGACCAAGTTCACCACCGAGCTGGGCTTCAAGGGCTTCCAGAACCCGGACGAAGTGGGCGCCGCCGCGGTGGACTATCTGCGCGTGGCCGGCCACATGGTGTACGGCTACCTCTTCGCCCGCATGGCCCAGGTGGCTCTGCGCCAGATTGCTGCGGGCAGCAACGATCCCTTCTACGTTGCCAAGCTGCAGACCGCGCGCTTTTACTTTGCCAAGCTGTTCCCGGAAACGGCCACGCTGATGCGAACGGCGCGCACCGGATCCAAGGTCTTGATGGATACCGACGCCGCGTTGGCTTGAAGTACGCCATTCAAGCTCGTGAAATTTCCAAAACGGACGAAAAATGTTACCGTCATTGCGAGGCCGCAGGCCGCGGCAATCCAATCTGGCACGCCACGAGGAGACATGGATTGCCGCGCTTCGCTCGCAATGACGATACCGTTGAATTCCACATCCAGCAACAATTGAGGAGATAAATATGAAGACCATGCACTATACGATTCGCGCCAGCCTGGCGGTCGCCGCCGTTCTGGCTATGAGCTGCGCCCAGGCGCAGATGACGCCCGTGGGCAGTTGGCATACGGTTGACGAGAAGACGGGCGAGCCCAAGAGCCTGATCGCGATCACCGAGTCCAACGGCGTGCTCAGCGGCCACGTTGATAAGCTGTTGCGCAAGGATGTCGACCAGAACGAGGTCTGCAACGAATGCCGTGATGAGCGCAAGGGAAAGCGCATGCTGGGGCTGGAGATCATCCGAGGCGCGAAGAAGGCCGACGGCAAGGACGTGTGGGAGGGCGGCAAGATTCTGGATCCGGAGAACGGCAAGGAATACACGCTGCGGCTCACGCCGATTGAGGGCGGAAAGAAGCTCGAGGTGCGAGGCTCGATCGCATTCTTTGGTCGCACGCAAACCTGGGTGCGTACGCAGTAGGGAATGAACAGAGTCGGCACCCCGTCGGCTCAAACGGAGGTTAGGTCCATGTCCAAGTTTCAAGTAAAGAAAGTCGCCGTCCTTGGCGCCGGTGTCATGGGCGCGCAGATCGCGGCGCACCTGGTCAACGTCGGTGTGCCGGTGGTGCTGTTCGATCTGCCTGCCAAAGAGGGGCCCAAGAACGGCATCGGCATCAAGGCGGTGGAGGGTTTGAAGAAGCTCAAGCCCGCGCCGTTGGGTGTGCCACAGGACGCGGCGCTGATCCAGCTCGCCAACTACGAGGAGAACATGGACGTGCTGGGCGAGTGCGACCTCATCATCGAGGCCATAGCCGAGCGCATGGACTGGAAGACCGATCTTTATCACAAGATCGCCCCCTTCATTTCTGACTCGGCCATCGTCGCGAGCAACACTTCGGGCCTGTCGATCACGAAGCTGAGTCAGGCGCTGCCCGACTCCATCAAGCCGCGCTTTTGCGGCATCCACTTCTTCAACCCGCCGCGCTACATGGCGCTGGTGGAGTTGATCAACACGCCCACCACGCTGCCGCACATCCTGGACGAGCTTGAGAGCTTTGCCACGCGCAGCCTGGGCAAGAGCGTGGTGCGCGCGCTGGACACGCCCAACTTCATCGCGAACCGCGTCGGCATCGCCGGCATGCTGGCGATCATGCACGAGGCGGAAAAATTCGGCCTGAGCTTTGACGTGGTGGACGACCTCACGGGCAAGAAGCTGGGACGCGCGAGTTCGGGCACCTTTCGCACCGCCGACGTGGTGGGGCTGGATACGATGGCCCATGTCATCAAGACGCTGCAGGACAACCTCGACGAAAAGAGCGATCCGTTCTACGGCTCCTTTGCCACGCCCAAGGTGCTGGGCAAGCTGCTGGAGCTGGGAAACTTCGGGCAAAAAACCAAGGCCGGCTTCTTCAAGAAGGTCGGGCGCGACATCCAGCGCTTCGATCTCGAGTCCGAGGAGTACGTGCCCAGCGGCGCCAAAGCCGACGACGTGGTGGGCCGCATGCTGAAAAAGCCCGCGGGTGAGCGCCTGCAATTGCTGCGCAACGCCGAAGGTGCCGAGGCGCGCTTCCTGTGGGCGATCTTGCGCGACCAGTTCCACTACTGCGCCGTGCATCTGCACACCGTGGCCGAGAGCGCGCGCGACATCGACTACTGCATGCGTTGGGGCTTTGGCGCCAAACAGGGCCCGTTCGAGCTCTGGCAGGAAGCGGGCTGGTTGCAGGTGGCGCAGATGATCCAGGAGGACATCGCTGCGGGTCAAGCCCTGTGCCAAGAGCCTCTGCCCGAATGGGTGTTCAAGGGCCCGGTGGCGGACGCCGGAGGCGTGCACACGCCGCAGGGTTCCTGGAGTGCCTCAGCGGGCAAGTTCATCCCGGTACGCGATCTTCCGGTGTACCAGCGCCAGCACTTCCCCGAGAGCGTGCAGGGTTCCCACGTGCCCTCGTTCAAGACGGCCGGCAAGACCTTGCACGAGGACGACGCCATCCGCCTGTGGACGCTGGACGACGAAGTGCTGATCGCCAGCATCAAGACCAAGATGCACACCATCGGCCCGGACGTGGTCGAAGGCCTGTCGCAGGCGGTTGATCTGGCCGAGAAGGACTACCAGGGTCTGGTGATCTGGTCCAACGACGAGATGTTTTCGGCCGGCGCCGATTTGCAGGTGATGCTGCCAGCTTTCATGATGTCGGGCGTGAGTGCCATCGACGAGGTCGAGGCCGAGATGCAACGCGTCATGCTGAAAGTCCGCTACGCCAGCGTGCCCGTGGTGTCCGCCGTGCGCGGCCTGGCGCTGGGCGGCGGCTGCGAGCTGGCCGTGTATTCGTCCAAACGCGTGGCCGCAATGGAGAGCTACATCGGTCTGGTCGAAGTCGGCGTGGGCCTGGTGCCCGGCGCCGGTGGGCTCACCTACATCGCGCGCCGTGCGGCGGAAAACGCCGCCACCTCCACGGGCAAGGACCTGCTGCCGTTCCTGACCGAAGGCTTCACCGCCGCCGCCATGGCCAAGGTGGGCACGAGCGCGATCGAGTCGCGCCAACTCGGCTATTTGCTGAGCAGTGACATCATCGTGCCGCACAAGGACGAGCTGCTGTTCATCGCGCTGAACCAGGCCAAGGCCATGAGCGCCGCGGGCTACCGGCCGCCGCAGCGTCGCCCCTTTGCCGTGGCCGGACGCAGCGGCGTGGCCACGATCAAGGGCTCGCTGGTGAACATGCGCGACGGCGGCTTCATCAGCGCGCACGATTTCCATATCGCCAGTCTGATCGCCAACGTGGTCTGCGGCGGTGACATCGACGCCGGCTCGCTCGTGACCGAGGAATACCTGATGACGCTGGAGCGCAAGGCCTTCTGCGCACTCCTGGTACATCCCAAGACGCAGGAACGGATCATGGGAATGATGTCGACGGGAAAACCTGTTCGCAATTGACAGATCATGAACCGATCACACCCTCGTCGTCAGCGCGAGGCCGTAGATTCCTCCTCGTCACTGCGAGGCCCGAAGGGCCGCGGCAGTCCATGGTGGAATGCCAACAGCCTGGATTGCCGCGCTTCGCTCGCAATGACGGATTCGGTGGATTGCCGCGCTGGCCGTCACTGCGAGGAGCGCAGCGACGCGGCAGACGCAATGACGTTGCCCAATGCTTAGCCTCATCCAAGGACCATTCGAAATGAAACAAGTACAAGACGCCTACATCGTTGCCGCCACGCGCACGCCGATCGGCAGATCGCATCGCGGCTATTTCCGCAACATGCGGCCGGACGATCTGCTGGTGCTGGCGCTGCGCTCGGCGCTGTCTCAAGTGCCCACGCTGGACCCGGCGGCGATCGAAGACTTGATCTGCGGCTGCGCCATCCCTGAAGGCCCGCAGGGCATGAACGTGGCGCGCGTCGCTGCCGTGCTGGCCGGACTCCCGACCAGCGTGGGCGGGATCTCGGTGAACCGCTTTTGCGCCTCCGGCGTGAGCGCGATCCAGATGGCGGCCGACCGCATCCGCGTGGGCGAGGCCGACGTGATGGTGGCAGCAGGAACCGAGAGCATGAGCAGCGTTCCCATGATGGGCAATGCGCCCTCGCTCTCGCCTTCGATCTTCGCGAATGACGACAACATCGGCATCGCCTACGGCATGGGCCTCACGGCCGAGAAGGTGGCGGCGCAGTGGAAGGTGAGCCGCGCCGACCAGGACGAGTTCGCTTACCAGTCGCACATGAAGGCGATTGCGGCGATGCAGGCGGGCGAATTCACGGACGAGATCACGCCTATCGTCGTGAGCGATCGCGCGCCGAACCTGCAGACGGGCGAGGTGCTGACGACGACGCGCACTGTGAGCCTGGACGAGGGCGCGCGTCCCGACACCACGCTGGCAGGCCTGGCCAAACTCAAGACGCCTTTTGCGGCGCGCGGCTCCGTCACCGCCGGCAACAGTTCGCAGACCTCGGACGGCGCGGGCGCCCTGATCCTGGCGAGCGAAAAGGCCGTGAAGCAGTTTGGCCTGACGCCGCTGGCGCGTTTTGTCAGCTTTGCCTCCAAGGGCGTGCCGCCGCACATCATGGGCATCGGCCCGATCGAAGCCATACCCGCGGCGCTGCGCTACGCGGGCCTGAAGCAGGACGACATCGACTGGTTCGAATTGAACGAGGCTTTTGCCGCGCAGTCGCTGGCCGTCATTCGCACGCTCGGACTGGACCCGGCCAAGGTGAACCCCATGGGCGGGGCGATTGCGCTGGGTCATCCACTGGGTGCCACCGGCGCCATTCGCGCCGCCACCGTGATCCACGCGCTGCGGCGCCACAGCAAGCGCTATGGCATGGTGACGATGTGCGTGGGCATGGGCCAAGGCGCGGCAGGTATATTCGAGCGCGTTTGATTTGCACTCGTCATTGCGAGCGCAGCGTGGCAATCCATGAATCCTGGATTGCCGCGTCGCTGTTGCTCCTCGCAATGACGGCGAAAATACGACGCCCTTACTGATCTGGTTTTGCGAGAACAATTTATGACCGACATCCTCTCCCACACCGAAGCTGGTGTCATGACGCTCACGCTGAACCGCGTGGCGAAGAAGAACTCCCTCACCATCGCCATGTACGCCGCACTGGCCGACGCGCTGGCACAGGCCGGCACGGACAGCGCCGTGCGTGCCGTGGTGATCCAGGGGCACGAGACCATCTTCTCGGCCGGCAACGACATCGCGGATTTCCTGAACGCGCCGCCCGCCACGCTGGACTCGCCGGTATTTCGCTTCCTGCGCGGCATCAGCACTTTTGCCAAGCCGATCCTGGCCTCGGTCTGCGGCCCGGCCGTGGGTATCGGCACGACCCTGCTGCTGCACTGCGACCTGGTCTATGCGGGCGATAACGCCGCGTTCTCGCTGCCGTTTGTGAACCTGGGCGTGTGCCCCGAGGCGGCTTCCAGCCTGCTCGTGCCCCAGCTCATGGGCTACCCGCGTGCGGCCGAGGCGCTGCTGCTGGGCGAGCCTTTCATGGCCGAGACGGCGCTGGAAATCGGCATGATCAACCGCATCGTTCCGCCGGCGGAAGCGAATGCGCTGGCGCAGCGCCAGGCGCTGAAGCTTGCGGCCAAGCCCATGAGTTCGCTGCTGGAAACCAAGCGGTTGATGAAGAAGTCGCAGCGCGCTGCGGTGGCCGAACGCATGGACGAAGAAGCCCTGAGCTTTGGCCGCATGATGCGTGAGCCCGCTGCGCGCGAAGCCTTCAGCGCCTTCATGGAAAAACGTCGGCCTGATTTTTCAAAACTGTGACGTCGCGTTTTCTATAAAAGAGACGCCCAGACTTTTCAAAGATTTAGGCGGCTCTTTCTATAAAGAAGTCGGCCTGATTTTTCAAGGCTGTGACCCCGCCTGGCCTAGCCATGGCGCTGCCTGGCTCTGATTCAACCCAGTCCGGTTGCTACCGCAGCCTTGGCATCGCAGCGCTTGCCACAAAAAGTAGTCGCTCACATCCACCAATTGGTGGATGTTCTTTCTGTGCGAGTCCGGCAAACTTCCCCCACGACACCTCTCCGCACTTGGGCGGACAGCGAATCGCTCGGATCACAGGAGGTATTTCATGCAGCCACACGCCACCGCACTGCACAGCGTTCCAACTTCAGGAGGCGTCGGACTCCAGCCTCCAAGGCATATCGCCATCATCATGGACGGCAATCGGCGCTGGGCCAAACAGCATGGATTGCCCGCGGTATTGGGCCACGCTGCGGGGGCGCGCCGAGTGCGTGGCATCGTCGAGGCGTGCCGGAATCGGGGGGTGCGTTTCCTCA
>CAIVXG010000042.1 GCA_903909815.1 uncultured beta proteobacterium | reverse complement strand
CGCAGGCGTACTGGCACCATGCGCGCTGGAATGTCCAGCGGCTGAGCGGCGAAGAACTGATGGCATTCCGTGCGTTCTTTGACGCGGATTTCTGGTCCGACATCCCTCAGATCGCCGGTGCGGTCGAGGCCTGCCATCGGCTGCGTGGCGGAGGACATGAACTCGTTTGCGTCACCGCGCTGGAAGACAAGTTTGCGAACGCGCGTCTGGCCAACCTGCAGGCCCACGGATTTCCGATTTCTCGTGTCTTTGCCACCGGCCACCAGGCAGGTTCGGTCAGCCCCAAGGCGGAGGTCATTCATCAACTCAACCCTGCTGCCTTTGTTGACGACTTCCTGCCGTACATGGAAGGCATCAGGGCGGACATTCACACCGCGCTGATATTGCGAGGTCCGAACGGCAGCCCCAACGTCGGGCCGGCGCTGAGTACGGTCGGTTCCACGCACGCGGATCTGTCGGCTTTTACCCATTGGTGGCTTGCCAAGTCCTGAGCTCAGTGCGCCAGCAGGGCGAGAGTCCTGGCGTCAGAGACCCCAGAGAAATACTTGTCTACTGCCCGCTTGAATACAGGCTCGCCAGGCGCCGCTTGTGCGAACAAGGTCATGGACGAATGAAACTTGAGGTCGTCAGATGAGCCAAATATCTGTAGCGCCGTTTTGTGGCTGACAGCAAGCACGAGTTCCGTGCACTCTTGCAACCGCGGCCCGAGCACTTCATGCTGCCAATAGGCTTGCGCCTCCTGCATCGAGGCGATGCCGAAGTGCTGCGCCATCGCACTTCGCCCCAGGCTGCGATGCTGGGGGAAGATGAACCACATCCAGTGGCTTGTCTTGTGGCCCGCAGCCAATTCGGAGCAGACCTGCGCATACACCGGATCCTGGGCATCGACGAATCGATGCAGCTCATGGGGGTCTGTCAAAGATTCCCCGAATTCCTGACTGCTGATACTGGTCACAATGCCCCCGCGCCTGTGTGCTTCGATATTACTGTCCTTGAAAGCATGGCTGCATATCAGCTGATGACAAGATCAACCAGAATGCCATTGTGATCACTCAATACCACGCCCGCTTGAGTCCCCTCCCAAGCCTGGACACCAGTGACCTTGACTTTGCCATTTGACACGCAAACGTGATTCACGGTCGAACGCGACAGGCTGCCAGCACTGTTGACTAATGAAAGGTCTGGCGCTGCCGTTGGGCAGTGCATATCAGCTGCCAACATTCCAACCCTGAGCGCGTCCTTTGCATCGGCCACACCGTACCAGCGTCGCCCATCCAGATTTTCATTGAAGTCCCCGGCGACTACCCGCGTGTGGGCCGGGTAACGTAACGCCAGCGCGTTCCATTCGGCAACCTGAGATTTCACTGCGGCCCGATGACGGGACCATGCTGGAACACACTGTGATACCCCGTCACCATGGTAAGTAATGATCGTGCCATACACAATCACGTTGCCAATGCCTGGTGGCCCCTTAATCTCTGCACAGACAGTGAAATACCGATTCTCGGCGGCCGTCGGTATCTCGGTCATCGGGAAGCGAGACCAGATCGTTGCACAGGATTCCCCAACCTTGTGATAGCCCGGATCGGGCTCCGACGCCAGGTGGTGGTCGTACCCAATGGGTTTGGCTGACGTGTGCGTCTCCGTAAGTACCAGGATGTCCGCATCGACTGAATTTAGGAAATCCAGTTGGGGTGTCAGCCGGGCTTTTCCCCTGATGCCAGAACGATCCAAATTCCACGTCGCAATCCTGATTCCATTGGACATACCCTGAGCTCCAGTTATTGGATGACCTTGAGATGACTGGGGTCCGGACTACCCGGTTCCCTGCCGCCAAACCAGATGAGCTTCTCATTGGACAGTTCTGATTCGCCGTCCCAGGGCCCCCCGTGCCAATATGACCTGAGACACCTACCCCCTGAGTAATTAGAGAGTAGAAAGGTAGTCTTGAATCATGTCCAAAGAATCTAAGGAACCGATGAACGCTGGTGTTTCTCCTGCGATGGGTGACGCGT
>CAIVXG010000041.1 GCA_903909815.1 uncultured beta proteobacterium | reverse complement strand
GCATCGAGACCAGTTCGCTGCACATCGATCTCATCAGCGAACTCAAGCGCATCAACTCACACATCTGCTCCATCGCCTATCCGATCCTGGACTCCGCCGGCGCGCTGGCGCCGAACCGCCTGCGCGCGCCAGCGCACTAAAGCCGCTTAAAGCGTGAGGATGGTGCAGCCCGTGGTCTTGCGCGCTTCCAGATCGCGGTGTGCCTGCTGCACGTCTTCCAGAGGATAACGCTGGTCGATGCGAACCTTCACGGCGCCGCTGAGCACCACGGCAAAGAGTTCGTCCGCCATTGCCTGCGTGCTCTCGCGGGTCGAGATGTGCGTGAACAGCGTCTGGCGGGTGACGTAGAGCGACCCCTTGGCGCCCAGCATGCCGGGTGCAAATGGCGCCACCGGCCCCGACGCGTTGCCAAAGCTGGCCATCAGGCCGAAGGGTGAGAGGCAGTCCAGCGACTTGTCCCATGTGTCCCGTCCGACCGAGTCGTACACCACTTTCACGCCCCGCCCGCCGGTGATTTCCTTGACGCGCGCCAGGAAGTCTTCGCTGGCGTAATTGATCACGTGGGCCGCGCCATGCGCCTTGGCCAGCGCGCACTTGGCGTCCGAGCCCGCGGTGCCTATGAGCTGCAGCCCCAGCGCCTTGGCCCACTGGCAGGCGATGAGCCCGACACCGCCGGCAGCGGCGTGAAACAGCACGAAGTCGCCCGGATTCAACCCACCCTGTGGCAGGGTCTTGCGCAGCAGATACTGCGCCGTCAGACCCTTGAGCATCATGGCCGCTCCGGTGTCGAACGAAATTGCGTCAGGCAGCTTGCACACGCAGGTGGCCGGCATCACACGCAACTCGCAGTAGCTCCCTGGGGGCTGGCTGGCGTAGGCCGCTCGGTCGCCGACCTGCAGGTGCGTTACGCCCTCGCCCACGGCTTCCACGACACCCGATGCTTCCATGCCGAGTTGCAGCGGCATCGTCATCGGATACAGGCCGCTGCGCTGATAGACGTCGATGAAATTGAGCCCCACCGCCTTGTGGCGGATGCGGATTTGGCCGGGGCCGGGCGCGCCTACGCTGACCTGCACCAGCTTGAGTTGTTCGGGCCCTCCCTGCTGGTCGATGCGGATGGCTCGGGAAGTGTCTTGTGGCATGTTGAAGTCCTGGAGTGATTGCGCGGATGACAATGGTGCCATATTCGTCAATGAGACTGCGCCATGGCAGCCCATAACCTTTTACCCTGGCTTACCCCTCATATGTTCGGGCATCAATCAACCGCGCCGCGGGCGCCAATAAATCCGGATTCTTGACCTGCGGCAAGAAATGGAGAAATTCGTGACTTTGAAACGATTTTTTCATGGGTTTTTACCTAGGAACAGGCCCCGTGTTCTGACCATAATCGACCGCGCAGTGGCAAGCCTTGCCACTCCAATATTCTGACAACTCAAGGAGACTGGTATGAATTTCATACGAAACATGGCTTTGACTTCCGTGGCCCTGGCTTTTGCCAGCTTCAGCTACGCCGCCGATCCGATCAAGATCGGCGTAGACGGCCCGTTCACGGGCGGCTCATCCTCCATGGGCGTGAGCATGCGCGACGGCGTGCGCCTGGCGGTTGGAGAGATCAACAAGGCGGGCGGCGTGCTGGGTCGCCAGCTGTTGCTGGTGGAACGCGACGACGAAGCCGCGAATGCGCGCGGCGTGCAGATTGCGCAGGAATTGATCAACAAGGAAAAGGTCGTGGCCGCCGTGGGCTACATCAACACCGGCGTGGCGCTGGCATCGCAGCGTTTCTTCCAGGAAGCCAAGATTCCGGTGATGAACAACGTGGCAACGGGGTCCATCATCACGCACCAGTTCGATGACCAGCCCGAGAACTACATCTTCCGCAACGCCGCGCACGACAGCATCCAGGCACCGATGGTGGTCGAAGAAGCCATCACCCGCCGCGGCTACAAGAAGGTGGCGATCCTGGCCGACTCCACGAACTACGGACAACTCGGTCGCGAAGACTTGGAGCGTGCGCTCAAGGCCAAGGGCATCACTGCCGTGGCCGTGGAGAAGTTCAACATCAAGGATGTGGACATGACGGCCCAGCTGCTCAAGGCCAAGGCCGCTGGCGCTGAAGTGGTTCTGACTTACGGCATCGGCCCCGAACTGGCGCAGATTGCCAACGGCATGACAAAGCTGGGCTGGAAGGTTCCGATGATCGGTAGCTGGACCCTGTCCATGGCCAACTTCATCGACAACGCCGGCCCCGGTGGCGAAGGCGCGCGCATGCCGCAGACTTTCATCCAGGAGCCGACCACGCCCAAGCGCCAGTCGTTCATCATCAGCTACCTCAAGACCTTCAATCCCAAGAACGCGCGCATCGACTCGCCGGTCTCTGCGGCCCAAGGCTATGACTCGATCTATCTGCTGGCTGCTGCCATCACCCAGGCCAAATCCACCGAGGGGCCCAAGATCAAGGCGGCTTTGGAAAATCTGCAGTCGCCGGTCGTGGGGGTGGTCACCACCTACAACAAGCCGTTCACGGGCAAAGACCACGACGCCATCACCGCCAATATTCCGGTGTTTGGCGAAGTCAAAGGCCAGCGCGTGGTTTACGCTTACCCCGACGACCAGAAGAAGGCATCGGAAGTGCGCGTCAAGAAGTAATTCGTCTTTGATCTGTGTGTAACGCCGACACCGCGCCAGTCGTCAGGACTGGCGCGGTGTCGCGTTTTTGGGGCGGACCACCTCAACCTGAAGGATGGCGCTATCCTTGAACCTTTTCTGAGTCACATCCATGGAAATCCTGCTCCAACTCGTCTACAGCGGCATCGCTTTGGGAATGATCTACGCGGTCATCGCCTTTGGCTACCAGCTCACCTTTCAAACCTCGGACACCCTGAACTTCGGCCAGGGCGACGCGCTCATGCTGGGCGCCATGGTCGGTCTCACGCTCGTAAACCTGGGTGTGAACTACTGGCTCATGATCCCGATGGTGATGGTGTTCGGTCTGCTGCAGGGCGGCCTGGTGGAACGCATCGGCGTGCGCCCTGCCATCAAGATCAAGAGCGAATTCGGCTGGATCATGTCCACGATTGCCCTGGGGATCATCTTCAAGAACGTGGCCGAGAACCTGTGGGGCCGCGACGACTTGAAGTTCCCCTCGCCGCTGCCGGAGTCTCCACTGAAATTTCTGGGCGCCAATGTGCTGCCGATGGAACTGCTGGTGGTGGCGGGCGCCGTGCTGATGATGCTGGCGGTGGAGTTCTTCAACCGCAAGTCGATCTACGGCAAGGCCGTGGTCGCCACCTTCAATGACCGCGATGCGGCCAAACTGATGGGCATCAACACCGGTCTGGTGATCACCTTCTCCTATGCGCTGTCGTCGGCAACGGCGGCCTTCGCCGGCGTGCTGATCGCGCCGCTCACGCTCACCGGCGCCACCATGGGCTCGGTGCTGGGTCTCAAGGCCTTTGCCGTGGCCATCATCGGCGGCTTGACCAGCGGCATGGGCATCATCGTGGGCGGCATCATTCTGGGCATTGCCGAGACCACCACCGGCTTCTACATTTCCACCGGCTACAAGGACGTGCCCGGACTGGTGCTGCTGCTGCTGGTGTTGGCCTACAAGCCGGCGGGGCTGTTTGGCAAATCCGCCATCAAGAAAGTTTGAGCATGAACCGCAAGAACCTGTTTTTTGCCGCATTGGCGCTGGCCCTGCTGGCAACCGTACCCTTCTTCACCAGCAATTCGTATTACGTGCACATGATCGAGACGATCATGATTTACGCCATCCTGCTGTTTGGCCTGGACATCGTGGTGGGCTACACCGGCCAGGTGTCTCTGGGGCATGCCGGGCTCTTCGGCGTGGGCTCCTACACCACGGGCGTGCTCTTCATGAAGATGGGCGCGCCGCTGTGGCTCATCATCCCGTCCAGCATCGCCGTGACCGCAGGGTTTGGGGCACTGCTGGCGCTGCCGGCCTTGCGCGTGACCGGCCCCTATCTGGCGATGGTGACGCTGGCCTTTGGCACCATCATTCAGATTCTCATCAACGAGATGACCTTTCTGACCGAGGGACCGCTGGGCATCAAGATTCCAAAGCCTTCGCTGTTCGGCTCCCAGCTCGATGAAAAGGGTTTTTACTGGCTGGTGCTGGCGCTGATGGCGCTGTCTCTGGTGGTGGTGCACCGCATCCTGCGCTCGCAGCTGGGACGGGCCTTTGAAGCGCTGCGCGGCAGCCCCGTGGCTTCGGACTGCATGGGCGTGTCCGTCTATCGCTACAAGGTCTACGCCTTCGTCATCAGCGCGGGATTCGCCGGGCTGGCGGGCTGCCTGTACTCGTATTCGGAACAATACATCTCGCCCAACACCTATAACTTCGAGCTGACGGTGCTGTTCCTGCTGGCCGTCATCATGGGCGGGCGCAAGTCTCGCCTGGGGTCGTTGCTGGGCGCCACCATCATCGTGATGCTGCCGCTGCTGCTGGATGACCTGGGGATATTCCGCATCGTGGCGTCCAGCATCGCTGTGCTGATGCTGGTGGGTGGTGCCGTTGGTGTTGTCAAAAAGATCACAACGCCCCGCGCCATGGCGATTCCTATCGTCGGCACACTGGCGCTTGCGGCCTTTTCCTTCTGGTTGGACTCCATCACCGACTGGCGTTTGAGCATCTTCGGCCTGATGATCCTGTTTGTCGTGTATTACCTGCAGGACGGCATCGTGGGCTTCGTGCGCGGGCTGTTGTTGCGCCGGCTCACGGCGTCCGAGTACGGGATTGAGCTGAGCGACGCCGCTGCGGCCAAGGACGCGGTCAGAGTGGCCGGCGGCGCGCTGGCGCAGGGCGACGATCTGCTCGTGGCCCGTCAGGTGTTGATGCAGTTTGGCGGACTCAAGGCCCTGAACAATGTGGACTTGCGCATCCAACGCGGCAGCATCCACGGCCTGATTGGCCCCAACGGTTCTGGCAAGAGCACGATGATGAATGTGCTCACCGGCATCTACGTGCCTACTGCCGGAAGCATTGAATTTGCCGGACGCAGCGTGGTGGGTCGCACCTCGTCGGACATCGCGCTATCGGGCATTGCACGCACCTTCCAGAACGTGCAACTCTTTGGCGAAATGACGACACTGCAAAACATTCAGGTGGGCTTGCACCACAGCTTTGACAGCAACATCTTGGATGTGGCGCTGCACAGCCCGCGTTACCTGCGCGAAGACCGCCTGGCGACCGAGCGCGGCTTAGGCTTGCTGCGCTTTGTGGGCCTGGCCGAGCTCGCGACCGAAGATGCACGCAACCTGCCCTACGGCAAGCAACGGCTGCTGGAGATCGCGCGCGCCCTCGCGCTGGACCCGCAGTTGCTGCTGCTGGACGAGCCTGCGGCAGGTCTCACGGCCCCCGACATCGTCGAGTTGATCGCCATCATCCGAAAAATCCGCGACCACGGCATCACGGTGATCCTGATCGAACACCACATGGACGTGGTGATGGAACTGTGCGACACGGTGTCGGTGCTGGACTTCGGCCAGAAGATCGCCGAAGGCAAGCCCGCCGAAGTGCAGGCCGATGAAAAAGTGATCGAGGCCTACCTCGGTGGCACGGCAGCTTGAAGCCAAGAGGAACACACCATGTTGAGCATTAAGAACCTCGAAGCAGGCTACGGCAAAGTGCAGGTGCTGCACGGCATTTCAATTGATGTGCCCAGGGGCCAGGTGGTGACCCTGATCGGCTCCAACGGCGCCGGCAAGACCACTACCATGCGCGCCATCTCCGGCATGATCAAACCCACGGCGGGCGAGATCAGCCTGAACGGCAAGCGGGTGGACGGAATGGAGTCCTACACCATCACCAAACTGGGACTGGCCCATTCACCCGAAGGACGGCGCGTATTTGCCACCATGAGCGTGACCGACAACCTGCTGCTGGGCGCCTTTCCTCGCCTCACCGGCAGCCGCCCCCGGGGCGACGTCGAGTCCGACCTGCAACGCGCGCTAGAGATGTTCCCGCGCCTGAAGGAGCGCACGCACCAACTGGCCGGAACTCTGTCTGGCGGTGAGCAGCAAATGCTGGCGATGGCGCGCGCCGTCATGCTCAACCCCGAGGTCGTGCTGCTGGACGAACCCTCGATGGGGCTGGCGCCGATCCTGGTGGAAGAGGTGTTCAACATCATCTCGCGCTTGAAAGCGCAGGGCGTGACAATGCTGCTGGTGGAGCAGTTTGCCGCGGCTGCGCTCAAGGTGGCCGACTACGGCTATGTCCTGGAAAACGGCCGCATCTCGGTGCACGGACCGGCCGCCAAACTCAAGGACGACCCCGCCGTCAAGGCGGCGTACCTGGGCGGATAGGAAAGGGCCCACGATGTTGCAGCTGACGGCAATGAAATCCTTGGCACTTGCGGGATGCCT
This sequence comes from uncultured beta proteobacterium, assembly GCA_903909815.1. Lineage (GTDB taxonomy): Bacteria > Pseudomonadota > Gammaproteobacteria > Burkholderiales > Burkholderiaceae_C > CAIKVZ01. The sequence goes on along the minus strand of CAIVXG010000041.1, from coordinate 12,911 downwards.
GCTGCTGTGGGCCCTGCCAGCGCTGGCACAGTTACCGCAGCGCGATCTGACGATCGAATTGCGGCAGGTGGACGAAGGCGCCGGCACGGGCTACAGCGTCAGCACCCAACCCCTGGGGCGACTGATGACGCCCCAGCAGGTGCAGGTGCGCAACGGTGAAAAAGCCCTATTGCGCGTGGATCAATCGATTCCCATGCAGTGGGTGCAATCGGCATCAAGACAGAATGCATCGCAGAACGCCACTATGGCGGCTTCTGCAGCATCGCTCACGGTGTCTGGAAGCAACACCGGTGGCAGCGTGAAAACCGCCCTGACCTGGATGGATTCAGGCCAAGCCATCACGCTGCGGCCACGTTGGCCCGGCGCCAAGCAACTGGTGACGGTGGAGGTCGAAGTGCAGACCTCGAACGTGGGCGAGCGCACTGGAGCCGAACTGCCAAGCCAGTCGCGCAGCCATGTCGCCACCACCGTGAGCGCGGCCTTGGGCCAGTGGGTCACGATTGCGGCCACGGGTGCGAGCGCACAAAGCGGCAGCTACAGCAGCGAAGCCAGCAATGACACCCGGCGTCTGCTGCAACTCCGGGTGCAGGCGCCGTAGAGAGATCAGCGCCACGCGAAAAACCAGCTCGTCATTGCGAGCTGCCAGTTTCGGACGGCGAAACTGCATCCTGGCCATGAACACCGGACTTGTGATTGCGAGCGAAGCGCCGCAATCCATGTATTTTCGTGGCGCGCCGAGATGGATCGCCACGGCCCATGGCCTTGCGATGACGAATCCGATATCCAGCGCCTAAACCCTGGCGGGCGCGCGTGCGTGGTCCAGGTCAGGCCGATGCCAGGGGTCCACATGGGTCATCAGGTTGAGCACGCGATGGCGCTGCAGCACGCGTGCTCGCGCCATCACCGCAATGTCATGGCCCGCCTCGACCGTGATGTTCGCATCGACTTCGATGTGGGCGTCCACCACGATCATGTCGCCCATCTTGCGCGTGCGCACATCGTGCACGCCGCTCACACCCGGCGTGCGCAGCAGCGTCTCGCGGATGGCCGTCACCTCCTGCTCGTCCACCGCGCGGTCCATCAGGTCGTGCAACGCGTCCCAGCCAAAGCCCCAGCCCATGCGCGTCACCATCACGCCCACAATCAGCGCGGCGATCGGGTCCAGGATCGGGTACCCGGCCAGATTGCCAACGATGCCGATGCCCACCACCAACGAAGACGCGGCATCCGAGCGCGCGTGCCAGGCATTCGCCACGAGCATGCTGGACTTGACGCGTTTGGCCACTGCCAGCATATAGCGAAACAGCGTCTCCTTGGCGATCAACGCCCCGGCCGCCACCCACAGGGCGGCGACGTGCACGGTGGCCACGGTCTCCGGCGCTTCCAGTTTGCGCACTGCCGACCACAGCATGCCCACGCCCACCACCAGCAGCAACGTTCCCAGCACGAGTGAGGCCGCGGTCTCGAAACGCTGATGGCCGTAGGGGTGGTCTACGTCGGCGTCCTTTCGACTGTGGTGCCCGGCGAACAGCACAACAAAGTCGGCTACCAGATCCGAGAGTGAGTGGATGCCGTCGGCCACCAGGCCTTGCGACTTGGCCGCCACGCCCACCGCAATCTGGGTCGCCGTCAGCACCAAGTTGACGCCGACGCTGACCCAGGTGCTGCGCGCAGCGGCGCTGGCGCGCTCGGCCGAAGTGTGCGTGGCGTCTTCGGAATCTTCGGACAGTTCTGTGAATTTCATAGGCTCATTGTGATGGTGGATGTGCACTGCTCCAGCTTCAGCCCCGGCAAGGCCTGAACCGCGGTACCAAGCAGCCGCTCTGGCTCCTGAATCCGGTACAAGCGCCCCTGCTTGTCCTGAGGCACGAGCACCTGCTCGCGCACCAGGGCACTGATCTCGCGACTCACGGTCTCAAACTTCAGATTCAGCATCGCCCCCATGTCTTCGCGGGAAAACAAGGTCACCAAATCGGGATCCTCCGCGCCACGCATCTTAAGCACGAAGTTCCCAACGCGCTGCCGGGCCGAACCGAAGTTGAGATCGGCGAGCCAGTCGTCCGCATCCTTCAGCGTCTGTTGCCACTTGCGCATGAGCGTGCGGTGCAGGCGCGAGCTGTTGGAGCCCAGCGTGTGCACCACTGACAAGGGAATACGGCACAGGCTAAGGTCGGTCAGAGCCACGGCCTGGCTGTCATAGCCCGCCGTGCCCAGCGCCTCCAGTCCCGCGACGTCGCCCGGCTTGAGCACACGCACGATGCGCTGGTGCCCGTCGACCGAAAAACGCACCAGCTTGAGCATGCCGGTGCGCACGCTGAACACGCCTTTGGCAGTGGCACCCTGGTCGTATAGCGTAGCGCCGGCGGGATATTCCAGATGATCAATCGGCGCGTGAATCAAGCCTAAATCGTGCTCATTCAGATCGGCAAAGAGTCCCTTGCCGCGCAGACTGCAGGTACGGCAATTGGAAGTGCCGCGCCAGGCCGATTCGACCTTGGACGGGACTAGGGCCATGCGTCATCCCCTGGAGTACCGCTCAAAGGGTTGTGCCTCATCAGCTTGACGCCCCGACCAAGGTCACGATCACGATCAGCGTGCCCAGTACCAGGTTCACCGCGACCCAGTGGCGAATGGCCAACAATATCGCCGCCCCAGCGGGCCAGTCGGCAGCGGCGACGGCGCGCGTTAGGCGCGGATACAACCCAAAGCGGATGATGCCAACGATGACCATCATCACCACGCCCAGCGCGGCCATCACCAGCCATTCCAGCGGCAAGGCGAAATGGGCGCCCGCCTGCCCTGTTTGCATCGTGACCCGACCGATCATCCAGACGCCACTGAGCAGCACCAGGCCGGCGGCCCACAACACCGCGCCGGTAAATCGGCCCAGCACCGCCTGCAGCAGCGCCACGCGCTGCGGCGCCGCCAAGGCCGCACTGGCAGGACGCAAAAAGAAGTGGACAAACACCAGGCCACCGAGCCAGACGATGACGGAGAGCAAATGGGTGATTTTCAGTGCGGCATAGAACATCTGTGACCTCAGTACTCTGCCAGTGTAGCGTTGATCAACGGCACGGTCTCTGGCACCAAAAGGCTGGCGCTGCGCAAGCCCTTGACCGTGGCCAAGGCGAGCGCCGCCACCACCAGCGTGCTCAAGGCCAGCAGCATCATGCCCAGCGCCGAAAACCAGGCCGGACCACCGCCGCCCAGACGCAGCGTGAGCGCACAAAATGCTGTCAACGGAAACGATAGCGCCCAAAACGTGATGGAAAACGGTTGCGTCAGGGAGCGCCGAAATACCGCGGTGGACCAGACTAAAAATAGCAGCGCCACACCCCAGGCCATCCAGGCCAGCAACACCGGTGCACCCCACTGCAGCGCCACCAAACCGACCGCTGCGGGTGGCGCGACAGTGATGAAAGTGGAAGGCAACAACCGCTCGGACCACATGCCGGTGATCGCAATGCGCACAAACAGCAGCAACACCACCAGCGGCCAGAAGAACAGGCCCAAACCAAACTGGGCCGCCGACCATTCGGCATAGCCCAGAGGCAGGCCCGCCAGTGGCACCAGCACATTGCCCACCACTGACAAGATCAGTGCCGGCGTGACGCCGGCCCAGGTCAGGCCGCCCTGTACATTGCCGCGAAGCCAGCGCGTGAGCACCCACAGCGTCACGGCAAACTGCCACGTGGCGCCCAGCATCCACAGGCTGTGCGCTAGCATGGTTGGACCCAGCAAAGACTCCGTCACGGCGGCAAGCAGCAGCAAGGAGACGGGCAACGTCGCAACCAAAGGGTGCCGCACCGGATGCCTGAAATCCTCCAGCGCGGCCTGGGGGTAACGCTGGCGGCGCAGCATATAGAAACCCGTCAGCACGATGAATACCGCCCCGGCCAGGAGTCCCAGCACCAGGGCTGCAGCATCGGCCATGGCACCCATCAGGGGGGCAGCGCGGTGCCAGGCCAGCGCCAAGCCACACAGGCCCATGACGCAGGAAAACCAGCCTGCAGCGAGATGCCTCAATGGCGTGACATTCGTGTTCATATCTCAGTGCTGCAAGATCTTTGACAGAAATTCCTTGGCACGAACTGAGCGTGCGGCGGAATTGCCGAAGAACTCGTCGCGGCTGCAGTCCTCGACGATCCGCCCTGCGTCCATGAAGATCACGCGGTCGCTGACCTTTTTGGCAAAACCCATCTCGTGCGTGACGCACATCATGGTCATGCCATCACCCACTAACTTCACCATCACGTCCAGCACCTCGCCCACCATCTCTGGGTCCAGCGCCGAGGTCGGCTCGTCAAACAACATCACGATCGGGTCCATGGCGAGGGCTCGGGCGATGGCCACGCGCTGCTGCTGGCCACCGGACAACTGCCCTGGAAACTTGTCCTTGTGCGCCGTCAAACCCACGCGGTCCAGCACCTTGAGTCCGCGCACCAGAGCCTCGTCCGGGCTTCGCCCCAGCACCTTGATCTGCGCCAGCGTCAGGTTCTCTGTCACGTTCAGATGCGGGAACAATTCAAAGTGCTGAAACACCATGCCTACGCGCGAGCGCAACTTGGGCAGATTGGTTTGGTGGTCGGACAGGCTGACGCCGTCCACCACGATCTCGCCCTTCTGAAACGGCTCCAGCGCGTTCACACATTTGATCAACGTGGACTTGCCCGAGCCAGAAGGACCGCAAACCACCACCACCTCGCCCTTTTGGATGCTCGTGCTGCAATCGTCCAGCACCTGGAATGCGCCGTACCACTTGCAAACGTTGCTGATCTCGATCATGCGTGCTTTCGGGTCAATGGATGGACGTGCGGATCAAATCAAGTTGATCCGCACCGGTATAGTCAGCCTCAGGCCAACTTAGGAGATATTAACCATGAACCATGAATTCATTCTGACCCGGACTGAAGCCCGGGTAGGCATCATCACGCTGGACCGTCCGAAACAACTCAATGCGTTGAACGATCAACTCATGACCGAGTTGGGCTGCGCCCTGAAATCCTTTGATCAGGACGAAAACATAGGCTGCATCATCGTGACCGGCAGCGAAAAAGCCTTTGCCGCTGGCGCTGATATCGGTGCCATGGCCGATTTCAGTTTTGCCGACGCCTACAAGGGAGATTTCATCACCCGCAATTGGGAGCAAATCCGCTCCATACGCAAGCCGGTGATCGCCGCCGTCAGTGGCTTTGCCTTGGGCGGCGGCTGTGAACTGGCGATGATGTGCGACTTCATCATCGCCGCCGACAACGCCAAATTTGGGCAGCCGGAAATCAAGTTGGGCATCATTCCTGGCGCAGGAGGCACGCAACGCCTGCCGCGCGCCGTGGGTAAATCCAAGGCCATGGACATGGTCCTGACCGGCCGCCTGATGGACGCCGCCGAGGCTGAGCGCGCGGGCCTGGTGAGCCGCGTGGTTGCCTCCGACAAGCTCATGGAAGAAGCGTTGGGAGCGGCATTGATGATTTGCGACTACTCGCAAATCGCCGTGATGGCCGCCAAGGAATCGGTGAACCGCGCGTTTGAGTCCAGCCTGAGCGAAGGCGTGACCTCCGAGCGCCGCCTGTTCCACGCCCTGTTCGCCACAGACGACCAGAAGGAGGGCATGGCCGCTTTCTTGGGCAAGCGCAAGGCGCAGTTCAAGCACCAGTAACCATCCCCACGAACGCGTCAAAAAATATCGGCGCCAGAGCAGGCTATAATTTCGAGCTTAGGCGCTTTAGCTCAGTCGGTTAGAGCGATGGAATCATAATCCACAGGTCCGCGGTTCGAATCCGTGAAGCGCCACCATCTACAAGCCTCATGGCTATTGGCCTCACTGCTACATAAACAGTAGCGTGAGGCCTTTTTCTTTGTTTCGCGCTTTTACGATGTAACGGTGGATGTAAGCGGAATTCCCGAATCGCCAGTCCCAGGGCTATCTGTTTGGGCGACCATACCCGCGAGATTCCTGCGACGCCGTACATGCTTCACTTGTTGACCGCCCTGCCCCACCGCACGATGACCGACAAGAAGACGGGACGAGTGGCCGCAAACCGGTGGATCTTCTCAAGCGCCACCCGTGAGACCGGCTGCCTGACCGAGCCGAATAACCCCCGCACCCGCGCCTGTAAAGCCGCTGGCCTGGAAGGTCTGACCCTGCATGGCCTGCGCCGATCATTCAAGAGCTTGACCGAATGGCTGGAAGTGTCCGTGGGCGTGGTGGCGCAGATCATGGGACCACCCAGCGCGACTGCCGAAAAGCACTACACCGTGCGACCGCTGGAACTGCTGCGCGTCCACCATGAGCGGATCGAGGCATGGATGCTGGAACAGGCTGGGATTAAGTTTGACGCCAAAGCCGCGCCGGGTGCCCTGCGGGCAGTCGCATAAACGCGGCTTCGTGGATCAAACTTTTCCGACAACAAATACAAAATTCTGTATACTTACACAATGAAAGACATTGAATTTCGGGGTGGCTCACTGAGCGATTTGCGGGACTTCCCGCAAACTGCCATGCGCGATGCGGGGCATCAACTGAACAAGGTTCAGAACGGACTGGCACCGGATGATGCCAAGCCCATGCCGACTATCGGAGCGGGCGTTATGGAACTGCGCATTTGGGACGAAGCCGGGACATTCCGGGTGGTGTATGTCGCCAAGTTTGAGGATGCCGTGTATGTGTTGCACTGCTTCAAAAAGAAGACACAGCAAACCTCGCAGCCGGATATTGAGCTGGCCCGTAAGCGTTTTAAGGAACTGGTGAAGGAGATTACAAAATGACGGACAAACAACGATTCAGCAGCGTGTGGGATGCCATTGAAGACACGCCCCAGCAGGCAGCACGTATGCGGGCACGCTCCGAACTGATGATGAACCTGACCGAAGTAATCCGCGAACGGGGCATGACCCAAGGAGATGCTGCTGCCATCTTCGGCGTGACCCAACCCCGCATCTCCGACCTGATGCGCGGGAAGATCAACCTGTTTTCTTTGGATACCCTGATTGACATGGCGGCAACGGCGGGCATGTGCCCCACGGTCAAAGTGTCCAAGCCGAAGACTGTGAAACACACGCGCCCCAAACGTGGGGCTGCGCCGGAGTTGGTGGCTGCATGAATGTACGGCGCGACGTGAGCTATGACGACTACATGGGCGAGGCACTGAGCGCTGAGGGAAACCCGACACTGGCTACCGTTCACAAGGTGCTGCATGCCGTGGGTCTGCGCCTGAGCGTGACGCCTGAACACGCCTGAACAGTTTTCCCCTGCCTACCCTTAGTGGCGGAAAAGTCGGCACCTTCACCGACCGGCTGAGGCTCCCGCATGAAGGACATTGGATGATTACTGTGCCAAAAACATATCAACTCAAAGCCCTGTGGCCACTTCTGAATCTTCAAAAAGCCAGCGCACCTTTGCTCGCAACCCTGGATGCCTACGGTGGCGGATTGGTCAAGTACGCTGTCAACCCTGATGGAATATGGCTTATCGAACAGTCCGAACACTTCACGGTGGATGAATCTGAGGCCCTGCCGGGATTCCATCCCGCGGACCTCGTGCCAAAGGTGGTAGACGGTGTGAAAGGCTACTGCCATGCGTTACAAAGCGGCGCACAACTACTCCCGCTACCGTTTACCGCAGACCATTTGATAGCCTTTGAAAGGCGAACTGCCGACCACTAAAACAGCGGGTTGTGCCCTGGAACACTCCCGTTAATCTTCCCCATGGACTTCAACAGCAGCCCGATTCCATCCGCATGGGCGCAGACGCCCAACAGCGTCAACTGCACGATGGTGAAGCTGTAGCCCGTGATCCGGTACACCGCCCAGGCGGATCGACCATCGCTGGCCAGGACCTGCTCGGCACCCCACATGCCGTATATGTCCGCATCGCGGCCATCGTCCTTGAGCGTGGCGTAGCAAAACAGCTCTCGCAGGATTTCCTTCTCGTCCTCGGTCAAGGCCAGCGCGACGTCGTCCACCTCTTGCAGCTGAGCCATGCGCTCTGCATCAAACGAACCTTCGGCGTGCGAACGGTTCAACCATTCGGCGACATCGTCCCGCCAGTTGTCCAACTGGTGGTTGAGGATGATCTGCCCGTTGAATTCAAAGCTCAGATTGCCTTCATCATTGAGCCGCTCCAGCCACTGCTCCACCCGACCCATGAGTTCGGTCGCTTCAACGTACTCGTCGCCGTCCTGTGCCCAGGCCACCAGTTCATCCTTCATGGCCATGTCCGCTGCCGCCGCTTCGGCTGCGGCATCGTCATCCGATTCATCCGTTTTGTCTGTGTCATTTTTCCTGACACTGGTGATTTCGGGCGCGCTCTCCGCGACTGCCTTGGCGGCCGACGCAACGTGCTGCATCGTCAGGTACGCAGACCACCGTTCCAGTGCCTGCAGCAGTTCCACTGACGCGGGGGTATTGGCAAACCCCTTGACCTGAGCCAACTGCCAGACACCCCCTTCAGACTGCAGACTCACCGTGGCCACCCGCTTCTGCCCCAGACGCACCGACAAAAGCAGAGCCTTGCCCTGGAGGCACACGTCTGTGAACTGGTCTGCGCAGTGGCGCATGACCCGGGCTTCCTCCCAGAGCGCAAAGGGGTTGCGCAGCGGCACGATGCTCCAGTCTGCGACGTTGGCGAAGTCGAACGGGACCGGCCAGCCTTCTTGGGCCTGCAATTCCTGCTGCTGCCGCTGCGCCCATTCAGTTGCCCTGCGCACCATCCAGGACCACCCCGCATGGCGTTCGTTCTTTTCCAATGCTTTGGGCGCGCCCGGACGTGTAATCCAGCGTTGCACAAGATCAAACTCCTCCAGCAAGGCGGGACTGGGACGCTGAATCTTCAAAAGCCGCGAGACCACATGGCGCCAGACCTCAATATGCGCGTTCACGTCGCTGCAGTAGGACTCCCATCTGTGGTCACTGTTACCCCACTTGTTCAGCATGGCCCGGATCACCCAGGCAGGGATCTGCCTGGACTGGGTCAGAAGGTCCAGAAACCTCAGGTGCTGCTCGGTGGCACTGGCGATGTCTCCCTTGTAGAACTCCGCCAGGGGCTGAAGGAGCCGTCCGTTCGAGTTCGCAACCATGCGCCAGCTGCGCTGTGACAGAAGCAACCAGCCCAGCAGGTACGACCGAAGCCGCGCAATCGGCTCACCAATCTTCGGAAAATTGGGCTGATCGCACAGGGCCGCATACAGCGGAACCAGATTGGGCGCCTCGCGCTGCAGCGACTCCAGGAGGGCACGGTGGCGCAGCGCCCGGTTGTAGGCGCCCAGGACCACGATGTTCGCCGGCATGGTGGTGCGTGGGGTGCGCGCGGCGATAGAAAGGAGCGCAGGGTCAATCCTCAAGGCGCTGGCAACACGCTGGCGCATCTGTCGCATGTCGGCATGGCGGCGCAGCTGGCGGTCAAAGACGCCAAAGGCCCACTCAGCGTAATGACATGCCTGCAGGCCGGTGGACTCGACACCAGTGGCTCTGGCATGCATGTGAACTTCCCTGGCAACCATACGGGTCAGATTCTTGAGCCAGAGGCGGTGATAGGGCATGCCCTGAAGGACGACGGTCCACTGGTTGCGGTTATTCGGGCAAGGCTGGTGAAGTTCCTCACCGTGCCAAAGCCACGAGGTCATTGTGCGGTCGTGCTCAATCTCCACGACGCTGTTCCCACCAATGCTGAACTGTCGCGTGGATCCGACCATGACTTCCTGCACGGGATCGCGCACCAGGGCCAGTAAACGCTCCCAGGTGCGGGCAAACTGGCGAGGGTTATGCAGATGCTTCAAACCCTTGGGCGGCTTCGCGGCAAGAGAAGACTGCCAGGGTTCAGGCGGGCGCTTCAGGGGGTCTGGTACATCGGGCGCCAAGCCGAAGGCCGGGCGAAATGGCGTATTGAGTGCCGGTTCGATAAAGTGATAGTGCATGTCAACTCCAATGCTCCTCTGGCCAAACGGCCAGACTTCACGGGAGCTGTGAAGAGGCCGCGCTTTAGCGAAATTTGTGAGTCGCCCGCAAGTAGCGGATAAATTGGCGACGCCAGCGGTTGGTGGCTGGCACACCCGGGTCAGGGTTTAGACGGAAGTGGCGGATTCTCCAAGTTCGGATCGACGGGCCTGCAGATCAGCAAAACGGGCCTCCAAGAACGGGTTGCACCCGCGGCAGCCGGCAGCCACGCTGGCGGCCCAATCGAAGTACTCCAGCTTGCGCGCCAGCGGCCACGGTGGCGGACTGGCCAGGATGGCGCCCAGGTTGGAACACTTGTCTGCCAGCTTGAGCATTTGCGCACGGCTGGGCAGGTGGGGCGCGTGCTCGACCTGGAGTTCCTTGCGCCTTGCCTTAGGAAGGGATTTGTCGTCAGTCACGAATTGCACGAGGTCGGCCACGTCCAGACCGAAGGCCTCCACGAGCTGACCATGGCTAACGTCCTGGTCTTCGATGGTGTCGTGCAAGTAACCGGCCATCACCAAGTCGGCGTCGGCACCGTCTGTGGCCTGAGCCAACAGATGGGCGACTTCGGCGAGGTGATTGAAATACGGCTCTGCGCGCTCGCCCTTGCGGCGTTGATCGCTGTGGCGCCGCGCCGCGAAATCGGCGGCTTGCGTCGCGCGGATCAGGTTGTGGGTTTCGCTCATGGGTTTCTTTCGTGATTTGAACGGTCTTGGATCATTGTGCATTCGTAGCGAACACCCCGTTGTTCAACCCCCGTTTGAGGGTCAGGATGCGCCGGGCTCCGGTGGTCGACGCGCCGTGGGCAACGCCAGTCACTGGCGCCTCTGCAACCTTGACCGCGGGTGCGGCGCATTCTTGGCGCGCCTGAGAGAACTCCTTTCTACGAGCCACTACCTGACTCGGGTCGGCAACGGTGCTGCTGCCATGGGTGCGGGTCATCTCGTCCCGCACTGCCTTTTTGTCGGCCAGCTTCTGTGCTTTCAGGGCAACGCTTGCATGGTGTTCCACCAACCGGCTTTGCAGCCGCCGGATGTGCTCCTCCCGCTGTTGCCTGTCCAGGCTTGGATCGTTGAGTAGGCGTACCGCCTTGCGGTGGAGATCTCGGACATACGGGTCTGCCGACAGGGCTTCTGCATATTGGGTGTTTGACATAACCAACTCCTTTTGAAAGTCAAAACACACCGCGATACCGCATCAGGGCGAGCCGACGAATGCAAGATTTGAGGTCTTGCGAACGCGGCTTTCCCTGCGCGGTTTTGAAGCTTCTTCCGGAACTGGATGAGGCTTCGCTGTCGCGGTGAAATCGCTGAGTACTGTTTTGGCTTTAGCGCTGCATGCGCATCAGGAGGAGGTGTTTGCTGGTCATGAAAAGCTCTCCGAAAGTCACTACCGAAAATGGCTTCCGGTGTGCCGGAGAGCCGCCGCTTTAGCCAGCATTTATGAGTCGCCCCGGCAAGATGTCGATCAAATCCGGCGACGGCCTGAGGTCAGGCCAAGTTCTGAATTCCAAAACGAAAAAACCCGCTTTATCTGTCTCGAACGGTCTGCAACTTGAGGGTCGCAGCGGGCTCGAAATAGCCAAAGCGGGCTTGTCGCTTTAGCAGTATTTATTGAGCGCTCTGCAAGTTGACTTGTTAAACAGCGCTTGATGCATTTTAAGGCAATGGGTTGGATTTCGTCAATGAAAATCGATGCAATGTCGGTTTGGAAAAATGGAGAGGAGTCGTCACGGCTTCAATATCGCTCTTGCATGAGATCAGGCTTACACACAATTGACATTGACGAAGCAACGGCGCCAACATTGTCTTGAAAGCATAGCCCCGGTATGCCCTTTGGGGAAATTGTCATCCTGCAAACACCGGTTAGCATAGACTGTCCTTGTGCGGACTAAACGAGCGCGCCAGCGGGAAGTCCCTTCGGCTGCAATATATGCTTCTACGTTGCCGTCAACAAACAAATGGAAGCCAGATGGCGCCATGTGTAAAGAGGTTGCTAAAGGATTGACAGGTGCTTTAACTGAGTCATCTTGGTTGAGCCGCCGTGCCGCACACCACATGCCAAAGCCATCGTGCAACAGCAGCTTCATGCGATTGCCCCGCGCGTTGGCAAACAGATAGCCATGATGGGCCTGGGCTGATCCGAACACCTGCACCACCCGAGCCAGCAAGCGCTCCGTTCCCATGCGCAGTTCTATCGGGGTTGTTGCCAGCCACAGCGCGTCGATGCGGATCATCGCAGCCACTCGCGCAACCAGCTCCCGCATTCGCCAGCACACTGCGCCGGCCAGCTCACCGTGACGGTCGATGCGCCACGGCGCAACTCCATGCGAATATCGGCTGAAGCCGCTGGTGCCGCCTGCATCGGCAACTGCAAGGGCACAAACTCGCCACCGGCTCTGATATCTACCGACACATGATCGCCAACGCCGCTTTCAATCGGTCGCCCCTCAAGCCTTCGCCAGCGATGAATCAAGTTGGCGTTCACCCCGTTGCGCAGCGCTATTGCTGCAATCGACGCACCGCTCTGTCGGCACGCCTGCAATACCCCCCGCGTCAGCAGCGTTGCAGGCGATGAATAAAGTCATGACATTCTTCGATGTGGCCTGGTAGCGGGGGGGGACTGCACCAAACTATCCAAAGCAATCCTGACGAAATTTCGCCTGGCAGTCCTTGCTGCACGCCAGCGCTTCTTGATAAATGTCGACGGCACTACCGGTTTATAGGTAGTGCCCGGGGATACGCTTGCTATAATTGCCAGCATCTCCAACTGGTATCGAATCCATTCCATTGAGATTAAAAGCGAGTGACCCTATGCGCACTCATAATTTTTTGTCATTGACTGGACAGTGCCCAGTTCTCCCGTAGCGTTCATGCTGCCATGCGCTCGGTATCAGGTGGCGGGTCATGGCGGCGGTATTTGCGCATGATTTTCGCGAGGTCAGGTGCAAAAGCGGGAACCGAGAAAAATACCGGGAG
>CAIVXG010000040.1 GCA_903909815.1 uncultured beta proteobacterium | reverse complement strand
CTTGGGTCTTGATCGCTGCGACGTGGCCTGCCCAGTCGTGCTTCGCCTTCTTCATGCTCGCTTCTCCATCTTGGTTTTGATGGGGAAAGCATGTGGGATTCAGATTGCGCTGACAAGCCTGGGGTTCATGGAGCACTTACGGCCGGTCACGTTGGCCTGTGAAGTTCTGGGCGTGAGCACCAGTGGCTACTTCGAGCACTGGCGCCGCAAAGACACCGACAAGCCCAGTCGGCCAGGAGCGAACAAACGCATCAGCGACGAAGCGCTGCTGGTGCATATCAAGGCGATTCACGCCGAGGTCAAACAGGAATACGGTTGGCCAAGGATGTGGAAGGAACTGGTGGCCCGAGGCATGCGCGTGGGTAAGGATCGTGTGAGAAAGCTCATGAAGCTTCACGGCATCAAGGCCAGGGGCAAGAGGAAATTTGTCGTGACCACCGACAGCAAACACAACCTGCCGATCGCACCGAACTTACTGAATCGCAACTTCACGCCGGAGGCGCCCAACCAGGTGTGGACCAGCGACATCACCTATATCGCTACCGATGAGGGCTGGCTGTATTTGACGGCAGTGATTGACCTGTTCAGCCGCCAAGTCGTGGGATGGAGCATGGCCGCGCACATGCAGACCAGCGCAGTGACGGATGCATTGCGCATGGCGTGGTTCCGCCGTCATCCGCCGTCGGGACTGATCTTTCACTCGGATCGGGGCAGTCAGTATTGCAGCCATGATTTCCAGAAAGCGCTCAAGGGCTACAAGATGCAATCGTCGATGAGCCGCAAGGGAAACTGCTGGGACAACGCGCCCACCGAAAGCCTGTGGGGACGCTTGAAGGTGGGCAGGCTGTACGGCAGACGGTTTGCCACACGACGCGCCGCCATGGACGAAGTGATCGATTGGCTGGCGTTCTACAACCACAAGAGATTGCACTCGACGTTGGGCTATGTGAGTCCGATGACGTTTGAACAACGCTGGATCGCGGCCCAGCTGCAAGACAGGAAGTCCGCATAATGGGCAGTCTAAGGAGTCCGGAAAACAGGGGCAAGTTCAACGTGTGCTCTGCAATTCCGCGTCCCGTCTGGCCAGATCTGCCTGTGCACTGGACAATTTGTCCCGATACTCGGCGGCCATACCCTCGGCGAGGCGCTGGGAAGCGGCTTGTTCAGCACTGTCGACCCCGGGGACGATTGCAACCCGTGGCGCACGCCCCGACTGTTGCGCGTCAAGTAAAGCCGTGGCACGTGCCGCAGCCAATGCGGCTACAAGTCTGCTCGAATGCACCTTGCTAGAGTCAGCCGCCGCCTGGGTTGGATCCAGTTCCATCAATAGTTCTCCGGCCGATATCCGCTGGCCATCCTGAACAAAAATGCTTCGAACTACACCGGTCACTGCAGGTTGCACGACCTTGACGCGTGCACTGGGCACCAGCTTGCCTCGGGCCGAAGCGACGATGTCGAGTCGGCCTAGCAGCCCCAAAGCGAGCAAGATCATCGCCAGTGCCGAAATCGCAAGCATTGTCCATCGCGGCGCTGGATGGACCGGCGTTTCCACGAGTTCTAAGCTAGCGGGTAGGAAGGCCAGCTCGTGACGGAGCCGCACGGGCGGCTCCAACTCATGTCGTATGGCCCACGAGGCTTTGAACACTTGACCATAGTGTCGAAGCAAATCACCGACGGCTTGAAACCCGATCATGTGTGGCGGCCCCGTCTCACGCGTGCTGAAATGACGCCAAGTGTGCGTAATGCCCACCGAGCGCCATCAAATAGTCATGGGCGCCATGTTCGACAATGCGTCCCTTGTCCATGACGATGATTTGATTTGCGCCACGAACCGCACTCAGCCGATGCGCGATGATGATCACGGTGCGCCCGCGGCACATGGCCTGCATGTTGTTCCTGATGATGTGCTCAGTCTCGAAATCCAGTGCACTGGTGGCCTCGTCGAAAATCAGGATGCGCGGGTTGGTCACTAGTGCGCGTGCAATCGCAATGCGCTGGCGTTGACCTCCTGAAAGGTTCGCACCGTGTTCGGCCACCAGCGTATCGTAGCCTTCGGGCAATTCGCTAATGAACTCATGTGCACCGGCAAGTGTGGCGGCGTGTATGACCGCCGGAAGAGGCGTTCCCGGATCGGCAAGGGCAATGTTTTCGCGAATGGATCGGCTAAAAAGTACGTTTTCTTGCAGTACCACGCCAATGTTCCGGCGCAGCCAAGCGGGATCCGCCAGCGCCAAGTCGATTCCATCGACACGCACGCGCCCGCTCTCGGGAAGATACAGACGCTGAACGAGTTTGGTCAGGGTACTCTTGCCAGATCCGGAGCGACCGACGATACCGAAAACTTGACCAGCACGGATGTCCATTGAGATCCCGTCAAGTACCAACTGGCCTTCCTGCCGATAACGGAACTTCACGCCCTCGAAACTGATGTGACCTTGCAGCGTTGGCAGCACCTGCCGGCTTAGTGGCAACTCGGTGCGAACGTTCAAAATATCGCCCAGTCGCAACATGGATATGCCCACCTGCTGGAAATCTTGCCACAGTTGAGCCAGGCGCAGGACTGGCGCTGCCACACGCTGCGCCATCATGTTAAAGGCGATCAACTGCCCGACGGAGAGCTTTCCATCGATGACAAGCAAGGCGCCGTAGTACAGGATCGCCAGGTTGACGAATTTTCCGACCAGTTGAATCAACTGCTGCCCGAGATTGCCGACGTTACTCACCCGAAAACCTGCCGAGACGTATGCCGCCAGCTGGTTGTCCCACCGCCGAACAAACTGCGGCTCGACAGCCATGGCTTTGACGGTCTCGGCCGCCGAAACCGACTCGACGAGAAACGACTGGTTATCCGCGCCACGTGCGAATTTTTCGTTGAGGCGCTGGCGCAGGAGTGGGTTCAGTCCTGCAGAGATCACGGCATAGATTGGAAGCGAGGCGATGACGACCAGAGTAAGCCATCCGCTGTAGACGAACATCACGGCCAGGAACACGAACGAAAAGAACAAGTCAATGACGGCGGTCACTGCCTGGCTGGTAAGAAAGTTTCGGATACTTTCGAGCTCACGTACCCTGGCTACGGTGTCGCCCACGCGGCGGGCGGTGAAATATTTGATCGGCAAGGCAACCAGGTGCCTGTAAAGCCTTGAGCCAAGTTCCACATCGATGCGATTCGTCGTGTGTGAAAAGACATAGTTGCGCAAACCCGTTAACAGCACCTCGAAGATCGAACTCACAAGCAGCGCGACACATACCACGTTCAGTGTGTTCAGCGCCCTGTTGACAAGGACCTTATCCATCACCACCTGAAACATCAAGGGCGTGACCAAACCGAATAGTTGCAACACGAAGGAGACAAACACCACTTCAATCAGCAGGCGGCGATATTTGACGACAGCCGGTATGAACCAGGAGAAGTCGAAACGGGCGAGCTCTCCTGCGAGAGAAGCCCTGGACGCGAATAGCATGAAGCGTCCATCACATCGCGCAACGACTTCCGCAGGCGTAAATATTTGAGGCGCAGTGCCATAGGGCTCAAGCACCATGGCCTTTTCAGAATCGGCTCCCACGAGAATGAAGTGGGAGCCATCGCTGGCCAACCCGAGGGCTGGACAAGGCGTGCGGGCCATGCGATTTTCTGTGACACGCACCGATCTGACTTTCAGACCCATTGATCGGGCCGCCAACGCAAGGTCCTCAGGATCGAGTACCTTGGACGATAGCCCAGCAGCATGGCGTATCTGGCCAGCATCTGCGGCAATATTGTGGTGCCGCGCGATCAGCACCAATGCGCCCACGCCCGGGTCCGCCTCGGTCTCCACGACACGGCTATCCACGGCAGAAACTCGTTCCACCGAGGGTATTGCAGACAGTGCAGACGGCGCAACAGATCAACTGCAGGCGCCGTGAAACATCAACGCAGCCGGGGCTATAGAACACACACGCCTTTCGCAAAGGCAATGGACAAGACATTGCCATCCACGCTGACCCAGCTCAAGGAAGCATTTGTTTCAGGTTGTGGTGCAGGATGTAAGCATCCGGCCGCTCTCCTGCCCAGAAGCACTTGTCGCCAACAGTGATATGTTGGACGTCAATTTCGCCTACCGACTCTACCGTTGCGACCACTTCCCACGCGGTTCGCGTCCCGGTGGCGTCGTCTATGCGGACGGGCACGTTGAGACCGAGAAGATTGGGAGCAAGTATCAGTCCGGTTGGGGTTGGAATCGGTGCAGTGACGGAGCAAACGAGGCTGATGCCGCTGGTCGTTGTGATGCGAACACCCATCGACTTGGCGATCTTTGAATGACTCACCTCGCCCGAATGGGCCGCAAGAGAGACTTCGTCCGCCAATTGCAGAGTGGCACCGACCGTCACATCTTCGGCGACTAGGCCGCCCGGCAGGCTGGACTTTACATGCACGCACGCCCTGACTATGGGCGGGGCTACCACCGTGTGAACTGTGCTTGCGTGAAAATTGAAATCCACAGCAGCAATATCACCCACCGCGCCAGAATTCCACGTAAATGTGCTATCCCCAAGCAACGTATTGTTGTTTTGATTTACATTCTCCGCTAATGCGTTGACATTGATTGATGCAATTCCAAGCGAAGAAACAGTCTGCAGCGAACCGGCCACAAAAGTGCCATTTCCCGATGCGTCTACCCACACTTTGAGACTGGCCCAAGCTGCATCCTGTGAATTCAGAACACCATCACCATTGGAATCGAGAGCCTTCAAAGAAGCAAAACTCGCCACCAAACTCTGATCATTTACTACTTTGTTAGTATTATTTGGATCGTAAACCAAGTAGCCCTCACCAGCGGTTCCCCAGCCCGTGTGATCAAGGGTACCTGTATTCTGAATATCGAAATACGCTGTCGAAGTAGTCAGATTTTGCGTCGTAACTTTCGCGCCGGTTAGATTCAGAACAATAGGATCATCCATACATACTGATGGATCAAATGGATATGAGTCTGGGTTCGGCGTATCAGTGGTATTGCTCCCCCCGGTTCCGGTGTCCCCTGTTGTATCACCCAAAAAGTTGAGAGTGTCACTGTTTACCAAGCCAATGTCATATGTTCCACCTATTGTTGCTACTAGACCCTCGCTTGCATTCGTAAAATTGTCGTACGACCCCATAATTACGTCGTTAGTTTGATAAAAGCCAGTATCTACAATAGTGCAATGAGATGCTGTAAGGTCAACGCCAGATGTCATATCAATGGTGTCAGAACCATTGACGGCTAGTGCCCCGCCGTTCATCGCCAATGTCGCGCCATTACCATTGAACACAAGTGCGGTTCCCTGCATGGAAACATTATCAGATGTGCCACCATTCATAGATTCATTGGTGCCAAGTACATTTGCACTAGTATTGGCTCCAAAATTTATCGTTCCGTAGGATGCACTAATATTTCCTGAAAACTGACCAGTAATGGTGTCTACTGCACCGTTGCTTAATCTAATACTGTCGGTCCCACCATTTGGGGCGGCTGCTACGACGATGTTGTCATTGGTGCCATTGATGGTTGCAGAGACATTTGATGTCACCGTCACAGTAGCGTTCGATAGATTGGCAACATCCCCCTGACCGGCAATTGAAGCCACTGTTTGACCATTTACATATTGCGTAGTTTGCTCGTAGTTAATACTTTTTGTTGCATTATCCGCCAATACAGTTGAATACGCAACTTGTCCAGAGGGCGTAGTTTCTTGTATGCTTACCGACGATGTTCCATTGCTGCCAGTTTGGTTGGAAATACTCAATGTGCCATAGGGGTTAATGATTGGAGGAGTGTATGATGTTGGTAATATATTTGGGCATCCTGGAACCCAAAAAGTTGACAATCCAGCATCTGACAATGGTACAGAAATATTTCCTGCACTGGCCGCTGTACACCAAACTGAATTTGAATTTTGCGTCACTGGTGCGTAGGGTAGGCCGAGCGCATTGATTTGGCTGGCAGCATCTACAATTGTGGACCATTTGGCGCTTAGATCTGTGCCAGTGCTGAGTACCACTGTGGGGTTTGATGGGGTAAACCATGTGGATCCATAGCTTTGCTGTTGAGCATCTCCAACGGTGCCGCTGATGGCGATGAGTGAGCCATATGGTGACGACACTAATCCACCAGAAATTCGAGCTCCCTCAGCTTGCAGAATGTTGGTCGGATCCTGCACCTGACTTTGTGTGAGAGTTTGGTTTGAACGAGTTCCTCCGACATAGAACGACTGTCCTGCGGCGTTAGTGTAGAGCAAAGTTCCATGCCATGACTCTTGCCCCGGGGTTCCAATTGGTGTATAGACAACCGAAATTGTTTCTTGGCTCATGATGTATTTTCCTATAGAGTGGTTATATCAATTTTTGACTGGACTTTGGTGATGACACTAAGATCAGAATCGCTCTTCCCAAATAGATTGACAATGACACTTGTCGAAGATATGGACGAAGATTTAAGGCGCAAACTCGAACTCAGGTATCCATGCTTAATTCCAACTCTTGGTGGAAAATGTTGTGGATCAGTATTGACTTCAAAACCAGCTATTTTTAATACTTCTTCCGCACAATTGAATGTCATTCCTGGGTGAATATATTTCACAACAACTTCATTTAAAATAGCGACATCCTTATCTGGACTAGAGGTTAGCAACTCATTGCTTCTCCCTTCCAGCTCCAACCTCATATCATTGCCGGCATTTGCATTTATAGGGCTACAGGATTTTGCGTCTATCGTCGCTTTCAACGCTAAAGAATGCTGATTTGTGCAAGCGGATAAAATCATCGCGATTACATAGAGAACTATTCTTCGCTTCTTCATTCAAAATTCCTATTCATTCGCTGACACATATACAAATCAAGCTGAAACTCTGAGTTCTTAAAATTTAACTATGATGACGCGTCAATTCTTTGCGCACGAATTTTCACACCATACTACATGGTCAAAGTCTTAAGCTCGTATTTGCTAAACATTTAATGCGGCTGCTCTCGTCCGCAGAATGAGGGTTGATTGGTGGAGCAAGGTTTCAGCATACGATGGTTTTAACGCCAAAACTAAGCAAATCTGACGCAAGTAATTTCAACCGGGCTATTTGGATTAGGATTTCGACGCTGAGCCATCATCTTCAGGTGAGGGTAGTTCGCAACTATTGAAACTTTTACTCCAAAAGCATTTAGATGATTGACATTTAGCGACTAACAGGTTTGCCATGCTAATGGCAATATCATGATGTCAACGTGACAAATCTTGTCTTTGCGTAACTTTACAAACCGATTTTTAGTAGGCTGTCGGAATAAACTGGAGTGGTGAGCAACCTTGATCAGTACCTAAATGCTGCGGAGCGTGAGAACACGCGCCGCAGTTATGCGTCGGCCATCCAGCACTTTGAAGTTGAGTGGCAAGGCCTGTTGCCCGCTACGAGCGAGTCAGTTGCGCGCTATTTGGCTGACCATGCGACCAGTCTGTCCAACAATACTCTTAGGCAGCGTCTGGCGGCATTGTCGCGCTGGCATGGCGACCAAGGCTTTGCCGACCCGACCAAGGCCGAGATCGTGCGTCAGGTGCTCAGAGGCATTCGAGCAGTCCATCCGGCGATGGAGAAACGGGCGCGTCCTCTCGTACTGGATCAACTCCAACAGGTCGATAGCTGGTTGCAGCGCGCCATCGCGGTGGCACAAAGTCGGGGTGATAGGTCAAGTTCGCTGCGCCACACCCGCGACCGTTCACTGGTACTGCTCGGCTTCTGGCGTGGTTTCAGATCAGACGAATTGGTTCGACTCAAACTGGAAAACATCCAAATTTCCGCTGGCGAAGGCATGACTTGCTACTTGGAGCGCAGCAAGACCGACACGAACTATGCAGGACGCGAATTCAAGTGCCCAGCCCTGTCACGTTTATGCCCACTCACCGCTTTGACCGACTGGGTCGCTCTGGCCGAACTCCATACCGGACCGGTATTTCGCAAAATAGATCGGTGGGGCCATATTGGTGACACATCCCTGGGCGTGAACAGTTTGATTCCCATGCTGCGCAGCTTGTTTACCGCCGCAGGTCTGGCATCGGTCCAGGAATACAGCAGCCACTCCCTGCGCCGTGGCTTTGCCGGTTGGGCGCGCGCCAGCGGCTGGGACATCAAAGAACTGATGGAATATGTGGGCTGGAAGGACATCAAATCGGCGATGCGCTACCTTGAATCTTCGCAGACTGGCCTGCAAGCACGGTTTGAGCAAGGCTTGGCCGCACCCGGCCGCGAGGTGACGCTCCAGCCCGAGCCGTCGGTTTCGTCCGTGCTCATGGAAGAGGAAATTACCCTCCCAGTCGAGCCGATGGCGATCCTGCGGGTCAAGATATCTCTGAGCCGGTTTAGCAAGTTGTCGCGCGGCTTGGCGCGCGGGCATCGATTGATCGAAAAAACCTGCTTTGAGCGTTACGCGATGCAGCGCTTGGACGCCCAGGGCAAGGAATACGAGCTCAGCGTGCCATGCCCTTCACGGGAAGAATTGGAGGAGTCTATCTATGCCTTGCTCGACGACATGTACCGGGTGGCCGACGCCAACCAGTGCGTGCTGGAGGCTACCATCCACGAACTAGCGTCAGGCGGCTATTGGAGCTGAGGCGAAACTGGATGGCTCAACAATACACCCCGCTCCAAAGGGCAGCTCTGGACGATGACCGCACTGAATGAAACAGCGTACCCGCGCCTGAATCCTGAACCGTCACCCAAGGAACTGAAAGACTCGTTCACGCCTACCGCTGACGAACTGGCATTTGTGGCAAGCATCGCCAGCCGCCCGATCCCCCGCACTGCGGCGCTGCTGCACCTCAAAATGTTCCAGCGATTGGGACAGTTTTCCAGCGCGCTCAATGTTCCTCAGGCCATCCGGGAGCACATTACCGAGCAGGGCGGAATCGCTATTCGTCCAACTTCGAAGGAGCTCAAGCTTTTTGAGGCATCGGGCTCCTACCGCAACATGCTCAAAGCACTGCGGCAGTACCTTAATGTCCGCCCCCTGGCCACGACCGACCATGCTTGGTTAGAAATGGTGGCGGCGTCGGCCGCCGACACCAAGCATGCGGTCGCCGACATCATCAACGTGATACTGGAGGAGCTGGTTCACCACCGGTACGAGCTCCCCGCGTTTTCCACGTTGGATCGCCTGGCTTTTCGTGCCCGCGAGGCCAGCAATGACCGGCACTTCTCTAGCATCAGCGATCAGCTTGATGCGCAGAACAAGGCCATGATCGATGCGCTTCTCAAAAAGACCCCTGGTGAGCCAACTTCGGCTTGGCAAATGATCAAGCGGGAGCCCAAGAAGCCAACCAACAAGGAAGCGCGCTCGTATTTGCAGCACGTCATACACATGCAGCGCATGGTGGAGCAACTACCCAAACCCGACATCCCGGCCCCCAAGCTGCGGCAATTTCGGTTTCTGGCCCGTGCCCTGGACGCATCGGAAATGGCGGAACTCAAGCCGCTCAAGCGCTATGCCTTGGCGGTGATCCTGATTCGTTCCAGACACGCGCAGGCGCTGGACGATGCCGCTGAGCTGCTGATTCGCTTGATGCAGAACCTGGAAAATACTGCTCGCGAAAAGCTGCTGCAGTTCCAGCAAGACCGCAGCCAAAAGATCGACATGCTGGTCGGGCAGCTCAGGGACATCTTGGGCGCCTACCAGATCGATGGCTCGGACACGCAGCGGGTCGACGCCATCGGCGGAACATTTCGTGCTGAGGTTGAAGCATTGATGGCCGATTGCGATGAGCTTTTGGCCTATGCGGGACGCAATTCACTGCCGTTCATGCTCCAGCCCTACAAGGCGGTGCGCGCTCAATTGCTGAATTGTGTGGAGATCACCGCCCCCAAAGCCAGCACCGACGATGACGTCATGGAAAAAATGATGGCGGCGCTGAGTCGATTGCGCACCAGTCGCAGCCAGGTTGTTCCTTTGTCCGAATTGGGTCTTGACGCCTTGGCGGATTTTGGGTGGATGTCGGCGCAGTGGCGCAAGCTGGTGCAGCTGAAGACCTCGGGCCGTGGCTATCCAGACGCGGTTGACCGTCGCTATTTTGAATTGGCGGTTTTGCAGCAGATCAAGGACGAGTTCAAGACCGGCGACCTGTACATCAAGCATGGAGAGCGCTACGACGACTACCGTGAACAATTGATCGATGCCGAGACCTTCGCCAAGGAATTGCCGCTGTACGCCATGGTGACGGGCATCGAAACGCGCCCGGCGGTATTTGTGGCTGAACTGAAGAAAGCCTTGCTGGCGCGGGCGCGCGATGTGGACGCGGCTTTTCCGGCCAACGCGCACGCCGAGATTGTTGACGGTCGCTTGATCCTCAGGCGGCCACAGCGCTCGGAGATCTCTGCGGCCGTCATGGCATTGGAATTGGAGGTGACCGGGCGCATGGAGGCCATCAGCATCGTCGATGTCCTCACGGACGTGGCGCGCTGGCTGGAACTGCACAAGCATTTCCGGCCACTGGCCGGCACGGACAGCCGGCTGGAAGACCTGCGCACGCGGGTGATTACGACCTTGTTTTGCTATGGCTGCAACCTCGGACCGGTTCAGACAGCACGCTCCATCAAGGGCCTGAGCCGACGCCAGCATGCTTGGCTCAATTTGAAATACGTGACCGAGGACACCCTGGACAAAGCGATCGTCACGGTGATCAACGCCTACGACAAGCTCAAGTTGCCGGGCTATTGGGGAACCGGCAAACATGCGTCGGCCGACGGCACCAAGTGGAATCTTTACGAACAGAATTTGATGTCCGAGTACCACATCCGTTATGGCGGCTATGGAGGAATCGGCTATTACCACGTGTCGGACAAGTTCATTGCCTTGTTCAGCCATTTCATCGCCTGCGGAACCTATGAAGGCGTCCACATTCTCGATGGCTTGATGGGCAACGAATCGGACATTCGTCCCGATACCGTGCATGGTGACACCCAAGCGCAGAATTACGCGGTATTTGCCTTGGCCTATCTGTTGGGGATCAAGCTGATGCCCAGAATTCGCGGCATCAAGGATTTGAGTTTTTTCCGACCCGATTCCAAGACTAAATTTGAGAACATCGATTCGCTTTTTACGGACTCCATAGACTGGAAACTGATCGAAACGCATTTGCCCTCGATGCTGCGCATTGCGGTTTCCATCAAGACCGGCAAGATCACACCGTCGGCCATACTTCGTCGCCTGGGCACGCAGAACCGCAAGAACAAGCTCTACTTTGCGTTTCGTGAACTCGGCATGGTCATGCGAACCATGTTCCTGCTGGAGTACATCGGGGACGTTGAACTGCGCCGCGTGATTCACGCCGAAACCAATAAAAGTGAACAGTTCAATGGCTTTGCAAAGTGGTCATTTTTTGGAGGGGGTGGCATCATCGCCGAAAACCTGCGTCACGAGCAGCGCAAGATCATCAAGTACAACCACTTAGGGGTTAGGTAATTACTAAAGTACCGTTTATAATGTCTTCATCCTGCACAATTGGAGTGACTGCGTATGAAGACAAGCACACTGGAGCGCAACGGCGTGTCGGCGGAGATGGTGGAGTTGATTGGACGTCTGAT
>CAIVXG010000039.1 GCA_903909815.1 uncultured beta proteobacterium | reverse complement strand
GTCCGTACTCCAGACCTGATTCGCCCGCACCACAGGCACGCCACGCAGCAAATAGGGGTACACCTTGTGCTGTGGGTGCGCCGCGCTTGTGTTCGGCCCTGGCGCCATCCCAGCCAGAAACATGCCGCGCATGAGGCGCTGAACCCGCTTGCGGTTGACCCGGTGCCCACAGGCTTGTCCTGTGGGCAGGTGCCTTGTCCACGGCGGGCGCGATATCTGATCGGTCGAAAAACATGAGCGTCGGATAGAAAACCGCCAAAAACTACCCACAGATTCCCCCAACGAGCCATATTACTCAGCGCTTGCTGGCTGGAGTGCGGCACGAATGGATTGCCAAGCAATGCGGGACCAGCGCCGCCATGATCCACCTGCACTATGACCATATGACCGCCTCGATGCACGCGAAAGAATTGGTCGGCAGCGAAAACGTCGAGCTAACGAGGCTGATCAAGCAGTATGCTGACCTTGAGTGACACACCAGCACTGACCTACATCAACAATTAGGGAGTCGCAAAGTGCCTGAACTTGATGACACACATACCAGCCAACGGCTGCAATGGCGTATTGACGAACTGGAGGCGGGTGTCGAGATTGCAAAGCGTGACGTCAATGCGGTGCTTGACGAGCAGCAACAGCAAGAGTTGGCGTCCGAGCTTGCGGCAATGCAAGCGCTAAAAAAGCAAAGCAGAGCAAGAACGGACGAGCAGAAAAAAGCGGCGGGCTGGAAGACGATTCGAGAAATCAGAATCGAGGTGCTAAAGCGAGCGTTGGCGCAGGCGGCGACAACAGAGTTGGATGCGTGGAAAAAGAAGCTGCATGATGCTGAAGTCCGTGGGGCACGCATCTAACTGGACGCATATTTCGCGGCACGGAAAGCTGGAAAGACGACACACTCGGCACACACTTGGGCCAACAACGCATTGACGCGAGCCGGTTTATGCAGGTTGGACGGGCGTGTTGTCGGCGACAGAAGTGCAAGGGACAAGGCAGTTCGGGAACTGGAAGAAAAAATCCTGCAACGGGTAAGGTCAGAAATGACGCCCGACGAACTTGAACAGCTTGAGTTGCTGGAGTTGCACATGAAGGAAGTGGCCGCCAGACGGCAAGGCCGAAAGAACCAAACCGATTGATCGGTCGGTCGGTCAGTTGGGCAGCCGAAAGGGACTTGGCGGCAGGCCGTAAGTGGGCGCAAACGGACTTGACGATTGTAGCGAGAGGCCATGTTTAATTAAAAGCACGGTTTTTGCCAAGGCCTGTCTCAATGTGCAAAAACCGTGCTTTTACAAAAACCCATGTCCTTGCCGCTGGCATCGGCCTGTCGGCATGGGTCCAGGATTGCACAAAATTGTGCCAATCCTGGAGATAATTCCGTTTTCAAGCCAAACCGACCAAGTTCAGACCAACTCAACGGCAGCGCGCATCTGGTTCGCGTTGCAATCGATATACACCTGGGTTGTGGCAATGTTCCGGTGGCCAGCTAACGCCATGAGCACCCGCACGCCAACGCCTTTGCTGGCCAAGTTGGTGATGAATGACCTGCGACCGGAATGGCTCGATGCACCCTCGATGCCGACTGCACGATATAGGTGGTGGAAATACTGCGTAAGCGTGTTCGCGTTGAACCCTTCACGCATCCGCTTCTGTGTGTAAAACAGCTTCTGGTCGTGGTTGACTGGCCGGTATAGCGCAAGATACTTGGTCAGCTCTTTTTGCAGCTTGTCGCCGACGAACACAACGCGTGCAAAATTGCCCTTTGTCTGTTCCGCATCCAGCCGTATCTCGTTTCGCACGCTGCCGTCTGCGTCAAGCACGTCGTTGATGCGTAGCGCAGCCACTTCCCCAACGCGCAGTCCCGCCAAGTGCGTGATCAGCAGCATGGCGCGGTTGCGTGCTGCGTGCTTGCGCGTTGCAACGTAGTCCAGCACGCGGCGCAGTTCTTGCTGGGTCAGGGTTTTTGCTTGGCTCATTTGCGCTCTCTTCCGACAATCAAAGTTAAACAGAGCTGTAGTGTGTTTTCTTTGGTTCCGGTTGGGCAACCGCTGCAACGAGTCCGGGCAAAGCGGCGGGTTTCTATATTGAACAACGACTTGCAGCGCGGACCAAAGCTTTTGTATATTTCCTTTGGTTTAGCACTGCCCTCCCGACGGTCGCGTAAATCCCACACTGGGCGTGATGTGCTGCGCAGCCCTGCAAGCGTTGGGGGCGGTGTCCAGCTACCCGCGTATGTGTGGCGTGGGATTTTTTGGTTGTAACGGGTTTTAATGCGTTGCGCTGCGCTGGGACTGCACCCAAACTGCTGCAGAAATGACAATCCGTCACCGGCACACTGTCGGCTATGTTCTTGACGTGGGTGGCAACAATGCAGCGCATCCGCTCTTGGCAGTCAGCGATCTGAGAAAAATCCACGGCGCATGTCATCGAATTAGATACGCGAGGCGCGCGGCGTTGAACATGGCGCGAACGTTTTCCACCGGCGTCTCGTCGGGCGTGCCAAAGGCGTGTTCCAGTATCAGGTTGCCGCCCTTGTTCCAGACCTTGTCCACCAGGTGTTTCACCGCGGCGTCCACGTCCTGTGGCGTGCCGGTGGTCATCATCGAGGGAGACAGATTGCCGCGCAGCGCGACCCTCTCGCCCAGCACTTCAAAGGCCTTCACCATGTCGGTGCGCTCGAACCAGTAGATGCACTTGCCCGGCGGAATGTCCTTGATGGTTTCCAGGCGCTTGGTGCAGTCCGACTCCCACAGCGGCATGGGTATCAGGTCGGCGGCGATGAGGTCGAGCATCATCTGGCGAAAGCTGGGCCACCAGAAGGTCTCGAACTGCTTGGGCGACATGAAGGCGTCGGGCGCCCAGTGGATCGGGATCATGACGATGGGGTTGCCACTCGCGCGGGCATTGGCGATGGCGGCCTTGACCAGGTGTCCGCGCATCGCGTCGATGGTTTCGAGTAGCTTGTCCTTGTTGCGAAACAGGTCCTTCATCATTCCCGTGGCGCCGCGAAAATAGTCGGCGATCACGTCGTAGGGCGCACCCGAACTGCTGCCATTGATCAGCGGATAGCCCAGGGCGTTGATGCGCGTGGCCCACTGCGCCGAGCGCGTCAGGTAGCCGTCGATGACCTCGGAGGCGTCGAGCACGCGCTGCAAGGATTTGCGGAACTCGGGATTCGCCAGCGAGCGCAGACCGGTGATGGCACGGAAATAGAACATGCCGGGAAGCACGGGGAAATGCTCGAAGCCCTCGAAGGCGCTGAAGATGCGCGGCAGATAGGTGTTCAGGTAAAAGCGCGTGGGGTCGCGCAACAGATCGGGGAACTCCTCCGGCTTCATGTACTCGCGTAGCCCCAGAGCTTGAAATTGACCCAGGTCTCTTCGGAGTACAGGGCTGCGACAAAAGCGTTGCTGGCCGCCATGAACAGAAAATACAGCACCCAGGCCACGGTCAACTGGGTCCAGACGCGCTCGGGCAGCGGCAACTGGCTGCCCAGCATGAGCTTGAGGTAGTTCTTCTCCCAACGCCACAGTGCCAGCCCCAGCACCAGGGCCATCGCGGTATACAGCACGGTGGGCTTCCACATGATGAAGCGGCTGTCGTGCAAGGCCAGCGTCAGGGTGCCAAACACCAGCACCAGCACCAGCGTGGCCTTTTGCAAAGTTTGCAATTTGCGATCCATCGCGTACAGCAGGGTGCTTTGCACCACGGTGGCTGCCATCAGCACGGCGGTCGCAAAGTAGATGTCGCGCAGCTTGTAGGCGGCGACAAACAGCGCTATCGGAAAGAAGTCGAGCAGGAATTTCATAGTCGTGGATTATCCTTCGCGCACGTGGACTGCGTGAATCGCAGGCTATTGACTCAAACGACCAGGGAAAGATGCCAGGATGAATGCCTACACCAGCGAGTCCGGTCTCCATCGATATATCGTCATCACGGGCGCAGGATCGGGCATTGGCAAGGCCACTGCGGTGCGCCTGCTCCGCGACGGCTTCCGGGTGTTTGGCGGTGCCGTGAGCGCGGGCGAAGCACAGGGTTTGCAAACTGAATTTGGCCCCAGTTTCACGCCGTTGCTGATCGATGTGCGCGACGAGCAAAGTCTGAGTGAGGCAGCAAGTCAGGTGGCAAACGTGATTGGCAACAACCGCCTGGCTGGCCTGTTGAATATTGCAGGCGTTATCGTCAACGGCCCTTTGGTGGATTTGAGCGCCGCCGATTTCAGCAACGTGCTGGCGGTCAATCTGGTCGGCATGCATGCCACCACGCGTGCGTTTCTACCGCTGTTGGGCAGCGATGCTCATCGGGCCGGTGCACCCGGTCGCGTCATCAACATGAGTTCGGCCAGCGGCACGCGGACGATGCCGTTCACCGGCGCGTACTCGGCCAGCAAGTTTGGGGTTGAAGCGCTGTCCACGGCCATGAGACTGGAGTTCATGCCGCTGGGGGTCAAGGTGGTTGTCATAGCGCCAGGGCTGATCAACACGCCCATGGCCGCCAAGATCCAGGGCGATTTGCGCAAGCCGTCTTCTCTTCCCGTTTACGACGGACCGCTGCGCAAGTTTCTGGAGAAGACGATCGCGGCGACAGAACAGGGCGTGGCGTTGGAGCGCGTGGTGCAGGTGATTGTCGACGCCGTTTCCAGCCCCCAACCCAAGCCACGCTACGAGATTCACAATGATTTCTTCAGGGATGCCGTGTTGATGCGCCTCCTGCCGCTACGACTGCGCGATGCCATCGTGACCCGACTTCTTGGCCTTCGGCTCCAGGGCCCATAAACCATGAAAGCGAGCGCAACAGCCATGCTCATGCAGGTGCTTGTGCGTGGCGCTCCAGTCGCGCGCGGTCCAGCAGTTCGATGCGGCGGTAGTTCACGCGCAGGGTTCCATCCGCTTCCCACACTTTGAGCTGGCGATTCACGCTCTGGCGCGACACACCCAGCATGAAGGCGAGGTCTTCCTGCGGCACGTCGAATACCGGCCGGCCCTGGGTTGCCGCGCCAGCTTGAACGCCCAGCTTCAACAGGCGGCGGGCCAGGCGCACCGGTAGCGGCATGAGGATCACGTCGTCGATCCAGGCAAGCGTCTCGCGCAGTCGCAGGCACACCAGGCGCGTGAACGCCATGTGGACTTCGGGGCGCGTCGCGACCAGTTGATGGAAGTCGCTGGCAGCCACCACGGCGATGGCGGTGGCTTCGACCGCACAGGTGTCGTACACGCGCTCGCGCCCCACCAGCAAGGACACCTCACCGAACCAGTGGCCCGGATCGAGCCGGGTAAGAACGGCTTCGCGTCCATTGGCCGCAACCACGCTCACGCGCAGTGAGCCGCTGACGACGCCGAACAAGGCGTCGGGCGCCGAACCTTTGAGAAACAGCGAGTCCCCGCGCGCCAGTGTCCGATGGCGGGCCACGCCCAGCAGCATGCGCTGCACGTTCTCCGGCAGGCGCATGCGGTCGTCATCGCTGGTCGCGAGGCTGGCAGCAGGTCGTGGAATGGGGCGGGTCATCGAGGGTTTATCCGGAGGGTAATTGCCAAGAGGCGACAGTCTGCGTGCAAATGGTGTTCGATAGTACTTTGCCGAGCAGGTTGATATTCATTTGCCACCAAAAATCGTAAGAAAGACTGTGACCTATGCGCTACTTCTGGATCGCTCTTGCAGTGCTGGGCGCCGCCTTCGCGGCGTGGTGGAACATCACTGCGCCACCGGCCTACCACGTGATCGCGCCGGCCTACATCGTCGGCCCCGTGCCGAGCGGCGTCACTGCCGTCGCCACGCCGGACGACTACATCAAGGCGCAGCTGACGCGCGCGCCCTCGGCGCTTCCTGGGCACGACGACATCATTTTGCAGGAACACCTGGGTCGCGCCTTCGTCACCGCGATGGATCAGTGGATCTGGCGCGTCGATCTCGCCACGGGCCAGGCCGAGCATTTCGTGCAGTCGCCCATGTCGCCTGCGGGTGCCCGGCTGATCCCGGGGGACGATGACCGCATGCTGTTTTGCGCGACCCGACTGAACGACCGGCGTTACCCGGACACGGTCACGCCCGGTGTTTATGAACTGCGCATTTCCACCAAGGAGGTCCGACCCGTGGCGCTGCGCGTGCCGCTGCCGCCGCCCATCGTGGCCCCCAAGCCAGGCAGCGAGGGCAGCGTGTTCACGCCCCAGGATTTTCCACCCGTCGCCATGAAGGACCTGAACGAAAAGAACAGCCGCCCCATCGCCTTCTGCAACGACATCGACATCAGTCCCGACGGCAAGCGCGTCTACATGACCGAGTCCTTCGACACGCCCGGCGCTTCGTCCGGCACCGGCGCCTATGCAGAGGCCGTGACGCTGGCGCACAACGGGCGTCTGTGGCAGTTCGACCTTGCGCAGGGAACGGTGCGTCTGGTGGCGCAGAACTACAACTTCCTCGACGGCGTGTTGCTGGATCAGAGTCAAGCCGCTGACGGCCAGGAGGACTCCATCCTGGTGACGGAAACGACAAAGTACCGCATCGACCGCCTTTATCTGCGCGGGCCGCGTGCCGGTCAGGACCAGGTGCTGTGGCAATACCTGCCGGGCCTGCCCGATGGCCTGGACCGCGATCCGCAGGGCCGCATCTGGGTGGGCTTCATCAAGGAGCGCACGCCGGTCACGACCTGGATCCACGCTCACCCCTGGATCAAGCCGCTACTGCTGCGCCTGCCGCGTTCCTGGCTGCCCATCACCAAACCCACTGCCATCATGGCATTGAGCCCGGACGCGAGCCAGGCATTGTTCTACACGTACCACGACGGCAGCTTGGTGCACGACATCTCGGTGGTGGTGCCGGGCAAGGACAGAATTTATCTGCCGACCTTTGATCGCGAGACCACCGGTCTGGTCAGCATTCCATATCCGCCAGCGCTTCGGCCGTAGTTCCAAGGAAGTCACCATGAAGAACAAATTCGCACGCGCTTCGCAGCTTGGCGCCTGCCTCGCCCTGCTGGCGGCGCTGTTCTTGCACGCGGGGAACGCGGCCACACTGGAGGGAACAGTAGCGACGGCGCAAGGCCAGCCAGTGACGGGCGCGATGGTGACACTGATCCGGGGCGACAAGCTCATGCAGGAAACGGTTTATACGGATTCACAGGGGCGCTTCCGGCTGGACACGGCGCAGCCGGGAGCCGCGACATTGCGCAGCCGCGCACCGGGCTATGCCGACGCGACCCAGACATTCGCAGTGGGGGTCAACGGAAGGTTCAGCTTTGCGCTGCAACAGCTCACCGACCCGAAGGCGATTTCGGATGCGCTGCCGGCGTCGGCGCACGCGGCCACGGTGAAGATCAGCGACGCCAAGGCGCAGGACGCGTACCGCAACCAGTGTTTCTTCTGCCACCAGATCGGCAATGCCTGGACCCGGCGCGTGAAGACTTCGCAGGAGTGGGACGGCGTGCTCGATCGGATGCAGCGCTACGGCGCGCTCATCACCTGGGGCATGGAAAAGCGCATCCACCAGGCCTTGTCGCGGGCGTTCCAGGGGCAGCCGGTGCCAGACCGCGAGGATCACCGGCAGGACCCGGTAATCGCCCGCGCCAAGCTCACCGAAGTGGCCGTCGGCGACGCCAGCTCCTTCGTGCACGACCTGGAACTCGGACCCGACGGGCGCTTCGTGAGCGTGGACATGGGCAACGACAAGGTCTACATCACCGACGTCGCCAGCGGCAAGAGCGAGTCCGTGCAGATGCCCCGCGATGGTCTGGTGCGCGGCGGACTGTTCGCGGGCATGTCGTCTCCGATTGCCACCACCAACGCCTACCACGGGCCGCACAGCATCGTGCTCGGCCCCGATGGTCGCTACTACACCACCGACTCCATGCGCGCCGAGCTGGGCATCTTCGACCCCAAGACCGGCGCCTTCCAGTTCGTGCCGATTGGGCACGGCGCGCAGTACCCGCACACGCTGAGGTTTGATCGCGACGGCATTCTGTGGTTCACGCTGGCGATGTCGGACCAGCTCGGGCGTTACGACCCGAGCACCGGTCAGGTGGACGTGATCGCGCTGCCCAGCGGTGGCTTTTGGCAGTGGATGGCCGACAGGCTGTTCGACTCGCTGCTCAAAGTTGCGGCCTGGTTTCCGGGCAAGGATTTGCAGCTGGTTCTGTCGCACCACAAATGGAGCGGGCAGGGCCACAAGATTTTGAACCTGCCCTACGGCATCGACATTCATCCGCTGGACGGCTCGGTCTGGTACAGCAAGCTCTACGCCGACAGAATAGGCCGCTACGACCCCAAGACCGGTGCCATTCAGGAGTGGGACACGCCGCTGGCGGGCCCCAGGCGCATGCGCTTTGGCGCGGACGGAACGCTCTGGATTCCGGCCTTTGGCGGCTCGGCGCTGATGAAGTTCGACCCCAAGAGCGGCAAGTTCACGAACTATTCCATGCCGGTGCTGGCAGCGGGTGAGTTCGAGACGCCCTACGCGCTGAACGTGCACCCCAAGACCGGCGAAGTCTGGGTCACGGCCAATCTGTCGGATCGCATGTTCCGCTTCGACCCGCGCAGCGAGCGCTGGACCGCCTACCCCATGAGTTCGACCACCACCTACATGCGCGACATCGTCTTCACGCCCGACGGACGCGTATGCTCGGTCAACGCCAACCTGCCGGCGGTGGCGATCGAGGGCCTGCAGCAGAAGATCGTTTGCCTGCAGCCGGAAGCGTATTCGCAAACCAATTAGCTTATTGAGCGTTTCATAATTCATGACATCCCCACAAGGTAGCCTGCTTCCAGCATGCGGCAATGATCGAAGGACGCTTTTGAGCGCTCTTGAGCTTGTTGCGCGCAGTGACATGCAACTCGTCCAGATCGTTGGAGCAGTAGTTGGCCATGGCGTGGCGTTTGAGCCATGCCCACAGGTACTCCACTGGGTTCATGTCCGGCGCATAGGGCGGCAGGAATGCGATTTGGATGTGACCGCCCAGGCTGTCCAGATACTCTCGGACAAGACGACTTCGGTGCGCCCTGAGTCCATCCCAGATGACAAGCAGCGGCTGTTTCAAATGTTCCTTGAGCGCTTTCAGAAATTCGACGATTTCTTCCTTCTTGATGCTGCCTTCGTGAAGACGGAAGAGAAAGTTGGTTCTGGTCAATCCCGCAATGACGGAGACATGATTCCAGTTGAAGTGAAATTGAATAATGGGGGTCTGACCCTTGGGCGCCCATGTTCGAACACGAGTGGGCCTTTCGCTCAGGCCGGACTCGTCCACGAAGACAATCACACGGCCGTCTCGCTGGGCTTTTTTTTAAGGCTGGGCCAGGTACGCTGTTTCCAGATGCGCACCGCATCTTCGTCGCGCTCGATGGCACGCTTGTCTGGTTTTTGCGGACTGAAGCCCAAGCCGCCCAAGATGCGCCACACCTGTGTCTGGCTAAAGCGCACGCCGTGCATACGCTCGATAACCGCCCCCACACGTTTGAGTGTCCAAAGTTCAGTACCAAATCCGTGCTCAGTGGGTTTCTGTAAGACCGCAGCACGCACGGCTGCCAACTGCTGCTCATCCAACTGGGCTGGTCGGCCACGACCAGGCACCCCTCACAGAGCATCAATGCCACCTTCATCGAGGAGCTTCTTCCACGTGTACACGGTTTGCCGCGCCACACCTACCGCCAAAGCCGCTTCCGCGCAACTCTTGCCGCTCAACAGCATCCGACCTGCCTTCACTCGCTTCTTTGTCGCTTCGCTCAACCGCTTTTTTGCCATGCCAATACCCTCCAGTAGCTGTACTGAAGATATAACGCATGAGGCTCCTATCGGTTGTCATGTTTTACGGAAATATCAATAGCTTAGTTGGGGACAGAGCTGGGTTATTTGGGTCACACACCAATTTCGCTGCGGCGCAAAGCGCCGAACCCATCGGGCGAGCCGAATGGCTCGGCGAATTTGGGCTCTGACCCCAATAACCCTGTCCCACAAATTCTTGGGAAATCCATGAAAGCCATTTATATCCGCCGCTACGGCAACAACCAGGTTGTGGAATACGGCGAGCGCCCCAAGTCACAACCGGGCAACGGACAACTGCTGGTGCAGGTCCACGCGGCGGGTGTGAACCCGGTGGACTTCAAGATCCGCGACGGCAAGGCCAAGCTCATCATGCCCGGTGCTCTGCCTCTCGTGCTGGGCAATGAACTCTCGGGCGTGGTGGTGCAAACGGGCGCCGGCGTGAGCCGGTTCAAGGTGGGTGATGCCGTCTTCGCACGCATGGACATCCAGAAAATAGGCGCCTTCGCCGAGTACGCTGTCGTGGACGAAGGCGATGCGGCGTTCAAGCCCGCGAATCTGTCGCACGTGCAGGCCGCCGCCGTGCCGCTGGCGGCGCTGACCGCCTGGCAGGCCTTATTCGAAAAGGCTGATTTGAAGGCCGGTCACACGGTGCTGATCCACGCGGGTTCGGGCGGTGTGGGCACGTTGGCGATTCAGTTGGCCAAGAGCGTCGGCGCGGTGGTCGCCACCACGGTGGGAGCGCGCAATGTCGATCTGGTGCGCAGCCTGGGAGCGGACATCGTGATCGACTACGCGAGAGCGCGCTTCGAGGACTGCGTGCGTGACTGCGATGTCATTCTGGACACGCAGGGCGGCGCGATTCAGCAGCGTTCATTCAGCCTCTTGAAGCGGGGTGGCACGCTCGTGACCATCAACGGCATGCCGGACCGTGCCTTCGCGCAGAGGTTCAAACTGAACCCGCTGCTGGGCTGGATGTTTCATCTCGCCAACAGCAAACCGCGTCGCCTTGCGCAGGCAGCGGGAGGCCGCTATGAATACCTGTTCATGCATCCCAGCGGCGAACAACTGACGCAGATCGCGCGCCTGCTGGAAAGCGGCGCCGTCAAGCCCGTGATCGACCGGGTGTTTCCGCTGGCGCAGACAGCCGAGGCGCTGGCCTACAGCGGGACCGGTCGCGCCACCGGCAAGGTGGTGATTGAAGTCAGACCGGCCGCTTGAACGCTCAGTCCGGCGACTTCTTCGCGTTTTGAAAATCCAGCGACGCGGAGTTCATGCAGTAGCGCAGCCCGGTGGGCGCGGGGCCGTCCGGGAACACGTGGCCCAGGTGCGCGCCGCAGTCGGCGCAGTGCACCTCCGTGCGCGTGGCCCACAGTTTGCCGTCTTCCTTGGTCGCCACCGCGTCGCTCGTCAACGGCTGGAAGTAGCTGGGCCAGCCGCAGCCGGCATCGAACTTCGCGGCGGATTCGAACAGTGGCTTGCCGCAACAGACGCAGCGGTAAATGCCGGGGGCGGTGTGGTCGGCGTACTTGCCGGTGAAAGCGCGCTCGGTTGCCTCGTGGCGCGTCACTTCATACGCCATCGGTTCGGCGTGCTTGGATGCAAGCAACGCCTTCCAATCGGCATCGGTCTTCTGGATCGGTGTGGTCATGATGAGCAACTGATTTCTAGCGATGAAGCCCAATCGGGCGGGAATGACGCATAGGCATCGTAGCCGGGATGTTCATCGAACGGCGCTTCCAGCAGCGCGAGCAAGGTGGCGACTTCGGAAAAATCCATGGATTGGGCTTTGCGGATCGCCGTTTCAGCCAGGTGGTTGCGCAGCACAAACTTGGGGTTGGTGCGCAGCATCGTCTGGCTGGTTGCTGCGGGGTCTTGTGCGGCCAGACGAACTGCATAGCGCTGCAGCCAGGCATCGATGGCCGAGCGATCCAGGAACAGATCGCGCACGCTGTCGTTGCCGGTCCTGGCGGCCACCCAGTGGCTCAGTCGCCGCCAGAAGATGCTGTAGTCCACGCGCTGCTGCGCCAGCAGCCGAAGGATGGATTCGATCAGGTCCCCGTCGCCGGCCTGGGCGTCCGCCAGACCCAACTTGGCGCGCATGCGCATGGGCATCTCCTCGCGATGTTGGGTTCTGGTCTCGTTGCTGCATTCAAAAATACATCGAACCGTTTTTTGGCAGTGAGTGCCGTGCTTAGCAATCCGTCTTTGCATCAAAACAAGAACTTTCGTATTGACTTGGCACCAGGCCAGACAAGGGAAATTGGACACATGGAAGGCTGGGCATTTTCCTCAGGCGATACGATATCAGTATCCCACAATGAGTATCGCGGCCTTGAAGTGAGAATTCCTTAGTAGAGCGCCGGTATGTCCTACAGTTGAGTCTTTGTCTTAGCCAAGCACTTGGTTTCATCCCGTTCAGATATCAATGCGCGTGCCTCTCGCATGATAGTTCTTAGTTTGATACATTACAGACAAATGCTATGGGTGTAGGTAGAGAATTGAAGCGGTTGCAGCCTCGTCCCTTCTGCCATCTCAAATTGTCCGATCAACCTCGAAGCAAACGACCTTCTGTGCAGATGCTTTGTTGAATGATCTCGGGGATGCAAGTGTGTTCGACGGCAAGGGCGTCGTTGTCTGTGTAGCCAACTTCTTTCGTGATGTAGTCCAGCCAGCCAAAGCTGTCAGTCAACGGCTTGACGCAAACTTCCTTGTCGCCAAAATCGCAGTCATGCCATGCTTGCGTGATGATTTCATCAATGCGTGCGAGCCTGTCAGCTGGAATATTGCCAACCGCCACGTGGAAGTGTGTGCGCTTGTGTGTGTTGCGGCCTTCGATGGCGACAAGAATCAAGGGCTTCGCCCATTGCTTCTTGCTGGGATGCTTGGCCTGATTGCCGTAGAGATAGTGTGTGAGTCGGGCCTCGAATCGGCGGGCAGTGCTGCGAACTATTTCGTCGGTCAGAGCTTGACCGTATTCGTAGATCTCGTTTTCTTGATTTTCAAAGCGTCGCACGCGAATGCGGGCATACGTCTTTAGCGTCAATGTCGCTGCCGTCGTGAGATGCGGACCATAGCGATGTGCCATGTCGCGAAACGCCTTCTGCAGTGCAGTCCCAAATCTTACTTCTTTCATCCGTGTTCAGTCTCCCGTAGCTATTTACCTGGATCGAAGACGATTGGCGCGGTTTCAGAAATCGCTGTGATCGTCATGCTCTTTCGTGGCACTTCTCCCACGATCAGCGGAATCTGCCACTGCTTTCTTAAAGAAAGCAATTTCCGGTTGTCCTCTTGTCACGATGACTACATACTTGCTTTGCTATCAACATAGGAGCAACGAAATGACAGCACTACTGAAACTTAAACTCGTGAGCGTTCAAGCAGGTCAAAAATCTCCGGCCATCTTGCGTCGCAACAAGCTGACCGCGCATTTGGGTCATCAGATCGCGTATGCAAAAGCTGCGAACGCTGGCGAGATTTACGCCAAGAATCGGGTGAGATTCGTGACCGATAGCGAGACCGGGGAGCGCAAGCAGGTCGAGATCGCTACGCGTGTAAAACCATGGTGGTTTACTGCACCGAACGGAAAGACCGTGCTTGCACTTCGCTACGGCGCAAAGCCGATTGAAATCGTCAAGGGCAAGAACGCCATCGAAGTGGCTGGCATGGATGACCTGATCGCAACGCTTGGTGTCATCAAGGACGCTGTGCAAGCGGGTGAGTTGGATGCACAGATCGAGCAGGCCAGCGGGGCGCTGCGTGCTGGTTTTGCCAAGAAGAAAAAGTGAGGTGACGGCATGAACACTTACAAGGCGAGTGTTCGTGTCGCCCACTCGGGCGGCATTAGCAGGATGGTCGTGTGGGTGCATGTGAACGCACAGAACACGATTGCTGCCAAGTCGCTGTTGGAAGCGCAGTATGGCCGTGGCAATGTCGTGTATGGGCCGACGCTGGCGCGGTGATCGGCCACAATGCCCTCGATAAACCTAAATCCGGCAGTTACCTGGTCATGGCGAGGCGATCGGCTCTGTGCCACGGTGGCAAAGGGCGGATGATTTTCGCCACCACGTAGTCCAGGAACGTGTTCCAGCGATC
>CAIVXG010000038.1 GCA_903909815.1 uncultured beta proteobacterium | reverse complement strand
GGCGTGTAGCACTCGGTGTAGCCGTGCTCCTGCGTCTGCACGTCGAGCATGAACTGTCCCAGCGCACGATGCAGGCGCGCGATGCCGCCCTTCATCACGGTGAAGCGCGAACCGGTGAGCTTCACGCCCATGTCAAAGTCCAGACCCAGCGCTGTGCCCACGTCCACGTGGTCCTTCGGGGTGAAGCCGAATTGGACTTCAGTCTTGGGCGCACCCCAGGAGCGCACCACCACGTTGCCGGTTTCGTCTGAGCCCGCAGGCACGCTGGCGTGCGGCAGATTGGGCACGGCCAGCAACAGGGTTTGCAGTTCGGGCTGGATCCGTTCGAGACGCGCCGCCGAATTTTCCAGTTCGGTCTTGAGCGCGGCCACGGCGCTCATCACGGCGTCGGTGCTTTCTCCTTTGGCCTTGAGCATGCCGATCTGCTTGGACAGGCTGTTGCGCTGGCTCTGCAACTCCTCTGTACGCGACTGCAAGGTCTTGCGTTCAGCCTCCAGCGCGCTGAAGGCCTCGACGTTCAGGAAGGATTGGGGGTTCTTGCGTGCCTCCAGGCGTGCAACGACGCTGGCGAGGTCTTTTCTGAGCAGTGTGATGTCTAGCATGCCTGGATTGTAGTTTTCCCCGCCACGGGCCGGTGGCGGGACTGGCCTAATTGTCGATTTTCAGCCCCTTGGGCAGGGGAAAGTGCACGGTCTCGGGGGCCACGTTCATCTTGCGCACCGACACCGCACCCAAGGCCTTGATCCGGTCCATCACCTGCTGCACCAGCACTTCCGGCGCCGAGGCCCCGGCCGTCAGGCCAACGCGCGACTTGCCTTTGAACCATGGCTCCTGCAACTCGTCGGCATCGTCCACCATGTAGCTCTCGGTGCCGAGCTTTTGCGCCAGTTCGCGCAGCCGGTTGCTGTTGGAGCTGGTGGGGCTGCCCACCACGATCACGATGTCGACCTGCGGGCTCATGATCTTGACGGCGTCCTGGCGGTTTTGTGTGGCATAGCAGATGTCTTGCTGCTTGGGTTCGCGCACCTGCGGGAACCGCGCCTTGATCGCCGCAGAAATATCGGCGGCGTCGTCCACGCTGAGCGTGGTCTGCGTCACCACGGCGAGCTTGGCCGTCTGCGCTGGCTGGACCTGGGCCACATCGGCCACGCTGTCCACCAGGTGGATGCCATGATCGAGCTGCCCCATGGTGCCCTCCACTTCAGGGTGTCCCTTGTGACCGATCATGATGAACTCGTAGCCTTCCTTGGCCAGCTTGGCCACCTCCACGTGCACCTTGGTGACAAGCGGGCAGGTGGCGTCAAAGATCTGGAACCCCCGCGCCTGCGCCTCCTGCTGCACCGCCTTGCTCACGCCATGGGCCGAGAACACCAGCGTGGCGCCATGCGGCACATCGCTCAATTCCTCGATAAAGATAGCGCCTTTGGCTTTGAGATCGTTCACGACAAAGGTGTTGTGCACGATCTCGTGGCGCACATAAATCGGCGCGCCAAACTTCTTCAGTGCGCGCTCGACAATTTCGATGGCGCGGTCCACCCCGGCGCAAAAACCGCGCGGCTCGGCCAGCAGGATCTCTGCGGGGAATTCACCGTTTTTCATAGAACGCCCAGCAGTTGAACTTCAAATGTCACGGCTTCGCCCGCCAGCGGATGGTTGAAGTCGAACAGTACGGCTTCGCCACGCTCGTCGGTGCGCAATTGCCGCACCACGCCGCCAAACAGTCCCTTGCCATCGGGGGTGGCGAACTGCATCACGTCTCCCACTTGGTACTGTTCCAGCGGGTCGCCCAGTTGCGCCAGCTCCTTGCGCGATAGCCATTGCAGCATGTCCGGGTTGCGCGCGCCAAATGCGGCTCCTGCGGGCAGCTCGAAACTGTGGCGAGCGCCCTCTTGCAGACCCCACAAACGCTGCTCCAGAGCCTCGGACAAGGCGCCGGTTCCGAGTGTGAGCGTGGCGGGCTTGCCAGCGAACGTGTTGATAACGTCCCCGGCGGGGCCGCCCAGGCGGTAGTGCAGGGTGAGAAAGGAGTCGGTCTGAACCGTGGGTTTAGGGGCTGAAATGGCGTTCGTCATGGGCGGCTCACAGGTCAAACAAGGTGTGGGGCAAAAGACTTTTCGAAAAAGATCCAATCCCGATAAACTAGCGCCATTGTAGAAAGTCCAACGCGTCGACTCGGCGCGTTGTCGCAATCTCCACCGCCATGTCTGTGAAACACCTTCCACCCGACGCGCAGCCGCGCGAGAAGCTGCTGGCGCGGGGTGCTGGCGCGCTCGGCGACGCCGAGCTGCTGGCGCTGCTGCTGCGCACCGGCATCAAGGGCAAGGGCGTGCTGCAGCTGGCCAACGAGCTGCTGCACCTGAAGAACGGCGATGCTGACGCAGGCTTTGACGGTCTTTCCGGTTTGCTGCACGCCAGCGCCGACGATCTGCAGCGCGTCAAGGGTCTGGGGCCGGCCAAGTGCGCGGAGCTGGTGGCGGTGTTGGAGCTGGCGCGACGCGCCATGGCGCAGCAACTGCAGGAGCGCGCCGTGTTTGCCACGCCCGACGCGGTCAAAACCTATGCGCAACTGCAGCTCTGCGCACGCAAGCACGAGGTCTTTGCCGTGCTGTTTCTGGACGCGCAGCATCGGCTGCTGGTATGGGAGGAAATGTTCCATGGCAGCCTCACCCAGACATCGGTCTATCCGCGCGAGGTGGTAATGCGGGCCCTGCAGCATCAGGCTGCGGCTGTGGTGCTGGCGCACAACCACCCCAGCGGCAGCGTGCAACCTTCCCCTGCCGACGAGGCATTGACACGCACGCTCAAGGCCGCGCTGGCGCTGGTGGACGTGCGCGTGCTCGACCACGTGATCGTGGCACCGGGCATGACGCTGTCGATGGCGGAAAATGGCCTG
>CAIVXG010000037.1 GCA_903909815.1 uncultured beta proteobacterium | reverse complement strand
CTTAGGGGCTACGTTTGCACATGTATGTGCGACAGCGCACCGATGCATCCCTGTTTGCTGGCAAATGCAGGGATGGCAGCAACCTATCGATAGGTGCGTTGCCGCACAGATACGGGCAGGCCCGAGCAACACAATGGCGCCGGAAAGTGTGTTCGCCTTGACGGCAACAGCTTGAAACTGCGCCTTCTTTGACCCAACCACTGCCGGGATGACTTATGAAAATTGCCCATCTACCCATCGCCCAGCGTCTGACCCTGGCGTTCGCCGCGGTGATCGCTGTCTTCCTGCTCGTGGCTGGGGCCGCGCTGTACAGCGCCTCCAAGCTGGCGCAAGCCGAGAATCTGAATATCCACACCTACAAGATGCTGAGCATTGGCGACGCATTGACCGAGGACATGGTCAACATGGAAACCGGTGCCCGAGGCTATCTTCTCGCAGGCGAGGACCGCTACCTGGCGCCCTGGAAGGAAGGGCAGCAAGGCTTTGACAAGGACTGGAAGGAGGCCAAGGAGCTGACCCACAACCCGGGACAAGAAAAGCGACTGGATGAAATAATGGGGCGCCACCAGGCATTCACGGCCGCAGAAGAGTCCCTGATTCAGCTGCGCAGGGAAGTGGTTGCGGGCCGCAGGACGATGACTGACTTGGTCGCCGCCTTTGGCGAGGGCCGTGGCAAGGTCGCCATGGACGCTTTTCGCGCCCTGAAAGTTGATTTTGAAAAGGTCGAAGCGGACTTGTTGGTGACCCGCGTAGCTGAAGCTGACGCTTTGCGCGAACTCAATCGCGGTGTGATTGTGGGCGGCAGCCTGCTGGCCCTGGTGTTGGCCACCCTGTTGGGCATGTGGATTGCCCGTTCCATCACGGGCCCGATCAAACAGGCCGTGCTGGTGGCGCAGGCGGTGGCTGGCGGCGATTTGAGCCTGCCGATTGACGTTGGCAGTGAAGATGAAGCCGGGCAGCTGCTGGCTGC
Source organism: uncultured beta proteobacterium (assembly GCA_903909815.1). GTDB lineage: Bacteria > Pseudomonadota > Gammaproteobacteria > Burkholderiales > Burkholderiaceae_C > CAIKVZ01. The sequence continues at coordinate 2,022 of CAIVXG010000037.1, read as the reverse complement.
GCTTAAGGAGATGCAGCAGAGTCTGGCGACCGTGGTGGCCAATGTCCGGCAGGGGGCGCAGAGCGTCTCCAGCGCCTCCGGCGAAATTGCCCAGGGCACGCAGGACCTGTCCTCCCGCACCGAGCAGCAGGCCAGTGCGCTGGAGCAAACGGCGGCCTCGATGGAGCAACTCAGCGCCACCGTCAAGCAAAATGCCGACAGCGCGCGTCAGGCCAACCAACTGGCGGTAAGCGCCAGCGCGATCGCGGCACAAGGCGGCGCAGTTGTCGCGCAGGTGGTGGGGACCATGAAAGGCATCAACGACGCGTCGCGCAAGATCGCCGACATCATCGGGGTCATCGACGGCATTGCGTTTCAGACCAATATCCTGGCGCTCAATGCGGCAGTGGAAGCGGCCCGCGCCGGTGAGCAGGGTCGCGGTTTTGCGGTGGTGGCGACGGAAGTCCGCTCTTTGGCAGGACGCTCAGCGCAAGCTGCCAAGGAAATCAAGGCATTGATCGACACCAGTGTCGAGCGCGTCGAGCAGGGCACGGCGCTGGTGGACGAGGCCGGCGTCACCATGGCCGAGGTAGTGGGTTCCATCCGACGTGTCACCGACCTCATGGGCGAGATCAGCGCGGCAAGTAACGAGCAAAGCCAGGGTGTCTCTCAGGTGGGTGAGGCGGTGATTCAGATGGATCAAGTGACGCAGCAAAACGCCGCGCTGGTGGAAGAGATGGCGGCCGCGGCCGGCAGTCTGGAATCGCAGGCGCAGGAACTGGTTATGACGGTGTCGATGTTCAAGTTAGACCCGAGTCAGGACGCAGCGATGCTGCGCCCGACATCCATCCAGCCCATCAGTCGCGCGCCTATTTCCAGCACAGCACCGCGCAAACTCGCCAGTTCCATCAAGCCCCAACCCATCCCCCATTCCAAGGCTGCGTCGATCGCCGGCCCTGCAACAGTTGGCGCGCTGATGGCTGGCGCTGCATGGAAAAGTTTCTGATCCGTTCGACGGATCGCCTGTGACCACGGAAGGGCTACGGATGACGAACAAGCACAATGATTCTGACGGTGTCGATGCACGCTGGGCCGAACTGGCGGTTGCATTGGCTGCGTTTCGTGATGCACTGACGCAAACGTCGCTTTGCCTGAAAGACCATATGTTCGAGCATGATGTGGTTGGCCAGGGAAAAGCATCAGACATGGCTCAACAGTTGGTGGAAAAGATCACGTTGCAGACGCAAAAACCGCGGTGAACGCAGGCCTTCGGAAAAATTAGGCTGTCGCCCGCTGCAAGTGCCAATCCAGGTTGCCAATGGCAGGTATTGTGCAAGCAGTTTGAAAATTTCTAGAGCCGCTTCCAGCCCCTAAGCTCAGGTTGGTCGCCTCCCATTTGTAACATTTCAGCGAGCATCCCCGGCTTCGCGCAGAGCCCTGCCAGTCCGTTCCTGACATTCCGGGTGGAGGGCTAACTTTCCGCTGCGTCCGGTGGTCGCAGTGTTTCCCGACCCAGTCGTCACACGTAAGTTGGCACCAGCGCGGTGCTGCGCGACCACAGTTCGCAGATCCTGAGCGGTTTTTGTTCAAAAGTTCGATCGAGGTGTTTACCCTGGGGTAGAGGCATGTCCTTTGTCGCCCGATGTGGTCCAAACGGGGCTTTAGGCCTCTCAACATTCAATTCCATGACGACGTAAGCCCTTGATTCATAAGGAACAGGGTTTCCCTGTTGCACTTGATCATTCAACTGGCGCGCCACTCAACATTCAATTTTTCCTTTCCCACGAATAAGTGACCCGATACCGGCCTGTCGCGAACGGCTCTGAAGTGCCCGACGATGGGTTTCATGAAATGCTCGCTCGATACCGGCCGTTGGGCTCAACGATGGGTGACGCCCGCACTGTCAGCGGACTGACTTGAAGCAGTCACTCAAGTTGCCTCGTTGGATCTATATTGCCGACTTTGACGGCGGGGAAGTCTGGGACAGGACTGCAGCGATAGCCGTCTTCCAGTAAGCGGCCAGCCATGTCATATTGACGCGGG
>CAIVXG010000036.1 GCA_903909815.1 uncultured beta proteobacterium | reverse complement strand
ACCAGTACGTCGAGTTCGTGTGGGACCAGACGGTGGCCACCTGGCTTGGATGTCACCGCCGCGCCTTTGAATGGTTTGCTTGCGTGCCGCGGCGCGTCATCATCGACAACGCCAAGTGCGCCATCGTCAAGGCCTGCGCTCACGACCCCACGGTACAGCGCGCCTACGCCGAGTGTGCCGAAGGTTACGGCTTCAAGATTGACCCCTGTCCGCCCTACGATCCACAAAAAAAGGGGATCGTCGAGTCCGGCGTCAAATACGTCAAAGGCAACTTCCTGGCGCTGCGCGAGTTCCGCAATCTGACCGACCTCAATGAGCAGGCTCGCGCCTGGGTGATACAGGTGGCCGGTCAGCGTGTGCACGGCACCACGCGTCAGGCGCCACTGTCCCTCTTTGCGATCGAGCGTCCTCTGCTCAAAGCCTTGCCTGCCATTGCGCCGGACCTGGGCACCTGGCACCGGGTGACGCTGCACCCGGACTGTCACGTCAAGTTCGACTACCGGCTGTACTCGGCCCCGTTTGCGTTGGTGGGCAAGGTGCTGTGGCTGCGCGCCACCGACGGCGCAGTGGCGCTGTTTGATGACTTCCGCCATGTAGCCACCCACTGCAAGGCGCTCAAGCCGGGGGACCGCATGACGGTGCGCGACCACCTCCCGCCTGATGCGCAACGCTTCTTCAAGCATGACCGCGAGTGGCTGGCAAGCCAGGCCAGACTCGTGGGCACGGCCTGTGAGCAACTGATCGAGCGACTTCTGGCAGACAAGATTCTTGAGCGACTGCGCGCCGCACAGGGCGTCATCAGCTTGGGTAAAGCCTACGGTCACGCTCGCCTGGAGGCCGCCTGCGCTCGTGCACTTGCTCATGACAGTCCGTACTACCGCACCGTCAAATCGATTCTGTCCACCGGCGCCGACAAGACCCCGCTGGTCGAGTTCATCACGCCGCCAGCGTATGCCAAGCCGCGCTTTGCACGCGATGCCGCCACCCTGTTTGCTTCCCCCAACCCGCAGCTCGATTTGCTGCATTAACGCTGAAAGAGAAACCACCATGAACCCTGCACCCGAATTGGCCCCACAACTCAAATCCTTACGCCTGTCGGGCATCCTGGATAGCTTGAGCGCGCGCAACCGCCAAGCCATCGACTCCAAGCTGGCCTATACCGAGTTCCTGGCCCTGCTCATTGGCGACGAGGTCGCTCGGCGTGACCAGAAGAAGTTCAGCACCCGGCTGCGCCGGGCGCAGTTCCGAACCACCAAGACGCTGGAGCAGTTTGACTTTGATCGACTCCCGCATCTGAACCGTTCCCTTGTGCATGACCTGGCAACCGGGCGCTATCTGCAGGAGAAGGCTCCGGTGCTGATCGTGGGGCCATGCGGCACCGGCAAGAGCCATCTGGCGCAGGCCCTGGGGCACTGTGCGGTGCGCCAGGGGGTGGACGTGGTGTTCGCTTCCTGTGCCAGTCTGACGCAAAGCCTGAACGCCGCGCGCGCCACCGGCGCCTACGAGCGCAAGCTCATCGCGCTGGCCAAGGTGCCGCTGTTGATCATTGACGACTTCGGCCTCAAGCCACTGCGCGCACCCTTCGATGAAGACCTGCATGACCTGATCTCCGAGCGCTACGAGCGCACGACCACCGTGGTGACGAGCAACCTGGACTACGACGAATGGGACCAGGCCTTCGCCGTCAACCGCCTGCTGGGTTCGGCCACGCTGGACCGCCTTCGCCACAACGCCTACTGCCTGGAACTCGACGGCCCGTCCTACCGTGCGCCCAAACTGGCGCCAAAGTTCAGCCAGAAAACCGTCTCCCAAAAAGAGGCAAAATCCACCTCTGTTTAACCCCCTCGGGATGTCGTTTTACCCACCTGTTACTGGCTCCATTACGCCGAACATCGGTGGCTCCATAACGCCGGTCAGTGACAGCGATGTTCCAAAAAACTCGTCTAGCGGACATCTGCGCCCACTTTCGTTGCCTTGGCGCAAACCAGCCTAAGGAAGAAAAAAATCGATCCTTGACCTTGCCCCCGAAAAACGGACTCCTTAGCTGATGTGAAAATTCAGGTAAGGAGAACTGGGAAATGAGCAAACGGAAAGACGGACAAGCGCGTGGGAAGTACACGCTGGAATTCAAGATGGAAGCCGTAAGGCTGGT
>CAIVXG010000035.1 GCA_903909815.1 uncultured beta proteobacterium | reverse complement strand
GGTCTGAACAACAAAGTCAAAGTGACCATGAGAAAGTCCTATGGGTTTCGGACCTTCAGAATCACCGAGCTCGCCCTATATCACGTGCTTGGCAAGCTTCCTGAGCCCGAACTCACCCACAGGTTCTACTGACGAAGCAATTATTTAGAAACTTTCCCAATCATCGGCACCGGTAGCTGCTGCTTTTGCCGGTGCTGAAATCGCCGCGGGTCTTGGCTTTTGGAGCGGCTTGGGCTTCACGGAATTGGTCAGCTGACTTGTTTTTCTCGGAGCATGTGGAGCAATGCCCGGTGTTGGACGGCGAGTGACGAACGACGCCTGTGCGCCTACCAGTTTGAAGATGGAAACGGCCTGCACCAGATCCCCTGCCTGGGAACTCAGGCTCGTTGCCGCAGCGGCCATTTCTTCCACCAGTGCTGCATTTTGCTGCGTCACCTGATCCATCTGTGTCACCGCCTCACCGACTTGAGACACACCCAGACTTTGTTCATTGCTGGCCGCGCTGATCTCCCCCATGATGTCGGTGACGCGACGGATGCTGCTCACCACCTCGGTCATGGTGGTGCCCGCCTGCCCCACCAAAGTGCTGCCCTGCTCCACCCGTTCCACACTGGCGTTGATGAGCGATTTGATCTCTTTGGCCGCGTCAGCGGACCGACCTGCCAGGGAACGCACTTCGGTGGCCACCACGGCAAAACCGCGTCCCTGCTCGCCCGCGCGGGCCGCTTCCACCGCGGCGTTCAGCGCCAGAATATTGGTCTGGAAAGCAATCCCGTCGATGACGCTGATGATGTCGGAAATCCTCTTTGAACTCTCGTTGATACCCTTCATCGTGTCCACCACCTGCGACACCACTTCGCCGCCCTTGATGGCCACGGTTGAAGCGTTCATGGCAAGCTGATTGGCCTGACGCGCACTGTCCGCATTTTGTTTCACAGTGGCGCTGAGTTGCTCCATGGACGCGGCCGTCTGTTCCAGCGCGCTGGCCTGACTCTCGGTGCGAGATGACAGGTCGTGGTTACCCTGGGCGATTTCGGCGCTTGCGGTTGCAATGCCCTCTGACCCCTGTCGGACTGACGTCACGACGGCCGATAGGCTGGATTGCATTGCGCTCAATTGAGCCATCAAGCTGCTTGTGTCGCCGGAATTGAGATGGACCGATCGTGTGAAGTCACCTTGTGCGACACAACGCGCAAGATCAGCGGCGTCCTTTGGCTCACCGCCGAGTTCCTTGAGCAAACTGCGCATGATGGCCCATCCGATTCCGGTTGCCAGCAACAGTGACAGAAAACCCAAGGAAAACAGGATGGTACGGCTTTGTCCATAGGTATCCTGTGCGGCCTTCTCAGCATCGCTGATCTCTTTGGTCAAGTGCTCGATCATGGCTGAGAGGGCGGCCTTATAGGCGCCAAGGATGGGGCGTAATTCGGCGCTCAAGAAGACTTTACTCTCAGCCATCTTGTCAGAATTGATGAGCCCCAGTAAGGTATCTTGACCGGTACGGTATTTTGACTTTTGCTCCGCTATTGCGGACATCAGCATCTTGCCTTGAGGGCTGATGATATTACTGGTTAGGAAATCAAAACTCTTGTT
>CAIVXG010000034.1 GCA_903909815.1 uncultured beta proteobacterium | reverse complement strand
TCTGCTGCGAGCCGACGAAAAGTTTCGTAGCCGTCCATTTCCGGCATCATCACATCGAGCAGGATCAGGTCGGGCGCCAATGCACCGGCCAGCGCGAGCCCCGCCTCACCGGAGGTGGCAACCTGCAGCTCAAAGTCATCGCCCAGGGCGGCGCCCAGCGCCAGCAGGTTCGCCGGCGTATCGTCGATGGCGAGAACGGTGGATTTTCGATTTGTCAACACAGGAGGTCGCGAGCCAGTAGGGAAAGTCGGACCAGCGCATCGGGCTCTGGAACAGGTGACGTCAGGGCTGATCTGCCTGTCCCAAGACTATCGGGATGGGTTCGGTTCGGTACACATGGTGGGGTGATGACTTGGCAAGAAGCTGCTGCTTCTTGGAAGCTGCGAGTCCCAGATCGAAAAACACCGCGATATAGCCGGTCTGCTGACCATTGGAGTCGAGTTCAGCGCGAATGTTGACCCACTCACAGTAGATCTCGCCGTTTTTCTTGCGGTTGAAAATCAGTCCTTGCCAGTGGCCGGAACCCACCAGATCACCCCAGAAATCCTTATAGAAAGCAGCATCCTGCAAGCCGGAGCTGAGGATGCTCGAGCGCTTTCCTACCGCTTCCGGTGCGGTGTAACCAGTGGTGCGGGTAAAGGCTGCATTGACCTCCATGATGACGCCTTGGGTATCGGTCTTGAAGACGCACTGCGTGATGTTCTCAAACTCGACCGGTGGCCGCAGCAACTGGAAACTCTTTTCGACTTGTTGGGAGAGCGGGCGCAGTACCCAGTGGATAACAGAGACCTCGCCATCACTGACGATGGCCATAGCATGCAACGCGACGTCAATTTGATGGGCATCGGGCGTGTCGCGCTGCATGCGCACATTCCACATCTTGCCGCGATTGCCGCCCAGTTTCGGAATTTCCGCCAGCAGTTGCTGAAACCGATCACGTTGGCTCCGCACCACCCAATCGCTCAGTTTGGTCCCGATCATGCGCCGTGCTGGAGAAAGGAGAGAGGCCGTTGCATTGACCTGCAACAGGACGCCCGTACCATCCGTGACAAGATGAATGTCATGGAGCTCGTGCAGTTCCTCGCTCAACTCCTCGTAGCTCTCGATCAAGTTGCCAAAGGCGTAGCGCAACCGCTCGTAGCGCGTCTCCAGCGATTCGCACCGGGTACCGGGGTTGGTGGTTGCGAGGGGATCAGACATGCATCTCTCCTTTGTCAACAGTCTCCTGAATGAACGCAGTCAACTGCAAGGGGCTAAACGGTTTGACAAAGTAGGCATCGGCTCCGTGTTGCATGCCAATTTCCGCATCACTGGCCTGTCCTTTGGCGGTGACCAGAACAACACGAATGACTTTGAGCCCCGGGTCCGCACGGATGGCGTCCAACACCTGCAGGCCATCCATCTTTCCCGGCATCATGATGTCCAGCACAATCAGATCCGGGTAGAAGTCGCGGGCCATTTGCAGGGCGCTGGCGCCATCTTCGGCCTCGAATACTTTGAATGTTTTGCCCAAGGCAACGCGAATCAGGCGGCGCACATCAGCGTTGTCATCGACTATGAGTATTTTTTTCATTCTGTTTAGGGAACGACGCAAGGCGTCATGCACTGAGTTCCATGTTGATGGTTGGGATATCGCTTTGATTGATTGCGGCATATTCCGCGAGTGACGGCAGAGGTACCACTCGGTTCAGGTGATCGCCATGTCTGTACAAGCAGTAGCGATTGCCACCTGCTTTGCGTGCCATTCGCATGGTGCTTTCTGCGTTCTTTGTGAGTGTTGGCAGATCTGAGCCATCTTGCGGAAACATGGCACAACCAATGCTGCCGCCTATTTGCAATACCTGATGCTGGATGGTTACCGGTTCCGACAGGGCTTTGATCATCTGGGTGGCCACCAGCGCGAGCTCCGCGTCGTTGTGCGGGCCGGGCAGCAGCAACAGGAACTGGTCGTCGTCGGCGCGTGCAAGCAGATCGCAGCCACGGGTCAGCGCTAGAAGCCGCTCGCCCATCTTCTTGATGACGGCGTCACTGATTGCGGTGTCATGGGTGTCGTGTATCCACTGGTGCCGATCGAGCATGATGGAAAGCAATGCGACATGCTCCACTGCCAGCCTGGCAGCAGCAATTTTCTTGGCCACCTGTTCCTTGAAATATTTTCGGTTGGGCAGACCCGTCACGGCATCGTGATAATGCGCGTCGAGCAAAAAGCGTTCGGCCATCAGCATCTTTTCGCTGTCCACCAACTGGGCCGCATAGGCAACCGTTTTTCCGTCGGTATCTTGAATGTCAGACACCGACATCCACTGGCGAAATGCCAGCCGTTTGGCTCCAATGCTGGTGATCTCTCCTTGCCACTGACCGGTGCGGCTCACTTCATTCAGTAAATCCTCTTTGACCGCCTCTTTTGTACGGTCAGGGGTATGAAGCATGGATATTTTGATTTCCTTCAGGTTTGGAAGTCCAAGCCCTGCCATGTTCTGGAAGCCAACATCACTGGCCACCATGCTGCCTTTGGCGTCAAACACCACTGCACCTGTGCGCCTTGCGCTGCTGTGTGCCTCCATCGGGTTGCTGGTGAATTCGCTTTGTTCGCGTTTGCTGAGTTCCTTGATGAGCCAGTACACCTTGCCCGTACCGTCATTCGTCCCTTTCAGTGGACTCATGACATAGATTTCTCCATTGGAAACTTCGTTGGCGGGGTTCAACAGAATCTCTACCGTGTCGGCTGATGCCTGCGCGCCCTCAAGTGGTTGAATCGTCAACAAGGATTTCAGGCGTGGCAAGTGAAGTTCGGTGACGGCGAAGTGAATGGACGCCTCCTTTTTGCCGGCCTGCTCAAAGATGGCCCGTGCCCGATCGGTGCCTTGCACAACGTCGCCCTTGAGATTGGTGACAAGACACAATACTTGCGTGCGGGGACTCATGCTGCGCAACACTTCACCTGCCCCTGCCAGTTGGCGGTGAGACGTACTCAGGCGGTCGTAGCGCTGTTCCAGATCGCGGTGCAAGGCGACCAGCGCCTGAAAATCTTTAGCGTATTGCTCCAACTGGCAATCCATTGCGTTCATTTCAATTTCTCCTGCAACCAGTTCACCAACTGCAGTGGACTGAAGGGTTTGATGAAGTAGGCATCCGCGCCGAGTTCTGTGGCGAGCCGGTAGTCAGCGGCGAGGCCCCGGGCGGTGACCATGGCGACGTGGGTGTGCCTGCTGGATTCTGTAGTCTTGATGGCTGACAGGACCTGCAGGCCGTCGATCTGCCCCGGCATCATGATGTCCAGCAGAACTGCATGTGGCTGGTGCAGGCGCATGGCCTCCAGTGCGCTGGTGCCATCCGAAGCGGAGAGGACTTCGTAGTCTGCTCCCAAGGTCAGGGACAGCAAATGTCGAATTTCCGGTTGATCGTCAACGACGAGGACTTTTTTTATCATGGTGTTACCTCACAAATCCGCCTTGTCGCCGCTCGCGTCGGTGCTTGCTGACAAAGACGGAGACAGGAGCTTTGTGAGCATTTGAATTTCTTGCCTCGATGTCTGTCCATGCACCGGTTGGCGCGACAACAGAAACGCTATGTCCTTGGCGTATTTGTCCATTTGCAGCGCCATGGGGCAGCTAGCGCACGCCGTTGAACTTCCAGCGTGCGACGGTGCGCTCAGCGCAAAAGTTGCCACGAAGGACTCAATGCCGGCCTTGCCATCGTTTGCGCAATCCCTTTCGGTGACGGTCAACAATCCACCATGCATCTCAATAACGCGACGGCAGATTTGCCAGGCAATGTCGCTGTCAAACCGTAGTGCCTGAGTCACTGCGGGATTGGACTCCGTACAGTTCTGCATTTCCTTGATGGATGCGTTGGAGAAGTGACTACTAAGGACAACATAGCTGCCATGGAGGCGGACCCGCATTTCGATCTTGCTGTGTGCCGGCGCCAATTCGGCTACAGCAGCCATCAGGGTCCGTATGCTCGTCTCAAGCCAAGTGACGTCGCCATAGATGACGCTATCCGATTCGACCTTGCTCTCCAACTGGGGATTGATGTAGAAACAGCACGGTCCGCGTTTTGTCTCGTCCACCAGCTTCTTGACCAGTCGCCACAACGAAAGCCGTTCTCCGGACTGAAAGGCGTCGGTCTGGTGCAAACGTGACAACTGGTCAAACGCAACCAAAAGGCGACTCAACCGGTGTGCTTGTCCTGGCAAACTGCCACCCGAGGCGGTGGTTTCGTTGCTGGCATCGGAAAGCGTATTCATCAAGTGGGTGAGCTCATGCCTGGTTTGCGCCCCCAGCAACCTGAAAAAATCGTTGTCGTTGGCCGCCAGCGTAGCCGCTTGCGCTGACGCGCGCCGGTTTGTAATGAAGAGCGCGTATCCCGCGGGTCCCGCCGTGCAAAGGTAGACCGCATGGTCGTGCAGAACCGGGGCTTCGGTGTCGGGTAGTTCGATCAGCAACGGAGGTTGGAGCATGCCATTGGATACTTGCGCCATCTGCTGGTGCAACTGGTTTTTCGCGGCCATTGCGTATTTGACCCAAGGCACCGCAGCACGGTTGAAGTCGGTTACTTGCCCGTCGAGGCTGAGATGAATAACACCTTCGGCCAGTTCCTCTTGCAAATTCATATCCAAGCCAAGGTTCATACGCTCACCTGTTCTGTCGCTCCGCATTTGGTCTCACTGAGCGTTTGTGCAATTGCCATGAGTTGCGCAAGTGGCACAGGTTTGGGTACCACATCGACGCCACTAGGGATGCACCCAAGGTTGTGAATGCGGTGGTCGTCCATTTCGGAAACAACCAACGTGGTCAACCCGGCTTGCCACATGGTTTCCTTAAGAACTTTCAAGTCGTTGATATCCGGGATGTTCAGGTCCAGCGCCAATAGATCGGGTTGCATGCGCCGCATCTTGAACATGGCATCAATCCCGTTGCTCACGAAGGCACCGCCCAGCCGTATGGGCCAGGTTGGCAGCACCGTTTGGTAGAGACGCAGCATGTCGGCGTCGTCTTCCAAAACCAGCACCTTGAGCGGCCTCCCGTTCGTTGGGCTGGCTACAGAGAAGGATTGAACTTGCTGCAGGAGGATGCAATTGTTCATTTTTGAATGCTGTCATATATTGTGTAATATAGACATATTTAAGCAGATTGGTGTGAATATTTTCATTTTTATATCGTGAGTGCATGTAGATACAGAAGTGGCTCGGTTTGTTTGAACAGCTTTTCCCGAAAGATAAGTGGAGCCATGGCTGGGTGAAAGTGCTCGGGAAAGCACCACAATCCTAATCGGTTTTCTCTTCGGTATTTTTTCTTTGCGGATGGGGGTGTCAGCGCG
>CAIVXG010000033.1 GCA_903909815.1 uncultured beta proteobacterium | reverse complement strand
GGGATTGGCTGCAAACGCACTCGCCTGCATAAGCAGGTTTGCCGTTCAACTCACGCCACCAATTGCAGGGCGTGGTCAAGTGCTCGCTGCTTCAGGCTCGCGCCTTGCCCGAACCAAGCGCTGTCCATCCGGTAGTCCTGGCTCTTGGCTCTGCGCTCATGGTCCACGAATTCCGTCACGGCGTTCAGCAGGCCCCATGCTGTTCCACTGGCAGATTGAAGGTCGGCACCCTTGCCTTGACCGTCGTAAAGCGCCTGCACCTTTTTCAAGGCCCGCTCATTCATGAGGCCCTGAGCCGGATCAACATGACTGTCGGTCTGGCACAAGACCTTCAAGAAATAGTTCATTGACTCGTGGCTCTTGACCTTGCGTTCTGAGAGCGTCTTCATGCGGTACATGAAGGCGTCCCATTGCGAGACGGCAATGCCCAACTGCTTCTTGACGGAATCCGCACAAAAGCTGGTGCTGTGAGGCACCTTGATAGCGCTGCTGGCGCCGTTCAGGGCGATGGTCAGGGTGTTGTTGCACACGACACGTACTGTGGTCGGTGTGGCCGTGGTGGCCAGCGTGCCGTCGCAGGATGTCGCGAGCAACAGGTAGCCGTTGACGACATCGTTGCCTTTGAGAGAGGCCGATTTTCCGGTACGTGCCAGTGCCCAGAATTTCTTACCTTCCTTCAAAACACCTGCGGTTTCCAACTCGAAGCCGGAGATTTCCGACAGATCGCGGTAGAACTCAAGAACCGCCTTGGGCTGCACGACTTGATACCTGCTGCTAACGACGGACAGTGCCGTCTTGGTGTCGCTGCGATACAGGACTTTGGTTTCTGGAAATGACATGATTGACGCCAGTGTTCCCGCCTGTTCAGCCATGTATCGGACAGGTGTTTCGCAGATTTCCCAAGCCATGCCCGCCTTGTCTGCCCAGACCTCAATGGACTGTTTGCGGGGGAGAGCGTTGCCAAGTTGATGCCATGGGGTGGAGCCAGCGTAGGCCATTGATTGAAGAAGATGTGCCATGAGATATTTCTTTCATAAAGGCGCACGAAGCAAGGCTGCTGTGAATCACAGCAGCAGGCGGGTGCATGGGGTTGATTGGAAAAATGGAAAACGAGAACGGGAACGGATGCGCGAAAAGCGCGGAGAAAAAGCCGGGCTCGATTTCAGCGGTGGTGCCGATGCTTGCTGAATCGGTACCCGCAGTCCAGACACTTATGGTTGTCGAGGACGTTGTCATCGACGACTTCACCCAGAGCGGCACCGACGGCACAGCCAGCGGCACCACCGAACAGACCACCCAGAATTGCGCCAGCGATGACGCCGAAGGTGGCACCGGGTGGACCGGCGATGACCAGACCCAGGGTGCCACCGAGTTCAGAGCCGCTCATGACGCTGGCGGCACCACTGGCAGCGCCCGCGAGCGTGCCGATGGTGCTACCTGCCTTCTTGGCGAAGCCTTTGGTGTCAATGTGCAGTGAACGGCAGCGCGGGCAGTGCAGGGCCGTATGTGGCATGAAGGATTCCTCCATCGCGCTATGCAGGAAGAGGAAAACGACGCGCTGCTTTGCGCGCAGTGCGCTTGATGAACCACGCCAGGGCCATAGTGGACAAGGCGCTGATGGCGTAAACGATGACGAACGCGGCCAGCATTTCGAGGGGAGAGTTGTAGATGGGCATGAAAAGCTCCTTTGGGTTGACGTAAAGAAAAAGGCCCACCGGCGCCAGGACGTTGCGAGTTCTGAGCGGATGGGCCTGCGGGGAATCTTTCAGCGTGGGGACTGAAAGAAGTTCGGCGGATGCCGAAATCAGGGAGTGGGTGGATTCAGTCGGGTGAACTGCGCGTCACAGCGGCATAAAGCCCCGAACCGGCTACTGTGGCCAATTCAGGGCTCAATGGGGACCGGAAACCGACGTGTGAATGAAGTTGCCTACCGGGCATGCCAGGCTTCCTAGAAACTGAATCCGAGGCAGTGATATGTGACTGAAGAAATCTGGAATCGAGAACAGTAAAGAGAACCCCGGCTGGAAACGACAGGTGATCGCCGCATCTGATCGGGTGCTACATCTGCTATTAATAGCAGATGTAGCAGGTATAGCAGCTCTGAACCTGACCATCAATGCAATCTCTACAAGCTAGGTCCTGGTCATTCATCGAATGTGTCGGTCGTTGGGCGCAGTGAAAAATGCACGGCTTCATTACTGAAATCCTAACCCGCAGTCTGAAAAACCGTCGAACTCCCCGCGATCGGGTTCATGTTGGCAGCCGGGAATGAGCCGAACGCCAACATGAGCACGTCAACCGACTTGGTACTGGTAAGGCGGTGACTGCACAAACAGCTCAATCCACCAGGCACGTGACTTCGGCTCTTGCACCAGTCGAATTCGTCCAAATTGCGCAAGGACGCTGATTGCTGGATCCAGCCGAGCTTTGCTTCGAAGTGAACCTGGGCCAAGTTGCAACAGAACGTTGCGTTTGACGAAATACCCGCAACCATTGGCATAGTGATTTCGCAGCCAAGAATCCAGGGCCATCGCATCAGTCTCCTGCTGGGGGATCGGAGGAGCAGGGCAAAAAATACGGACAAATTCGCCCAAGTACCATTCGCAGATTTGGAGCGCTTGATCCACCGAGTCGCGCTGAATATCGCCGGTGCGCCCTTCAAACAAGTGAAATAGGGCCGCCATCCGTGCGACGTTTTCCGCAGTTTTTGAGGCTGCATCGCGCGCATGAAAGTACATCCCGAAGGGGTTGAGATTGCGCTCGATGTGATTTGCAAAGTCCACCCAGAGCACCTTTGCATCTGGAGAGAATTCAAGCACCTTCGCTTGGAGTTCACCCGCGTTAACTGGTACCAGGCCCTTTTCAAGCAGCTCGGTTACGCGTTGTTGGAAAATCGCAAGGTTAGGATACGTTGCCTCTTCAATAGTGTTGATTGGACGGGAACCCTGGGTCGATGGTGGATAGCAATACAGGCCGCGCGCCGAAAACCCGTTGTCTCGCGCGAGTTGACCCCTACGCTCCCGAAATTTGTTGAAGGTTTCGATCTGCAACATCACCGAAACGGTGAAGCGGGCATTTCGAACTGTGAAACTATCGGACTCTTTGCGATTGACCTTCAAATCGCCACCATCCCACAGGACGTTGAGCATGGGCAACTGGCCGGCGGCGCGTCCGTTGAGGATCTCGCCGCCCTCGCTGGACATCAGACCTGCCGAGCGGTGTACGGTGTGAAGGTGCCACGCAATGGCCTCTGGCGTAACGTCGCTCAGGATCCAGGAGCGGCATCTAGGACGTCGAGGCTTCGCTGCATAGTGAGCGCGCAGCTCATCCTTGAACTTCATCGGCATTTTTGGACTCCTTTCTTTTCAATTTCAGTATCGTTTGTTCCAGCGCTTTGGTTTGCACTGCCCAGGCCAGCATGTCGGCCTCGTACTGTTCCCGTTCGATTTCCGCGGCAATTTCGGCCTTGGCTTCCATCTCCTGGATCGGTTTGGTGAAGAGCTTGTCGCAGGCGGTTTTGCGCTCGCCTGAAGCCGCGAGAGTGACCAGATACAGGCTGACCGGAGACTCCAGACCGTTGGGGCGCCGAACGTCAATTTGATCCTGGCATGTCAGCGATAGGGCTCCCAGTGCTGACGCGACGGCGATCTCAATTGGGGCCTGGACGTTTGTCTGGACCTCGGCAATTGCGTCCCGCAGAACTGGTGGCAGGGCGTAAAACGGGAAAGGGTGCAAAGTTTGATATGGCATTATTTTTGAGTTCCTAGAATTACATGAAAGGGGTTTGCAGAGGTTAGTGAATGCGTGGCCTGTTTCTTGATGGCTCCTTCGTGAATGGCGACCGACTGGCGTTGCGTAGTTGGAGTGCCTGGCGCTTTCTTCCGGTTAGGGACGAAAACGGCAGACTCCTTCGACGCAAGAATTGACTCTTCGCGAGACGGTTTTACGACCGGCTAGCGGCGACACGGGATGCAAGCCAGGCTTCGATTTCCGACTCCAACCAGCCGACGGCTTGGGTGGACAACTTGATACTCTGCGGGAATTCCGCATCGTGATAAGGGCCGTCCCGATCCATCAGTCCGTAAATTGAGGACCGGCAGAGACCGATCCGCGCCTTCACCTCCTTCAGGCGCAGGATGACGATATTGCGATGGTTTGAACCGGCCACCGGTATTGCCAATTTGGCGTGCTTTTGGCCTGCGCTTTTGGCAGCTACGCTTGGGCTGACCTTCGTGTCCAGTTTGGAAACAGGCGGTACAAATGGTCTCGGATCGGTTTCGCATCCCAACGCTTCCAGATCGAGGAGCGGATGTTGAGAGTGGGCGTTTATGTGCGATCCCGAGCGTGCCACGTCCTGATTTGGGACCAGAGGCTCAAGACCCTGTTTGATTCTTGGTTGCTGCACAGTTACATCATCCTTTCCGCCAGCCAGCAGCAGTCAGTGCTGATCGGCGTTGTCCGGCATTGCCGTTGTTTTGATGGTGGAAATTTTGGGGGCGGAATCGGGGTTCCGTGCACGAAGCGCCATTCTTGCGACCCGATTCCATTGGGGCGGTGGTGCACCAAGCGGAACCCCCCTGGATGGTTTTCGGAACCCTTCCGCACCGTTTTCAAAGCGACGGGGATGTATTAGCGCTCAGAGGTGGTCGCTCAGATCACGCAACTCGACCCACTAGTGCTCACAAACGGCAGCCTGGCTATTCCAGGCGATCAGCCGCCTAGTCCTGCTTATCACCAATGCTTGCCGATGGCGCTGCATCATCCTCAAAACACAAAGACGTTGTCGCCAGCCGGTCCTGCTCCAGAACGCTTTGAGCTCGGGCTGCCGTATGGCGAATGATCGCCGTTGCCTGAGACAATGCAGCATGCTATACAGCACCTTCAAGCCGGAAATAACCGCCCCATGAGCCAACTCCTGATCAACGACTACCTCAAGCAGCTCGACCTCATCAAGAGAGCCAGCGGAAGCAGCCGCGAGACCATCGTGCGCGAGGCGTTCAAGGACTTGCTCAAGAGCTGGGGCAAGCAGCACAACCTGATTTTCCTGGCTGAATATCCGCTCAAGACTGCAACCAAGACCAACATCATGGTGGACGGTGCATTGCTGCACGAGCTGCGCATGCCGCTGGGCTACTGGGAAGCCAAGGACGCCGATGACGATCTCGACATCGAGGTCAGCAAGAAGTTTCGCAAGGGCTATCCCCAGGACAACATCATCTTCAGCGACGACGCCGTTGCGGTGCTGTGGCAGAACCGCCAGGAGGTGCTGCGCTGCGACATGACCGACACGCAGGCGCTATCCAAATTGCTCAAACTGTTTTTCGCCTTCGAGCGGCCCGAGATCGCCGGTTTCCGTGCCGCTGTAGAGCAGTTCAAAACCGACCTGCCGGCCGTCTTGCTGGCATTGCGGGAGATGATCGAGCGCGAGCACATCAAGAACCCCGGCTTTCGCGCCGCTGAAGCCAGATTCCTAGCCCATGCGCAAGAGGCCATCAACCCCGCGTTGACCGATGCCGACGTGCGCGAGATGCTGATTCAGCACATCCTGACCGAGGAGATTTTCGCCAAGGTGTTTGATGATTCGGATTTTCACCAACACAACAACGTGGCGCGTGAACTCTACGCCTTGGAGGGTGAATTCTTCACCGGTGCCCTCAAAAAGCAGACCCTCAAGGGCCTGGACACCTACTACGCTGCCATCCGCGCCGCCGCCGCGCAGATCAGCAGCCATGGGGAGAAACAAACGTTCCTGAAGGTCATCTACGAGAATTTCTACAAGGTCTACAACGCCAAAGCGGCCGATCGGCTCGGAGTCGTTTACACCCCCAATGAAATCGTGCGCTTCATGATCGACGGCGCCGATTGGCTCTGCGAAAAGCACTTCGGCAAGAACCTGATCGACAAGGATGTGGACATCCTGGACCCCGCCACCGGCACCGGCACCTTCATCTGTGAACTGTTGGAGCACTTTCGCGGTCAGCCGAAAAGGTTGGAGCACAAGTACAAAAACGAGCTGCATGCCAATGAAGTGGCCATCCTGCCGTACTACGTCGCCAACCTCAACATCGAGGCCACCTACGCAGCCATCAGCGGCAAGTACGAGGAGTTTCCCAACCTGTGCTTCGTGGACACGCTGGACAACGTGGGCCTGCACACCGCCGCCAAGGGCACGACCGCAGAACTGTTTGGAAGCGTCAGCGAAGAAAACGTGGCGCGCATCAAGCGGCAGAACAGCAAGCGCATCAGCGTCATCATCGGCAACCCGCCGTACAACGCCAATCAGGCGAATGAAAACGACAACAACAAGAACCGCGAATATTCCAATATCGATGCCCGCATCAAGCAGACCTACATTGCCGAGAGCACCGCTCAGAAGACCAAGTTGTACGACATGTATGCGCGCTTTTTCCGCTGGGCCAGTGACCGGCTGAACGAAAACGGCGTGCTCGCTTTCGTCACCAATCGCAGCTTCATTGAGAGCCGCACCTTTGACGGCTTTCGCAAGACCGTGGCGCAGGAGTTCGCCGACATCTACGTCGTGGACCTGGGCGGCGACGTGCGCGCCAACCCAAAGCTCAGTGGCACCAAGCACAACGTCTTCGGCATCCAGACCGGCGTGGCCATCAGCTTCATGGTTAAACGCGTGAGTGGATCGAAGGACAAGAAGCCACCCGCCCGCGTGCACTACGTGCGCCGGCCGGAGTTGGAAACCGCAGAGGAAAAGCTCAGTTTTCTCGGCAGCCACCCGATGCGTGGAATCGACTTTGATGAAGTGCAGCCGGACAAGTCCAGCAACTGGGTGAACCTGACGAGCAACGACTTTGAGACCTTGATTCCACTGGCGAGCAAGGAGACGAAGGCGGCGAAGACGGCAGGGAAAGAGCGAGCGATTTTCAAACTGTTTTCGCTGGGGGTTGTGACTGCGCGTGATGACTGGGTTTTTGACTATGACCCAACACACTTGGACGCAAAAGTCAACTTCTTGATTGACGCATATAACAGTGACTTGCATCGCTTGGCCAAAATGAGAGGCAGCAGCAAGCTCGACGATATGCTGACTTCTTCGATCAAGTGGACTCGCGCCGTCAAGAATGACCTGCGGCGCGGTGTGCAGTACGAATACGATAAAAGTCACATCGTCGAGGCAACGTACCGGCCCTTTACAAAGGCGAGTCTGTATTTCGACAAGCATCTCAACGAAATGCAGTACCAGTTGGCGCACATGTTTCAAGGCGAGGCAAATCCGACGATCGCTTTTCTCTGCGTCTCATCCTCCAATCCACTTGCGGCGATGGCGCTGAATCACGTGTTTGACTACTGCCTGTTGAAGATGGGAAACGGCGGCACGCAGGCGGTGTCGCGTTGGGTCTACGACAGCGCTGGTATCCGTCACGACAACATCACCGATTGGGCACTCAAGCAGTTTTCGACTCACTACGCGGACGAAGTTGGCAAGGGCAAGTCCGGTCGCAAGATCACCAAGGAAGCCATCTTCCACTACTGTTACGCCGTGCTGCACGACCCGATGTACCGTGAGAAGTACGCTCAGAATCTCAAGCGTGAATTCCCACGCATCCCGTTTTACAAAGACTTCTGGCAATGGGCCGAGTGGGGCGAAGCGCTAATGGCGCTGCACATAGGCTATGAGCATGTCACGCCCTTTGCGCTCACGCGCTCCGACACCCCAGATGCGAAGGCCCGTTCCGCCGGACTCACACCCAAAGCCATGCTGCGTTCTGATCCTGATGCCGGTTGCATCCCCCTGGACAGTGAAACCACGTTGCGCGGCATCCCTGCCGAGGCGTGGAGCTACAAACTCGGCAATCGCAGCGCGATTGAGTGGGTGCTGGACCAGTACAAGGAAAAGAAACCCAAGGACCCCACCATTCGAGAGAAGTTCGACACCTATCGTTTTGCCGACTACAAGGAAAAAGTCATCGATCTGTTGGCCCGCGTAACCACAGTGAGCGTCGAGACGGTGCGATTGGTAGAAAAAATGAGAACGGCAGAAAGGTGACACTCGTCCCGTAGTTTGACAAAGCCGGTTTCAATTTGCACTTGGCCAAAGGCGTGCGAAGTCAAAAGACAGTTGACGATGATGTCGGATGGATAGCATGTACACCGTGGCGTCGGCTTCCATCGCCGCGTAGAGCATCAAGTAGTCACCATGCAGATACTCACGCAGTGCGTCGGGTGCGCCGCTCGGGAGCGTGGCAAGCTGGGCCAGCGCCTCGGCGGACTTCGGCGGGTTACCCAGGTAGCGTCGTCCGATACGCGGGAAACGGCGCAGATTTGGAATGACCGTAGATCGCAACTCCGTCAGCAACCTGTCGAAGGCAAAACCTGCATCTGCTTCCACCAGGAACGCCTCAATGGCGTCCATGCGTTCAAGGAAGCTTGCGGTCAACTCGACCCGGTACAGCTTGTCAGCCACGCTTCGTTTTGGTTGTGGCGTTGGCGGGAGCGTTTGCTGTTGATGCTCGGCGCTGCTGAATTTTGGCGAGGGCAGCATCAGCCTCAAATGTACGGCCAGCCGCGATGTCAGCGAGGCCGCGCTTGGCATCGTCGATCAACAGCAGGTGAATGCGTTCGCGCTCCAAGCTGTGGTAGTAGTCCAGCCGGTCGGTGTCGATCAATGCGACGTAACTCTCGCCGTTCTTGGTGATGATCTTCTCAGCGCCAGCCTTGGCCATCTCGGCCAGCTCGGACAGGTTGGCGCGCGCCTGGGTAAATGGCACAACGTCGCTGGTTGCAAAGCTCATGGTCGGTTCCTGGGAGGGTGGATGACAGAATTCTGTACAGTTTACTTTGTCTCAAGGCTCGTCGCAATCCAGCTTGCTCGGCCGCAACATGAGTCGCTCCAACATCCGGACCGATTTGGATGCCTCAGGCACCACTACGACAGCCGTATTCAGAGGCCAAAAAAAATGACTCAGCAACGTCGTCAGATTCGCTGATGCTGCAAAAAGGACTTCACAAGTCTGGCCAACCTGCGCCGAATCCGTCCCCAAAGAGTTCAGTTCGCGGTGTCGAGTGGAATTTGCTTCATAGGGGCG
>CAIVXG010000032.1 GCA_903909815.1 uncultured beta proteobacterium | reverse complement strand
TCTACAACCCCTTGCACTACCTGGCGCTTCTGGAGCGTAAGCCCCGAGCACTGGATCAGGCTGCACCGCTGCTGAACTGGGATTTGCCCGGTGAGTTTGAGGAACTGCGCCGACTACTGGAAGTGCGAATGGACAAGCGTGCCAGAGAGTACGAGAAGGTTGCATCCGAATGCACCCGAGACCAGGCGGACTACCCGCGTTATTTGCTGTGACCTTGCCCCTGTTTTCCGGACTCCTTAAGCGCCCATTATGCGGTCTTCCTGCCTTGCTGCTGGGCCGCTCTCCAGCGTTTCTCAAACGTCATGGGACTCACGTAGCCCAACGTCGAGTGCAATCTCTTGTAGTTGTAAAACGTCAACCAATCTATCACCTCGTCCATGGCGTCGCGGCGGGTGGCGAACCGTTTCCCGTATAGCCGACCGACCTTCAAGCGTCCCCACAGACTTTCGGTGGGCGCGTTGTCCCAGCAGTTTCCCTTGCGGCTCATTGACGATTTCATTTTGTACCCCCTGAGCGTTTCCTGGAAATCGTGGCTGCAATACTGGCTTCCGCGGTCCGAATGAAAAATCAGTCCAGGCGGAGGATGGCGGCGGAACCACGCCATGCGCAGCGCATCAGTCACCGCGCTCGTCTCCATGTGGGCCGACATGCTCCAGCCCACGACTTGTCGGCTAAACAGGTCAATCACCGCCGTCAAAAACAACCAGCCTTCATCGGTCGCAATGTAGGTGATGTCGCTTGTCCACACCTGGTCCGGTTCCTCAGGCGTGAAGTTGCGATTCAACAGATTCGCGGCGATAGGCAGACTGTGCTTGCTGTCGGTTGTAGCGACAAATTTCCTCTTGCCTCGGGCCTTGATGCCGTGGACTTTCATGAGCTTTCTCACCCGCTCCTTGCCCACGCGTATGCCCCTGGCAACCAGTTCTCTCCACATCCTTGGCCAACCGTATTCTTGCTTCACCTCGGCGTGAATCGCCTTGATGTGGACCAGCAGAGCCTCGTCGCTGATGCGCTTGTTCGCCCCTGGCCGACTGGGTTTTTTCGTGTCCTTGCGACGCCAGTGTTCAAAGTAGCCACTTGTGCTAACGCCCAAAACGTCGCAGGCCAACGTGACCGGCCATATGTCCTTGTGCTTGGCAATCCAGGCGTACTTCACAGCGTTTCCCTGGCGAAGTACGCCGTCGCTTTTTTTAAGATATCGCGCTCCATGCGAAGCCGGGAATTCTCCGCGCGCAGGCGTGCCAACTCCATTTGCTCGGCAGATACCGGCTTGTCGCCAGCACCCTTGAGCTCGCCTTTGCCACTGAGCCGAACCCAGTTTCCCAGGGTCTGTACCGGGACATCCAGTATCTTGGCAGTGACCGGAATCGCCTGCCCTCCCTTGACCAGCCTGACGGCTTCCATCTTGAATTCCAGCGTGTACTTGCCACGCGCTTGTCCGTCTTTCCGTTTGCTCATTTCCCAGTTCTCCTTACCTGAATTTTCACATCAGCTAAGGAGTCCGTTTTTCGGGGGCAAGGTCACTGCGACTATGTGAGCTCGAGCGTATTGAGCGGGACCGGCGCAACATGGAGCGGCGTATCCGTGCAGCCAAGTTCCCCCAAACCAAGAGCCTGGACACCTTTGACTTCAAGGCAATTGCCAGCCTGAACAAGGCATTGGTT
>CAIVXG010000031.1 GCA_903909815.1 uncultured beta proteobacterium | reverse complement strand
TCAGACGTCCAATCAACTCCACCATCTCCGCCGACACGCCGTTGCGCTCCAGTGTGCTTGTCTTCATACGCAGTCACTCCAATTGTGCAGGATGAAGACATTATAAACGGTACTTTAGTAATTACCTAACCCCTAAGCTGAGCTGACCCGGATAGACGTAAGAAGCCGCGCCGCGGGCATGGCTGCGTTTCACGTCCAAATTTTGCGTTGACGGATGAGCGCCCAAAGGCACAGCTCGTGGTCCCGACGAACTGGTTCAGAGGATCACAAGTGGCGTCAATACTGATGTCGAGTATCTGGCGAGCACTTTGCGTGGGGTGGGCGGCTCTTGGCACAGCACCATGGCAACGAACGACCGGTCACACACATCATGACCGTCTGGATCAGGCACACAGTCAGTGCCGGCGAGCGGCAGGTCCACGGCAATTCGTGTTTAACGACGCGAATTGCAGCATCGCGGCAGGCCGTTTGCGGCGCGAATTTTTCACCGGCACAGGACTGCATTGATCCAGATTTCCAGAGCGCCGGCCAGCAATGCGAAAAAATTTGCGATGATCGGCATATGCCCGACCCAAGCAACACACCCGAACGTTCGCTACTCGTCGTCTGCCTGTGTGCCGAATGGTGTGGCGTGTGCCGGGAGTACCGCGAGCGCTTTTCGCAGGTGCAGGCGCTTTTCCCTCAGGCCCGGTTCCTTTGGGTCGACGTGGAAGACGACGCTGACCTGCTGCATCCCTTGGACGTGGAAGACTTCCCTACGCTGCTGATGGCGGTGGGCGACCGGCCCTGCTTCTTCGGCACTGTAACGCCTCAGGCCAAGACGCTGGAGCGGCTCATTCGTGCGCAGTTGGACGACGCTCTCTCAAGCACGCACACCGATGCGGCGCTGGCCGAGCTTGTGGCACAAATACGCGCCGAAAAACTCGCCTGACGCGGCCGTTCAATCCGAATTGGCGCGCTCGTCTTCTGGCAGGTGGATCATGCCGGTGTTGTAGTCATAGGCATAGGCCTCGGCATAGCGTCCCCATTCGATTGCCACGTCCAACACGCGCTTGGCCTCTTCCGCGTCCAGGCTTTCGCGCAGCAGATTGAGGAAGGGTTCTTCACGCAGCTCGCCCGCAGGCTCCTGTAGCAAGCTGTGCCGAATGTGGGCAGCCAGCGGCACGCGCCCCAGCAGTTGCTCGGAGAACATCTTTTGCCGCTGCGGATTTTCAGCCGCAACATAGCGTTCGCCCAGCGCCGTGATCGACAGGTCGCCAGCAGCGAGCTGGGCCAGGTCCAGCAGCGCTAATGCTTCGGCTACGGGCAGCAGCTCTTCGTCGGTGAGCTCGGACTCTTCGCCCAGCCGCGGCAGGTCCGCACGTCCCAGGAACGGGTCCTCCAGCAACAGCTCCAGCAAGCCCTCCATGCGCCCGATGTCGGCCTCCGGCAGCCGTTCGTCCAGCCGCAGGCGCTCGGGTTCGCCAGTGGCCTTGACAGCACGCACGCGACCTGCCGTCATGACGGCGTAAATCTCATCCACCAGAGCCCTCACTTCTGGGCTGTCGGCGTCGCGCGGCCGGGGCAGCCCCACCACCATCTGGTACTTCACGCGGCCCGGATCGCTCGCGAAAATCAGCACTCGGTCGGCCATCATCACGGCCTCCTCGATGTTGTGCGACACCACCAGAATCGCCTTGGTCGGGATTTGCGTGTCCTCCCACAACTCCAGAATGTCGTCGCGCAAACGCTCGCCCGTGAGCACGTCCAGGGAGGAGAAGGCCTCATCCATCAGTAGCACGTCGGGCTCGACCACCAGGGCACGCGCAATGCCCACACGCTGGCGCATGCCGCCCGAGAGTTCGCGTGGCAACGCACCCTCGAAGCCCGACAGGCCGATCAGGTCGATGGCGCGCTCGGCTCGTTGTTCGCGTTCGGCTGCGGGTACGCCGCGCGCCTCCAGGCCGATCTCGATGTTCTGCTGCACGGTCAACCAGGGAAACAGGGCAAAGGATTGGAACACCATGCTGATGCCACGCGCCGGACCGTACAGCGGCTGGCCGCGGTAATAGACGTCACCGCTATCGGCTTTGACCAGGCCGGCCATGATGCGCAATAGGGTGGACTTACCCGAACCGGATTGGCCCAGCAGGGCCACGATCTCGCGCTCGCGCAGCGTGAAGTCCACGCCGTCGAGGACGGTACGTGGCGAGCCATCGGCTGAGCTGAAGGATTTGCCCACGGCTTTGAGTTCAACGATTGGCGTAGACATGGCTTCCTTAGAAATGCATGCGGTCTTCGGTCATCCGATAGAGCCGACGCCAGACCAGATGGTTGAGCAGCATCACGTAAATGCACATCACCCCTATGCCCAAAGCGATGCGCGGGAAGTCCCCGCTGGCGGTCATCTGCGCGATGTAACTGCCGATGCCGTGGGCTTGCACCGTGGTGTCGCCCCAGCTCACGTATTCGGCGACGATGCTGGCGTTCCACGAGCCTCCGCTGGCTGTGATGGCACCGGTCACGAAGCTGGGAAACACGGCCGGCAGCAGGTAGCGGCGCCACTTGAGCATGCCCTTGAGCCCCAGATTCTGGGCAGCGTAGCGCAGCTCCGTGGGAATGGTCGAAGCCCCTGCAATGACGTTGAACAGCAGGTACCACTGTGTTCCCAGAATCATCAACGGCGAGAGCCAGATGTCGGGGTTCAAATGAAAATGCACGATGGCAAGAACGAACACCGGGAACATCAGATTCGCCGGAAATGCGGCGAGAAACTGTGCCAGCGCCTGGATTCGACCGGAGATCGCCGGGTTCATGCCGACCCAGATACCGATAGGAACCCATATCAGTGCCGCCAGCGCGATCAGCAGCATCACCCGCACAAACGTATAAAAGCCCAGCAGGAACACATGGCCCACTTCGGCCAGCCCCACACCGGTATGGATGAAGGTGATGAGTTGCCATAAGGCAAACATCACGAGCGCGGCCAGGACCGCGTCCCAGGCACGGGTGAAGTTGAGCGAAGGCTCGGTGCCGCGCGAGCGGATGGAGGTGCCATCAAAGGGTCGGCGCAACAGCACGATGGAACGGTCCAATGGTCGGGTGAAGAGCTGCGAAAGGTTCTTCAGGCGCTCAGTGCGGCGCAGCCATGTCAGCAGCCAGGAGTCCTGACCCGGACCACCACCGGTCTCCTCAAACCGGAACTTGTCGGCCCAGGCCAGCAAGGGACGGAAGAACAACTGGTCATAGAGCAGGATGGCGATCAGCATGGCCGCCACCGCCAAGCCGATGGCGCCCAGGTTCTTGGCCTCGATCGCCACCGCAATATAGGAGCCGATGCCGGGCAGCTTGATGCTCTGGTTGGAGACGGAAATCGCCTCCGATGCCACCACGAAGAACCACCCGCCCGACATCGACATCATCATGTTCCAGAGCAGTGCCGGCATGGCAAACGGCAGCTCCAGGCGCCAGAATTTTTGCCATGCAGACAAGTGGAAAACCTCGGACGCTTCCCGCAACTCTGCGGGTACGGTCTTGAGGGACTGGTACAAGCTGAACGCCATATTCCAGGCCTGCGAGGTGAAGATGGCAAAGATGGCGGCGCATTCCACGCCAAAGAGGTTGCCCGGAAACAACGCGATGAACCCCGTAACAGTGATCGACAAGAAACCCAGGATGGGAATCGACTGGAGTACATCCAGTAACGGGATCAGCAGTTTCTCTGCGGCCCGATATTTCGTTGCCAACACCGCAAACACGATGCTGAACACGAGAGACGCCGCCAGCGCCATGAACATGCGCAGCGTTGTGCGAAGCAGGTAGTAGGGCAGAGACGTGACATCGAGAGAAATCAACAACTCGGTACCCAGCTCGTAGGGCGTGGACATCTGGCGCGCGCCATAGGCGAGCAGCACCAGTACAGAAAGGGCGATGGGCAGCAAGGCCAAATCCCAACGGTTGCCGCCCGCGTACACCACCTGCCTTGGAAAGTAGGTGCTCCAACTCGGGCTGCGCGCTGATGAATTTCGACTGTCCATGGGCCACCATTATCAACGGCCAGTGTGACTGCCCCGCGATAGCCTGACGCGCCGGTCAAAGCCTGCGCCTATGCCTTCCAATCCGGCAATGGCCCAAGCCTCAAACGGCCGGCAATCTTCAGTGCCAGCGGTGACCACCGCCCCCGAATCCAAACCGCAGCGACAGTCCCATCAGTGGAAAATACGGCGGGTAGTAAGGCGGGTAGTAGTAGCCGGGATAGGCCGTGGCAGGAGTCATGACAACGGTGGCGGGTGGCAGATACACGGCTTGCGCGCCAGAGTCAGCGCTCACGCCTGCAGGCGCCTGTGCGCCTACCTCCACAGGAGATACCTGCAGGCGAATGCTGGCACCCGGGTCACTGGCCATCTGCACCGAGTACTGCTTGCCCGCAAATTCGTAGACAACGTTATAGCCAATGGTGGCATTCTCATAAAAAGTCTGCATCTGGCAACGCTGCACGTCTTGGACCTGCGTATTGGTCGAACTCTCGATGTTGTTACCCATGGCGGCGCCCGCCATGGCTCCCAGTACGGTGGCCGCAGCCTGGCCCGGACCGTGGCCCAGAGCATTGCCCACCGCGCCGCCGGCGATGGCGCCCGCCAAGGCTCCGACGCCGGAATTGGGCTGTCGTACTTGCGCCTGACCCACAGCGCAGACCTGGCGCTGTACCGCCACCTGCTGCACCACCGGGGTAGAAAAAAGCACGCGTCCAACATCCTGTGCGGAGCACAGACCGGCAAAAAGCATGGCGACGGACAAAAGGATTGGTTTCTTCATGGTCTCATCCTAGAAGTGTTTGAACAGGAACGAATCGGGCTGGTTGGTTCCGTCCACCGAATGGAAGTTCAATGAACACAAAGTAAAGATTTGAGTCGCATCGGACTGCGCTGCGGATGGCGCTATTCGATGGGCCGAGTGAGGTAGACGCCTTCGCGCCCCACGATAGACACGCGTGCCGGCATGAAGATAGTGCAGTCATCGCAGGGTGCGCGGAGTTCGAGTTCGCCGTCGGTCGCAATGAGCTCATCCTTTGCATAGGTCTCGAAGCCGATGACCTCGCGGGTAAACGCAAACTCACTGGACTGGATCACATAGGTCTGCAGCAGCTCGAAGCGACGCTGCCGCGTGGGCGGCTGGGCCACTCCGTCCAACATTCCAAAATGACTCAGAAAATCCTGCGCCACGGCCGTCGCCATGTCGGCCGTGGCCTGTTTGAAATGCTGTCCACATTCCACTACCAGTCCCGCTCCCGGGCCATCGGCCCCGGCGTGAAGCCCATGCTCTATCAGCGGCACGCCCGATCCCAACCCCTTGGGCATGACCAAGTGAACTTCGGGTCGCGCCAGAGCGCTGGCCACCGACGAATTGCGATTGAAGTTGGGATAGACCCAAAACGGCACCACATCCTGCGACGTCGAATGGATGTCCAGAATATGCTCGGCCGCGCTCACGGCTGGGCGCATGGCGCGCGCGCGCCGCAGTTCCGAACTGTCCTCACTGCCATCCAGCCATTCGCGCGACCATACCCGGTTCAGGTTGTGGGTGATCAGGCGGCTGTCAAAAGGATTGGCTGGATCAAAAGTTTCATATGCTTGGACGTTGGCAAAGCTCAAGGTAAGTGTGCCCCGTTTGGGCCTCACACCCCGATCCAGCAGGTTGCACACCGCGACCATTCCACAGAACTCGTTGCCATGCGTGAGCGCATTGATCATCACGTGCGGCCCGGGCTTTCCCGATTCAAACCGGTGCACGTACTCGATACCCGTATTGCCCGCCTTGTAAGCCGACAGGTCGCGCGGCAAAACTTGTAGTTCAGGCAAAGTTTGCGTCATTCAATTCGCTCCTATTTCTCACCCATCCACGGCGAAACGCGCCGAGTCATTAAAGTGCTTATTTTCATGTTAAACGACCCCACGGGACTTCAGCAAGCGAAAGTCCCTGAGTTGCTCCAGGTGATTGATTTGTCGGATCAGCTTGTCCGCCTTCTCGCAGGAAACCGCCGCTTGCAGCGGGGAAACCGAGACCAGATGCTGGCAATTGACATCCGGCATGGCGCTGTTTCCAACGATCCCTATGGCATTGATGGGCCGCCTGACCAGGATGGACTGAACGTTGGCCGGCATCGGGTACTGGACCCATCGCGCTCGGCACTGGACGAGGCTACGCGTTAATATGCGCCAAACCCATAGGCGATTGCAAGCGTAGTCTGACCGAACTCGATTCCGAAGCCAGGCCTCAGGCACGCCATATGACGCGGCAATGACAAAAAAATCGAGGTGTCTGAAGATGAAACTTTTTGTTGCTCAAGGCGCGCCCAATCCGCGCCGCGTGACCATGTTCATGGCCGAGAAGTGCATCACCGGCATCGATTGGGTGAACTTGGACCTGAATGCGCTGGAGCACAAGGGCGCGGCTTACCTTGCCAAGAGCCCGCTGGCCAAGGTCCCCGCGCTGGAGCTTGATGATGGTCGCGTACTGACCGAAACGCGCGCCATTTGCACCTATCTCGAAGGTCTTTATCCAGAGACCAACCTGATCGGCACTGACTTCGAGGAGCGCGCCTTCATTGAAATGGCGGACCGGCGCGTCGAGTGGTCGCTGCTGCTCGGAATTGGCAACTGTGTGCGGCACACGCATCCCGGTCTGGCGGTGTTGGAGCAACCGCAGTTCCCCGACTTCGGTCACGCACAGGCGCAAAAGGTGATTGAGGCGGCCCGATGGTTTGACCAGGTGCTGGAGCGTCAGTCGTGGATTGCCGGCGAGCGTTATACGATCGCTGACATCACCGCATTTTGCGCCATCGAGTTTGCCAAGCTCATGAAGTTCAAGCCATCAGCTCACGGCCTGCACTCGCTGCAGGCTTGGCGTGACCGTGTGGCTGAGCGACCCAGCGCCAGGGCCCGCTAAGGCGGCTCTGCCCTGGGCACGGCCGCCACCAGTGTGCGCGTGTAGTCGTGCTGGGGTTCGCTGAACAATCGCTGCGGCGACCCTTGCTCGACGACGCGGCCTCGGTGCATCACAACTACGTCCTGGCAAAGGTGGCTCACCACCGCCAGATCGTGGCTGATGAGTAAGTAGGTGATGCCAAATTCCTGCGCCAGGTCCTGCATCAGGTTGATGACTTGGGCCTGCACCGAGACATCGAGCGCGCTCAAGGGTTCGTCAGCCACAATCAACTGAGGGCGACAGATCAGCGCCCGCGCCATCGCCACGCGCTGGCGCTGGCCGCCGGAGAATTCATGCGGGTACTTGTCCAGATCGCTGCTGCTCAGGCCGACAAAACCCAGCATCTCGGCGGCGCGCTCGCGCTGCTCGGAGGCGCTGGCTTGGCCCTGCGCGGCCAGGGGTTCGGCCACAATGCGCCCCACCTTTTGTCGTGGATCGAGCGAGCCGTAGGGGTCCTGAAACACCATCTGAAAATCGCGCCGCGCGGCCTGCAATTGCGAAGCGCTGAGTTGGTGCAGGTCGCGCCCGAGCAAGTGCACGCTGCCCGAGGTGGGACTGTCCAGCGCCATCACCAGGCGCGCCAGTGTCGATTTGCCCGAGCCCGACTCGCCCACAAGCCCCAGGTTGCAGCCGCGCTGCAAGCTGAAACTCACGCCGTTGAGTGCCTGTGCCATGGGCGCAGCACCCCAAAGATGTTCTCGCGGCAGTGGGTAGTGCCGCACCAGATCGCGCACTTCCAGCAGCGGCGTGCTCATGCGCTTGCCGCCTGGGATTCAATCGCTTTGAGCCGGCTGCAGCGCGCCAGATGCTCTTCTTCGAGCCCTGTCAGGGAGGGATATTCACCGGAGCAGTCACTCACTGCGAAGCTGCAACGCCCGAAAAACGGGCAGCCCGCAGGCAGGTCCGCCAGTTCGGGCACCGCTCCCGGGATGGTCGTCAAGCGCGTTCCCGGCGCCACGCCCAGGCGCGGCCGGGCCGCCAGCAAACCGCGCGTATAGGGATGAGCCATGTGGGCGAACACGCTGCGCGTGGGGCCGCTTTCCACGACCGATCCGCCGTACATAACCATCATGGCCGCAACGCTTTGCGCCACAACGCCCAGGTCGTGCGAGATCAACAGCAGCGCCATACCGCGCTCGCGCACCAGATCGCGGATGAGCTCCAGTATCTGCTTTTGCAGCGTCACATCCAGCGCCGTGGTGGGCTCGTCCGCGATCAGCAGATCGGGTTCGCAAGCCAGCGCCATGGCGATGGTGATGCGCTGGCGCTGGCCGCCGGAGAACTGGTGCGGATAGGCGTCAAAGCGCCGCGCGGCGTCCGCGATGCCGACGCGCTCCAGCAGTCCGGTCGCCTGCGTTCTCGCCGCCATGGGTGACAAGCCTCCGTGTATCTGCAGCGGCTCTGACACCTGGTCGCCTATGGTGTGTACCGGATTCAAGGCGGTCATCGGCTCCTGAAACACCATGGCGATGCGGTTGCCGCGAATCCGGCACAGCTGCGGTTCGGGAAGAGCGAGCAGTTCCTGCCCGTTCAGGCGCACGCTGCCGGTCACCCCCGCTTGCTCGGGCAACAGTCCCATGAGCGCCAGCGCGGTGATGGACTTGCCGCAGCCCGACTCGCCCACCAGCCCCAGGGTCTGGCCGCGCTCCAGAGAAAAGCTCAGGTTGCGCACGGCCTGCACCTGACCGCGGCGTGTGCGCAGGTGGATGTTGAGGTCATTGACTTCGAGCAGCGCCATGGGGGCCTTTCAGCGGCGCCGCGTCAGCCGCGGGTCCAGCACGTCGCGCAGGCCGTCGCCCAGCAGGTTCAGGCCCATCACCGCCAAAGCGATCGCCAGCCCGGGAAACACGGCCAAGCGCGGCGCTTCAAACAGCAGCGTCTGGGCCTCGCTCAGCATGCGGCCCCAGGACGGCTGCGGTGGCTGGGTGCCCAGCCCGAGATACGACAGTGCGGCTTCAGCCAGGATGGCAATGGCGAACTGGGTCGTGGCCTGCACGATCAGCACCGACGCAATGTTGGGCAGCACGTGTTCCCGGGTGATGCGCCACGGGCTCTTGCCGCAGGCGCGCGCTGCCAGCACAAACTCGCGCGCCAGCACCGCATTCGCCGAGGCGCGGGTGATACGTGCGAAAGTGGGAATGTTGAAGATGCCGATGGCGACGATGGAGGTAGTGATGCCGGCCCCAAAGACGGCTGCCATCATGATTGCAGAAAGGATGGCGGGAAAGGCGAAGGTGAAGTCGGCCAGGCGCATGATGAGCTCTTCCTCCCAGCCGCCGCACGTCGCCGCCAGCAGCCCCAAGGCGCCGCCAACGGTGAGTCCGATGCCGACCGCGATCACGCCCACCAGAATGGAGTTTTGGGCGCCCACCAGCAACAGCGAGACCACGTCGCGGCCCAGCGTATCAGTGCCCAGCCAGTGGCTGAATGATGGCAACTGCAGCTTGAGCGCCAGGTCCACCTCAAACACCGGCCAGGGCGTCCAGATGAGCGACAGCAACGCTGCCGCCACCAGCAGCGAGCTCAGCACGGCGCCCAGCATCAGGCTGGGGTGACGTATCGATTCTGCTGGTGCCGCCATGGTTCAGCCGTGCCCCGACTTGATGCGCGGATCGATCACCGCGTACAGCACGTCGACCACAAAGTTCACCACCACCACCATCGCGGCCAGCAGCATCACGCAGTTGCGCACCACGATCAGATCCCGGTTCGAGACCGACTGAAAGATCAGTCTTCCCAGTCCGGGCAGTGAAAACACGTTTTCCACCACGATCGTGCCCGCCAGCAGATTTGCGAATTGGAGTCCCATGACCGTGACCACGGGGATCAGCGCATTGCGCAGCACGTGGCGCCACAGCGTGGCGCCACGTGACAGGCCCTTGGCGCGCGCGGTGCGTACAAAATCCTCGTGCATCACCTCCAGCACGGCCGAGCGCGTGATGCGCGCCAGGATCGCGGCTTGCACCACGGCCAGCGACAGCGCGGGCAACAGCAGTGACTTCAAGGCTTCCCAGGGGTCTTCGCTCCAGCCAGAAAAGCCTCCCGCATGAAACCACTGCAACTGCACTGAAAACAGCAGGATCAGCAGGATTGCAAACCAAAAATTGGGGATGGCCATGCCGATCTGGGCCAACGTCATGGCACCCACATCGCCCAACTGGTTGTGGCGCGCCGCCGCATACACACCCACGCTCAGGGCGATGACCGTGGTCAGCGCCATGGCCAGCAGCGCCAGCGGGACCGTGACCTGCAGACGTTCCCACACCAGGTCAGCCACCGGCGTGCTGTAGGCGTAACTCAGGCCCAGATCGCCCCGGATCATGCCGCCTATCCAGTGCAGATAGCGCTCCAGCGGTGGCCGGTCCAGCCCAAGTTGAGCAGCCAGTGCCTGCACCGCCTGCGCAGATGCATCCGGCCCCATCTGCATCTGCGCGGCGTTGCCAGGCAACACTTCGAGCACCAGAAAGATCAGCGCCGAAGCGCCTGCGAGCGTGGCCAGCAGGGTAGCGAATCGTTTGAGGAGAAAGGCGCTCATTCAAGCAGGGGTTAAGGCAGGGATGGGTCGCGGCGCAACGGGCCCCGGGGTGGATAATCGGACGCATGAAGTTCGAAAGCATTCTATGGCACTGATGATCACCGACGAATGCATCAACTGCGATGTGTGCGAACCCGAATGCCCGAATCAGGCGATTTATCTGGGCGAGGAAATCTACGAGATCGACCCGAACAAATGCACCGAATGCGTAGGCCATTTCGACGAGCCCCAATGCGTGCAGGTGTGCCCCGTGAACTGCATCCCGGTGAACCCGAATTTTGTTGAGAACGGGGAAAGCCTGTGGCAAAAGTACCGGCGCTTGCAGGCTTCGGTGTCTGCTTCCTGAACTGCTTCACCTCTTGCGCAACAGGCTGAGAGGCCTGCACCGACCTGTGCTTAAAGCAGGTCCAGTCACAGCGATTTGAGGTCGTAGTCTGACATGACACTGGGTTATGCTAGGTCGTATGCTTCGGTGGGCTTCGCATCCCAGGCATGAACATCAGAACGACACGGACCCAATCCAGGAGACAAAATGAAATTGACACGACGCACCGTATTGGCGCAATCCGGCGCCCTGTTGCTTCCCTTCGCGGCCAGCCGCAGTTTTGCGCAAAGCGCTGAATTCACGATGAAGTTTGGCAGCAATCTGCCCGCCGCGCATCCGATCAATATTCGAGCTACCGAAATGGCGGCCAACCTCAAGTCCGAGTCCCAGGGGCGCATCGACCTGCAGATCTATCCCAACAACCAGTTGGGCAACGACACCGACATGTTGTCCCAGATGCGCATCGGCGCGCTTGACTACATGACCCTGTCGCCCCTCATTCTGGGCACGCTGGTGCCGGCCGCGCAAATCAACGGCGTTGGTTTCGCTTTCAAGGATTACACCCAGGTTTGGGGGGCCATGGACGGTGGCCTGGGGACGCACATCCGCAAGCAGATTGCCGCCACCGGAACTATCTTTGCGTTCGACAAGATCTGGGACAACGGTTATCGCCACGTCACCAACAGCATACGGCCCATCGTCAAGCCCGAGGACCTGAAGAACCTGAAACTGCGCACTCCGCCCGGGCCGATGTGGGTGTCCATGTTCAAGGCATTCGAAGCTTCGCCCACGCCGATGAACTTCGCCGAGGTGTACTCGGCACTGCAGACCAAGGTCGTCGATGGGCAGGAAAATCCTCTGGCCATTGTCTCCACGGCCAAACTTAACGAGGTGCAGAAGTACTGCTCCCTGACCGGCCATATGTGGGACGGCTACTGGTTCATGGGCAACAAGAAACTGTTCGAGCGCCTGCCTGCGGACCTTCAGTCCATGATGACGCGCCATGTGGCGGCATCCGCGCTGCTGCAACGCGCCGATGTGCGCAAGCTCAATGACGGTCTTCAGACCGAACTGAAGGCCAAAGGTATGCAGTTCAACGAGGCACCTGCCGATGCTTTTCGCGACAAGCTGCGCAGTGCCGGCTTCTACAGCGACTGGCACAAGAAATTTGGCGACGAGGCCTGGGCCTTGCTTGAGAAATATACCGGAAAACTGTCTTGAGGGGCTCGCGGCCGGCGCCACGCGTCAGCTGCGTGGCGCACCGGGCCTCATGGCCCAAGCGGCACCTTAGGCCGCAGCGAGCCAATAGCCGGAATTGAACGGACTGCTCATGCGCAACGCCAGCGGCGATACGTCAAGCAACTTATCGGTAGGCATCTTCTCGCCCGCGTCTTGGACCAATTCAATGCCGCTCACCAAGGGCGCAAGGTCCTCGGCGGGGTTAGCCTCTTTCGCCCGTTCTGCTTGGCTGGTGGTTGCAGAACGGGCTACAGAAAAGAATAGAAACATCGGAACGGTATTTTCCGATCTCCCCAATAGTCCGCCGCGTCCCGAAAAATGTCGAGCAACTGTTCGCGCGCTTCTTTGTCAAACTTCGCGTGCGCCGGGATGTGCTCGAGCACCAGAATGAACCCAGGCTGCTGGCCCGACTTGTGCAGAGGATCAGTCAAGCAGTCGTAAAGCGCGTCAAAGTTCTTCCCAAAATGCGCCGGGAACGTGAACTTTTGGGCAATCAGATCCAGCACGTCCTGTTTACTTTGGGCAGTGGCTAAATTGGCGTACAGAAAGTGGTGGCCCAGCTGCTGGGCCGCCTCCTGCAGGTCGCTCACGCGAAAGGCGCGAATCGACTGCACGATATTGGTTCTGACTGTACGAAGTGGCATTTCCATCTCCGCTTCTCTTTCTCATTAGGACAAACAAAATGACTGCATCACCTGCAATCACAACAAAATTCTTTACCGAGCAATCTTGCGAAAACTCGCATAGTGATCGTCGCTGTAGTAGCAAACCTCAGGATTCCTCGGCGGACCTCCACAGGCAATGCGCCTCGCTCCACGACTCTTGACTCCAGGGGTCCTGACCGTGTACTCGCGGTAATAACCCCGCGTCTGCACTGGCAACTGCCGTTCACGATTCCCAAAGACTGAGCCATCCTTATCGTAAGGAAAAGGTCCGCCCTGAAGAATCAGCGCATAGGTCTGGCGTCCCTGAGGTGGCAAATCAGCCAAAACCACCGTTCTCTCTCGGGTTTCTCGGGCTTCTGACGTGAGGCCATTTGCGGTCGTTGGAGTGGCGAAACCAAGAAAAGTTGCCAGCAACAAGCCAACCATCGGCACTTTGTGTGCCAGGAAACGCGTCATGAAATGAAAACCCAGTTTGAGAATCGTCAAGAGCATCGGGTAAACCCGAAATGCACTGGCTCGAGTGTGCCCCATGCGTCAGAAAAAAGCAAGCACTTGCCCAAAAAGTGGGCAAGTGCCAAAGGGCTTTCTATGCTGAATTGTGAGCGCTAACTATTAAAAATAGTCACTGTCGTGCTGCATTTGCATCTGCCACTGTGAGTGCCGTCATATTCACAATGCGGCGCACGGTGGTGCTGGCAGTGAGAATGTGAACCGGCTTGGCCGCACCGAGCAAAACCGGGCCAATGGCAATATTGCCTCCCGCCGCCGTCTTGAGCAGGTTGTAAGAGATATTGGCCGCGTCGATGTTGGGCAGCACCAGCAAGTTGGCGCTTCCGGTCAGGGTGCTGTTGGGCATGAGTGCGTGGCGAGCGCTCGCATCGAGGGCCGCGTCGCCATGCATCTCGCCGTCCACTTCCAGCCACGGTGCCTGGGTTCGCAACAACGCCAAGGTGGCGCGCATCTTGATGGCGCTGGGCTGATTGGAGGAGCCAAAGCTGGAGTGAGACAGCAGCGCGGCCTTGGGCTTGATGCCAAAGCGCTTCATCTCTTCGGCCGCCATCACCGTGATTTCTGCCAGTTGCTCAGCGGTCGGGTCGTAGTTGACGTGGGTGTCGACAAGGAACACCTGACGGTCGGGCAGCATCAATCCATTCATGCAGGCGAACGCGCACACGCCATTGCGCTTGCCGATGACCTGTTCGATGTACTGCAGATGCATCGCGGTCGAGCCCCATGTGCCGCAAATGAGTCCATCAACGTAACCCTTGTGCAGCAGCATCGCACCGATCAAGGTGAGTCGCCGCCGCATCTCGATCTTGGCCACTTGCGCTGTGATTCCCTTGCGCTCGGTCATGCTGAGGTAGGTCTGCCAGAAGTCCCGATAGCGCTCGTCCTGTTCGACATTGACCACGTCGTAGTCCACCCCCTGCTGCAGCCGAAGTCCGAATTTCTCGATACGCGTGGCAATCACTGCAGGTCGCCCGATCAGGGTGGGTCGGGCAAGCCCCTCATCCACCACGATCTGCGCCGCCCGCAAGACGCGTTCTTCTTCGCCTTCCGAATAGCCCACACGTCGTTTGACGGCTTTCTTGGCTGCCGTAAAGATCGGTTTCATGGTGGTGCCGGACGCGTAGACAAAGTTCTGCAGGCGCTCGCGATAGGCATCCATGTCCCCGATCGGGCGCAGTGCAACGCCGCTTTCAGCCGCAGCCTGCGCCACGGCCGGCGCGATCTTCATCATCAGGCGCGGATCAAAGGGCTTGGGAATAAGGTATTCCGGGCCAAAGGCCAGCGGCTCGCCCGAGTAGGCGGCGGCCACCACTTCGCTTTGTTCGGCCTGAGCCAGTTGCGCGATCGCATGCACTGCAGCAATTTCCATTTCCACCGTGATGGTGGTGGCACCGCAATCCAAGGCACCCCGGAAAATATAGGGGAAACACAGGACGTTGTTGACCTGATTGGGATAGTCGCTGCGGCCCGTGGCCATGACGGCGTCATCACGCACCGCCTTGACTTCCTCGGGCGAAATTTCTGGCGTCGGATTCGCCAGCGCGAAGATCAGCGGCTGGGACGCCATCTTGCTCACCATCTCGGGCTTGAGCACTCCGCCAGCGGATAGCCCAAGGAATACGTCCGCACCTTCAATGATTTCGCCCAACGTGCGCGCGGAGGTCTTTTGGGCAAAAACGATCTTGTCCTCGTCCATCAGTTCGGTACGACCCTCGTAAACCACGCCGACGAGATCGGTCACGAAAATGTTCTCGCGTGGAATCCCCAACTTGACCAGCAGCCCCAGGCAGGCCAATGCGGCGGCTCCGGCGCCCGAGGTCACCAATTTGATTTTTTTGGGGTCTTTGCCGACGACCTTGAGGCCATTGAAGATGGCAGCTCCTACCACGATCGCAGTGCCGTGCTGATCGTCGTGGAAGACCGGGATCTTCATCCGCTCGCGCAGTTTGCGTTCTACGTAAAAACAGTCAGGCGCCTTGATGTCTTCCAGGTTGATGCCGCCAAATGTGGGCTCCAGCGCAGCCACCATGTCCACCAATTTGTCCAGATTTTTTTCGTCGATTTCAAGATCAAATACATCGATCCCGGCAAATTTCTTGAACAAGACGCCTTTGCCCTCCATTACCGGTTTGGCGGCAAGCGGACCGATGTCGCCCAAGCCCAGAACGGCGGTCCCATTGGTGATAACGGCGACCAGATTACCTCGGCTGGTATAGCGGAAGGCGGCTGATGGATCCTTCACAATTTCTTCGCAAGGAATGGCAACCCCAGGCGTATAGGCCAGACCCAGGTCGTGCTGATTCACCAGTTGCTTGGTCGCCGCAATGGAGATCTTGCCAGGCGTGGGGAACTCGTGGTATTCCAGAGCGGCACGGCGCAGTTCAGCACCACGTTCGGTCGGATTGTTTTGGGAAGTCTTGGGCATTTTTTGAGCCTCCGCGCTCTGGCAGCCAACCGGGCCACCCATGAATTGAATGTAGGCTGGGCGAGAGGGTTCACGACCCGCACCAGCCGCCGCTAACGGCTCATTGTAGGCTTGCCCATGATGGGTTCTGATTCGACAAGCCGGGACCGCGGATACATCAATCGCGCATCAAGGCTTCAATTTCGTCGGCATCAACGGGCACGGCGCGACTGATCAAATCGCAACCGCTAGCGGTGACGATGGCGTCATCCTCGATCCGAATGCCAATGTCATGAAAGCACTCGGGCACGCCCGGCGCCGGGCGGACATAGATGCCGGGTTCGATCGTCAACACCATGCCACAGCGCAGAAAACGGCTGGGTCGGTCGGTGATGGTCTCTCCGGACAGCGGATCCCGGCGTTCGTCAGGCCGGCCGACCTCGCCCGGCTCCACATAACTGCCACAGTCGTGCACATCCATTCCCAGCCAATGGCCGGTGCGGTGCATGTAGAACTGAGAGTAGGCGCGCTTTTCAATGACATCTTCAACAGTGCCGACCAGGTTTGCATCCAGCAGCCGCAGATCCAGCATGCCCTGCGCCAGAACTCGCACCGTGGCATCGTGAGGGTCGGTGAAGCGGGCGCCCTCGCGGGTGACGGAAATCGCAGCATTCTGACTGGCCAACACCAAATCGTACAGCGCTCGCTGCGGTGCGCTGAAGCGACCATCGGCAGGGAAAGTGCGCGTGATGTCGCTGGCATAACCGTCGAGTTCGCAGCCGGCGTCCATCAGCACCAGTTCGCCCGCGCGCACCGGCGCGGCGTCGGCCCGGTAATGCAACACGCAGGCATTGGCGCCCGACGCAACAATGGAGCCATAGGCAGGAAACTGCGAGCCATGGCGGCGAAACTCGTGCAGCACCTCGGCTTCGAGGTGGTACTCGCGCACATCCTGCCCGGCACGCAACATTCGGGCGCTGCATTGCATTGCGCGCACATGTGCCTGCGCTGAAATCTGTGCGGCCCGGCGCATGATGTCTTGTTCGTGCGCATCTTTGATGAGACGCATCTCATCCAGAAGTCCGCAGGCGTCACGCAGCAATTGCGGTGACAGGGCGCCAAAGCGCACGCGCGCACGCACTTTGTCAAGCCACGACGTCACGCGCGACTCGAGCCCCTGGTGTGTCGCAAACGGATACCACACGATGCTGCGGTTTTCCAGCATCGAAGGCAGTTTTGCATCCAGTTCCGAAACGGAAAATGCAGCATCCACGCCCAGCGCGGCTGGCGCCGCCGCTGGCCCAAGCCGAGTTCCATCCCAGATTTCCCGTTCCAGGTCCTTGGGTTGGCAAAACAGGGTGGACCCGCCGTCACCGTTGACTATGAGCCAGGCGTTGGGTTCGCAAAAACCTGTCAAGTAATAGAAATAGCTGTCGTGTCGATACGGAAAATCGCTGTCGCGATTGCGCACCCGTTCCGGTGCAGTGGGCACGATGGCAATGGCACCGTGACCTAACTGGCTTGCAAACTGGGCGCGCCGCTGCGCATAAATGGGTTTATCATTCTGAGGCATGCTGTGATCCTGAAGTACCCCGATTTTCAATCATATTGAGCGGTTGGAATTATTCCAGCACATTGCAGCCCATGATTTTGGGGTCGATTAGATATTGCATTTTCCCTGAAAGAAACGATATGTCCCTGCGTAGCTGGTTATTTCGCAAAAAGTCTGATTCGGCAAGTGTGTCGATCACGCCCGACACGATGGGGCCGTCGGACAAGGCGCGCGCCATGGGAATGGGTCCAAGGGCCGCCCAGCCTGCTGCGCCCACAGAATCCCGCGCCATCGCCCGTGCTCTAGAAAATGCCGCAGTGAGGGAGCAATTGAGAGCCCAGGCATTGGCCCGGCGTGATCAACTGTACGGGGCAGTGCGCGAATCTCTGATGAAAGTTGGGGTTCTGGCAACGAGCTACAAGTTTAAGGTTCTCGCCCTGGACCAGGGCGGCCGACGCTATTTGGTGATGATCGACATCGCCGCGAATCTGGGCGATGACGGCGCGAAATTGGCGGAAATGGAGCAACTGATAAGCGAAAGCGCCAAGTCTCACTTCGATATCGTTGTGACCGCCGTGTATTGGCGCAAGGATGCCGGATTGGGCGAGACCCCAGTTCAGCCAACACCCTTCCTCCCAGTTGAAACTGCTGTTCCAGCCGTTGCAGCGGCAGATAGCCCGACAGAACCCAAGGCGCCCCGCGAACAGTCTGATCCCCAGCACGAACCGGTTCACACTGACGAAATGCTGGCTTTTAAGCGGGCACTGGCGGTGACGGTCACTGCGCCTGCTTCGGCCGTGGCGCGCGCGCCAGCGCGCTCCCCCAACCCGTTGACAACCGGCTATGAAGATACACAGGTTGTCAGCCCTGAAACGCGGCCACCGGGCCTGGGAACGTCCCAGTACGGCGAGTTCCATTGAGTTCGCTCGGTAGCGGTTACGCAGGTGACGCTGCCCATGCACTTGCGACGTCAATGTCCGGCGTAGTCGACAAGCGCAAACAACTCCATCCCGCCAGCGCGAACTTTCGCTGAGCCACCCAGTTCGGGTAGATCGACGATCACGGCGCCCTCGATGACGATTGCGCCGAGCTTCTCCAGAAGATTCTTGCCTGCGAGCAGGGTTCCACCGGTGGCGATCAGATCATCAAGCAACAGGACGCGGTCGCCTGGCTTGACGGCATCGGTATGCAATTCCACCGTGGCGCTGCCGTATTCGAGCTCGTAGGTTTCCTGGACTGTGTCAAATGGCAACTTGCCCTTTTTTCGGATCGGTATGAAGCCGACATTGAGCTCGTAGGCCACCACCGCACCCAGGATGAAGCCGCGTGCGTCCAACCCGGCGACAACGTCTGGACGCAGGGCGGGGTCCATGTAGCGGTGCACGAAGGCATCGATCAGCACGCGAAATACCTTGGGGTTCTGCAGCAGTGGCGTGATGTCGCGAAACTGGACCCCCGGCGCGGGCCAGTCAGGTATGGTTCGAATGTGATCTTTGAGGTACTGGCTGATATTGAAAGTGTGCATGGAATGTAGTTCCTGGTGTTGCTGCAACGACGCCAAGCTTATCCCGCCATGAGCGATATTTCAGCCAGCGCCAGCGCTTCCGGTTTTCCGCACAGCACCAGCGTGTCTCCCGCGTCCAGAAGCGTGTCGTCGTCCGGCTTCACCGCCTTGCCATGCCCTTTTCGCAGCGCCACCAGGCGCACGTTCAGGCCGGGCAGTCCCAATTGCACAAGGGGCTTGCCCACGCAGCGCACACCCGCAGCCAGGGTCACGGTAGCCAGACGTTCGTGCTCCAGTTCCACCACCGAGTCGTCGTCGGCACCATGAAAGTAGCCGCGCAACAGGTTGTAGCGTGCGTCGCGTTGATCCTGCACGATGCGAATCACGCGCCGCATGGGCACGCCCACCAGGGCCAGGGCGTGACTGGCCAACATGAGCGAGCCCTCGATCGCTTCCGGCACCACCTCGGTGGCGCCGGCAGTCTGCAGCCGTTCCAGGTCGTGGTCGTCCTGGGTACGCACAATCACCGGCACCGTGGGCGCATGCATGCGTGCATTTGCCAGCACCTTGAGCGCGCTGGGGGTGTCCAGGTAAGTCACTACCACGGCGCTGGCGCGGGCCAGGCCCGCCGCGATCAATGCCTGCAGTCTCACCGCATCTCCAAACACCACGGGCTCACCGGCGGCGGCGGCCTGCCGCACCCGATCGGGGTCCAGGTCCATGGCCATGTAAGGAATACCTTCGCGCTCCAGAATGCGCCCCAGGTTCTGGCCACAGCGACCGTAGCCGCAGATGATGACGTGCCTGCTGGTGCCGATGGATTTGCGCGCGATGCTGGTCATTTGCAGTGACTGTTGCAGCCAATCGCTGCTGACCAGCTTCATCACGATCGCGTTGCTGTACAGGATGATGAAGGGGGTGGCGAGCATGGAGAGCACCATGCTCGCCAGGATTGGATTGAGCAGTTCGGGCGGCACCAGCCCCGACCCCTGCGCCAGCGACAGCAACACGAAGCCGAACTCGCCTGCTTGCGCCAGGTACAGGCCGGTGCGCAGAGATACACCGTCGGTGGCGCCAAACGCCTTGGCCAAGGCTGTCACCAGCACCAGCTTGAACAGCACTGGCAACGTCACCAGCACCAGCACCAGCGGCCAATGCCGCGTGACTTCGCGCCAATCCAGCAGCATGCCGATAGTGATGAAAAACAAGCCCAGCAGCACATCGTGGAATGGTCGAATGTCGGTTTCCACCTGGTGTTTGAATTCCGTCTCCGACACCAGCATGCCGGCAATGAAGGCGCCCAAAGCGAGACTCAGGCCCGCGAGTTCGGTGAGCCATGCCAGGCCCAGTGTGATCAGCAACAGGTTCAGGACAAAGAGCTCTTCGCTCTTGCGTCTTGCCACCAGTGTTAACCACCGGCGCATCACGCGCTGGCCCCCCGCCAACAGTACCGTAATCAAGACCGCGGCCTTGAACGAAGCCAGCGCCAGCGCCGCGACCAATTGTTCGCCCGAGGTTCCCAGTGCCGGGATCAGCACCAGCAGTGGGACGACGGCCAAGTCCTGAAACAGCAGCACGCCCAAAACACGCTTGCCGTGCTCCGATTCCATTTCCAGCCGCTCCGACATCAGCTTGATCACGATGGCTGTGCTGCTCATGGCCAAGGCGCCCGACAGCGCCAGCGACGTCGGCCAGGACATTTGCCAATAGGCAGGTAGCAGCAGGCGCAAGCCCCAGGATCCGAGCGTGACCAGGAGCATCGTCAGCACGACCTGAAACAGCCCCAGCCCAAATACGTGGCGGCGCATGGCGCGCAGCTTGTGCAGATTGAATTCCAGTCCGATCACGAACATCAGAAATACCACGCCGAATTCGCCCAGATGCTGAATGCCAGCGGAGTTCTGCGCCAATGCCAGTGCATTCGGTCCGATGACGATTCCGACAGTGAGGTAGCCCAGAATCGGCGGCAGCTTGAGCGAACGGCTCGCGACCACGCCCAGCACCGCGGCCAGCAGGTACAGCAGGGTGAGTTCAAGCGCAGTCATGCCTCGATACTAGCAAGAGAAAAAACAAGCGCCAGTCAAACCATGGCGAGCGCTGAGCCCGCCGATAGAATGCTGCCATGACAGTCAGCCCAATCACACCTCGTCCCTTTGACCCCAGCCAGGCCCTGCGCCTGGCGCACGAGACCTTTGACATTGAAGCAGCGGCGGTGCTTGGTCTGAAGGCACGCCTGAACACCTCTTTTGCTCGAGCAGTGCAAATGATGCTGGGCGTGCGCGGCCGGGTGGTCGTCATGGGCATGGGTAAGAGCGGCCATATCGGCCGCAAGATCGCCGCCACCTTCGCGTCCACAGGAACGCCTTCCATGTTCGTGCATCCGGCAGAAGCCAGCCATGGGGACCTGGGAATGATCATGTCGATCGATCTGGTGCTGGCGATTTCCAACAGCGGCGAAAGCGAAGAACTCACGGCCATTTTGCCGGTGCTCAAACGTCAGGGTGTGCCGTTGATTGCGATTACCGGCGGCGCACAATCCACCCTTGCCCGCCACGCCGACCAGACGCTGGACAGTGGTGTCGAGAAGGAGGCTTGCCCGCTCAATTTGGCGCCCACAGCCAGCACCACGGCACAGCTTGCTCTGGGCGATGCGCTGGCCGTGGCACTGCTCGATGCCCGTGGCTTCAAGGCGGAAGACTTTGCGCGCTCCCATCCAGGGGGCGCTTTGGGTCGCCGATTGTTGACGCATGTCAGTGACGTGATGCATACGGGCGATGCGATTCCGATGGTGCTGCCGCAGGCGGGTTTGAGTGAGTTGATGCGTCAAATGAGTCTCAAGGGGCTGGGTGCCTGCGCGGTGGTGGATGCGCAGCAACAAGTTTTAGGCATCTTCACCGACGGTGACCTGCGACGTCTGATTGAAAAGGGCGTTGATCTGCGCAGCATGACCGCACAGCAGGTCATGCATCCGAGCCCGCGCGCCATCCAATCCCACTCCTTGGCCGCGGAAGCGGCCGAACTCATGGAGCAGCATCGCATTACCTGCGTGCTCGTGGTCGCGCAGGATGGTGTTCTGGTGGGCGTGGTCCACGTCGGCGACTTGATGCGCGCCAAGGTGATCTGAAGGCGTGCATCACAGTATGAAGCCCGCGCTTGAGTTTCCAGTCGAGTTGCTGCTGATGGCACAGGGGGTACGTGTCGCGTTCTTTGACGTGGATGGCGTTCTTACGGACGGCGGACTTCACTTCACGGAGCATGGCGAAACCATGAAGCGCTTCAACACGCTCGATGGACATGGAATCAAACTGCTGCAAAAGGCGGGGATCACGCCAGCAGTCATTACCGGGCGAGACTCCAAGCCTTTGCGTTTGCGATTGGAGGCGTTGGGCGTCACGCACGCGCGCTACGGCACAGAAGACAAGGGCCCTGCGGCGCAAGAGATTCTGCAAACGCTGGGGTTGCAGTGGAGCGAAGCCGCTGCCATGGGAGACGACTGGCCGGACCTGTCCATGATGCGGCGTTGTGCTTTGGCGTGCGCGCCGAAGAATGCCCATGCGGAGCTGCTGGCGCGAGCCCACTACGTGACACAGGCGCGTGGCGGCGATGGCGCGGTACGTGAATTTTGCGATCTGCTGCTGATGGCAAGTGGCCGCTATGCTGACTTGTTGCGCGCTTACCAGACATGAAGCGCCAATTGCAGCGGATATGGGATCGTGCATCCATCTATTTGCCCTTGATCCTGATGGGATTGATGGCGCTGGGTTCGTGGTGGCTGGTGCGCAGTACGCCCGGCGCTTTCCCGGCCACGCCGACGGTCGCTGCACGGCATGAACCGGACTATTTCATGCGCAATTTTTCCATCAAGATTTTTGATGACGCCGGGCGTCTGAAGAACGAACTGCACGGCGCCCAGGCCCGACATTTTCCGGATACGGACACCGTGGAGATAGACGGGGTACGGCTGCGCGCGGTGTCAGAGCAAAGCGGCATCGTCGCGGCCAGTGCCGATCGCGCGCTAACCAATGGGGATGGCTCGGAGGTGCAGCTGTTTGGCCATGCCAGCGTGGTGCGTGAGGCTCGCACCGATGCCACTGGGCATCAGGTTCCGGCAAGTGAACTGCACGGCGAGTTCTTTCATGCCTATGCCAATGTTGAGCGATTGGAAACCGACAAGCCAGTGCTGCTGCTGCGCGGCAAAGATCGAGTTTCGGCGGATGGCATGGATTTTGACAATGTCGAACGCGTGCTGCTGTTGCATGGCCATGTTCGGGGTGAACTGCAAGCCAAACCAGTCAAATAGTCGCAAAGGGCGCTGCTGCTCGGCCCTCGCATAAGCTTGGCGCACAACAAAAAAGGGCCACGAGGGCCCTTTGTTATTTCGTG
Source organism: uncultured beta proteobacterium (assembly GCA_903909815.1). GTDB lineage: Bacteria > Pseudomonadota > Gammaproteobacteria > Burkholderiales > Burkholderiaceae_C > CAIKVZ01. The sequence goes on along the minus strand of CAIVXG010000031.1, from coordinate 9,490 downwards.
GCGCAGGGCCCGAAATTAGTAGCTGCTACGGCCACCGCCATAACCACCGCCACCGCCGCCGCCGCTACGACCAGCGCCGCCGCCGTAGCCGCCACCGCCGCCACCGCCAGCACCACCACCGTAGCCGCCGCCACCGCCGGTGCGGGGAGGACGAGCTTCCATCGGACGGGCTTCGTTCACCACGAGACCGCGGCCACCGAACTGTTGACCGTTCATGCCCTTGATGGCAGCTTGTGCCTCAGCATCGTTGCCCATTTCCACAAAGCCGAAGCCTTTGGAACGACCGGTATCACGCTCCATCATGACCTTGGCGCTGGAGACGGTACCGAATGCGGCAAAAGCTTGCTGCATATCTTCGTCGCGGAAAGAATAGGGCAGGTTGCCCACGTAAAGTTTGTTGCCCATGAAGGGACTCCTGAAAAAAAATCAAAACGCGATGGAGTCCGATATACGCAATCAACAAACCAATGAAGACTTAACAGACGCGAAACTGACCGTTCACCGCAAACCCGTGTGCTGACCATCAGCGGACACTCGCACATTATGCGCGCGGCGACAGCGATTGCCAAGATGTCTTCGGCGTGGCATGAAAATACCCAAAAATTCAGCACTGCAGTTGCCAATTGTTGCAAGCACACAACGAATTCATGATTCCATGGCCTTGACGCCGGAGAAATTGACGCAGGCGCTGGCGTACCGGCCGGGATTGCGTTTGATCAATTTGGGCGTCCAGACTTGATATGACACTGGTCCGGCTCAAGCCAATTGGGCGCAGGAGATGATTGATGTACCAACGAATACTGGTTCCCATCGATGGCAGTGCCACAGCCAACCTGGGCTTGGAGGAGGCCATCAAACTGTCCAAGCTCACGGGTGCGAGCTTGCGTCTGATTCATGTTTTGGATCCACTGACATTTGCCACGGGCTTCGAGCCCTACGCGGTTTACGCGGGCGATCTGATTCCCAGGATGGAAGAGATGGGAAAGCAGATTCTGGAGCAAGGAAAAGCGCAGGCTAAAGCCGCCGGGGTTACGGTCGACAGCCTGCTCTTTGATGGTCTGGCGGCCCGCGTTTCAGAAACCGTGATTGAAGCGGCGAAGGACTGGGGCGCCGACCTGATCGTCATTGGAACCCACGGCCGACGCGGTGTAGGTCGCTTTGTCATGGGCAGTGACGCGGAACAGATCATGCGCGCAGCGCCGGTGCCGGTATTACTGATCCGGGCAGCAGCGGCCAAAGCGGTCGCGACTGCCCGGATCTGACCTGCAAGTCAGGCTGGCCTCAATCCAGCGACTTGTGCAGACGCAGCACGGCCAGCGCAAACAAGGCAAGGCTCAGCGTGGCCAGACCCAGCATCTGCGGCCAGAGAACGTCGATCCCGACGCCCTTGAGGTATGTGGCGCGGATGATGACCAGGAAGTAGCGCAGCGGATCCAGGTAGGTGAGCCACTGCAGCGCATCTGGCATGCTGGTGATGGGAAAGCTGAAGCCCGAAAGAATGAACATCGGATTGAGCACAAAGAAGTTCGCCGAAAAGGCCTGTTGCTGGGTCTTGCAAACCGTTGAAATCAATAAGCCGATGGCCAGGGCACTGAGCAGAAACAGGCTGGTTCCGAGCATCAGCACCAGCGGATTTCCCTTGAACGGAACGTCAAACCAAAGCATGCCAAACACCGCCACGATCGCCACTTCGAACAGGCCGATCACAAAGAATGGCAGCGTCTTGCCAACGATGAACTCGATCGGCCGGATGGGAGTCACCATGATCTGCTCCAGCGTACCGACCTCGCGCTCGCGCACGATGGCAAAGGCGGTGAGATTCACGATTGTGATCAGCGTGAGCGTGCCGATCAGCCCGGGGATGAAGAACCAGCGGCTGTTCAGATTCGGGTTGTACCAGTAGCGCTCCTGCAGTTGCACGTTCACCATGGGTCGACCCAGCGCGCGACCGGTGCGCTGCGCCAGATCCAAGGCGTAAGTCTGGCCGAAGCTGCCGGAGATTTGACCGACATAGCCCAGCGCAATCAGCGCCGTGTTGGAGTTGGTGCCATCCACCAGCACCTGCAGCGGTGCGGCCAGACCCTTGCGCAGCAGCTCGGCAAAGCCCTGCGGCACAACCACGCCCACCTGCGCGCTGCTGCCCTCGACTGCGTCCTGCACCTGCTGGCGTGACGTCGCCACCGCGATCAGCTTGAAGCGGCTGCTGTGCACGAAATCCGCCACGAGCGCGCGGCTCTCCTGGCTGTGGTCCTGGTCCAGGATCACGGTCGCCACGTTGAAGACTTCAAAGGTGGCGGCGTAGCCAAACAGCAGCATCTGGACGATGGGTGGAATCAGCAACCGAAAACGCGCCGACCTGTCGCGCTTCAGTTGCAGGAACTCTTTCAACAGCAGATGGTAGATGCGGCCCAGCATGGTCTCAGTCCAGCGTTTTGCGAAAGGCGCGCGCCGCCAGCAGCACCATCACCGCTGCATACAGTGCCAGACACAGGATGGGTAGCGCCAACTCGCCCCAGGGAGCGCCCTTGAGAAATAGGCCCTTCAGGATCGTCACGTAGTAGCGCCCACTGACAACGTAAGTCACGGCCTGCACTGCGGGGGGCATTTGGTCGATGGGGAACGAGAATCCCGACAGCAGGGTGGTTGGCAACATGGTGAGCAGCAACGCCACCTGGCTCGCACCGACCTGGCTTCGGATCGCGACCGAGACGTAGTAACCGATGCACAGCACCACGGTGAGAAACAGGCCGGTGGTGAAGAACAGGGCTGGCAAGGTGCCGCGAAACGGCACCCCAAACCAGAACACCGCAAGTGCCAGGCAGATGCAGGCGTCGACCATGCCGATCAGGAAATACGGCAGAAGTTTGCCCAGCATCAACTCCAGCGGCTGGATCGGCGTGGACACCAGCAGTTCCATCGTGCCGCGCTCCCATTCGCGTGCGATCGTGAGCGAGGACAGCTGCGAGCCTACGATGGCCATGACCAGGGCCACGACGCCGGGGATGATGAAGTTTCGGCTCACCAGGTCTTCGTTGAACCAGACCCTGGCACGCACGTCCACCGGCGTGAGCGTCTGCACGCTGCCGCCCCGTTGTTGGATGGTCTGTAGTTGGATGCCGGCGGAATAGCTGGCGATGACGGCGCTGGCGTAGCCGGCGGCCAGGCTGGCGGTGTTGGTGTCGGTGGCATCCAGCAGCGCCTGCACCACGCCCTGGCCGGTATTGTTCAGATCCCTGGAAAATCCGGTCGGGATAACGATCGCCACGCGGCAGCGACCATTGTCCAGACTGCGAGCGACCTCGGCGTAGTTTCTGAGCTGGCTTTGCAGCGAAAAATAGGGAGAAGCGGAAAAGTGCCGCAGCAAATCCTGCGACGCCTGGCTGCCCTCGCGGTCGTACGCGCACAGCGGAATCTGCTTGATATCCAGACTGATGCCGTAGCCCAGCAAAAACATCTGCATCAACGGAATCAGCAGCGCGATCATCAGGCTGCGGGGATCGCGCACGATCTGCAGGCTCTCCTTGACCATGATCGCCTTGACGCGCCGCCACTTCATGCTGACGCTCCCGCCGTGGCAGTTTCAGCACTGGCGCCGACCAGGTGCACGAAGCTGTCTTCCAGCGAGGGCTCGATGCGGCGCACGCGCAGGTCTGCCCGACCCTTGGCCGCGAGCAATGCCAGCAACTCGGGTGCACGCAATGCAGCCTGGTCCACCAGTGCATGCAAGGCACTGCCGAACATCGCCAGATCGAGCACGCCGGGCGCCTGTTTGATTTGTTCCATGGCGTCGCCAATGCTGGCGCCCTCGATCGCCAGCAGCTCGCCGCCGAGCGCGTGCTGGCGCAATTCCAGCGGTGTTCCCAGGGCGACGAGGCGACCACGATTGATGAGCGCGACCCGGTGGCAATACTCTGCCTCGTCCATGTAGTGCGTACTCACCAAGACGCTCACGCCGTCCTGCGCCAGCGTGTGGATCAGCTCCCAGAAGCGCCGGCGCGAGCTCGGGTCCACGCCCGAGGTGGGTTCATCCAGAAACAGGATCGCGGGTCGGTGCAGGATCGCGGCTCCCAGCGCCAGCCGTTGCTTCCAGCCGCCGGCCAGGGTTGCCACCAGCGCGTCCTCGCGTCCGGCCAGGCCCGCCATATCGACGGCAAAGCGCAGACGCTCATGGATGTCGGCGCGCGATACGCCGTAGATGCCGCCAAAGAATTTCAGGTTCTCGACCACGCTCATGTCGTTGTAGAGCGAAAACTTTTGCGACATGTAGCCGATGCGTCGGCGCACGCCTTCGGGATCCTGCGCGACGTCGATGCCCGCCACCAGAGCGCGCCCGGCGCTGGGGCGCAGCAGGCCGCACAGGATACGGATCAGGGTGGATTTGCCGGCACCGTTGGGGCCGATGAAACCCATGACCTCGCCGCGTGCCACCTCGAAACTCACGCCGGCGACAGCGACAAAGCTGCCGAAGCGCTTGCCCAAAGCGTCAACCACGATTTGTGCCCGCGTGTCGTTGGGCATCAGACATGCTCCTTCGTACTCGACTGCTCCAGCAGCGCCACGAAAAGATCCTCAATCGTCGGCTCCACTAAGGCGATCGAGGTCACAGCAAAACCTTGATTGGCCAACACCGCTTCGATCTGCTCCAGGCGCTGCGGCGCATCGACGTGCACATGGATACCGATGCCCACCAGCAGCACGCCCTGCACCCCCGCCAGCGTGCGCACAAGCTCGAGCAGCTGGCGCGGATCGGTCGCGATGATTTCCAGCATGGCACCAGGCATGTGCGCCTTCAGCCCAGCCGGCGTATCGCAGTACATCATGGCGCCCTGATGCAACAGCGCAAGCCGGTCGCAACGCTCGGCCTCATCCAGGTAAGCGGTGGAAATCAGCATCGCCACGCCCTCGGCGCGCAGCGAATAGAGGATCTGCCAGAACTCGCGCCGCGACACCGGGTCCACGCCGGTGGTCGGTTCGTCCAGCAGCAATACCTTGGGCGTATGCACGAGCGAGCAGACGAGTCCGAGCTTTTGCTTCATGCCACCCGACAACAGACCCGCGAGCCGATGCCGAAACGGCGTCATGTCGGCTGCGGCCAGCATGCTGTCGGCGCGCGCGCGCCAAACCTGAGCCGGCATCTCGAACAGATCGGCGTAGAAGCGGATGTTCTCGTCCACCGTCAGGTCCTCGTACAGGCCGAAGCGCTGTGGCATATAGCTCACATGGCGCTTGGCCGGCTCGGGCAAGGCCAACACGTCGATGCCGTCGATCACGATTTTTCCGGCGTCCGGGCGCATCACGCCAGCGAGCATGCGCAGCGTCGTGGTCTTGCCCGCACCGTCGGGCCCTACCAGGCCAAAGATCTCGCCGGGCTGCACAAAGAAACTCAAATCCGCCACCGCCTGCAGTGCGCCGAAGCGCTTGTGCAAACTGCTCACTGCGATCTTGGCCGTGGCCGGCGTATCCATCACGACCCCTGCGCGGGCAGGGGGATGCTGGCGTCGGCCGGCATGCCGGGAACAAGTTCATGTTCCGGATTGGCGAGGTCGATCTTGATGCGGTACACCAGGTTGACGCGCTCGGCGTGGGTTTCGACGGTCTTGGGTGTGAATTCCGCCTTGTCCGAGATGAAGCTGATACGCCCCTGGTAGTGTTTGCCTGGATGGCTGTCGTTGCTCACGCTCACCTCCTGCCCCATGCGCACGCGACCCAGATCGGGTTCGTTCACGTAGGCGCGCAGCCAGACATGGTCCAGGTCCGACAGCGTGAGCACCGGTGTGCCTGGCACGACGACCTCACCGAGTTCGGCCTGTTGCACGTTCACGACGCCGTCGAAAGGCGCCGTCAAGGTGCTGTAACCCAGGACGATGCGCGCCAGCGCGACCGTGGCTTCGCCATTGCGCACGGCGGCCTGTGCGACCTCGATGTTGCGCGCCGCCGCGGTCTGCAGCGATTGGTCGCGCTGCAGCACCGCGCTCGCCTGTTTCAGCGCCGTGTCCGCCTGGTCCAGCGTGGCCTTCGAGCTGAATCCCTGTTGCTGCAGGTCGAGCGCACGTTGCTGATCGAGCTGGCGTTGCCTGAGTTCGGCCTGATCCACGAGTAGCGTGCGCCCCGTCGTCACCCAGCTTTCGCGCGCGGCATCGAGCTGACGCTGCTGTAGCGTCAGATTGCCTTGCGCGATCGCCAGTTGCTGGCGGTAGTCGGCGGAGTCGACGACCGCCAAAACCGCCCCCTTGCGCACCGACTGTCCCTCCTGGAATGGCAGTTCCACGATGCGCGACTGCACCGTCTTGAAGCTCAGCACGCTCTGGTGCGCCTCGATATTTCCGGAGAGCAGCAACACCCGCTTCGTGTCCTGCGTGCGCCAAAACGCCAGCGATGACGGCGGCCACCCCGCCCATGCCGACAGCAGCAGCACGGTGACTACGAGCGCGATCACCATCACAATCCTGCCCCTGGAACTCATGTCTTTTCTCCTTGTTCGCTGCCGCGGTGCCAAAGTGGGAACCGGTCATGAAACGCCTCATTAGCGTTGCATGACGTAGCTGCCGGGCGCTTCGCCCAATGCCGCGTGGCCCTTGAGTCCGATTGATGGTGGCCCCACTCGCTTCGCACCCGAATGCCGCGCCAGCCAGTCGTGCCACACGGGCCACCATGAGCCTTCGTGTTGCGGCGCTGCGGATTGCCATTCGTCGGCGCTGAGGCAGGCATCGACGGCGGCCTTCACGGCCATGCGGAAGTGCCGGTGCGGATGTCCCGGTTCATTCACGATGCCGGCGTTGTGGCCGCCGTTGGTGAGCACGAACGTGAGCTCGGTATCGGTCAGGTAGTGGATCTTGTAGACCGAGCGCCAGGGCGCCACGTGGTCGCGTTCCGTGCCCAGCGCAAAGATCGGTACGCGGATGTTCTGCGGCGCAATCGGATGCCCTTGCACCAGATAGCGGCCGGTGGCGAGGTCATTCTCGAGAAACAGGCGGTGCAGGTATTCGGAATGCATGCGCTGGGGCAGGCGCGTGCTGTCGGCGTTCCAGGCCATCAGATCGCTGGTGGGAACACGCTCGCCCAGCATATAGTGGTGTACCAACTGCGACCAGATCAGATCGTTGGAGCGCAGCATCTGGAAGGCCCCGGACATCTGCGCGGCTGTGAGATATCCGCGCTGCCACATCACGCTGTCCAGCATGTGCACCTGGGCCGGGTCGATGAAAAGCTGCAACTCTCCCGGTTCGGTGAAGTCGGTCTGCGCCGCCAGTAGCGTGACTGAGGCCAGTCGCTCGTCCCTGGCTCGCGCCATCGCGGCCGCGGCTACTGCCAGCAGCGTTCCGCCCAGGCAGTAGCCCAACGCGTGCACCTTGCGTTTCGGGATGATCTCGCCGATGGCATCCAGCGCCGCCATCACGCCCGAACTTCGATAGTCGTCCAGAGCAATGTCACGGTCCGCTTCCGTCACATTGCGCCACGAGACGCAGAACACCGTGTGCCCCTGCTGCACCAACCAGCGCACGAGCGAATTGTGCTGAGACAGATCCAGGATGTAGTACTTCATGATCCAGGCCGACACGAGTAATACCGGCTCGGCATAGACACTGGCGGTGGTCGGGCGGTACTGGATCAGTTCCATCAAATGGTTGCGCAGCACCACCTGGCCCGGTGTGCAAGCCAGGTTGCCGCCGACGATGAAATTTTCGCAACCAACGGGCAACACTCCGCTGGTCTTGCGCTGCAGGTCCTGCAGCCAATGCAGGCCGCCGCGCCACAGGTTCGCGCCACCCTGCTCGAGGCTGCGTTCCACCACTTCGGGGTTAGCCCAGGGTTGGTTCGAGGGTGCCAGCATGTCGAGCCACTGGCGCGCAACAAAGGCCAGCACCTGCTCATGGTGTGGTTCGGTGCCCGGTACGTCGCGCGTGGCTTCGCTCCACCACTGCTCGGCCAGGGAGAATGCCTGCGCCCAGTGCCGATAGGGCTCGCGCTGCCAGGAGGGTCCGGCAAAGCGCGGATCGGCCGCAATCGACGCCGACCCGGTTTCGGCCGTGCCGGATTGCTGGGTTCCCCCTGCCATGGCGATGGCAGCCCGGCCCAGCCGCAATGCCAGTTCCAGACGCTTGCCCGGCGCACCGGCAAGATGCATGGCCCAGTCGGCCCAGGCCAATGTCAGTGACTCCGGCGATAAACCCAGAGTCGCACGCGACAAACTGGCCTCTCGCACGTGGTCAAGAACCCGGACCGCTGTGAAGGGGTCTGCAGCCGGTGATGCGACAGGGATGTTGAACGGCATGGCAATCAGCGAGGACGGTTGCCCGCAGTATTCATGGGAAGCGGGTTGCACGATTTGATCCAACTCAACGCCAGAGCGCGGCTCGCGGTCGCGGCGCTATCGTGAGCGCTATCACATCGAGGAATCTTCATAATGAGTACAGGTTCACGTGTCGCACTCGTCATCGGTGGCACATCCGGCATTGGTGCGGCCATCTCCGAGGCGCTGCTCGCAGCAGGCTACCGCGTCGCCGCCAACTACGGACGCAATGCCGAAGGGGCCTCGCGCAATGTCACCGTCACCGTCACCGTCAACGCCATCGCCATCGCACCGGGTTACACCGACACCGCCATGGTGAGCGCGGTCAAGCCCGAGGTGATGGAACAAATTCTGAAGTCAGTGCCAACCGGCCGGCTGGCGATGCCGACCGAGATCGCACGCGGTGTGGTCTTTTTAGCCGCCGACGAATCCTGCTCTATCAATGGCGTTACGCTGTCGATCAACGGCGCGAAGTACCTGACTTGAAGGCGCGCCGCCAATAGCCTCGGCACAATATTGATAGGGAGGGCAGGAAATGCTTCACCGTTGGATGGTCTTGAGTTGGTGTCTTTTGTGCATGCTGCTGCCTGGTTGCAGTGGCTATGCGCCGCCCGCGGCATTGGCGGGAATGAGTCGCGACGATGTGGTGGCACAGATGGGGTCGCCGGACACAGAGCGACTTCTGGGCAGTGGCACTCGTCTGGAGTTTCCGCGCGGGCCTCACGGCACGCAGACGTGGTTCGTCTATTTCGACGCTGACGGTCGCGCCAGCCACGCCGAGCAGGTCCTGACCGAGCAAAACTTCAGTCGGGTCGAGGTCGGCATGGCGCAGGACACGGTGCGCGAGTTGCTGGGGCGGCCCAGCGAGGTGCAGGTACTGGGCCGCGAACGCGGCGTGGTCTGGAGCTACCGCTACGCCTCTTTGTGCAACTGGTTTCAGGTCGAACTGACGCTGGAAAAACAGGTTCGCTCCGCCGGTTACGGCGAGCCGCCGGAATGCATCAAGGGCGGCGAACGCGCAGACCGGTGAGAGTCAGGATCGGCGGAGTGATCGCCCGCTACCGCGCCAGCAGCGCGCTCACGGCGTTCAGATCATCGGCGCTGAGTGTGCCGTTGGCCTGGCGCAGCTTGAGCCCGCCGGTGAGCACGTCGTAGCGCGCCTTGGCCAGTTTGGCTTTGGTGTCGAACAACTGGCTTTGC
>CAIVXG010000030.1 GCA_903909815.1 uncultured beta proteobacterium | reverse complement strand
GCTGCGGCGGGTTTTTTTGTGGGTGCGCGGGTCAAACTCGAAATGCTGCATGCTTCTTTACCGATAATCGAACCATGACATCCACACTCAATGCCGACCCGGCCGAACTGGCCAAATTCTCCGAATTGGCTCATCGCTGGTGGGATACCGAAAGCGAATTCCGTCCGCTGCACCAGATCAATCCACTGCGCCTGGATTGGATCAACAGCCTGGCGCCGCTGGCGCAGCAACGGGTGCTGGACGTGGGCTGCGGTGGTGGCATCCTGTCGGACGCCATGGCGCGCAAAGGGGCACAGGTGTTGGGTATCGACCTGTCGACCAAGGCGCTCAAGGTGGCACAAATGCACGCCTTGGAAGCTCAGACCGCCAACGTCAGCTACCGCGAGGTTGCGGTGGAAGCGCTGGCGGATGAACAGCCTGCCAGCTTCGACGTCGTCACCTGCATGGAAATGCTGGAGCACGTGCCCGACCCCGGTTCGGTGGTGCGGGCCTGTGCGGCGCTGGTCAAGCCCGGCGGCTGGGTCTTCTTCTCGACGCTGAACCGCAACCCCAAATCATTCCTGTTGGCGGTGGTGGGTGCGGAATATGTGCTCAAGCTGCTGCCGCGCGGCACGCATGAGTACGCCAAGATGGTGCGCCCCAGCGAACTTGCCAGCTATTGCCGCGCCGGGCGGCTGGATTTGCAGCGCACGTCCGGCATGGCCTACAACCCGGTCACCCAACGCTATTGGCTCAACGCCGACACCAGCGTGAACTACATGTTCGCCACGCGCAAGACCGGCGGCTGAGGTCACGCCGCAGGTGCGAGGGCATTCGTCCAGACTGTAGCGAAACCTCAATTGCGCTGGCGGTCTCGACCCGGCGTCTGCATGGTGGCGGGCGAGACGCTCCGGTTGCCAGCTAGGCTGAAGTGATCGCGTTCAGCGTCAAAAGCGCTTCAGTGCCGCGAACGTGGCCAAGCCGAGCACCGTCATGACCAGCGAGCCGAAGACGTGCACCGCAATCGCGGCCACGGCCCAAACCAGGCGGCCTTGCTGAATCAGCGTCGTCACTTCAGCCGAGAAGGTTGAAAAGGTGGTCAGGCCGCCCAGGAATCCGGTGATCACCAGCAGCCGCCACTCCGGCGCAAGACCGACGTGCTCCGTGAAGAAGGCCAGTGCCAGTCCAATCAGGTAGCCGCCAATCAGATTCGCTGCCAGCGTCCCCGCCGGAATGTGCGTGAACACCTGGTTCAGGCTCAAGCCCAGCAACCAGCGCATGACCGCTCCGAGGGAAGCTCCCAGACTGATCGCCAGAATTGAATTGAGCATGTTGTCGATCTTCATTTCATATGGTTGTCGATGGCGCGCCCGTGCCGCGCAGCCCGATTATCCAGTCATCAGGGCAAATGCCGATGTGCGCGGTTGCCAAACGACGAGAATGGGCCGCTGCTTTTTCGCGCCATCCATCCCGCCATCTGATTCACAGGAGATTCTCCCCCATGCTGAAATTGTCCACCCTCACCGCCGTCGTTTTGCTGAGTCTGACGGCTGCCGTGCTCCCGTCGATCGCGGGCGAAGTCGAGGTGTTGCATTACTGGACTTCGGGCGGCGAGGCCAAGTCGGTGGGCGAGTTGAAGAAGATCATGCAGGCCAAGGGCGACACCTGGAAGGACTTTGCGGTCGCCGGTGGAGGGGGAGACAACGCGGCCACGGTACTCAAGAGCCGCGTGGTCGCGGGCAATCCGCCCTCGGCCGCGCAGATCAAGGGCCCTGCGATTCAGGAATGGGCGATGGAAGGGGTATTGGCCAATCTGGACCCGGTGGCCAAGGCGGAGAAATGGGACAGTCTGCTGCCCAAGGTGGTGGCCGATGTGATGAAGTTCAAAGGCAGCTATGTGGCAGCACCAGTGAACGTGCACCGTGTGAACTGGGTCTGGGCCAATCCTGCGGTGCTGAAGAAAGCCGGCGTGACTGCCATGCCCAAGACCTACGAGGAGTTTTTTGCTGCAGCCGACAAGATCAAGGCTGCGGCCCTGATCCCGTTGGCACACGGTGGCCAATCTTGGCAGGACCTGACGATCTTCGAAGATGTGGTGCTGGGCATCGGCGGCGCCAAGTTCTACGCCGACGCATTCGTCAGGCTCGACCCCAAGGCCTACACCAGCGACACCATGAAGAAATCGCTGGAAACCTTTCGCAAGCTCAAGGGCTACACCGATCCCGGCGCAGCCGGGCGCGACTGGAATCTGGCCACCGCCATGGTGATGCAGGGCAAGGCCGGCTTCCAGTTCATGGGAGACTGGGCCAAGGGTGAATTCCTGGCGGCGGGCAAGGTACCGGGCAAGGATTTCATGTGTGCTGCCACGCCAGGAACGGCCAATGCCTTCACCTTCAACATCGATTCCATCGCCATGTTCAAGCTCAAGTCGGCGGACGCGCAAAAGGCACAGGCCGATCTGGCAGCCGCCATCATGAGCACGGAATTTCAGGAGGTGTTCAACTTGAACAAGGGCTCGATTCCCGCGCGCCTGAACATGAAGATGGACAAGTTTGACGACTGCGCCAAAACCTCAAGCAAGGACTTCGTGGAAACCGCCAAGACCGGCGGCCTGGTGCCCTCGCTGGCGCACGACATGGCCGCCAATCCGGCCGTGGAAGGCGCCTTGAAGGATGCGGTGAGCCAGTTCTGGAACAACGACAAGATGACTATTGCCGCAGCCATGAAGAACATTGCCGCCGCGGCCGCCACGAAATAGTTTTGAGGGTTATCGGCTGTCATTGCCACCGAAGCGCGGTAATCCACGCATTCTGCGGTTCTCCACCGTGGATTGCCGCGTCGCTTCGCTCCTCGCAATGACGGATAGCTTTCATCTGCTGTGCAAACCTCGATAAAGCCATCTTTCATGTCACGCTCCCTTGAATCCGTCCTGCCCAAGCTGGTGGTGGCGCCCGGCTTTGTGCTGGGCTTTGCCTTCATCTACGGCTTCATGATCTGGAACGGCGCGCTCTCGCTCACCACGTCGCGCATGCTGCCCAACTACGACTTTCAGGGCCTGGGGCACTACGCCACGCTTTGGGACATGGACCGATGGTGGGTGGCGCTGGCGAACCTGGGTATCTTCGGCCTGCTGTACGTGGGAGGCTCCATGCTGATCGGCCTGGTGCTGGCGATCTTGCTGGACCAGAAGGTGCGCGCAGAAGGTGCGCTGCGCACCATCTACCTCTATCCGATGGCGCTGTCCTTCATCGTCACGGGGACGGCCTGGAAATGGATCCTGAACCCGAGCCTGGGCCTGGAAAAACTGGCGCGCGACTGGGGTTGGGCCTCATTCGGTTTTGACTGGCTGGTGCAGACCGACACCGCGATCTACTGCGTGGTGCTGGCCGGCGTGTGGCAGTCTGCCGGCTTTGCCATGGCGCTGTTTCTGGCGGGGCTGCGCGGCATCGACGACAGCATCATCAAGGCCGCGCAGATGGACGGCGCCAGTTTGCCGCGCATTTACTGGCGCATCATCCTGCCGGTGTTGCGGCCGGTGGTGTTCTCCACCGTGATGGTGCTCTCGCACCTGTCGATCAAGAGCTTCGATTTGGTGATGGCGCTGACCGCAGGCGGGCCCGGCTATGCCACCGATGTGCCCGCCACCTTCATGTACGCCATGAGCTTCACGCGCGGCCAGATCGGCCTGGGCGCTGCCAGCGCCACCATGATGTTGGCCACGGTGGCCGCCATCGTCGTGCCTTACCTCTACAGCGAACTTCGCGCCAAGCCCCATGAACACTGAAGAATATTCGGCGATGCCTGCGAGCACCGTTCGTCATTACGATTGCCGCGTCGCTTTCGCTCCTCGCAATGACGGCGAAGCAATCCACAACCCCCGTCATTGCGAGCGTAGCGCGGCAATCCACAACCTCCGTCATTGCGAGCGTAGCGCGGCAATCCACAACCCCCGTCATTGCGAGCGTAGCGCGGCAATCCACAACCTCCGTCATTGCGAGCGTAGCGCGGCAATCCACACCCCCCGTCATTGCGAGCGTAGCGCGGCAATCCACAACCCCCGTCATTGCGAGCGTAGCGCGGCAATCCACAACCCCCGTCATTGCGAGCGTAGCGCGGCAATCCACAACCCCCGTTATTGCGAGCGTAGCGCGGCAATCCAGGCTGTTGGTCCTCCAGCATGGATTGCCACGGCCTGCGGCCTCGCAATGACGGGCGATCGGTTTTCACGCACGCAATGACGGGCGATCGGGTGTTCACGTACGCAATAGCGATGCCGATGTGTGAGTCAGCGTCATGAATTTCGCAAAGCTCGATGAGCTCCACCTGTCGCGCTGGCTCTTGTATGGCGTGCTGCTGCTGGCGGCGCTGTTCTTTCTGGCGCCGCTGTACGTGATGCTGGCCACATCCTTCAAGGACGCCGAGCAGATCCGCGAAGGCAATCTGCTGAGCCTGCCGCACGGGCTGAATCTGGAATCCTGGGCACTGGCCTGGTCCAGCGCCTGCACCGGCGCCGATTGCCGCGGCCTGCAGCCCTATTTCTGGAATTCGGTGCTGATGACGGTGCCCGCGGTGCTGGTCTCCACCGCCTGGGGTGCGGTCAACGGCTATGTCCTGAGCCTGTGGAAATTTCGCGGCAGCGACACCCTGTTCGGCTTCATGCTGTTTGGCGTGTTCATGCCGTTTCAGGTGGTGCTGCTGCCCATGAGCCAGGTGCTGGGCTACCTGGGTATTTCGAGTTCAATCTGGGGATTGATTCTGGTGCACTGCCTGGCCGGCCTGGCGGGCACCACGCTGTTTTTCCGGAACTACTACGCCGCTATTCCCGCGGAACTGGTGAACGCCGCACGCATGGACGGCGCCGGTTTCTGGACCATCTTTATCCGCATCGTCGTGCCGCTGTCCACGCCGATCCTGATGGTGACGCTGATCTGGCAGTTCACCAACATCTGGAACGACTTCCTGTTTGGCGTGGCCTTCAGTGGCGCCGATTCCAAGCCCATTACCGTGGGTTTGAACAATCTTGTCAACACCAGCAGCGGCGTCAAGGCCTACAACGTGGACATGGCAGCGGCACTGATTGCAGGCCTGCCCACGATGCTGGTGTACGCGCTGGCGGGGCAGTATTTTGTGCGTGGCCTGACGGCCGGCGCCGTCAAAGGTTGAACATGGCATCTTCTCTGGCAATTCGCGGCATCCGCAAATTTTTTGGCAAGGGCGACAAGGCGGTGGAGGTGCTGAAAAGCATCGACATCGACGTGGCACCGGGCGAATTTTTGATCCTGGTCGGGCCTTCGGGCTGCGGCAAATCCACGCTGCTCAACATCATTGCCGGGCTCGAACAGCCGACCGAAGGGCAGGTGCTGATCGCGGGCCGCGACGTGGTGCACGTGCCGCCGGCGCAGCGTGACATCGCGATGGTGTTCCAGAGTTATGCGCTCTATCCGAACATGAGCGTGGCCGACAACATCGGCTTCGCACTGGAGATGCGCAAGGTGCCCAAGGCGCAGCGCGCGGCGCGCATTCTGGAAGTGGCCACGCTGCTGCAGATGGAGCACCTTCTGGAGCGCCGCCCGGCGCAACTCTCTGGCGGCCAGCGCCAGCGCGTCGCGATGGGGCGTGCGCTGGCGCGAGAGCCTCAGCTTTTTCTGTTTGACGAGCCCCTGAGCAACCTGGACGCCAAGCTGCGCGTCGAGATGCGCGCAGAGATCAAGCGGCTGCATCAGCTCAGCGGCATCACCAGCGTCTACGTCACGCACGACCAGATCGAAGCCATGACGCTGGGCAGCCGCATCGCGGTGATGAAAGGCGGCGTGTTGCAGCAGTTGGGAACGCCCGACGACATCTACCGCCGGCCCGCCAACACCTACGTCGCCACCTTCATTGGCTCACCGACCATGAACCTGATCGACGGCCAGGCGGGGGAGGGCGGCGCGTTTGTGATCAACGGCGTGGTGTTGCCGTTAAGCGCACCGGCCCACACCGGGAAGTTGCAGTTGGGACTGCGCCCGGAACACATAGCCCTCGATGACGCTGCACCGTGGCGTGGCAAGGTGCTGGTGGTGGAACCCACTGGCGCCGACACCTACCTCGTCGTGGAAACCGTTGCCGGTCGCGTCACGGTGCGCACTGCGCCGCAACTCAGCATCCAGCCGGGCGACAACGTGAGACTCGCCGTGAAGGGCGAGCACGCAAGCTGGTTCGACGCCAGTAGCGGTGAGCGGGTACAGTACGGATATTAACCGTACAAAGTTGTATACTAGTCTGCCATACAACGGAGCATCGTCATGTCTCTAGCACCCAGCAGCGAAGCAGTCGCCATCAGCATCCGTGCCAAGGTGCGGCAACGCGATCTGATCGATCAGGCCGCCGATCGTTTGGGGCGTAGCCGCTCCGACTTCATGCTTGAAGCATCCTGCCGGGAAGCTCAAAATGTATTGCTGGATCAGGCTTTTTTCAGTGTGAATGCTGGCACATTCGATAAGCTCAAAGCCTTGCTGGACCATCCTTTGCCACCGACCGAAAAGTTGCGTCGCCTGCTCAAGACTCCAGCCCCTTGGGACAAATGAGCGTGCCGCATCTCGTCGCTCCGGCGCCGATTTCGCCCGCTCACGAACTGGCACAGTTTGACAGTGGTGAAAAGTTTCTGGACGACTGGCTCAGGCACAGGGCGCTCAAGAATCACGCCTCCGGAGCATCGCGTTGTTTTGTGTTGTGTGTAGCGAAAAATGTGGTCGGCTACTACAGCCTGTCGGCTGGCGCCATCAGCTATGAGGCTGCACCCAAGGCCATGCGCCGCAACATGCCCGATCCCTTACCGGTTCTGTTGCTGGGGCGCCTGGCAATAGACAAGCGCCACCAAAATCAAGGTATCGGGCGTGCGTTACTACGAGACGCCATGCTGCGCGCCGTGAGCGTGGCGCGCGATGCGGGGGTGTTCGCCATTTTGGTTCATGCGATTTCCGAGCAAGCAAAACGGTTCTACCTGTCGCGCGGCTTCGTGAACTCGCCCATACAGTCCATACAGCCCAAGACCTTGATGATGACAATTGAAACCATGCGCTCGATCTTGGTTGAGTCCGCTTGACCAGAAGGTGGCACTCGTACCGATGCGGGCCATTCAATCGGTAGCACAGGTTTTCTTCTTTGCAGCCAGCATGGCGCGCATCTCGGCCATCACTTGATCGTGCGGAATATTGGGGCGTGTGTCATTGAGGCTGGTCTCAACTTTCGCCTTTAGCCAGGACTGGTTGCTGGCTTCCTGCGCCGCTGCTTCGGGTAAGTGTCCGTGGGCTGCGATACTCATGCTGGTACTGGCGAGAAGCCCCGAACTGCCCAGCCGCAAGCGACCCCTAACACTCCCTAGTAGTTCGTTCCATCAATAACATTACAAAATAGCGGATAATAGCCATGATCTTTTTTCAACTCTTGATTGGAGTGATCATGGCCAGAAAGACAATGCGTGCGGCACTCGTGTTGACGACAGAACATCGAGCGATGCTCACGGAA
This sequence comes from uncultured beta proteobacterium, assembly GCA_903909815.1. Lineage (GTDB taxonomy): Bacteria > Pseudomonadota > Gammaproteobacteria > Burkholderiales > Burkholderiaceae_C > CAIKVZ01. The sequence goes on along the minus strand of CAIVXG010000030.1, from coordinate 85,026 downwards.
CTTGCGGGATCGCGAACAGCACCGATACGCGAGGTGGAACGAGCGAAGATTTTGGTGGGCTACGCCGATGGAGCATCGATCAGCGATCTGATGCGTCGGATCGGTGTTGGGCGCCCGATGATCTACAAGTGCATTGACAAGGCGTTGGCCGCCGGAGTCGGTGCAGGGCTCAAGGATACCTACCACCGGCCCCACGAGCCCGAGATTACCAATGAGGCAAAGGCGTGGGTGGTCAGCCTGGCATGCACCAAGCCCACGGCCCACGGACTGGCAGCCGAACTGTGGTCCATTTCTGCGTTGGCGCGGTTTGTCGGCGAACATGCCGCGCAAGCGGGACATCCGCGCCTGACGCAAGCGGGAAAAAGTACGGTGTGGCGAATCCTGAATGAGCACGACATCAAGCCGCACAAGATTCGCTACTACCTGGAGCGGCGCGATCCGGAATTTGATCGCAAGATGCAGGACGTTCTGCTGGTCTATCGCGACGTTTCCCTCTACACCGCAGGGGCTGTTCATGACGGGCGTCCGAACCCCATCTACACGGTCAGCGTCGACGAGAAGCCTGGCGTGCAGGCGCCTGGCCTGACGGCACCGGACTTGCCGCCGGTTCCAGGAAAGGCGGCCACCGTCTCGCGAGACTACGAGTACGTGCGCCACGGCACCGTGTCGATTCTGGCTGGCATCGATCTGAACTCGGGACATATCTTTGCCCGTACCGAGGATCGGCATCGCAGTGTCGAGTTCATCGCGCTGCTCAAGGACATCGACGCCTACTACCCGCCAGAGGCCATCATCCGACTGGTTTTGGACAACCACTCGGCGCATATCTCCAAGGAGACCATGGCCTACCTGGCCACGCGGCCCGGACGTTTTGAGTATGTTCATACGCCCAAGCACGGTTCGTGGCTCAACCTCATCGAGTGCGCCTTCTCGAAAATGGCGCGCACGTTCTTGCGCCACATCCGGGTTAAATCCCTGGACGAACTCAAGACGCGGATACTCAAGGGCATCGATGAAATGAACCAAACGCCCGTTGTGTTTCGATGGAATAAGTTCGACATCGGAATTGCGTGATTTGTATCCGTATTATTGAAACGAACTACTAGCTAACATCATGCAAATGCAGCACCTGCCGGTCTTCAATCAGCGTCCGAGCATTCAGGTCGTTCCCATCGGCCCAAACAAGTTCGCCTATGTCGTCGACGACGTGCTGCTCAACCCCGAAAGCCTGGTCGAACTCGCCGTGCTCCATCGCAGCGAGTTCAAGCTTCCGAAAGTTTTCGCCTATCCTGGGCTGGAACTCCCCATGGATCCCGACTTCGCTGGCAGGCTCGATGACTTTTTTCGGCTGCATATACGGAGGCTTATCGGTGGACGGCGCTCGGTCAAGATGAGCTGCCGACTGTCGATGGTGAGCTTCAAGCCGCAGGAGCTCGTGCCGCGACAGTGGAATTGCCACCGCGATCTCGATGACGTCGCCTTCGGTCAGTGCATTGCCGCGTCGGTCTTGTACCTGTTTGAGGACAGTCGGTTGGGTGGGACCAGCTTCTATGTCCCAAAGCTTGGGCCAGTCGAAACCAACCAATTAGTCAGAGACGCCGTCGCCATGGACGGGCCTGAATTCTCACGCCGCTACGGCGTGGCGCCGGGGTACATGGTCGACTCCAACGACTATTTCGAACGCTTTTGCACCCTGCCTGCCAAATGGAATCGCATGGTCTTCTACGATGGCGCGGTATTTCACAGCGGCGACATCGCCGAACCACAGCGTTTGAGCACCGACCCGAAGGCTGGGCGCTTGACGTTGAACGGATTCTTTGCCTGCACCCGAGTCGCAAGCTGAATAATCCGTAGGTCGGGTTGGCGCAGCGTGACCCGACAGCAGGGCTATGGCGACCCTGGCGCACCCATCGATCTCCTGCCGTCGTTGCAACGGCACCACGAAATTCAATGATCTGAACGATGTTAGGGATTGCACCGATAAGACATCGATTTCTTCGGTGATATATTCAATTTGTCGATTGGGAACGATTCCAACTTGATGACCGCCAAAGTACTTTAGAGCTGCCTGTCATGGTCGTGACATGTGACGCAGCATTTTTACACCGAGCCCCGTAGGAGACACTACATGAAAAGTTCCGCCCCCCAGCGCAGCCAGAACGCCGTTCGGCAGCGCGTCAAACTGCGCATCAGCCCCACTGCGGCCGCCTGTTCCGCACTGCTGTTTGCGATGAGCGCAGCCTATGCACAAGACGCCACGGCTCCGGCCGCAGGCACTGCCAACCTGGATACCGTGACGGTGACGGGTATTCGTCACGCCATTGAAAGTTCCATCGCGACCAAGAGGAATTCCGATTCCATCGTGGAAGTGGTCACGGCCGAAGACATCGGAAAATTGCCCGACGCCAGCATCGCCGAATCGCTGGCCCGTTTGTCCGGTCTGGCCGCGCAACGTGTCGATGGCCGTGCGCAAGTGATCTCCATTCGCGGCATGTCGCCCGACTTTTCCGGCACGTTGCTCAACGGCCGCGAACAGGCGACCACCAACACCAACCGAGGTGTTCAGTATGACCAGTATCCGTCCGAGTTGATCAACAGCGCCCTGGTCTACAAGACCCCGGACGGCACATTGCTGGGTCAGGGTCTGGCCGGTACAGTGGACATGCGCTCAGTGCGGCCGCTGGACATGGCGGGACGGGCCGTAGCACTCAATTTGCGCGGCGAGCACAACTCCAATGGCGCGCTCAATGGCAGCTACGGCGGCACTTCGGCCGACGGCATGCGTTTCAGCGCCTCGTACGTGGACCAGTTTGCCGATCGCACCATCGGCGTCGCATTGGGCTTTGCCCATCTGGACACCCCTGGGCAACAGCAGCATTACAATGCATGGGGCTTCCAGAACGATTCGAATTGCCTGGCACACACGGCCGACTGGGGTTGCGGTCCGGTCACGGGCCTGCCCACCGGCGCCAACTACCTGAACGGCTTCGAAATTACGTCCATTTCGCGCGTTGACAAGCGCGATGGTCTGATGGGCGTACTGGAATTCAAGCCTAACAAGGACCTGCACAGCACGGTCGATCTGTTCTATTCCAAGTTCACTCAGACCGAAGTCATGCGCGGCCTGATGGGCAGCGTGGGTGACGGCTGGGGTTCGCCTGGCAGCACCTTCAGCAATGTGACCACCACCTCGGTAGGCGGTTTGCCGTTGGTGACCGGGGCCAAGACCATGGGTGGGCCAAACATGGTCGTGCGCAACGACTACAACACGCGCAAGGACGAGGTAGGTTCTTTTGGCTGGAACACCGAAGCCAAGTTGGGTAGCGGCTGGAAGGGCATTGCCGATGTGAGCTATTCCATGGCCAAGCGTGACGAGTCGCTGTTCGAAACCTACGCTGGAACCGGAGCAACGCCCACCAATTTGACGTTTACCATTCCATCGGGTAACGGCTTCCCAACCTTCAGCTCACCCACCAACTACTCCAACCCGGCAACGGTGCTGCTGAGCGATCCCGCTGGCTGGGGCCACGATGGGCGCCTTTCAGACTCGACCATGAAGGACACCATCAAGAGCCTGAATCTTCACGGCAAGCACGATTTGAGTGGCATTTTCACCCAGGTTGACACCGGTGTGAACTACACCGAGCGCGACAAGGTGCGCAACTACAACGTCGACTTTGCTACACTCAAGAGCGGGCTTACAAGCCAAGCGGTAGGTTCCAGCTATCTGGCCTCGCCTGTGTCGCTGGCTTTTGCCGGCATTCCCAGCGTCTTGAGCTACGACGTCAACGCTGTGGCGAACCAGTACTACACCATGACGCAGAATTTGAGCAATGGCATTACCGGCGACATGGCCAAGGACTTTGGTGTACACGAGCGTGTGACGACGGCCTATGCCAAGGCGGACATCGATACCGAGATGGGGATTCCATGGCGCGGCAATCTGGGCCTGCAAATGATCCACACCAATCAGTACTCGGATGCCTATGCGTTTGACCCCATGACGTCTAACCCGACCGGAATTATTACCCCAGGCCTCACGTACAACGATTTTTTGCCGAGCCTGAACTTGGTGGGTGATCTGGGGCACGATCGCGTCGTGCGACTGGCTCTTGCGAAAACCATGTCACGCCCGCGCATCGACGACATGAATGCGTCGAGCAGCGCCAGCGTGGCGACATCGGGACCGACAACAGGATTCTGGAGTGGCAGTGGTGGCAATCCCAAGCTGCTGCCGTGGCGCTCCAAGGATGTGGATCTGTCGTTTGAGCAGTATCTGGGCAAGGGCAGTTATGTGTCGGCAGCGGTGTTCTACAAGAAGCTCGATACCTACATCTACCCCAGCACGATCACGAACTATAATTTTTCCGGCTACGTCAATGGTTCCGGCACACCGGCAGTCAGCCCTATCGGCACCTTCAGCGGACCGGCCAACGGCACGGGTGGCAACATGCGTGGCATCGAGCTCGCCGCCACGCTGCAGGGTTCGTTGTTGTCATCAAGCCTGGATGGTTTTGGTGTCCAGGCGACCTCATCGTTCACGAACAGCTCGATTCAGGTCTTAGGCCCCGGTGGAGCGACTCCAATCTGGGCGACCTTGCCCGGCTTGTCCAAGACAGTGGCGGGTCTGACGTTGTTCTACGAAAAGCATGGTGTTGCAGTTCGCGTGAGCGATCGTTACCGCTCTGACTTTCGTGGTGAATACACCTCGTTGTTCGGTGCCACGGCGGTGTATCGCACCCTGGCACAGAATCTGGTTGACTTCCAGACCAGCTATGAGTTCCAGAAGGGCGCCGCCAAGGGTCTGAGCCTGGTGTTCCAGGTGGTCAACCTGACCAATGCACAGGACCGCAGTCTGCAGGACGGATCCGGCTTCGGTACGGTGACGGCGCCGCAGGGAACCAATGCCTACGGCCGGCAGTTCCTGATTGGCGTGAACTACAAGATGTAATTCGCCGGTCGCCGATCAAACCCTCTGCCGGTCTCGCTGGCAGGGGGTTTTTTTTAGGCGGTGCATCGGGCTCTATGATCCCCCGATTGCACCGTTTCTCCTTCAACAAAAAGCTGCGGTGTTTTTTTCAACCGGGAGTCAGATCATGAATATTTCCCCTGTTCGCGACATTGTGATCGTCGGCGGTGGCACCGCAGGCTGGATGACAGCCGCGGCCTTTTCCAAGCTGCTGGGTGATCAGTACCGCATTCGTCTGGTCGAGTCTGATGAGATTGCCACCATTGGCGTGGGCGAGGCCACGATTCCGGTGATCAAGAACTTCAACATGGCTCTTGACATCAATGAAGACGAATTCCTGCGCAAGACCCAGGGCACGTTCAAACTTGGGATTGAATTTGTCGATTGGTACAAGCTTGGCGAGTCCTACATCCACGGCTTTGGCAAGATTGGCCAGGAGTTGGGCATGGCACCCTGCTACCAGTACTGGCTCAAGATGCACCAGGCAGGCGAAGCGCCCGGGCTGGAGAATTATTCCATCAACACGATGGCGCCAAAATATTCGAAGTACATGCGAAGCGTCCCCGACATGGCGACCTCGCCCCTGGGGGACATTGCCAACGCCTTCCACTTCGATGCGGGCCTCTACGCCAAGTTCTTGCGCGGCTTGTCCGAAGCGCGCGGCGTGGTGCGCACCGAAGGCAGAATTTTGCAAACAGTGTTGCGCGAAGCCGATGGCTTCATCGAATCGGTCGTGCTAGCCAGCGGTGAAAAAATTACCGGAGATTTCTTCATCGATTGTTCCGGCACCCGTGCACTTCTGATTGGCGACGCAATGGGGCGTCAATACGAAGACTGGTCGCACTGGTTGCCCTGTGACCGCGCCATTGCCGTACCCTGCGAATCTGTCAAACCACTGGTACCGTACACGCGTTCCACTGCGCATTCAGCGGGTTGGCAATGGCGCATACCGTTGCAACACCGCATCGGCAACGGCCACGTCTATTCCAGCCGCTTCATGAGTCAGGATGAAGCCACATCGATACTGCTGAGCAACCTGGATGGCAAGCAACTGGCCGAGCCGCGCTACATCCCCTTTGTTCCGGGTCGCCGCCGTCAGACATGGCACAAGAACTGCGTTGCAATTGGCTTGTCCAGCGGATTTTTCGAACCCATCGAGTCCACCAATATTCATCTGATTCAGACGGCCATCGGTCGCCTGATGAGCCTGTTTCCCAACAACGGCTTTCAACTGGCGGATATCGATGAATACAACAAGCAGACCCAGTTCGAGTACGAGCGCATTCGCGACTTCATCATCCTGCATTACAAAGCCACGCAACGCGACGACTCGCCGTTCTGGAACCATTGCCGCAACATGGAAATACCCGCCACCCTGCAGCACAAGATCGACCTTTTCGCCAGCAACGGGCGTGTCTTCCGTGAAGGCACCGAGCTGTTTGCCGAGGTTAGTTGGGTGCAGGTCATGATTGGCCAGGGCATTCGTCCACAGAGCTATAACCCTTTGGTGGATTTGCGTTCCAAAGAGGAAATCCGGCAATACCTGGGAGATATCGAAGCGGTTATCAAGAAATGCGTCGATGTCATGCCCACGCATGAGGAATTCATCGCAGCACATTGCGCGGCCACCACACCGCAGCCTCAATGAGTTTGAGTGATGCGAACGACGGCGCTCTGCCCGTCCTGAAAAATGTCTTGCGGCGATTGGTTGCAGCGTGCCTGACAACTTTTGCCGTCGCTTCCATCGCGCAAGTGCCCACCTCCAATGCGCCCTTGACCGACTGGCCGCACATCACCAGCGCGATTCCCAAAGACGCGAAAATTGAAGCGCAGGTGGCGCGTATCCTGTCGGGTATGACGCTGGCGCAAAAGATCGGTCAGATGACGCAGCCCGAAATCGGCAGTGTGACACCGGCGCAGATCAGTCAGTACTACATCGGCTCCGTGCTCAATGGCGGCGGCTCCTGGCCGGGCGGCAACAAGCGGGCCAAGATGGGAGATTGGGTCGACCTCGCCGACCAGTACTACGACGCGTCCATGGCCACAGACATGGCCGTGAAGGTGCCTCTGATCTGGGGCACGGACGCGATCCATGGCCATGGCAACGCCTTTGGCGCCACGCTGTTTCCGCACAACATCGGGCTGGGTGCTGCGCACGACCCGGAGTTGGTTCGTGCGATCGGCGCGGTGGTCGGGCGCCAGGTGCGCGCCACCGGCATCAACTGGGTCTTTGGCCCGACCCTCGCGGTGGCGCGCGACCCGCGCTGGGGCCGAACCTACGAGAGCTTTTCGGAGGACGCGAGCCTGGTCAAGGACGACGCCTTCCACTACGTGTCGGGGCTGCAGGGCAGCTTTGGGAGTGACGCCAACGTGGTGGCCACGGCCAAGCATTACATGGGCGACGGCGGCACCGATCTGGGCAAGGACCAGGGGGTGACGCGGGTCAGTCAGGCCGACATGATGAACATCCATGCCCAGGGGTATTACGGCGCTCTGGCCGCGGGCGTGCAGACGGTGATGGCTTCGTTCAACAGCTGGGTCGACGTGGCCAGCGGTGTGGACTACGGCAAGCTGCACGGCAGCCAGGCGATGCTCACCGCGGTGCTTAAAAACAGATTAGGCTTTGATGGCTTTGTCGTGACCGACTGGAACGGCATTGCGCAGATTGCGGGTTGCAGCCAGGCGAGTTGTGCGCAGGCCATCAACGCCGGCGTCGACATGGTGATGGTGACCGAACAATGGCGCGAATTCATTGCCAACACCATGGCCCAGGTACAGCGCGGAAAGATCGCACAAGAGCGCATCGATGATGCGGTGTCGCGCATCCTGCGCGTCAAATTGCGCGCCGGCATGTTCGGCAAGAAACCGTCGCAGGGCGCCTACGCGGGCAAGACCGAAGCCCTGGTGGAACGCGATCTGGCGCGGCGCGCGGTGCGCGAATCCCTGGTGCTGTTGAAGAACAACCAGGGCACCTTGCCCTTGAAGCGTGGGCAGAAGATTCTGGTCGTAGGCAAGAGTGCGGACAGCATCCAAAATCAGACCGGGGGCTGGAGCCTGGGCTGGCAGGGAACGGAGAATTCCAATAGCGATTTTCCGGTCGGCGACTCGGTGCTTGACGGCATTCGCGCCGCTGCGGGTGTGGACACGGTGGCGTACAGCGAGACCGCGCAGGGCGTGGACGTCGGGCGTTTTGATGCCGTGATCGCAGTCGTGGGCGAGAGCCCTTACGCCGAGTTCCGGGGTGATATTCCCTTGTCGGAAACCCTTCGCCACAGCAGTCGCTACCCGGAGGACCTGGCGGTGCTGCAGGCGGTGGCTGGCAAGGGCGTGCCCGTCATTACCGTCTTCATCGCCGGCCGGCCCCTGTACGTGAATGACCTGCTGAACCTCTCGGACGGGTTTGTCGCCGCCTGGCTGCCGGGTACGGAAGGCAAAGGCGTGAGCGATGTGTTGTTGCGCAATGCGCTGGGTGGCGTGGATCATGACTTCAGCGGGCGGCTGTCCTTTTCCTGGCCCAAGGGCGTGTGCCAGGTGCCGCTGCACTTAGGCGACGCCGACTACGCACCCTTGTTCGCCCTGGGTTATGGCTTGAGCTATGGCGACACTCGGCCTGTAGCGATGCTGGACACCCGCTATGCCAGTGGCGGTTGCGGCAAGGAAGAAGCGGTGACGATCTTCAACCTGTTCGATCAGAAACCTTACGCCCTGTATCTGTCCGATGACGCCCATCCCGGCCTGAAGACCCAGGTCGGTGCTGATTTGAACGGCAGCCTGGATTATCCGGTGGCGAGTCCCAGCATTCGGGTGCAGACCACGCAGATCAACACCCAACAAGATGCCAAGCTCGTGACCTGGCTGGGCGGACCGGCACGGATATATGCCCTCGCTGCGCAAAAGCAGCGCTTGCGCTCCTATATGCTGGATCAGGGTGTATTGCAGTTTGATCTTGTGGTGCAGCAGGCGGCGCAGGGGCCGGTGCTGCTGTCGGTGGAGTGCGAACTGCCCTGCAAGGGCGAGGTGGACCTGGGCCCGGTGCTCAAGAAGATGCCGTTGGGAACCAAGCACACCGTCAAGATTCCTCTGGCCTGTCTGGAAGACGCAGGCGCCGATTTCCTGAACGTGGACGTGCCGTTCAGTGTGTCCGCGACCCGTCCCTTTGCCGCGGCCTTCACCAGCATCCGCATTGTTTCGGGGGCGGTCAAAGACGCAGATACACTGGTGTGCTCCGATATTGGAGTGAATTCGAAATAGGAATGTAAGATGGCCACGATCAAAGACGTTGCACGCCTCGCCGGGGTTGGTGTGGGGACGGCGTCGCGCGTGGTCAGCGGCAAGGGCTCGGTCGCCCTGGCCACGGCCGAACGCGTCCGCAAGGCGATCCAGACCTTGGATTTCCGGCCGTCCCACGCGGCGCGCACGCTGCTGTCGGGCACGTCGCAGATGATCGGCGTCTACATTCCGGTGCTCAAAGGCACCTTCTATACGCCCATCCTGGGCGCCATCGATACCGAATTGCGCAACGCCGGGCGGCATATGGTGGTGGCGTTTGGCTGCGGTGACGGCGATGCCCGGCAGCAGGCGATCGAGGGCCTGGAGTTCCTGATCGAACGCGGTTGCGACGGCCTAGTGGTGATGAGCAACGCGCTGCATGAAGAAGACATCCGGGCCCTGGGTCCAAAGCAAAACAGTCTGGTGCTGCTGAACCACCACTTCGACGGCATGGCGGAGCAGTGCTTCATGTCCAACCATGCTCAGGGCGGTGAACTGGCCGCTAAGACACTGCTGAAAATGCAGCATCGCAAATTTGCCGTGATCGCCGGACCCGCCGATGCCCCCGACAACGTGACGCGCGTGGATGCCTTCCTGGCCGAATTGGCGCGCTCAGGCATTGCTGCAAACCAAGTGGTGACGTTGCAGAGCGACTTTTCGCCGGAAGGCGGCTGGGCCTGCGCCCGCTCCCTGGCGTCATCCGGCCATGAATTCACGGCGCTGTTTTGCGCCAACGACGAGATGGCCATCGGCGCGCTGGCGTATTTTCAGCAGGCGGGCATCTCGGTACCCGGCGCCGTTTCGGTGTTGGGCTACGACGACACGCCCAGTGCCGAGTACTCCGCGCCGCAGCTCACGACCGTGCATATTCCCTGGCGGCTCATGACGCTCAACGGTGTGCGCTGGCTGCTCAATCGGTGCTACGGCGAGACGCTGGAGGTGGTGCGGGAGTTTCCCGCCAGCGTGACCTGGCGAGCGTCGGTGGTGATCGCGCCCGGCGAGGCGTCTGCGCGCGCTTGAGCTGACCGCTTGGGATTGAACAGGCGCTATTCCCATTAAAAGTAGGGTCTGCACGGATGCGTTTCAGTGATTTATGTGGCTAGAATTGGAATGGTTTCCAATTTAATCGACGCCGCATCGAAAAAATATGATGAACAACACCCGTCCCGACCATCTGCCGCAATTGAAGCGCGCGGACTTCGCCAGCGACTTTCGCTGGGGTTGCTCCACGTCGTCTTACCAGATCGAGGGCGGCGCCAATCTGGATGGGCGTGGCGAGTCGATCTGGGACCGCTTTTGCGCGACGCCGGGTCACATCCGCGATGGCTCCAGCGGCGCCGTGGCCTCCGACCATTACCATCTCTGGCCGCAGGATCTGGATCTGGCGCGCGAGTTGGGAACCAACGCCTACCGCTTTTCCATCGCCTGGCCCCGGATCTTTGCTGAGGGTCGTGGCAAGGCGCCGAACCAGAAGGGCCTCGATTTCTATTCACGCCTGGTCGACGGCATGCTCGAGCGCGGCCTGGAGCCCTGGGTCACGCTCTACCATTGGGACCTGCCGCAGACGCTGCAGGAGCAGGGCGGCTGGGCCAATCGCGACACGATTGACGCCTTTGTCGGCTACGCCGATATGGTGAGCCGCCATCTGGGCGACCGCATCCAGCACTGGATCACGCACAACGAACCCTGGTGCACCGCTTTTCACGGCAACTACGAGGGCGTGCACGCGCCCGGCCTGAAGGACTTCAAGACCGCGCTGCAGGTGAGCCACAACGTGCTGGTGTCGCATGGCCGTGCCATTCCCGCGATCCGCGCCAATGTGGCGAACGCGCGTGTCGGTGCCGCGCTGAGCCTGCACCCGCTCAAGGCGGCGTCTGACAGTGCCGCAGATGTCGCGGCCACAGCGCGTCACGACGGCTTGCGCAACCGCTGGTTCCTAGACCCGTTGCACGGCCGTGGCTACCCCGCCGACGTGTGGGCGATTCTGGGCGACAGCGCGCCGATGGTGCAGGAAGGCGACCTGGCGCAGATCGCGACTCCCACAGACTTCCTGGGCGTGAACTACTACTTCCCAGAGATCGTGGCGGATGCGCCGGGTGTCGGCGTGATGTCAACGCGCGTCATCGAGACAAAGAACGTGGAGCGCACGGCCTTTGGTTGGGAGGTGTCGCCCGAAGGTATGGTGACGCTGCTGGAACGCGTCGCACGCGATTACAAGCCCGCTGAAATCTACCTGACCGAGAACGGTTCCACCTACGACGACGTGGTGGGCTCGGACGGCCAGATCGACGACCAGCAGCGCCGCAGTTATCTGGTACGTCATCTGGCGGCAACGCGTGAAATCGTGGCCAAGGGCATCCCCGTGAAGGGCTATTTCGCCTGGAGCCTGCTGGATAATTTCGAGTGGGCCGAGGGCTATATTCGCCGCTTCGGTCTGACCCATGTGGATTTTCAGACGCAGCAGCGGCGCCTGAAGGCCAGTGGCAAGTGGTACCGGGAATTTTTGCGGGGAGACAAGTGATGTTGATATTGAAAAGTTGTGCGGTCGCTGCGGCGTTTGCGATGGGCTTGACGGCCACTGCGCAGGCTGCGGGCACCAAGGCCGAAGTGATTCACTGGTGGACTTCGGGCGGGGAGTCCGCAGCGGTCAAGGTATTTTCCGAGTCCTACACCGCTACCGGCGGCGTCTGGGTGGACACGGCAGTCGCCCTGGGCGAGCAGGCACGATCCGTGGCGATCAACCGCATCGTCGGCGGCAACCCGCCGACGATGGCGCAGTTCAACACCTCCAAGCAATTTCTGGACGTGGTCGAGCAGGGCATGCTCAACAACGTGGACGAGGTCGCGATCCGCGACGGCTGGGACAAGTTCCTGCCCGAGTCCGTGCTCAACGTGGTGAAGGTCAAGGGCCATTACTACGCCGCTCCCGTGGACATCCACATGCCGACCTGGATCTGGTATTCCAAGGCCGCATTCAAGAAGGCCGGCATCGCCGCCGAGCCCAAGACCATGGACGAACTGTTCTCAGCACTCGACAAGCTCAAGGCGGCAGGTCTAATTGCACTGGCGCACGGTGGCCAACCCTGGCAGGAGAACACCGTCTTCACGGCGGTGCTGGCAAATGTTGGCGGCACGGATTTGTACCTGAAGGTGCTGCGCGACCGCGATCCCAAGGTGATTCTGGGCGATGATTTCAAGAAGGTGTTGCTCGCCTATAAGCGTCTGCAATCCTACGTGGACAAGGGTTCACCGGGACGCAACTGGAACGACGCCACGGCCCTGCTGATCACTGGCAAGGCGGGCGTGCAGATAATGGGCGACTGGGCCAAGGGCGAGTTCACGCTGGCGCACCAGTTGCCGGGCAAGGACTACGGCTGCATCGCCGGCTTCGGTGCCAGGTCGCCGTACATCATCCAGGGCGATGTGTTTGTTTTTCCCAAGACCACAAACGCAGAACAGATCAAAGCGCAGAAGGTTTTGGCCGGATTAATGCTTGCGCCTGCGACGCAGGTGGCGTTCAGCAACAAGAAGGGCTCCATCCCCGTGCGCACCGATGTCGACTCGTCCAAGATGGACATCTGCGCCCAGCAGGGCCTGGCCATCATGAAGGACAAGTCGCGCCAACTCGGCAATGGCGAGGTCTATCTGAACCCGGACCAGAACGGCTCCATGGCCGACATCCTGACCACCTACTGGAACAAGAACGTTCCGGTGGAAAAGGTGCAGAAGGACATCGCCGCAGCGTTGAAGAACTGATGCACATGGCAGCCATGTCGTCATTGCGAGCGCAGCGAAGCAATCCAGGCTGTTGGCATACGAACATGGATTGCCGCGCTTTGGTCGCAATGACGCCGTCCTCTCGTCACTGCGAGGCCGCAGGCCGCGGCAGTCCATGCCTTTGACCCTCTGCTCATGAAAATCAAACCGAAACAGCTGCTGCGCCAACTCATCACCTGGAGCGCGCTGTTGCCCATGGCCACCACGGTGCTGGTGGCCTACCTGGGCACCGTCCTGTGGTCGCTCAGGGTGTCGATGAGCAATTCGCGCACCTTTCCTTCGGACGACTTTGTGGGGCTGGCGCAATTTGAACGCCTGTTCGATAACGAACGCTGGATCCTGTCGCTGCAGAACCTGGCGCTGTACGGCGTGCTCTTCATCCTGGCCTGCATGACCATCGGATTTTTGCTGGCGGTGTTCATCGACCAGAAGGTGATGGCTGAAGGCGCGCTGCGCACCGTTTTTCTCTACCCCTATGCGATGTCGTTCGTCGCCACCGGCCTGGTCTGGCAGTGGATGCTCAACCCCGGCAACGGCATCCAGCAGGCGGTGCGACTGATGGGCTATCCGGACTTCACTTTCGACTGGATCATCGACCAGGACATGGTGATGTACACCATCGTCATCGCCACCGTGTGGCAGGCCTCGGGCCTGGTGATGGCGCTGTTGCTCGCCGGGTTGCGCGGCATCGACGAGGAGATCTGGAAGGCCGCGCGCATCGACGGCATCCCGACCTGGCGCGTTTACTTCTCGATCGTGCTGCCCATGCTCGGACCCTCGGTGGCGACCGTGTTCGTGCTGCTCTCCACCGCTGTGATCAAGCTCTTTGACGCCGTGGCGGCAATGACGCAGGGCGGGCCGGGTACGGCGAGCGAGGTGCCGGCCAAGTTCATCATGGATTACCTGTTCGGGCGCGCCAATATCGCGCTGGCGTCGGCCGCATCCATCGTGATGCTGCTCACGGTGCTGGCCCCGCTGGCGCCGCTGTTGTACGTTCGCAGTCGCTCGAATCGTCAGGAGGCGCACAAATGAATCACGTCGCCACCCTCCCGCGCGCCGCGCGCCGCCCGTGGCGCTTCAGCCCGGCGCGCGTCGGCGTCTACGCCTTCTTGCTGAGTGCCGCGCTGTTCTTCCTGATGCCGCTGTACATCATGCTGGTGACCTCGTTCAAGACCATGGACGAGATCCGTCTGGGCAATATCTTTGCGTTTCCGGTGGCGATCACGGTCGAACCCTGGGTCACGGCGTGGACATCCGCCTGCACCGGCGTCTCGTGCGAAGGCATTCGCGGCGGCTTCTGGAACTCGGTGTGGATCGTGATCCCCAGCACCATCCTGCCCATCCTGCTGGGCGCGCTCAATGGCTACGCCTTGTCGTTCTGGAAGCCGCGCGGCGCGAATGCGCTGTTCGCCATTCTGATGCTGGGCGCCTTCATTCCGGTGCAGGTGATGATGTTCCCGCTGGTGCGCATCCTGGCCACGCTGGGGCTGTTCAGCTCGCTGCCGGGCATCGTTGTGATCCACATCATCTTCAGCATGCCGGTGATGACGCTGCTGTTTCGCAACTACTACCAATCGATTCCGCAGGAACTGTTCAAGGCCGCACGCATCGATGGCGGCGGCTTCATCCGCATCTTCCTGCAATTGATGCTGCCCATGTCCACGCCCATCATCATCGTCGCGGCGATCATGCAGGTCACGGGCGTGTGGAACGACTACATCCTGGGCCTGGTGTTTGCGGGGCGCGACAACCTGCCGATGACGGTGCAGCTCAACAACGTGATCAACACCACGACCGGCACGCGGCTTTACAACGTGAACATGGCGGCCACGATCCTGACTTCGCTGGTGCCGCTCACCATCTATTTTGTTTCCGGGCGCTGGTTTGTGCGCGGTATTGCCGCCGGTGCGGTCAAGGGGTAAGCATGTCTAGCGTCGGAATTCGAAAACTCAGTATTCGCTTTGGCGACAACGAGGTCATCAAGGATCTCAATCTGGACGTGGTCGAGAGCGAGTTTTTGGTGTTGCTCGGGCCTTCGGGCTGCGGCAAGTCCACGCTGCTGCACAGCATCGCCGGCCTGATCGACGTGGCCGAAGGCAGCATCGACATCGGCGGCACGGACATGACCTGGGCCGACCCTACGGACCGCAACATCGGCATGGTGTTCCAGTCGTACGCGCTGTACCCGACGATGAGCGTGGAGCGCAACATGTCGTTTGGGCTGCGCATCAAGGGTCTGCCCAAGGCCGAGATTGAGCGCCGCGTGAGCCGTGTTGCAGAGATGCTGCAACTGCAACCGCTGCTGAACCGCAAACCCTCGCAACTCTCGGGTGGCCAGCGTCAGCGCGTGGCGATTGGCCGCGCGCTGGTGCGCGAAGCCGGCGTCTTCCTGTTCGACGAGCCGCTGTCCAATCTGGACGCCAAGCTGCGCGCCGAGCTGCGGCGCGAACTTAAGCTGCTGCACAAGAAGCTGCGTTCGACCATGATCTACGTGACGCACGACCAGGTCGAAGCCATGACGCTGGCCACGCGCATCGTGGTCATGCGTGCCGGCAAGATCCAGCAGATCGGCGCACCCGATCTCGTGTACGAAAGACCGGAGAACCTGTTTGTCGCCGGCTTCCTCGGTTCGCCGGGGATGAATCTGTTGAACGGGCGGCTCAAGGCCGCTGGCGATTCGTTCCAGTTCGTGTCGGACAACCTGACGCTGGATCTGGCGGCCTACGCCTTTCGCGCACCGCACGGCGCCGGCGTGGATGTGGTCCTGGGGATTCGCCCGGAGAATCTGCTGATCCACGCCGCAGGCGATTTGAAGGGAACCGTGTCGGTGATCGAACCCATGGGGAACCACCACGTGGTGTGGGTGGATTTCGGTGGCCATCTGTTGTCTTCGGTGGTTTCGGGCGCGCTCGAATGCCGCGTGGATGAGAGTGTCAATTTCAGCATCGACCTGGATCGGATCTCGCTGTTCGAGCGGGCGTCCGAGCAGCGTTTGTAAGATCCCCTGGGTCGATCATTTCGGAGGATATTATGGCCATGGCTGCCCCCATCAAGAACGTTGTCATCGTTGGCGGCGGCACCGCCGGCTGGATGGCCGCCGCTGCACTGTCCAAGGTGATGGGCGCGGCCGCGAATATTCGCCTGATCGAATCGGACGAGATTGCCAGCATCGGCGTGGGCGAGGCCACGATTCCCAATATCCGCAACTTCAATCGCGCGCTCGAAATAGATGAGGATGATTTCCTGCGGCATACGCAGGGAACGTTCAAGATGGGGATCGAGTTCGTCAACTGGAACAGGATTGGCGAACGCTACATGCACGGCTTTGGGCGCGTCGGACAGGATCTTGGCGTTGTGGGCTTCTTTCATTACTGGCAGAAGATGCGCGAGCTGGGTCTAGCCAGCGCGTTCGGAAAATATGCCATCAACGCGATGGCGTCGGTCAACGGCAAGTTCATGCGTGCGCCGACGGACATTCCCAACTCGCCTCTGGCTGGTATCACTCATGCCTTTCATTTCGACGCCGGTCTTTATGCGAAATACTTGAGGGCTTTCGCCGAAAAACGGGGCGTTCGGCGCACCGAAGGCCGGATCGTCAACACGTTGCTGCGCCATGGCGACGGCTTCATTGAATCGGTGCTGCTGGAAAGCGGCGAGAAGATTCAAGGCGAACTGTTCCTCGACTGCTCCGGCATCCGCGCGCTGCTGATCGGCCAGGCTTTGGGCTGCGAGTACGAGGACTGGTCGCATTGGCTGCCCTGCGACCGCGCCATCGCCGTGCCCTGCGAGTCGGTGAGCCCCTTGCTGCCATACACCCGCTCCACTGCGCATTCGGCCGGCTGGCAGTGGCGAATTCCATTGCAGCACCGCATCGGCAACGGCCACGTCTATTCCAGCCGCTTCATGGGGCAGGATGAAGCCACCTCGATACTGATGAACAATCTTGACGGCAAAGCGCTGGCCGAGCCGCGCTACATCCCGTTTGTTCCTGGGCGGCGGCGCCAGACCTGGACCAAGAATTGTGTCGCCATCGGTCTTTCCAGCGGCTTTTTCGAGCCGATCGAGTCGACCAACATCCATCTAATCCAGACTGCGATTGCGCGGCTGATCGCCATGTTTCCCAACGCAGAATTCAGCGCGGTCGATCGCGATGAGTACAACGCACAAACTCAATTTGAGTATGAGCGCATTCGCGACTTCATTGTGCTGCATTACAAGGCCACAGAGCGCGACGATTCGCCGTTCTGGAACCACTGCCGGGACATGTCCATCCCGGCGACATTGCAGCACAAAATCGACTTGTTTTGCAACGGCGGACACGTCTATCGGGAGAACAATGAGTTGTTCGCTGAAATGAGCTGGCTGCAGGTGATGCATGGCCAGGGCCTGCGGCCCAGGAGTTACCACCCTCTGGTGGACGCGCGCAGCCCGGAAGAGATCAAGGCGTATCTGCTCGATATCGAAAACGTGGTGAGGAAGTGCGTGGACTTCATGCCGACGCAGGAAGAGTACATCGCAAAGTTCTGCGCCGCGACTTCGATGCTTTAGGCATCGCGCGAAAGAGGAGTTTCATGTCAGTCGTTTGGAAGGAATATTCAGGGATGGTTCAATTGCGAAATCGACGCGGACTGTGCGCCATGCTGGCACTGGTTCTAAGCACTAGCGTCTTGGCTCAGGTCTCGCCCGCCGCGAACGCGCCCTCGGTCACTGCGGTTCAGGCCTGGGAAACCTGGACCGATCAGAGCAAGCTGCTGTCGCCGGTGGCTGGCATTTCGTTTGGCAACAAGGCGCCTTTGCCGCTGGACATCACGGTGGATGCGAGCCGGCGCTACCAGGAGGTGGTGGGTTTTGGCGCGAGCATCACCGACGCGTCGGCCTGGTTGATCCAGAACCGCATGGGCGCGGCGCAGCGCCAGGGGTTGATGCAGGAGCTTTTTGGCAAGTCGCCTGGCCTGGGATTGAGCTTCACGCGCCTGACGATCGGCGCGTCCGATTTTTCGATGAAGCACTATTCCCTGGACGATGTGCCCAAGGGCCAGACCGATGAAACGCTGACTCATTTTTCCATCGATCCGATGCGCGCCGACGTGCTGCCCGTGGTCAAGAGCGCGCTGGCGATCAATCCCCAACTCAAACTCATGGCTTCGCCTTGGAGCGCTCCGGGCTGGATGAAGACCAGTGACAGCCTGATCCAGGGGCGGCTGCGGCCGCAGGCCTACGACGCGTTTGCGCGGTATCTGGGAAAGTTCTCCGACGCCATGGAGGCCGAAGGTTTGCCACTGTTTGCGCTGACACTGCAGAACGAACCGAACGACGAACCGGGCGACTACCCCGGCATGCGCGTCGATGCCATGAGCCGCGCCCAATTCATCAGTGGCCACTTGGGCCCGGTGCTGGCGCAACGTGCCAAGCCGGTGCGCATCCTCGACTGGGACCACAACTGGATCGACCCCCAGTCGCCGCTGGACGTGCTGGCCGACCCGAAGGCGAGGGCGTTCGTGTCCGGTGTCGCCTGGCATTGCTACATGAGCGACGATGTGGCCGCTCAGTCTCGGGTGCACGACGCCTATCCGGACAAGGACGCCTATTTCACGGAATGTTCTGGCGGCGAGTGGAAGCCGCACTGGCGCGAGACGCTGCCGTGGTTCATGCGCTATCTGGTCATCGGCACCACCCGCAACTGGGCCAAGGGTGTGCTGCTGTGGAACCTGGCGTTGGATGAGAACCACGGGCCGCACTTGGGGGGCTGCAACGATTGCCGCGGCGTCGTCACCATCAACTCCAAGACCGGCGAGGTGACGCGCAATTTTGACTACTACGCGCTGGCGCATGCCAGCCGCTTTGTGCGGCCCGGAGCGCACCGCATCGCATCCAGTTCGGGTGAGGGACGCCTGGATAGCGTGGCTTTCCAGAATGCCGACGACCACTCGATCGTGCTGATCGTGGCGAATATGGCCGCCAACTCGCGCCAGTTTTCCGTGAGCATGGGTGGCCGCAGTTTCGAACACCAGATGCCCGGCGCCAGCGTCGTGACCTTCGTCTGGAACGCGCCCGATTGAAACGTGTGCGCTTGCGATGACAATAGCGCCATGCAACTGCAAGAAGTACTTTACAGCCAGGGTTTTGGCACACGCCGGGTTTGCGCAGGCCTGATCCAGCAGGGACGGGTTCAGGTCTATCCAGATGCGTCCACCGGTGACCCTGTCACCGTCACCGATGCCGCCGCCGAGGTGGTGGCGCCGGGCCTGCGCTTTACGGTGCAGGGCGTGCCCTGGGAGTATCACGAATTCGCCTACCTGATGCTGCACAAGCCAGCAGGAACTGAGTGCTCGCAAATGCCGTCGACCTATCCGGCGATCTATACCTTGCTGAGCGCACCGCTGCGCCAGCGCCCGCAAAAAGGTCCGGTGCAGGGCGTGCAGGCGGTGGGCCGACTGGACCAGGACACAACCGGCTTGCTGCTGCTGACGGACGACGGCAAGTTCATCCATCGGTTGAACTCACCACGCCATCACGTGCCCAAGGTATACGAGGTCACGACCAAGCATGCACTGGATGCGCGCCAGGTGCAAAAGCTGCTGGACGGCGTGGTGCTGGACGATGACCCGAAACCCGTGCTCGCTGCGGCCTGTGAAGCCGTCGCTGAGCACCACCTGCGCCTCACCCTGACCGAGGGCAAATACCACCAGGTCAAGCGCATGCTCGCAGCGGTGGGCAACCGGGTCGAGGGACTGCATCGGTCGCAGATCGGCTCACTGGCGCTGCCGGCCGATTTGGCGCCGGGGCAGTGGCGCTGGCTGGGCGCTGCGGACCTGGAAGCCGTAGGGTATCGGGCGACTTGACATGAGGGTTGACGAGCGCACGTTATCCTTGGGCGCATGAGCATGATTCTGGACTCCTTCTGGCGCGCACTGGCTTACTGCCTGCACCCGCGCGTGATGTTGCTGTCGCTGTTGCCGCTGCTGCTGATGGTGGCTCTGTGGTTGGGTTTGGGGTACTTCTTTTGGGAGCCCGCCATGGATGGGGTGCGCGCAGTGTTGGAGGCCTCGCAGTTGCTGCAATCGATCTGGCACTGGCTTGAAAGACTGCATCTGGGCGGACTTAAGACCGTGGTGGCGCCGCTGCTCCTGATCTTCGCCGCTACGCCGGTTATCGTCATGCTGTCGGTGCTGGTGGTGGCGTTCATGATGACCCCCGCGATCGTGTCGCTGGTCGCCCAGCGCCGTTTTTCGACGCTGGAACGCTGCGCTACTACCTCATGGTTTGCTGCATTGCTGTGGACCATGGGTTCTGCGGCCATGGCGGCGTTGGCGATGGTGGTATCTGCCCCCTTATGGCTCGTGCCGCCACTGATCCTGGTGCTTCCGCCCCTGATCTGGGGCTGGCTCAGCTACCGTGTCATGGCGTTTGATGCGCTCTGCGTCCATGCCAGTCCGAACGAACGTCGGGAGATTTTTCGTCGCCACCGCGTGTCGCTGTTGACCATGGGTTGGGTCACCGGCACACTGAGCGCCGCGCCCAGTCTGGTGTGGGCGTCGGGTGCCATGTTCGCGGTCTACTTTGTGCCCTTGCTGCCACTGGCGATCTGGATCTACACCTTCATCTTTGCCTTTTCCTCCCTGTGGTTCACGCACTACTGCCTGGCCGCGTTGCAGTTGCTGCGCGCTCACTCGCCGGCAACGCCAGATGGTGGCGTGATCGATGCGCCCGGGGCCGATTGTTCCACACCATTCCTGCCGCATGAACCTACAGCACAAGCCCCCATATCAGCCCCATGAGACGCCACTGCGCGTTGGCATCATCATCATCGGCGACGAGATCCTCTCGGGCAAACGCGCCGACAAGCACCTGCCCAAGTTCATTGAATTGCTGGCGGCACGCGGGCTGCAGCCCGAGTTCGCCGACTATGTGGGTGACTCCCCGGCGCGCATCACAACCACGCTCCAACGGGCGTTTGAATCGGGCGAGGTGGTGTTTTCGTGCGGAGGCATCGGCGCCACGCCCGATGACCATACGCGTCAATGCGCCGCGCTCGCCTTGGGGCGGCCGCTGCAACTCCATCCCGAGGCTGCCGCGCTGATCCGCCAACGCATGCAGGAGTTGGCATTGGAAAAGGGCGTTCCCTACGAGCCCGAGCGCGACGACAACCGGCATCGAATGAACATGGGCGTATTCCCCGAAGGCGCCACGATCATCCCCAATCCCTACAACCGAATAGCCGGCTTCTCCTGCGCGGGCGGGCATGGCGGCGGCGTGCACTTCGTCCCCGGCTTTCCGGTGATGGCCTGGCCCATGATGGAATGGGTGCTCGACAGCTACTACGCCCATCTATTTCAGCCCAAGGCTTACGTGGAGCGTTCGATCATCGTTTATGGCGCCATGGAAGCCGCGCTGACGCCGCTGATGGAGGCGATCGAGGCCAAGCATCCCGGTGTGCGCATCTTCAGTCTGCCCAGCGTGGACCACCCGCTGCACGGCCGGCACATCGAGCTCGGGGTCAAGGGCGCACCCGCTTTGACCGTTGCGGCTTACGCCGCCTTGCTGGCTGGCTTGGCGACGCAAAATGCCAAGCTTGGCCCCGAATTGGTGCGTTGACGACATTGCACCAAGATGATGCAAGTAAATGCAAATTACAGCGCCTTATTTTGGTGCGTTGGCTTGAATGTGGAATCGTATTTTTCTGTCCTGGCATGCTGAAAACGGCCAGAAACATGAGCAACTCAGGGCAAAATACGGGGCATTTCGGGAAAGCCGGGCGCCGTTAACGTGAAAGTTGGCATTGGCATAAATCATGCGTTCTTCGTTTCCGAGCATTTATCAATCAGTTTCATTTAACCAGGAGTATTTGATGGCCAAGACCGTCGCAGACGTGATGAAGATGGTGAAAGAAAACGAAGTCAAGTTTGTTGACTTCCGCTTCACCGATACGCGTGGCAAAGAGCAGCACGTGACCGTTCCGGTTTCGCACTTTGACGAAGACAAGTTCGTTTCGGGACACGCCTTTGACGGCTCGTCGGTGGCTGGCTGGAAGGGCATTGAAGCCTCGGACATGCAGTTGATGCCCGACCCCAATACCGCCAACCTGGACCCCTTCTTTGAAGAGACCACGCTGTTCATGAGCTGCGACGTGATCGAGCCCAGCGACGGCAAGGCCTACGACCGCGATCCGCGTTCCATCGCCAAGCGTGCCGAAGCCTATTTGAAGGCGTCTGGCATCGGCGACACCGCCTACTTCGGACCTGAACCCGAGTTTTTCATCTTTGACGACGTGCGCTGGAATACCGACATGTCGGGCACCTTCTTCAAGATCGACGAATACGAAGCGCCCTGGAATTCGGGCAAGAAGCTCGAAGGCGGCAATCGCGGCCACCGTCCCACCGTCAAGGGTGGCTATTTCCCCGTGCCTCCCGTGGACAGCACGCAGGATATGCGCGCCGAAATGTCGCTGATTCTGGAATCCCTGGGCATTCCGGTTGAAGTGTTCCACCACGAAGTGGCGGGTGCCGGTCAGAATGAAATCGGTACGCGTTTTTCGACCCTGGTCGAGCGCGCTGACTGGACGCAAATCCTCAAGTACGTGGTGCAAAACGTGGCCAATGCCTATGGCAAGACCGCGACCTTCATGCCCAAGCCCATCGTTGGCGACAACGGGTCTGGCATGCACGTGCACCAGTCGATCTGGAAAGACGGCAAGAATCTGTTTGCCGGTGACGGCTACGCCGGTCTGTCCGATTTCGCCCTGTACTACATCGGCGGCATCATCAAGCACGCCCGTGCGCTGAATGCGATCACCAATCCCGGCACCAACAGCTACAAGCGTCTGGTTCCGGGCTACGAAGCCCCGGTGAAGCTGGCTTACTCGGCCAAGAACCGCTCGGCCTCGATCCGCATTCCCTACGTGGCGAACCCCAAGGGTCGCCGCATCGAAGCGCGTTTCCCCGATCCACTGATGAACCCTTACCTGGGTTTTGCCGCCTTGATGATGGCCGGTCTGGATGGCGTGGAGAACAAGATTCACCCGGGCGAAGCCGCCTCCAAGGATCTGTACCATCTGCCTCCCGAAGAAGACGCGAAAGTGCCGACCGTGTGCCACAGCCTGGATCAGGCGCTGGACCATCTGGACGCAGGACGCAGCTTCCTGACCAAGGGCGGTGTCTTCACCGACAGCATGATCGACGCCTACATTGAACTCAAGATGACCGAAGTCACGCGCTTGCGCATGGCCACGCACCCGATCGAGTTCGACATGTACTACTCGCTGTAAATCTGCCTTGCGGCACGATTTCAGTGAGCTAAAGGGACGGCACGTGCCGTCCTTTTTTCGTTGGATTCTGAGCTGCAGTTTTGTTTTTGCCTGGGATTGAGACATACTTACCCCATGAAAAAAGTTCTCCTCACCCTGCTATGTGGGTTTGCCTCGCTCGATCCTGCCGCAGCCCAGGACAGCGCGATTTACCGTTGCGGCAACGAATACACCAATACCGCGACCGCAGAGCAGATGAAGAACTGCAAACTGGTCACCGGCGGCAATGTGACCGTGTTGCAAAGCGCCAAACCCGCGCCCAAGGCGCCCAGCAATGCCCGCCCCGGTGCCAGTGCGCCGGCTGAGGCCCAGCGCCAGCGCGACAACGATTCGCGCTCCATCCTGGAGTCGGAACTGAAAAAGACCCAAGCGCGCTTGGATGAACTCGGCAAGGATTACAACAACGGCGAGCCGGAAAAGCGTGGTGACGAGGGACGCAATTATCAGAAGTACCAGGATCGCGTATCCGAACTCAAGGCCAACATCGAGCGTGCACGAAGCGATATCGATGGCCTCACGCGCGAGATATCCCGCCTGCCAGCGAATAATTGATGGATCAGGGTGTTTCGGGCCAGAGTCCAAATTTTCCGAATCTTCAATTCGCCGACCGGGTGCGGCGCTGTGCGCTGCATAGAAACGGGCGTCTGAACCCCATATCCCCAAAGGATTGAGAGCCTTGAGCGCGCCCCTTTCTCCCTCAAGCGACGCCAGCCCGGCGCATCGTTTCCAGGCCTTCGACCTGCTGGCAACGCTGGTGGCGGTGGTGCGTCACGACGGGTTGGTGCTGTTTGCCAATGCCGCACTGGAAGATGCCTTGGGCAGCTCGCGCCGCGCGATTCAGGGCAGCCCCTTTTGCAACTTTTTCACCGAGCCCGCGGTGCTGCAGAACGCGTTGGCGGGTGCCGGGAGCAACGAGTTTGCCGCGTTGCGCTACGACGCCTGGCTGAATCGTCTGAACCAGGAGCCGCTGCCAGTGCACGTGGTGTTGGCCCAGTCCGATCTGCCAGGTGAGGTCATCATCGAACTGTTGCCGCTGGAGCAGCAGGCGCGCCAGGATCGCGAGGAGCGCTTACTGGAGCAGGCCAAAACCAACAAGGAATTGATACGCAATCTGGCGCATGAAATCAAGAATCCGCTGGGCGGGATTCGGGGTGCGGCGCAGTTGCTGGAAATGGAAATGGATTCGCGCGAACTCAAGGAGTACACGCAGGTCATCATCCATGAGGCCGATCGACTGCAGACGCTGGTGGACCGGTTGCTGGCACCGCATCGTCGCCCCCACGTGGTGGGGGACGTGAACATCCATGAGGTCAGCGAGCGCGTGCGCTCGCTGATTCTGGCCGAGTTCCCCAAAGGGCTGAAGGTGCGGCGTGACTACGACATCTCCATCCCCGAATTTCGCGGCGACCGCGAGCAGTTGATTCAGGCGCTGCTCAACATCGCGCACAACGCGGCCCAGGCGCTGGCCGAACGCATCGCGCAAGACACGGCGGAGCTCATTTTTCGCACCCGCATTGCGCGCCAGACCACGTTTGGCAAACAGCGCTATCGATTGGCACTGGAATTGCATGTCATAGACAACGGGCCCGGCGTCCCGGACTCCATCAAGGACCGCATTTTTTATCCCCTGGTATCGGGGCGTGAAGGCGGTTCGGGTTTGGGTCTGACGCTGGCCCAGACCTTTGTGCAGCAACACCATGGTTTGATCGAATGCGACAGCGTGCCGGGTCGCACCGATTTCAAGATCCTGATACCGCTGCCCTAGAAATTGTAAAAAATATATTGACCTGGGGAAGGCAACACCATGAAGCCGATTTGGATCGTAGACGATGACCAGTCCATACGCTTCGTCCTGGAAAAAGCGCTGCTGCGCGAAAACCTGCCCAGTCGCAGCTTCACCAATCCGCGCGAAGTGCTGGCGGCACTGGAGAAGGCAGCACCTGAGGACGGCCCCCAAATCCTGGTGAGCGACATCCGCATGCCGGGCGGTTCCGGCCTGGATCTGCTGGCCAAGGTCAAGGAGAAGCTGCCCAGCCTGCCGGTCATCATCATGACGGCGTTCTCGGATCTGGAGAGCGCCGTGTCGGCCTTTCAGGGCGGCGCCTTCGAGTACCTGCCCAAGCCCTTTGACGTGCCCAAGGCGGTGGAACTGATTCGTCGCGCTGTGCAGGAAAGCCAGCGCGAAGAAGTGACGCAGGAGCAACTCGCTGCAGCGCCCGAGATGCTGGGTCAGGCGAGCGCCATGCAGGACGTTTTCCGCGCCATCGGCCGTTTGAGTCAGAGCAATGTGACGGTGATGATCACGGGCGAATCCGGCACCGGCAAGGAACTTGTGGCGCGGGCCCTGCACAAGCATTCGCCGCGTGGCGATGCCGGCAGCAACGGTCCGTTTGTCGCGATCAACACCGCGGCAATCCCCAAGGACCTGCTGGAATCCGAGCTGTTTGGCCATGAGCGCGGCGCCTTCACCGGCGCGCAGACCATGCGTCGGGGGCGTTTCGAGCAGGCCGATGGCGGCACGCTGTTCCTGGACGAGATCGGCGACATGCCATTCGACCTGCAGACCCGTTTGCTGCGCGTGCTCAGCGATGGCCACTTCTATCGCGTCGGTGGGCACTCGGCCGTCAAGACCAATGTGCGCGTGATCGCTGCCACGCACCAGGACCTGGAGCAGCGCGTGAAGGAAGGGGTGTTTCGCGAAGACCTGTTTCACCGCCTGAACGTGATCCGGTTGCGGCTGCCGGCGCTGCGCGAGCGGCGCGAAGACATCCCCATGCTGACGCGGCACTTCCTGCGCGCCAGTGCGCTGCAACTCGGGGTTGAACCCAAACGCATTGCCGACGCTGCGCTGGCGCGCCTGAGTCAGTTCGCTTTTCCCGGCAACGTGCGCCAGTTGGAAAACATCTGCCACTGGCTCACGGTGATGGCGCCGGCCCAGGTGATCGAGGCCAAGGATCTGCCACCCGAAGTGCTGGCTGTGGCGGAGCGGGCGGTGCCGGCGACCGTGGCAGTGCCGGCTTCGGAACATTTGATTGGCGTTGCGGCTGCCACGGCATCGGCGCAGCCTGATCTTGCGCACACGGCCGAATCGCGGGCGCCTTTGTTGTCGATTGAAGACCAAGCCCCGCGGCTCGGGGTCGAGGTCCACGCCAGCGCGGCCTGGGAAATGGACATGGCGCTGTGCGCGCAGGCGCTGCTGGAGGCGGGCCGCACTGACATCTGGGATGTATTGACGAAGCAGTTTGAGTCGCGTCTGATCCGTGTCGCGCTGCTGCACACCAAGGGGCGGCGCATCGAGGCCGCGCACAAGCTGGGAATCGGCCGCAACACCATCACGCGCAAGATTCAGGAGCTCGGCATCGATTGAGCGCATTGACCTTGTCATTGCGAGGCCCTCGTATCCGGCCGATACTGCACACGGACCATGAACCCCAGGATTCGTCATTGCGAGGAGCTTCAGCGACGTGGCAATCCACGAGCAGCACAGGTTTGCCCGCATGGATTGCCGCGCTGCGCTCGCAATGACGGCTGGCTTTATCGTCGATTTTCTGGGCGGTTCATGGAGAGGCCCGAAGGGCCGTGGCAATCCATGACTGCTTCTGCGGATATCCATCGTGGATTGCCGCGCCGTCATTGCGAGAAGCGAAAGCGACGCGGCAATCGCCATGACGGGACGGCGCTAGCTCAGTGGAAGAACAGGTAGGCCACGCCCACCGATGCCGCCACACCGGCAAAGTCGGTCAGCAAACCGTAGCCGATGGCATAGCGTGGGCGCTTGATGCCAACCGAGCCGAAGTACAACGCGACGATGTAGAACGTGGTGTCGGTCGAACCCTGGAACACGCAGGCCAGGCGGCCCACAAACGAGTCGGCGCCATAGGTCTGCATGGCGTCGATCATCATGGCGCGCGCGCCGCTGCCGCTGATGGGTTTCATCAACGCGGTCGGCAATGCCGGAACAAATTCGGTGTTGAAACCGAGTTGCGTGAACAGCCAGGTGAGGCCGCTCACAATAAAACCGAGCACGCCGGAATTGCGCAGGACGCTGATCGCGACCAGCATGCCCACAAGGTAGGGAATGATGGTGAGGGCGGTTTGTATGCCACCCTTGGCGCCCTCGACAAAGGCGTCAAAGATGTTCACCCGTCTGCGCATCGCGCCGATCAAAAAGGCGGCAATGATCGCGAGCAACACCCCATTGCTCGCGATCTTGGAAAACAGCTCGATCTCGCTGCGGCTCATGAAGCTGGACATATACCAGACCATGGCGCCAATGGCCAAGGATATGCCACCCAGCCAACCCAGCAACACGCGATCAAAGAGCGGGATGCCCTGCTTGATGGACACGCTCACCAGCGCAGTCAGGCTGGCCACGTAGGTGGCAATCAGCAGCGGCAGGAACACGTCGGACGGATCGTGGGCTCCGAGCACCGCGCGCTGCGCCATGATGGAGATGGGAATCAGCGTCATGCCCGAGGTGTGCAGCACCAGGAACATGATCTGCGCGTTGCTGGCTTCATCCGGGTTGGGGTTCAGGCTCTGCAGCGCTTCCATGCTCTTCAGGCCAAACGGCGTGGCCGCGTTATCCAGCCCGAGCAGATTGGCCGAGAAGTTCATCACCATGTGGCCCGTGGCCGGATGGCCTTTGGGCACCTCGGGGAAGATGCGCGAAAAGAACGGTGCAATCATGCGTGCCAGCCAGTCGATGGCACCGGCCTTTTCGCCCACGCGCAACAGTCCCAGCCAAAAGGTCATTACGCCAGCGAGCGGTAATGCCACGTCCATCACTGCCGATTTGGCGGAGAGGAATGTGCCGTCAACGATGCGCTTGAAAACTTCCACATCGCCCAGAAACAGCCACTGCGCCAGCGCTGCGGCGATGCCGACAAGAAAAAATCCGGACCAGATATAGCTGAGCGTCATGTGCCCAAGCGTAACCGATCAATCGCCCCGAACCACGCCTTCACGCCGCGGATCGGCACCACCAAAATAGCCCGCGGCAGTCTTCTGGATCACTTGTACGCCGCTGGTGAGCTCGGTCTCCTGCACGGTGTGGCCACGGGCCTTGAGCGCATTCACGGTGGCTGACGGGAATCGCGCTTGTTCCAACAGAATCGGCCCACCCAAAGAGCCGAAGTTGGGCAGATCAATCGCCTGCTGCGCGTTCAATCGCCAGTTCAAGGTGGCGTAAAGCGTCTTGGCGACGAAATGGATGATGAGTGCGCCACCGGGACTGCCGCCACTGAGCACCAAGGGCCCCAGGGAGCCGTCTGCGGCCTTTTCGAACACCAGCGTGGGTGCCATGGAGGAGCGCGGTCGTTTGCCCGGCTGCACGCGATTCGCCACGGGGCGACCCTGGGCATCGGTGGGGCTGAAGCTGAAGTCGGTGAGCTCGTTGTTGAGCAAAAAACCCTGCACCATCTGGCGCGAACCAAACATGTGCTCCACGGTCGTGGTCATGGCCAGGGCATGGCCCCAGGAGTCGACGATGGATATGTGTGAAGTGCCGTGCTCGGTTTGATCTGGCATGGGGGCATAACTCACACGCTGCGCACCAGGTCGTCCCGCCGGGGCTTCTCGCATGCGCTGACCTTGGTCGGAGGCGTCGATCAGCTTGGCGCGCAGCGCCAGATAGTCTGGTGCCAGCAGGCTCATCCAGTCACCGCCGGGTGCGCTCACAAAGTCCGGGTCGGCGACGTACTGTGCGCGGTCGGCGAAGGCCAGGCGCGAAGCCTCGCTATAAAGGTGCAAGAACTCAGGTGAGGGCAAACCCTGGGCCAAGGTTCCAGGCAAGAGAGTCGGGCTTTGCACCATCCCCAGAATCTGCCCGATGGCGATCGTGCCAGAACCCGGCGGTGGAAAGCCGCAGACGCGGTAGTCTTTGCCCCGCGCGCGGTAGTCGTAGCACAGCGGCGCGCGGACCTTTGCCCGGTAGTGCGCCAAATCGTCCATCGACAACCGCCCTAGGTTCGTTGGATGCTGGCGCACCTTGTCCACCATCGCCTGCGCCACTTCGCCCTGATACAGCGCGGCGGAACCCTGGGCGGCGATGAGTTTGAAGACGCGCGCCAGGGCCGGGTTGCGCAGCACGAAGCCCACCGTATGCGGTGTGCCGTCGGTCTGGTAGAAGTAGGCGGCTGCGATGGGATCGTGCTTGAGATAGGGATCTTCCACGAGTTGCGAGTGCAGGCGCGGGCTGATGGCGAAACCCTGTTCTGCCAGCTTGATTGCTGGCGTGAACAACAGCGCCCAGGGCAGCCGGCCATGTTGCTGATGTGCCAACTCCAACATGCGCAGCACGCCCGGCACGCCCACGGCGCGCCCGCCGACGACTGCGTCGAAGAAGGCCATTGGCTGGCCGTCGGCACCGAGGAAGAGCTTTTCATCGTCCGCGGCCGGCGCCGTCTCCCTTCCGTCAAAGGCCTGCACCTGTGCTCCATCGTAGTGCAGCATGAAGGCGCCGCCACCAATGCCGCTGGACTGGGGTTCCACCAGATTCAGCACCATCTGCACCGCGACCGCTGCGTCCACCGCGCTGCCACCGGCGTTGAGTATCTGATGGCCCGCCTCCGTTGCAAGCGGATTCGCCGCCGCCACGGCAAAGCGCTGCGTCGTCCAGCCGGGTTTGCGAGTCAGGCCGGACGCGGGTTCCGATTGCAGGGGTGCTTCGCCAGCGCCCAGGGCCTGAGCGCTGGCGAAGCCGCTGACGGCAAAGACGGTGGCGCACAGCAGTGCGCGGCGCAGCCTGGGGAATATAGACGCTGGCGCTTGAAAATGGTGCACGGCGTGGGCCTAGCGCGGCGCCAGACGAATGGCGCCGTCCAGGCGGATCACTTCGCCGTTGAGCATGTCGTTCTCGATGATGTGTTTGGCCAGTTTGGCGTAGTCGTTGGGCGTGCCCAAACGCGAAGGGAAGGGCACACTGGCGGCGAGCGCGTCCTGCACTTCCTGGGGCATGCCGAACAACATGGGCGTGCCGAAGATGCCCGGGGCAATCGTCATGTTGCGAATGCCGCTGCGCGCCAGGTCGCGCGCAATCGGCAGCGTCATTCCCACCACGCCGCCCTTGGAGGCGCTGTAGGCCGCTTGTCCGATCTGCCCGTCATAGGCGGCAACCGAGGCGGTGGAAATCATGACGCCGCGCTCGCCCGTGGCTTCAGGTTCGTTCTTGCTCATGGCCTCGGCTGCAAGCCGGATCATGTTGAAGCTGCCGATCAGGTTCACCGTGATGGTCTTGATGAAAGCGCTAAGTGAGTGCGCGCCATTCTTTCCCACCGTCTTTTCGGCGGGCGCGATGCCGGCGCAGTTCACCAGTCCCATGAGCTTGCCCAGGGACAGGGCTTTCGCCACCACCGTCTGGCCATCGGCCTCCTGGCTCACGTCGCAGCGCACGAAGGCGCCACCGATCTCCTTGGCCACCGCTTCCCCCTTGTCCGTCTGCATGTCGGCGATGACGACGGTGGCGCCATTGGCAGCAAGCATGCGCGCCGTACCTTCACCCAGGCCCGAAGCGCCGCCGGTGACGATGAATACTTTTCCTGCGATGTCCATGCAGTGCTCCTGAATCGGGTTGAAGTTGAATTGACGTTGACGTAAACGTCAATTATGACGTAGCGCAGCAGCAGCATCAGTATGCGCGGCCGGCGCTTGTGCGGTCATAATCGCCCGCGTGCAAGAACTGAATAAAACCTCGTGGCGTTGTTTGCGGGCTTTTGGGCTCATCGTTCCAGGGGACGATGGTGGCTGAAGCCGAGGACGACCTGTCGATATCCATGGCCCTGGTGGTCGATGGCAACCCTACCTCGCGCGCGATTCTGGTGGATCAGATGCGCGACTTCGGGGTGCGTACGGTGGTGCAGTGCAGCCGCCTGGCCGATGCGCGGCGCCAGCTCGAATACCGGGTGTTTGATGTGGTGCTATGTGAGCTGCATTTCGAAAACGACCGGGTGAGCACGGGCCAGGTGCTGCTGGATGATTTGCGGCGCAATCAATTGCTGCCCTTTTCCACCATTTTCATCATGGTCACGGGCGAGGCCACCTATGGCAAGGTGGCGGAAGCGGCCGAGTCTGCGCTGGACGGCTATCTGCTCAAACCGCATTCGGCGGCGCAATTGGGCGAGCGACTGCGCGCTGCGCGCAAGCGCAAGGTGTCCCTGCAGGAAATCTTCTCGGCGATTGAAGCCGAGGAATTTGATCGCGCCGCGGACCTGTGCCTGCAGCGCTTCGAATCGCGCGGCCTGTTCTGGCTTTATGCAGCGCGGGTCGGGGCGGAACTGATGTTGCGCACTGGAAAGTATGCGCAGGCGCAGCGGCTATATGAAGCGGTGGTGGCGGCAAACACGCTGCCCTGGGCCAAACTGGGCGTGGCCCGATCCATGCTGGACGCGGGCCAGACGCAGGAGGCCAGCAGCAGCCTGGCGATGCTGATTGCCGAAGATCCGAACTACGTCGACGCCTACGAGGTGCAGGGCAGAGCGCAGTTTGAAATGGGGCGATTCGACCGCGCCCTGGACAACTACAAGATGGCTTGCGACCTCACTCCAGCGTCGGTCAGCCGCATGCAGAACCTGGGGCTGATGACCTATTACTCGGGGGACCGGATCGAGGCCGAAAAAATCCTGGACAAGACCACCCGTATGGGGCTGGACTCCAAGATGTTTGACTGCCAGACGCTGGTGCTGTTGGCGTTCGCACGCTTTGAGAGCGGAGATCGCAAGGGCCTGCAGCGCTGCGTGGACGATTTCTCGCGCGTGCTGGAGCGCAACCCAGGGGCGAAGCGGCTCAAACGACTGTCCAGCATCGTGGACGCCGTGGCGCTGATCCAGGCGCACCAGTTGGCAAAGGCGCTTGATCAACTCAGAGCCATGGGAAACACCGTCAGGGACCCCGATTTCGATTTTGAAGCCGGGTCCAACTTGGTGGCGCTGTTGGCGCAACTGGCACACAAGGCGATTCAATTGGAAGAGATGGAACCCATCATCGACAGCATCGCGTTGCGCTTTTGCGCGAATCGCGCGCTGAGCGAACTCCTCGCCGGTGCCGCCCAGGTGCACGAACCCTATGCCGAGTTGGTTCGGGCGGCGCACGGCAAAGTTCTTAAGTTGGCCGAACAGGCCGTGGGCTTGAGCCTGAAGGGCGACCCCAGGGGCGCAGTGGAAAGACTGATTAGCCTGGGTGAGAGCACGCTCAACAGCAAGCTGATTGAAACGGCTCACGCCGTGCTGCAGCGCCACGGCAGCAAGATCGAGAACGCGAATGAACTGGAAGTCGCCGTGCAAGCCTTGAAAGGCCGTTATCTCAAAACCAACCCGCGCCCGGCGTTGGGAGAGCAAAAACGTCAGGCCGGCGGCCTGTTGCTGCGTGCGGTCACGCTGGCCCCCAGCAAGGCTGGTGAGGCGGTTGAGCAAGTGGTCACGTCGGTCCCGCAAGTGCCAGAGGTCGCATCGATCCCGGAGGTGCAAGGAGTCGCGCCAATCCCTGCGGTAAATGACGTGGATCAAGGAACGTAAACGCTTCTCCTAACGTTGGGCGTGGCCACAGGATATATTGGCTGCTGTTTGAATGGCGGCACGCCGCTGGAGAGTGTCACATGAACCGCGTCACCGAAATCTGGTCCAGGACGGGTCTGCAATTGAAATTGCAAGTGCTCATTCAGGGTTTTCTGCTGCTTGTTCTTCTGAGCGCGCAGCAATGGTTGCTGGGTGAGTTTGAACAGCGCGCACTTGTCTCCGCGGAGCAGCGCACGCTCGCCGTGGCGGACGGCGCCATCAATGGCCTGAACACCTTGATGGTCACCAAGTTGGGAAGCGAAGACGTCATCAGCGACGCGGTGGCAAGGGCGCTCTTCATTCGCAAGATGGGTGCTGCCGACAAGGTCAGCGAACTGCGCGTGGTGCGAAGCAAGGGTGTGGTGGACGAGTTTGGTGCCGGTCTGCCACAGGAACAACCGTTGGACGAAATCGACCGCAGGGTCCTGGCCAGCGCCAAGACCGAGTTCAAACTGAACCGCGGCAGCAACGGCGAGGCCTCGCTCAGGGCGGTTGTTCCGTTCATCGCCATGAAGGAATTTCGCACCACCCGGTGCCTGAGTTGCCACGGTGTGGACGAGGGTTCGGTGCTCGGTGCAACCAGCATCACGGTCGACGTCAAGGAGGATTTTGACGCCATCAGCCGGTTCAACCTGTGGATGTGGCTGGGGCAGGGCGTGCTCCAGATCGTGTTGTTCTTCGTGATCCGCGTCATCGTGCACCGCCTGCTGGATCAGCTCGGCGCCGAACCGGCTGATGTCACCCGTCTGGCGCAAAACGTGGCCAAGGGCGATCTGAGCCTTGACATCCGGCTCAGGTCGGGTGATGCGCACAGCATGATGGCCCAACTCAAGACCATGCAGGAGAGCTTGTCGCGGGTGGTGGGTGATGTGCATCGGGGGGCGCAGAGTGTGGCCGCGGCCAGCGTTCAGATTGCACAGGGCAACCACAATCTTTCGGCGCGCACGGAGCAACAGGCCAGCGCGCTGGAGCAAACCGCGGCATCGATGGAGGAACTGGATTCGCAGGTCAAACAAAATGCCGACAGCGCGCGCCAGGCCAGCCAGCTCGCCGTCAACGCCAGTTCCGTGGCGGTCAAGGGCGGAGAGGCGGTTGCCCACGTGGTCGAAACCATGAAAGGCATCAATCAGGCGTCGAACAAGATCTCAGAAATCATCGGTGTCATCGACGGCATCGCCTTTCAAACCAATATCCTGGCCCTCAACGCCGCGGTCGAGGCTGCGCGTGCGGGTGAGCAGGGCCGCGGCTTTGCCGTGGTCGCGACGGAAGTGCGCTCCCTGGCGGGCCGCTCGGCCGATGCGGCCAAGGAAATCAAGTCCCTGATCAGCGCCAGCGTGCAGCGCGTGGATCAGGGCTCGCAGATGGTGGACATGGCCGGACGCATCATGCAGGAGGTGGTGGACAGCATCAGGGGCGTGACCGACATCATGGGGCAGATCAGCGTGGCCAGCCAGGAGCAAAGCCTGGGAGTGGCGCAAATGGGCGAGGCCATCACGCAGATGGACCAGGTGACGCAGCAAAACGCGGCGCTGGTGGAGCAGGTGGCGGCTGCGGCCGACAGCCTGAAATCCCAGGCCGGTGATTTGGTGCGAACGGTGTCCGTGTTCAAGCTTCGCGCCGGCAACTGAGCGCGCGCCGGCACCGGCGCAGCGCCCGGCTTCGGGCTTACATCAGCAAGTGCTCGCCAGCGTTGTCGCCGCCCAGCGTCACGTAGTTCACCTTGCGGATATCCATGAGTTTCTTTCCTCCGGCGTAGCTGATGGAGCTTTGCACGTCCTGTTCCATCTCGATCAGCGTGCTCGCCAGCGTGCCCCGAATCGGCTCCAGGATGCGCTTGCCCTCAACGTGCTTGTACTCGCCCTTGTTGAAGTCGGAGGCGCTGCCATAGTACTCTTTGAACAGCTTGCCGTCGACCTCCACCGTCTGGCCCGGACTCTCCTCGTGGCCTGCCAGCATGGAGCCGATCATGACCATGGTGGCGCCAAAGCGTATCGATTTGGCGATGTCGCCATGCTCGCGAATACCGCCGTCGGCGATGATCGGTTTGGTCGCCACGCGCGCGCACCACTTGACCGCGCTGAGTTGCCAGCCGCCAGTGCCAAAACCGGTTTTCAACTTGGTGATGCAGACCTTGCCTGGGCCGATGCCCACCTTGGTGGCGTCCGCACCCCAGTTTTCCAGGTCGATCACGGCCTCGGGCGTGGCCACGTTACCGGCGATGATGAAGGAAGAGGGCATCTTCTCCTTCAGGTAAACGATCATGTCCTTCACACTGTCTGAATGACCGTGCGCGATGTCGATGGTGATGTAGTCGGGTGCGAGGCCCAGCGCCACCAGTTGGTCCACCGTGTCGTAGTCCGGCTTCTTCACGCCAAGAGAAATCGAGGCGTACAGGCCCAGCGCCTTCATGTCCCGCACGAACTGCACATTGTCCAGGTCAAAGCGGTGCATCACGTAAAAGTAGCCGTTCTGCGCCAGCCAGACGCAAATCTTTTGGTTCACGACGGTCTTCATGTTGGCGGGGACCACCGGGATGCGAAAGCTCCTGGGTCCGAGCGTGACGCTGGCGTCGCACTCGGAGCGGCTGTCCACGCGGCACTTGCGTGGCAGCAGAAGGATGTTGTCGTAGTCGAAAATTTCCATGGTTCACTCCGTTCTCAATCGTAGGGATGTGAGCGCTTGGACTGAACCCGGCCATGTTTTGTGATGCCAAAACGAAAAACCGGGCCACAAATGCTTGGGCCCGGTGCTTGATTCTAGCAGCGTTGATCGGTCGACTAGCCTTCAGCGCCGAACCGAATCCAGCGTCAGCACCACGGGCGCGTGGTCGCTGGGCCGTTCGTTCTTGCGCGGCGACTTGTCTATGGTGCAGGCCAGGCAGTGCGTTTTGAGCGCCTGGCTCACCAGAATGTGATCGATGCGCAGGCCGCGGTTGCGGCGAAATCCGAAATCGCGGTAATCCCACCAGGAGTAGCTCTTATCCGCTTGCGGAAACAGCCGGAATGAATCGACCAGGCCCAACGCCACCAGCGCGCGCAGGTGGTAGCGCTCCTCTTCGGTGCAGTGGATGGTGTCAGCCAGGCCCACCGGGTCCCACACGTCGGCGTCGTCGAACGTGATGTTGAAGTCGCCCATCAGTACCAGATTCGGGTGCTGTTCCAGTTCCGACTTGACCCAATCGCGCAGTCCGCGCAGCCAGTTCATCTTGTAGTCGAACTTGTCGCTGCCAGGCTCCTGGCCATTGGGAAAGTAGGCGCCTATGACGCGGATGCCATCGACCGTGGCGCTGATGACGCGCGCCATGTCGTCGCTGAAGCCGGGAATGTTTTTCACCACCGCGGTCGCGGGTGCGCGCGTGAGCAGCGCCACGCCGTTGTAGGTCTTCTGACCAAACCACTGGGCCTGGTAGCCCGCGTCGGCAAAGGCTTGTGCCGGGAACTTGTCGTCGCTCAGCTTGAGTTCCTGCAGCGCCAGCACGTCCACACGGTTTGCGCCCAGCCAGTCCAGCACCTGGGGCAGGCGCACGGTGAGGGAGTTGATGTTCCAGGTGGCAAGTTGCATGGTAGGGAGTTGAGGGTTAGCGACGCTGGCGGGCCTGGAAATCTTGCATGAAGCCGGCAAGTTTCTCCACTGCCGCCAGCGTCACGGCGTTGTAAATGGATGCGCGCAGTCCGCCAACGCAGCGGTGTCCGCCCAGGCCGGAAAACCCCGCCGCATGCGCCTCGGCCAGGAATTGCTGTTCCATGGCAACGGTGGCGAGATTGAACGCCACGTTCATCTGGGATCGATCGGCGCTGGCGGCCCGGCCTGCGTAGAAACCGTCACTGGCATCCAGCACCGAATACATCAGTTCGGCCTTGCCGTGGTTGATCGCCCCCATGTTGGCCACGCCCCCGATGTCGTGCAGCAGCCAGCGCGTGACCAGCAGCACCACGTAGATGGCGAAGACCGGTGGCGTGTTGAAATTGGAGTGCGCCTGAATATGGCTGCGGTAGTCCAGAAAGCCGGGCAGGTCGGCGCGCGCACCTTTGAGCACTTCGTCGCGCAACAGGACGACGGTGACTCCGGCCGGGCCGATGTTCTTTTGCGCGTGCGCGTAGATCAGGGAAAAGCGTTCGGCTTGGCAGGGCCTGGACAAAAAGTCGGACGACATGTCGCATATCCGGGGCACGTCGTCGCGCCCCAACAGCCGATGGAACTGGGTTCCTTCCACGGTTTCGTTGGACACATAGTGCAGGTAGGGTGCCTCGGCGCTGAACTGCAGTTCAGCGTCTGCGGGTAGACGGCGAAAACCCTCGCTTTGCCCGCTCCAGAGCACGCGCATGGGTCCTTCTCGCGCCGCTTCGGGCAAGGCCTTGCCGCTCCAGTAACCGGTGTGGAGGTAGTCGGCCGGGCTGCTGCGGCCGCGCAACAAGGCCATGGGGACCATGGAGAATTGCTGGGTTGCCCCACCCTGCAGCAGCAACACATGCCAATCTTGGGTCAGACCCAGCAGGCTTCGTATATTCGCCTCGACTTCGCTGACGACCGCTGCAAACCAGTCGCAGCGGTGACTGATGCCAAGGATCGACAGACCCACCTCGGGCACCTCCATCAAGGACTGCTGGACCTGCAGCAATACGCTATCGGGCAGAGCGCCCGGCCCGCCGGAAAAATTCAGGCTGTTGCGCAGATTCATCGCTGCCATGGTCCGAGGTTCAGCTGCAGGCTGCACTTTGCGCGTGCAGCCGCAGTGCCAACTCGCGAAACGCCATCCGGACCTTGAGCATATGCGTTTGCTTGTGTGGAAAGAGGTGTTCCGAATCCATGGCGTGCACCACCATCGCATGGTCAATTTCAAACACGAGCAAATCGCCGCTTGCTGTTTGCGCGCAATCGATGCACAGGTAGTCGAGTTGGGTGCGCTGAGAGATCGCCTTCAATGCCTGGCCGTGCTGCCGCAGGAAGTCGTCAAAGTGAAGCATGAAGAGGGCCTCTTCCTCCCTCTTTTGCGCGTCTTCATACATGCCCGCATTCACGTAGTGGACCATCCAGTGCGACGACACGGCCATGTGGCAGGCGAAGGCGTCACCCTGGATCAGTGCCACCCGGTACTTTCGGAACAAGCCGTCGGGGCCGCTGTAGTCGATGAAGGGCGACAGGAAGAAATCGCTTTCGTGCACGCGCGCGAGGTAGGCGGCCAGTGCCTGCGCATCATCGAGCTTGTCGAGATCGCGTCCGGCATGCGAGCCCACGGGACGAAGTATCACGGGAAAGTCGCTGCTGGCAAGCAGTTCTGGCATCCGTGCCGCGCCCGTGGCAATGGCCTGCAACTGGGTGCGTGAAACCTGCACGGTGGGAGGGATGACCAATCCCGGCACACCCTGCAACAGCGCACTGGCGACATCGCGCCCGGTAGAGGCGATGTGCTGCGGTGCATTGATGACAGGCTTGGGCCAGTGGGCCAGGGTTTGCTCCAGGGACCGGAGCATGAGCTGGTGCTCGTCGAGCTCGCTCAACCCCACGATCAGCACATCGTGCTCGGGCAGCGACATGTCGTGCGGCGCGTCGGGCGAAAGGTAGTACAGGTCCAGATCGATATCGCTGTCTTCCAGCAGGCAATCCAGCGGCGTGTTGGCCGCCAGATCGCCTGGCGCCATGAGCATGAGCAGCCGCAATTTCGCCGGTTGCTGGGCGGCCGCGATGTGGTACAGGCGACTCAGCTCCAGGGCCTTGGCCTGCAGCTTCAGACCCGCTTCGCGGTGCCCCAGGCACATCGTGATGGTGGAAAGATTCATCCAAAGATTGGCATCATCTACGTCGACCGCGGTTTGAGCCAACATTTTCTGAGCCATCGGCTGCAAGTCAGTTCCGCCTATATTCAGGCGTAAGAACGGCGCGAGGCCGAAATATCGCATGGCGGACTTGCCTTTGGGAATGGAGCTCATGAGGGGCCTCTTAGCCGGTGTCTTTGCCAGCGCCCAAGTGTCTCATGAATTGCTCCAGCGTTGGCTAGGGCGGCGTTTTGAACTCCAGCCCGAAGTGTGGGGTCTAGTCTGGCTTGTTGTCACATTCCTGTCATAAAACTTTCTTAAAGTCGCGGCATTGTTCCAACCAACCCGAAGGATGTCTCCATGAAATCGATCCGCCAGTTTTTCGCTGCCAGCCTGATCGGCGCCGTCACCGCGGCTTTCGCCAACGTCGCTGTCGCACAGGACGTGACCGGCGCCGGCGCCACGTTCCCTGCTCCCTTGTACGCCAAATGGGCGTCCGAGTACAACAAGGCCACCGGCGTCAAGATCAATTACCAGTCGGTCGGTTCCGGCGCTGGTATCAAGCAAATCGATGCCAAGACCGTCGCTTTCGGTGCCTCCGACATGCCTTTGACCGATGAGGTTCTCAAATCCAAAGGCCAGATGCAATTCCCGACGGTCATCGGTGGTGTGGTGCCGGTTGTGAATATTCAGGGCATCAAGCCGGGGCAGATGAAACTGAGTGGTCAAGTGCTGGGCGACATCTTCCTGGGCAAGATCACCAAGTGGAATGACGCCGCACTCAAGGCGCTGAACGCCGGCCTGGCGCTGCCGGACGCCGACATCGCCGTGGTGCGTCGCGCCGACGGCTCGGGCACCAGTTTCATCTTCACCAATTACCTGTCCAAGGTCAATGCCGAATGGAAATCCAAGGTCGGCGAAGGCACGGCAGTGAACTGGCCTGCGGGTGCCGGAGGCAAGGGTAATGAGGGCGTCGCCGCCTTCGTGAATCGCCTGCCGAACTCCATCGGCTACGTGGAATACGCCTACGTGAAGCAGAACAAGATGGTGTACACGCAAATGCAAAACGCGGCTGGCAATTTTGTCTCGCCTGACGAAAACGCCTTCAAGGCCGCCGCCGCCGGAGCCGAATGGGCCAAGAGTTTTTACCAGATTCTGACGAACCAATCGGGCAAGGATTCCTGGCCTTTGACGGGTGCGACCTTCATCCTGATGCAAAAAGTGCAGGACAAACCTGCCGATGCGACCGCCACGCTCAAGTTCTTCGCCTGGGCCTACAAAAACGGCGACAAAATGGCCGACGATCTGGACTACGTGACCATGCCTGCTGTGGTCAAGACGCAGATCGAACACGCATGGGGCGACGTCAAGGACACGTCCGGCAAGGCTGTCGCATTCAAGTAAGTCAAGCCGCTCGCTTGATTTCAGGGTCCGCGTCGTGTCCTCTACACTTCCAGTTCAGCACGGGCCGCTTGATTTTTCCAGGAACGGCCCTGCCCACGCCATGACTACCAATTCAAACACTCTTTCGATGCGCACCGGCCCCGTGCTGGACCGGCTCTTTGGCTGGGCCGCACTGGCTGCTGCGCTGCTGACGCTGCTCACGCTGGTGGCGATCCTGGGGTCGCTGATCATGGGCGCATGGCCCGCAATTGACAAGTATGGCCTGGGCTTTCTCACCAGCGCTACTTGGGATCCGGTGAAGGAAGAGTTCGGCGGGCTGGTGATGATTTACGGCACGATCGCGACCTCGCTGATCGCGCTGCTGATCGCGGTGCCTGTGAGCTTTGGCATTGCGCTGTTCCTGACCGAATTGTCTCCCGCATGGCTCAAGCGCCCCCTGGGCACCGCGATCGAGTTGCTCGCCGCCGTTCCCTCCATCGTCTATGGCATGTGGGGTTTGCTGGTGTTTGGCCCGATCCTGGCGACGTATGTGCAAAGGCCGCTGCAAGCGCTGTTTCATGGTGTCCCCTTCGTGGGTGCCTTCGTCAGCGGCCCGCCCGTGGGCATCGGCATCCTGTCGGCCGGCATCATCCTGGCAATCATGATCATTCCCTTTATCGCGTCGGTCATGCGCGACGTGTTCGAAGTCACGCCACCGCTGCTCAAGGAATCGGCATACGGGCTGGGCGCGACCACCTGGGAAGTGGTGTCCACCGTGGTGTTGCCTTACACCAAGGCTGGCGTCATGGGCGGCGTCATGCTCGGTCTGGGCCGTGCGCTGGGCGAGACAATGGCGGTGACTTTCGTGATCGGCAACATGAACCAACTTGACTCGGTCTCGGTGTTCCAGGCCGCCAACAGCATCACCTCCGCGCTGGCGAACGAATTTGCCGAGGCCGGCGCCGGTCTGCATCAGGCTTCGCTGATGTATCTGGGCCTGGTGCTGTTCTTCATCACTTTTGTCGTGCTGTCGCTGTCCAAGCTGCTGCTGTCGCAATTGCGCAAGAGCGAAGGAGCCAAGTCATGAGCGCAACCCTGACTGGCGTCGACCCGCGCGAAGCCAAGTATGCACGGCGCAAACTGATCAACCGACTGGCGGTGGCGCTCTCGTTGGGTGCCATGCTGTTTGGCCTGTTCTGGCTGGCCTGGATTCTGCTGGAGACGGTGCGCTTGGGTTTGGGTGGGCTGGTAATGGCTACCTTCACCCAGAGCA
Source organism: uncultured beta proteobacterium (assembly GCA_903909815.1). Classification (GTDB taxonomy): domain Bacteria; phylum Pseudomonadota; class Gammaproteobacteria; order Burkholderiales; family Burkholderiaceae_C; genus CAIKVZ01. Next base: position 43,751 of record CAIVXG010000030.1, on the reverse strand, counting down.
CGCCGCCACCGAACGAGGTCGGCGGACTGGCCAACGCGATCTACGGCTCGTTCTTACTGGTGCTGTTGGCGACCTTCGTGGGTGCACCCATCGGCATCATGGCGGGCATCTATCTGGCCGAGTACAACACCAAGGGCTGGCTGGCAACGGTGACGCGTTTCGTCAACGACATCCTGCTGTCCGCGCCGTCGATCGTCATCGGGCTGTTCGTCTATGCCGTGGTAGTGGCGCAATTCAAGACATTTTCCGGCTGGGCCGGCATCATGGCGCTGGCGCTGATCGTGATTCCGGTGGTGATCCGCACCACCGAGAACATGCTGCAACTTGTTCCCCCGGGCCTGCGTGAAGCGGCCTACGCCCTGGGCGCGCCCAAGTGGAAAGTGATCATCGGAATCACCTTGAAGGCGGCGAGGTCGGGCGTTGTCACCGGCATCCTGCTGGCTGTGGCGCGCATCGCGGGTGAGACCGCGCCGCTGCTGTTCACGGCCTTGAGCAACCAGTTCTGGACTTCCAATCTGGACGGCCCAATAGCCAGTTTGCCCGTGACGATCTTCAAGTTCGCCATGAGCCCCTACGAAAACTGGCAGCAATTGGCCTGGGCCGGCGTCTTCCTGATCACCGTGGCCGTACTCGGCCTGAATATTCTGGCCCGCGTGCTGACGCGCCAGAAGCATTGAATAAGGCTAAGAATCCCATGGAAACCCTCACGTTGAGCAATGAAACTTCCAAGATTTCGGTCAAGGACCTGAATTTCTTTTATGGAAAATTTCACGCGCTCAAAAGCGTCAATCTGGAGATTCCGCAAAACAAGGTGACGGCCTTCATCGGACCTTCGGGTTGTGGCAAGTCGACCCTGTTGCGCGTCTTCAATCGCATGTTCGAGCTCTATCCCGAGCAGCGCGCTGAAGGTCAGGTCGTGCTCGACGGCGAGGACCTGCTGACTTCGAAGAAAGACGTGGCACTGTTACGCGCCAAGGTCGGCATGGTGTTCCAGAAACCGACGCCGTTTCCGATGTCGATCTACGACAACATCGCCTTCGGCGTGAAGTTGTTTGAGAATTTGAACCGCACCGACATGGACGAGCGCGTGGAACTCGCGCTGCGCAAGGCGGCACTGTGGGGCGAGGTCAAGGACAAGCTGAATCAAAGTGGCTCTGGCCTTTCTGGCGGTCAACAGCAGCGTCTGTGCATTGCGCGCGGCATCGCGATCAAGCCCGAGGTGTTGCTGCTGGACGAACCGTGCTCGGCACTGGATCCGATCTCCACCGCCAAGATCGAGGAACTGATTGTGGAACTCAAGAGCGATTACACCGTGGTCATCGTCACCCACAACATGCAGCAGGCAGCGCGCTGCAGCGATTACACGGCTTACATGTACCTGGGTGATCTGGTCGAGTTCGGTGCCACGGAACAGATGTTCTTCAAGCCCAAGCGGCAGGAAACGGAAGACTACATCACGGGTCGATTCGGTTAATCGAGGTGGACTTGCCGCTTGCGCAGTCTCTAAACAAAAGGAATACATGCCATGGGTGACAAACATCTTTCGAGTCAGTTTGACAGTGAACTGAGCGAAGTGTCTTCGCGCGTGATGGAGATGGGCGGTTTGGTGGAGTCGCAGATTCGCACCGCCGTCTACGCGCTGGCCGAGTTCAGCACCGAACTTGCGGATCAGGTGACGCAGGCCGAGCGCCGCGTCAACACCATGGAAGTAGAGATCGACCGTGATCTTTCGTCCATCATTGCGCGGCGCCAGCCCACGGCGCGCGATTTGCGCCTGCTGATCGCGATCTCCAAGATAACCGCGAACCTGGAGCGCGCGGGCGACGAGGCGGCCAAAGTGGCGCGCATGGTGCGAGCCATCATCGACAGCGGTTCGGCCCGGATGCTGCCGGCGTCGGAACTGCGCATCGCAACCGACCTGGCCTCTGGCCTGCTGCGCAAGGCCCTGGATGCTTTTGCGCGCCTTGACGCGACGACGGCAGTCTCGATCCTGAAAGAGGACGATGCCATCGACCGTGAATTTGACGGCTTTGTGCGCAAGCTCATCACCTACATGATGGAGGACCCGAGAACCATCTCGGCCAGCCTGAACCTGTTGTTCCTGGCCAAGGCGATCGAGCGCATCGGCGACCATGCCAAGAACATCGCCGAGGTCATCATCTATGTGGTCAAGGGTGAAGACATCCGTCATTCCACCATGGAGACCATCGAGTCGGTTGTCAATCCATGAAAAAGCTGCCCCGCGTACTGATCGTCGAAGACGAGTCGGCCATCGCCGAATTGATCGCCGTGAATCTTCGGCACAACGGCTTCGCGCCGGTCTGGTCCAGCGACGGTGAAGCAGCGCAGCGCGAACTGGATGCGGTGCTGCCCGACGTGATCCTGCTGGACTGGATGTTGCCCGGGCAAAGCGGTGTGGCGCTGGCAAAAAAGTGGCGCGCCGACGCGCGCACCAAGGCCGTTCCGATTCTGATGCTGACCGCCAGAGGCGATGAACCCGACAAGGTGGCCGGCCTGGACGCCGGTGCCGACGACTACATCACCAAGCCATTTTCAACCCAGGAATTACTGGCACGCATGCGCGCCGTGCTGCGCCGCCGTGCGCCCGAGCAGGTAGCCGACAGCGTCACGATGGGTGAGTTGGTGCTTGATGGCGCCACGTATCGCGTGTCCTACCAGGGCCAGAGCCTCAAGCTGGGGCCCACGGAATTCAAATTGTTGCACTACCTCATGAAGCATGCAGAACGGGTGCACAGCCGGGGGCAGTTGCTGGACAAGGTATGGGGCGATCATGTGTTCATTGAGGAACGCACTGTCGACGTGCACGTGAAGCGACTGCGCGAATCCTTGGGCGACGCTGGCTCCATGGTGGAGACGGTGCGTGGCGCGGGCTATCGCTTGACGGTGCAGGGCGCAGGCGCCTAAGTCGCTGCAACTATGCTCTGGCGGTTGATCCGGTTCTTCCTGTTGCAGGCGCTTGGGGCAGGATTGGGCTTTGCCTTGTGGCCGTTGCAATATCCCTTTCAGGGCGCTTTGCTGGGAACGGTTCTGGCCGGCGCGGCCTGGGCACTGGTCGACCTTGGCCGAGGCGCAAAGCTGCTGCACTGGCTGCGTGAGGGTGCGCTGGTGCCGATGCCTGAGGTGCCGGGTCTGTGGGGCGAGGTGGGAACGCGAACGCGCTCGCTGCTCAGGGAGCGCGAGCAGCAGTTGGCGCACAGTGATGCGCGTTTGGCCGAATTTCTCGCAGCAATTCAGACTTCGCCCAATGGTGTGGTGTTGCTCGACGCCCAGGGACGAATCGAGTGGTGCAACCGCACGGCGGCTGAACATTTCGGCTTCGATCAGCAACGCGACCTGGGGCAACATCTGGGCAACCTGTTGCGCGACCCGGTGTTTGCCGCTTACCAGGCGGCGCACGACTACAGCCATGCCGTCGTCATTCCAGGCCCGCGCAGCACTGTCAGTCGACCCATGCGATTGTCCGTGGACCTGCACGCCTATGGTGACGGCCGCCGGCTATTGCTTTCGCGCGATGTCACGGCGCTGGAGCAGGCCGAGGCCATGCGCCGTGATTTCGTGGCCAATGTGTCGCATGAAATCCGAACACCCCTGACGGTTCTGGGCGGCTTTGTCGAGACCCTGCAAACGCTGCAGCTCAAGCCGCAGGAACAACAGCGCTACCTGACACTGATGGCGCAACAGGCACAGCGCATGCATTTGCTGGTCAGCGACTTGCTGACCCTGTCGAGGCTGGAAGGCAGTCCGCCGCCACCGCTGGAAGAGTGGCATTCGGTGCAGGCATTGATGGACGATTGCGAGCGCGAGGCCAGAGCCTTGTCTGCGCTCGTGGCTGCGCCCCCACACATCTTGAGTTTTTCGTCGAACGTCCACACCGAATTGGCTGGTGCCAGTTCCGAACTGCTCAGCGCCATGTCCAACCTGGTCAGCAATGCCGTGCGCTATACGCCAGGGGGAGGTCGCATCGACGTGGTTTGGACCCCTTTGCCCGATGGTCGCGCCGAGTTATCGGTGCAGGACACGGGTCCCGGCATCTCGCCCGAGCATTTGCCGCGCCTGACCGAGCGTTTTTACCGCGTGGACCGCAGTCGCGCCCGTGAAACAGGTGGCACCGGACTCGGGCTGGCAATCGTCAAACACGTGGCGCAGCGCCACGGCGCCGAGCTCAAAATCGAGAGCCGTCCCGGACAGGGGTCGCGCTTCGCGATTCAGTTTCCGGCGGTGCGTCTCATGGAGTCGGTTCAGACGCAATTCGCCTGAACAACAGCACACTTTCCTGGCGGTCTGCCGGGCGCTGAATGGTCTGCACCAGCGTCCAATGGCGAAGGTCACTGGCCTGCTGCAAGCGCGCGGGCTCGATCGCGCTGGCGTTGACCAGTAGCCACGGGCATTTGGCCTGCCACGTGGCAGGTTCCAGGTCCAGTCCGGCGTGAAACTGCAGCGCGGCAATCTGTGCCCGCGTCATCGCGTGCACTTGCACGCATGCCTTGGGCTGGATGTGCGTGCTCAACTCGCGCATCAGGGGAGCGTAGCTGCGCGTGTAGTCAGCCAGTGGCAGCCACAGTGTCATCGCCAGCAGCCAGCACAGGGCTGTGCCACTGGCCGGAAGCACCAGACTCTTCCAGATCGCAGCACGTTGGCGACCTGTGCGCCAGCGTACCAGCCAGATCCAGGCGAGGGTGGCCAGGCAGGCCAGCAGGAACGGCAGGATGGAAAAACTCGGGATGAAGCCGGGAAACCGCCGCGCCACGCTGGCTGCCGCAGCATTCGGGACCCCGCTTTGCGCGGCGACCCAGTAGACCCAGAAGAACAGCGCGCCGCCGCTGAAAAAAAGCAGGGTGAACCAGTCGATCAATGCCGACAGGCTGCGGCTCAGGGTGGGAAGGGAAAATGCGGCAAGGGCCGCGATCGCAGGCAGCGCCAGCAGCAGTGCGCGGTCTGAGCCCGCGCTGCTCAGCGAACCGGCGAAGCCGACCCCTGCGAACAGCAGCGGCAGCGCCAGGTGCCGACTCCAACGCTGCCGGCGCCAGCGCCACAGTGTCCATAGGGCCAGCGGCCCCGCGGGCCAGCAAAACCACAGCCAAAGCTGCCCCAGGCTGTGCCATTCAGCCCAGTTGGCATCGGGCCATACCACGCGCCAATGCCACAGGCCCAGCGCCCACGACCCCAGCCCCATGAGCACGCTGATGGCGAGGATGACCCAGACGCCGGTTCTGGCACGCACGCCCGACTCGATGCCGTCAATGGCCTGGACTTGCACCAGGGCGCCGCCCAAGCCGATCAACGTTGCCAGCGCCGGTGCGCCGCTCAGGCCCAGTCCGCCCAGTCCAATAGAAAGTCCTGCTATGGCCGCAATGGGGCGATAGGGCAGGGCCGCCAAACCGAAGAAGCACAGCGTGCAAAAGCCCAATTGCGCCAGCGCTGGCGTAGTTTCGTGCGACAGTTGCAGCAGGCCCAGGCTGGCGATGAGGGCGAGCAGGGCGCCGTCGGCGATGGCGCGGGCATAGTCGGTGGGTCGCGCCTCGCCACCAAAGGCGAAGCTCACAGGCTGGGCCTGCGGCCCGCGGGCCAGATAGTAAACGGCGTACCAGGTCGCGGCCAGGGTCAGGGCCAACAGCAGCAAGAAGGGGATGCGCGCCGCAAAATCGGCAGCCACCCAGGACGGACTGAGTTTCATCGCCCAAGCGCCCAGCCAGTAGGGCAGCAGTGACTGTGAGGCCGAATCCTGCCCCAGCAGCTGCGGCTGCAGCCACGAGGTGGCGCCGCGGGCCAGGGCCGACATATAGCCAAAACCAGCCACGTCAGCGTTCTTCCAGGGCTCGCGCCCCAGGAATCCCGGCACGACGTAGGCCAGGCACAGCAGCAGCAAGGCAGGGCGCGGCAGGCGGCGCACAGCCTCTTGGCTAACGATGGCGGGTGTGGGTTGGTTCACGCGAAGGGCAATGACTGACGGCGGGTTCGGACCCGCATTAGAACAAAAAAAGGGCAGCACGGAGTTCCGTGCTGCCCTAGATTCAAGTTGGGGCGACAGAGAGCTCTGTCGTCAACCGATGGAGGATGTACGCCGTCCTGATCAGTCTGCGGCAGGCGCTGGAGCCGCAGCCGCAGCCGCAGCAGGCTTGCCAAAGCGATTGCGGAAGCGCTCGACTCGGCCGCCCATGGTGTCCACGGACTTTTGCGTTCCGGTATAGAAGGGGTGCGACTCGCTGGAGGTGTCCAGCTTGAACAGCGGCAGTTCACGGCCGTCTTCCATCTTGATCATTTCCTTGGCGTTGGCGCAGGAACGGGTCACAAACTTGAAGTTGTTGGACAGGTCCACGAAACACACTTCGCGGTAATTGGGGTGAATGCCTTCTTTCATGGTCTTCTCTTTCAGTTCAGTTGCAACAGCCGCACCAGCCTATTCCGGAGCACTTGTCACGAAGCCTTGGATTATCGCACGAATTGTTACCGGTCCCCGGGTCACACCCAATGCGACCGCAGATACAGCGCAAAGCCTGGCAGGCGGCTCGGGTAACATTGCGCACTTCACCTGCCACGGGTTCGGGTTCGCATGGTGCGCTTGAGCGAGTGACTCCCGGGCTACCTTAACTGCTGATTCAACGTGCGTCTCAATTCCATCAAACTGTCCGGTTTCAAGTCCTTCGTGGAACCCACCAACTTCGTGCTGCCGGGCCAGTTGGTGGGCGTGGTGGGACCTAACGGCTGCGGCAAGTCCAACATCATGGATGCGGTGCGCTGGGTGCTGGGCGAGAGCCGAGCCAGCGAGCTGCGTGGCGAGTCGATGCAGGACGTGATCTTCAACGGCACCAATAACCGAAAGCCGGCCAGTCGCGCCAGCGTGGAGTTGGTGTTCGACAACGCGGATCACCGCGCCGGCGGCCAATGGAGCCAGTTCGCCGAGATCGCGGTCAAGCGTGTGCTGACGCGCGACGGCACGTCCAGCTATTACATCAATAACCAAGCCGTGCGTCGGCGTGACGTGCAGGACGTGTTTCTGGGTACGGGCCTGGGTCCGCGCGCCTACGCCATCATTGGCCAGGGCACGATCAGCCGCATCATCGAGTCCAAGCCGGAAGAATTGCGATTGTTTCTGGAGGAGGCCGCGGGCGTCTCCAAGTACAAGGAACGCCGGCGCGAGACCGAGAACCGCCTCAGCGATACGCGCGAAAACCTGACCCGCGTCGACGACATACTGCGCGAGCTCAACGCCAATCTGGACAAGCTGGAGAAGCAGGCCGAGGTGGCGCAAAAGTACCACCGTCTTCAGGCCGAAGGCACGCTCAAGCAGCAGCAACTGTGGTATCTCAAGCGCAGCGAGAGCGAGGCGGATCAGGCCAAGGTCAAGATCGATGCGGACAAGGCCCAACTCGCGTTGGATGCGCGTCTGGCCGATCTGCGCCACATCGAGGCCGAACTGGAGGCCGTGCGCCAGGCCCATTACGCTGCGGGCGATCAGGTGAACCAGGCGCAGGGCCGCTTGTACGAAGCCAGCGCCGAAGTGGGCCGACTCGAAGCCGAGATCCGCTTTGTGGTGGAGGGGCGTCTGCGCGTGGAGCAGCGCCTGGTCACCTTGCAGGAACAGACCACGCTGTGGGCGGCGCGTCAGGACGAAGCTGAAGGCGAGACCCGGAGCTTGGCCGAGCGCGGCACTCAGGCCGAGGAGCATGCCGAAATTCTGGCGGCTCAGGTGCAGGAGCAGGAGCAGATCCTCCCCGACCTGGAAGAGGCGCTGCGATCGGCCCAGTCCAGGGCGAACGAGCAGCGTGCCGGGGTGGTGCAGGTGCAGCAGCAGATCCAGGTGCTGGCCGCGGACCAGCGCAGCATCGAGGAACAGTCGCGCCAGTTGAACCAGCGGCGCGAGCGCCTGGTGGCCGACAAGAGCGCGCTAGCCGCGCCCGACGAGGCGCGGCTGGAGCAGTTGCAGGGTCAACTGAGTGAGGCGCAGGAGGCCGCCAGCGTGGCCCAGGCGCGCCTGCACGAACTGCAGGAGGCTTCGCCCTTGGCGGACGAACAGCGGCGCACGCAGCAGCACAACGTGAACGAGCAGTCGGCCAAACGCGCCGATTATTCGGCCCGGCTGGATGCACTCAAGGCGCTGCAGGAAAAGGTCAAGACCGACGGCAAGCTTCTGCCCTGGCTGGCCAAGCATGGACTGGACGGTCTGCAGGGCTTGTGGACCCGCATCCACACCGAGCAAGGCTGGGAAAACGCGCTGGAAGCCGCGCTGCGTGAGCGCCTGGCTGCGCTGGAGGTCAGCCGACTGGAGCTGGTGCGCGGCTTTGTCGGCAGCGACGGGCTCGACGCGCCGCCGGCCAAGCTGGCCTTTTACAGCCCGCCTGCTGGCGCTGCCGCGCCAGCAGCAACAGTTCATCTGGGGCAGACTCGACGCCTGGTCGAGGTACTGCGGCTGAACGACGCGGGTCTGCAGGCGCTGTTCCAGGACTGGCTGCAGGGCTGCTACATCACCTCCACCATGGACGAGGCGTTGAGCCTGCGCGCCAGGTTGCAGCCCGGCGAAGTGATCTTTGTGAAAAGCGGTCACGCCGTGAGCGCCCACAGCGTGAGTTTTTATGCACCCGATTCGGAGCAGGCGGGGCTGCTGGCGCGAGCCCAGGAAATCGAAAATCTGGAAAAACAGCTGCGCGCGCAAATGCTGATCGCGGACGAATCGCGCTCGGCCCTGGTGCGCGCCGAAAACGCCTATGCCGATGTGATGCAACGCCTGGTGACGGCGCGGCGCGAGGCTACGCTGATGCAGACGCAGGCACACGAGCTGCAGGTTGAAACCCTGCGTCTGACGCAGCTGGCCCAGCAAACCCGGACCCGAGCCGAGCAGATAGGCGGCGATCTGGCCGAGGTCGACGCGCAGCTGGAGGAACTGCAGGAGCGCCGCGTGGGCGCGGAAGAGCGCTTTGAGGAACTTGACATGCAGTTGGCCGACAGTCAGGAGCGCCACGCCCAGCTGGACGAACGCGTGATGGAGTCCGAGCGGCGTCTGAGCGCCTGCCGTGAGCAGCAGCGCACGCTGGAGCGCCAGGCGCAGGAGGCCACTTTTTCGCAGCGCAGCGTACAGGCGCGCAGCGCCGAATTGGCGCGCACGGTGCAGACCGCGCAGCAGCAGCTGGAATCGATCAAGGCCGAGCAGGTACGCGCGCACCAGGAGCTCTCGCGCCTGACCGACGCGGCGGCGCAAGCCGGTCTGCAGGCGGCGCTCACGCTCAAGCTGGAGCGCGAGCATGCGCTGGGTGCACAGCGCAGTGCCTACGACGATCTCACGGCCAAGCTGCGCGCCAGCGACGAGCGCCGGCTGCAGCTGGAGCGCGAGCTCGATCCCTTGCGCCAGCGCATCATGGAGTTCCAACTCAAGGACCAGGCCGCGCGTCTGGGCTTCGAGCAATACGCGCAGCTGCTGGTGGATGCGCAGGCCGATCTGGCGGCTCTGGCCGCGTCCATTGAGCAGGGCAATGTGCGCGTCCCCGGCATGCAGGGCGAAATCGACCGCATCGCGCGCGAGATCACGGCGTTGGGGGCGGTCAATCTGGCGGCACTGGACGAACTCACGAGTGCGCGCGAGCGCAAGCAGTTCCTGGACGCGCAGTCGGCCGATCTGGTAGATGCGATGAACACGCTGGAAGATGCGATCAAGAAGATCGATGCCGAAACGCGCGAGTTGCTCTCGGGCACCTTCAATGCCGTGAACGAACACTTTGGCAAGATGTTCCCTGAGCTGTTTGGTGGCGGCAACGCGCGCCTGGTGATGACCGGCGACGAAATCCTGGATTCGGGCGTGCAGGTGCTGGCCCAGCCACCAGGCAAGAAGAACCAGACCATTCATCTGCTCTCGGGTGGGGAAAAGGCGCTGACTGCAATCGCGCTGGTGTTTGCCATCTTCCAGTTGAATCCGGCGCCGTTTTGCCTGCTGGACGAGGTCGATGCGCCGCTGGACGACGCCAACACCGAGCGATATGCGAAACTCGTGTCCAGCATGAGCAAACAAACCCAATTCCTGTTCATCAGCCACAACAAGATCGCCATGGAAATGGCCGAGCAGCTCATTGGCGTCACGATGCAGGAGCAGGGCGTGTCGCGCATCGTCGCGGTCGATATGGAGTCGGCGGTTTCGCTGGCAGAACTGGCGTAACGACACATGAGCAATCTGCAAATCGGCTTGGCGATCAGCGGCGGCTTGGTGCTGGCGGGGGTCGTCGCCTACAACGCCTGGAGCACGCGCAAGAATGCCCCGCGCCAGGCACAGCCCGATGCGCTCGACCCTGCACAGCAAGCGCAAGCGGTCGAGCCCGGGTTTGATGTGAACCAATTTGATGGCGGGCTCGCGACGCTGCATGCGGTCGAGAAGCGTGCACCGCTGGACGCCTTGATCGATGTGATTGCCGCGGTCGGGCTCGATACTTGCGTTTCCGGTGAGGCCGCCTTGGCGGCGATGCCGGCGACGCGCCGTGTGGGCAGCAAGCCGTTCGGTCTCGAGGGTTTGAATGAGGTCAGTCTGACCTGGGAGACGCCCGCGCCGGGGCAGCGGTACAGCGCTTTTCAGACGGGTGTGCAGTTGGCCAACCGTACCGGCGCGCTCAATGAGATTGAGTTTTCGGAATTTGTGCAGAAGACTCAAAGCTTTGCCGACGTATTCAACGGCACGCCTGAATTTCCGGAAATGCGCGACGAAGTGGCGCGCGCCAAGGAGCTGGATCAGTTTGCCGGCGACCACGACGCCCAGCTCGGCTTTACCCTGCGCGCCAAGAAGACGGCATGGAGTCCGGGCTATGTGCAGCAGCACGCGTCCCGCCGTGGCTTCGTCGTGGGAGCCCTGCCAGGTCGCATGGTGCTGCCGGCAAGCGTGCCCGGTCTGCCGCCGGTGTTGGACCTGTCGTTTGACACCCATGCCGCTCTGGCAGACGACCCGGCACAGTCGGCCATTCACGCACTCACGCTGAGCCTGGACGTGCCTCTGGTGCGGGAGGATGAACGTGCCTTCGAGCGCATGTGCGACGTTGCGATCGCTCTGGCCGCAAGCATGGACGGCCTGATCACGGACGACAACGGTCGCATCATACCCATCGATGGCCTGGCCATGATAGGCACCGATTTGGCCCAGCTCTACGCGACGCTGGCAGAGCACGATCTGGCGGCCGGCTCGGTGCTGGCAAGAAGACTGTTCTCCTGAGATTTTTTATCCATGAATCGCGCTAGCGTCATTGCGGGCTCCGATACCCATCGACATTGCGAGGAGCGCTGCGACGCGGCAATCCATCTTGGCACGCCTCCAGGATGCATGGATTGCCGCGCTACGCTCGCAATGACGAATCCGGGGCTCATGGCCAGTACGCAATTTCGGTCCACCGAAGCAAAGAACTCGCAATGACGGGAAGAGTCGTCGTGCAGTGTGAAAGTCCCGTTGTTCATGCCCACTGCTGATCTATTTTCTATTCCCGATGACGACGTTGTGCGCCATCGCGCTGAAGAACTGCGCCGCCAGCTGCAGCATCACGGCCACCGCTACTACGTGCTGGACGCGCCGGAGATTCCGGACGCCGAATACGACCGGCTGTTTCGCGAGTTGCAGGCGATCGAAGCGGCTCATCCCGATTGGGTCATGCCGGATTCGCCGACGCAGCGCGTGGGCGGCAAACCGCTGGATCAATTTGCCTCGGTGCGCCACGCCGTGCCCATGCTCAGCATCCGCACCGAGACCGACACCGAAAGCAGCGGCGCGCTCAATTTCGATGCGCGGGTGCGCAAGGAACTGGGATTGGCGTCCGACGCCCCACCGGTGGAGTACGTGGCCGAACTCAAGTTCGACGGCCTGGCCATGAACCTGCGCTACCAGCAGGGCGTGCTGGTGCAGGCCGCCACGCGCGGCGACGGCGAGACCGGCGAAGATGTGACGCAGAATATCCGCACCATTGGACAAATACCGCTGCGCCTGCCCGCGGGTGCGCCGCCGATACTGGAAGTGCGCGGCGAGGTCTATATGCGGCGCGACGACTTCGAGCGTTTGAATGAAACCCAGCGGCAAAGGATCGCGGCCGGTGCCAAAGGCGAGAAGACCTTTGTCAATCCACGCAACGCCGCCGCCGGCGCCGTGCGCCAGCTGGACCCTGCCATTGCGGCTCAGCGGCCGCTGAGTTTCTTCGCCTACGGCGTGGGCGAGCTCACGTCTGAGGAGCAGGGCGGGCCCGCCTGGGAGACGCATTTTGAGCTGTTGCAGGCACTCAAGGCCTGGGGTATGCCTGTGGCCGAGCAGGTGCGCGTGGTGCAGGGTGCGAGCGAACTGGTGGCCTACCACCAGCGCATCGCGGCAACGCGGGACCAGCTTTCCTACGACATCGACGGCGTCGTGTACAAGGTCAACTCCCTGGCGCTGCAGCGAGCGCTCGGCTTCGTCACGCGCGAGCCGCGCTGGGCCGTAGCGCACAAATTTGCCGCGCAGGAGCAGTTCACGACCGTGCAGGCGATCGAGGTGCAGGTCGGGCGCACCGGCAAGCTCACGCCCGTTGCCAAACTCGCGCCGGTGTTTGTTGGCGGCGTCACCGTTACCAACGCCACCTTGCACAACGAACTGGAGGCCCGGCGCAAGGATGTGCGCGTGGGCGACACCGTGATCGTGCGCCGTGCCGGCGACGTGATTCCCGAAGTGGTGGCGGCGCTGCCCGAGAAGCGTGTCGCTGGCGCGCAATCCTTCACCATGCCCACGCATTGCCCGGTGTGTGGCAGCGCCGCGCTGCGCGAGGAAGGCGAGGCCGACCATCGCTGCACAGGTGGCCTGTTCTGCGCAGCGCAGCGCAAGCAGGCGATCCTGCATTTCGCACAGCGGCGCGCGGTCGAGGTCGAGGGACTGGGTGAAAAGCTGGTGGACCAGTTGGTCGACTCTGGTGTTGTCAACACCTTGCCGGATCTGTACCGTTTGGGTTTTATGCACCTGGCCAGCATGGAGCGCATGGCCGAGAAATCGGCGAAGAATATTCTGGATGCGCTGGAGAAATCCAAGGAAACGACGCTGCCGCGCTTTCTCTTCGGCTTAGGCGTACGCCACGTGGGCGAGTCCACGGCGAAGGCATTGGCGCGGCACTTCGGCCAACTCGACCGCATCATGCAGGCGAGCGAGGACCAGCTGTCGCAGGTGGCCGATGTGGGACCGGTGGTGGCGCACAGTCTGCGCACTTTCTTCGATCAGGCGCACAACGTCGAAGTCGTGGAGCAACTGCGCGCTTGTGGCGTGCACTGGCCCGAAGGTGAACCGAGCGCGACCGCGATGCAGCCGCTGGCGGGCAAGACCTTCGTCCTCACCGGCACCCTGCCCACGCTCAGCCGCGAGCAGGCCAGGGATCGGCTGGAAGCCGCAGGCGCCAAGGTGGCCGGCTCCGTGAGCAAGAAGACGCACTATGTGGTCGCGGGTGCCGAGGCCGGAAGCAAGCTCGACAAGGCGCAGGAACTGGGTGTTGCGGTGCTGGATGAGGCGGGCTTGCTCCAGCTGTTGAGCGCTCAGAGTTCGTAGAACTTGCGGATTGCGGCCCAGGCTTGTTGTGGGTCGTCCAGGTACTGAAACAGCTTCAGGTCTTGGGCCGAGATCACGCCTTCTTCCACCAGCACCTCCATGTTGACCAGGCGCTTCCAGTAGTCCGTGCCGAACAGGATGATGGGCACGGCCTTGGCCTTTTGCGTCTGCACCAACGTGATGATCTCGAACAGTTCGTCCAGCGTGCCAAAGCCCCCGGGAAAAGCCACCAGCGCCTTGGCGCGCATCATGAAGTGCATCTTGCGCAGCGCAAAGTAGTGGAATTTGAAGCTGAGCGAGGGCGTGACGTAGGGGTTGGCTTCCTGCTCGTGCGGCAGCGTGATGTTCAGGCCCACGGTCTGCGCGCCACCCTCGTGCGCGCCGCGATTCGCCGCCTCCATGATGCCGGGGCCGCCACCTGTGCAGATGTAGAGCCGCTCTGCCGGCGGGCGCAGGTGGCTGTAATCGGCCACCAGGCGCCCAAAGGCCCGGGCCTGCTCGTAGTAGCGGGCGTTTCGCACCTGGCATTGCGCCTGAGCCAGGGCTTGCGTGTCGCCCGAAGTCTGCGCCAGCGCGAACTGCTTCTCGGCCTTGTCGGCGTCGCAAAAACGCGCGCTGCCGAAGACCACAATGGTGTTTTCTATGCCCTGGGCTTGCTGCGCCAGATCGGGCTTGAGCAACTCCAATTGGCAGCGGATGCCGCGCGTTTCCCGTCGTAACAGGAATTCGGTATCGGCAAAGGCCAGGCGGTGCGCGTTGGGTCGACGTTGACGCTCCTGTATGTCTTGCGGTGTCAGGTCAGCCCAGGCGTCGGGCAGGACTCGGTCAGGGAGATGGGAAGGTGCGTTCATGGGGCTATTTTGCGTCAGCCTTCGTGGCCCTGGGACGAAAAGAAGCGGTTGGCATGGCGGCTGCGTGCTTCGATCCGCCCAAACAAGGCTTGCGCGCGCTCGTCCCAGACCAGACCCAGTTGCTCGCAGGCAGCATTGGAGATGAAGCTGACGCGGTTTTCGTCGCCGATGCTCAGGTTGAGTGCGTTGCTCACAACCTCGGCCACATGCACCAGGGATATGAGTGGATTCGCGCTTGCTGCAATCGGCACATGGTGGCCCTGAATGGCATCACAAATACCTTCAGACAATCCCCAGTCCCGCGCCAACCAGGCACCCACCAAAGTGTGGCCCAGGCCGAATTGTTCATATTCCACTTCCTCGATGCTGCGCCTACTGCGCAGCGCTTCGCTCCAGCAAGCTTGATAGGCCTTGGCGTCGAAGCTGTAGAGCCAGAACTGACCAATGTCGTGCAGCAAGCCGGCAACCAGCGCCAGGTCGGTGCTCACCGGCTGCGTCACCTGTAGCGCCAGTTCCTGGCAGCACACGCCGACCGAGACACAGTGTTGCCATAGACGCTCGGAGCGCAGGTCCTGTGCGCGCGCCGCGACGAAACTGTCAAGGCTGCTGATCAAGGCGATTTCGCGCACCCGGCCCATGCCGATCAGCGAAGTGGCAGCATAAATGTCGACCAGCTCGGACTCGCGCCGGCCCCGCACGGAGGCACGGTTCGCTGCAGACAGAACACGTGCGACGATGATGGGGTCATGCTCTATGCATTGCGCCAAGGTCCGCACGTCACCGTTTGGATCATCGATGGTCGCCAGGATTTCGGCAACGATGCGGGGAAAGCTGCGCATGCGCTTGCTGTGCTCAAGCACCTGCTCGCGCGTGAGTTGGATGCGGGTCATCAAGCGCTTCGGTAGGCAAGGACTTGATCGAACAGCCCGGCCATGGTCGGGTCCGAAAGGTCTGCGCCCGCGAAGATGCGCATCACTTGCTGCTCGACCAAGGCAGCATCGGCGGCGATTTCCTGCTCGGTGCGCAGGTCGGGTTCGGTCACAAAGATGAACTCGACCCGGTGCGCGTCGAGCAGGTGCAGATTGTCTTCGGTCAGCACATGGCCTGCAGGCAGGCTGAAATTCATGGCACCGCCGCTCACGGCGTTGGCTGGCGCGCCGAGCGCCATGCCCGCCTGAGCTTCGATGATGGGAATGTAGCGCTGACGTGTTCTCATGAGGATTCCATAGTGTTAGCCACCTGACGCGTCTGCGAGCAGGGGAAGAGTCAGATTGACGCTGGTGCCCAGACCCCAGGTGCTGTCGATGTCAATCTGCCCTCGATGCAGTTCTATGATCTCCTTGACGATGCTCATGCCCAGACCCGTTCCAGGAATTTTGCCTGACGTGTCGGCGCGGTAAAAGCGTTCACACACCCGCGCCAGTTGCGCGGGCGTCATGCCTGTGCCGTGGTCGCTGATACGCAGGCATACCCGGGGCGCCATCGGGTCGTCAGCCTTGACTTCGATCTCGAGCACGATCGGACCGCCAGCGGGCGAATACTTGTAGGCGTTGGAGAGTACGTTCGTCAACGCCTGGCGCAGTTTTTGTGGGTCTGCCATGACGTACAGCGCCTGTGCTGGCATGCGCAATTCGGGTTGGCTGCGAGTGGGGGGAAGGCTGAGCGACCTCAACAGATCGACCACCATTTCCTGAAGTTGCAACCTGGCGTAGCGGAAGTCCTTGCCGCGACGTGCTTCGATCCGCGCCAGATCGAGCAACTCGTTGAGAATGTTCGCCATGTGCTTGGACTGGTCGTGAATGATGTTCAGGAACTCGTCGCGCTCGGCGGCGCTGAATTCCTGGTGCAACAGCACCTCGGAAAACCCCAAAATACTGGCCATGGGAGTGCGCAGTTCATGCGCCGCTGTGGCAAGGAATTCACTCTTCATGTAGTCGACTTCGGTTTCCCGCGTGACATCGCGGAAATACAGAATTTGCGACACCGTGTTGGTTTGGCTGCAGCGCAAGCCAACCAGCAGCGTGCGCTTGATGTCACCTTCGACTTCAAGCAGTTCCTGGGCGTACTCCTTCCCGCCAAGGACTTGCGAGCGCAGCGCGACAATTCCGGAAAACGGCGCCGTGGCGCGGCAGCGCCGTGTCAACCAGGCCGAGAAATCATGTTCATTGAGTCCCTCCAGCCGATCAGCGCCCAGGGTCAGCATTTGGGCGAAGGCCGGACTCACGTATTTCACGCAGCGCCCCTGGTCAAACGAGACAAAGCCGTCCGGGCTCAGGGCGAAAATGGCGTTGAGCTGTTCGGTGCGATCCTGCAACTGGTCCTTGACGATCTGCCGCGCTTGCGTCTCCCTGCGGATTTGACGCAGTTGCCGGGCGAGCGCGCCCGCCAGGGCGACGATCAACAGGCTCACGATCCCGGCTTGCAGGTACAGTGCGTGGCTCGCGCTGCGATGGTTGGACAGCAGGTCTTGCGTGTCCAGTCCGGCCACCACCGCCAGTGGGTATTGTGGAATCTTGCGGAAATAGTAGTGCCGCTCCACGCCAGCCGCACCAGTTTTTGAAACCCAAGCCCCATGCGGCCTAGCAGCCGATTTGGGTTTGGCTATCATCCACTTCGCTCATCCAGCTCCATTCAGGAGCTTGTCTGTGAGCATCAAAACCCCCCGCCTGATCCGCGACCGCTGCGGCGTTTTCTATTTCCGCCTGATTGTTCCGTTAGCATTGCGGCAGCTTGTTGGAAAAACAGAGTTCAGGCGAAGCCTAAGAACCAAAGATTGCATAGTCGCGCGTCAGCGCGCCTTGTCCCTGTCCCTTGCTGTGGAGGCAACAATGGTTAGTGCTAAGTTCTTGTCGAATCCAACCCTTGCGGACTTTCCGCATCTACTCAAACCGGACGCAAAGCAGGGTATCCGGGAAAAAATCAACATTGATTTGGACAAAGGGATTGTTCAGACGGACACGCCCGAGGAAGCTGCACAACTGCCCGCCATCTTTGCGGAGATGGCAACGGCCAGACAAAGGCAAGCGGTGGCGGGCATCGCTGCGGTGTTGCCGATGTCCAAATGTGGCACCACATTGGAAGTGGCCAAAAACGACTTCATGACGGAGCGAAAGGCAACGCTAAAAGACTCCACGTGGCGCAAACATCGTGGTGTGCTTAAAGGGTTCATCAAGGCAACCGGCAACATCGACGTTGCCATGGCGAGTGCCAAAACACTAACGGACTACAAAAAGGGTTTGCTAGCTAACGGTCGGCAGGCCAACACAGTCAATGACCACATCACCATCCTGAACGGCTTCTTTGAATACTGCATCGACAACCAAGTAGTGAATATGGTCAACCCGGCCAAGGACTTGTATATCGTAAATGCAGACAACAAGTCAGAGTCGTATAAGCCATTCACGGCGGAAGAACTGCAAAAAATCTTTGAGCCTGCCCTCTATCGAAAGAAGCTGAAACTTCCCGACTTCTATTGGTGCCCTCTGATTGCATTGTTCACTGGCGCGCGCGCCGAAGAGATTGCCAGCCTAGAAGTGGGTCAGATTTACCCGGTCAAGGGCATCTGGATCATCGACATATTGAAGGGAAAAACCGACAACGCAAAGCGGCGGGTGCCGCTGCACCAAACGCTGATTGATCTAGGTCTGGTGGAATATCGCATGAGCCTACTTAGGGCTGGCTACACCAAGCTATTTCCCCACATACAGCCCGGCACCAATGGGTATCGCAAAAACATGACCCGCATGTTTGGAACCTATCTCGATCTGCCAGAAGTCAACATTGTTGACCCGCTGAAAGTTTTTCATTCCTTCCGGCACACCGTCGTGACGGCGTTGACAGGCAAGGGCGTGAATGACGGTTTGAAGCGTGCCATGGTTGGGCATGATATTGACACGCGGTTGTCGTCGCATGACGACTACATTCATGGAAGTGAATTGACGGTGCCCAATCTACATGAAGCCATCAGTCGGCTCGCCTACGAGGGCATCGATTTCGGGAGGCTGAAAGTTTCGCAAGACGACTTCTTGCCCGTCATTGCTAAGCGAATCATCCAGCAGACAGAGCAAAAGAAAAAGAAGGCGGAGAAGGCTGCGGCCAAGGCAAAAGAAGAGGTCGAAGCGAAAGCCGAGGCGGGAAAAAAGGCCAATGCAAAGCCCGCGAAGAAAATCTAAAAATCGCGCCGCCCATTTTGTTTGCTATGCAAACGGAACCCCGCTCCGAATGGGTTGCATGGTCTGCTAAAAAAGTGAATTGAGTTTCCCTCTTTGGAAGTCGCATTGCTCGCAGCTTTGCCAAACTCAACCCTCTTGCCTTCTTGTCTTTGGTTTTTGGCTGTTGGGCCCTTCGGGCCCTCTGCTCCTAAACCTGTGCGGGCATGGCTTACCCTAAGGACTTATGGAAGTCCTTGGGGCCGTGCCCGAATGGATGCACCATTAGCGGGGTGGTGCGCCAACCAATTGGCACCAGCTTATCAATTCGGAGTATTGGCACTCCCTTGGGGCCGGTCTGAATCGGCGTCGGCGCAGCTTCCCCAAGATACCATCCTAGCTGCATTTTGCTTGGTCCCGCGACCGTAGACAGACTGGTGGATCGAGAAGCCTTTCGGTTGACGCATGCCCAGCCCGATGTCTGTCTTACCAAACCCAACGCGAATAGCAAGCCCCCGCCGAATGGTTCTTGAAAAAATATTTGGCCCGCGTCATGGTGAACGAGTTGACTAGGAGTCCGGCCATGCCCATAAGCCCGTTGATCAAAGCTATTGACCTCACCCGGGTCAGCGTTGACTCGATGACGCTTGAAGAATTGGAAGACCACGCAGAGCAGGTGCTCGACACCCTTGCTGATTTGAATAATTACAACAACAGCCCGGCACCCAAGTCCGCGAACGCAAAATTGAATGGGCTTAGTCGGGCGGAAAAACTGCGGTGGCATATGCTCCATGTTCGGGGCCTCATCAACGCCCACAGAGCGGCTGCGGCGCTCGTGGGTGCCGCACAAGCGGAAGGTTCGGCCAATCTGCCCCAAGGGGCAAAGCATCCCGGCATCTGACAGTTTGCATTGCTCGCAAACGTCAGGGCGCACGCCGTAATCCACGCCACGCCTAGGCTAACAGGATCGGCCTCGATGCTGCGGCCTCGGCATGCCAGCGTTCCCCCAATGCCCAGTCGAACCCCCGAGCCGCAGGCCGGGGGATGGTCTGGGCATGGCACGCTCTGCCTTGCTCCCCGCCCTTGCCGGGCGGGGCCGGGGGTGGATCGAACAGAACAGAGCTTGCTCGGTGTAGTGAGTAGACCGGGCATCTGATGGCCGGGCGTGCTATCTCGGGCGGGGCGCGATATGCATGGAGCATGAGCACCTCGCACCCTGCCGCTGCCCCCTACGCCGTGTTGCGCGTGGATCGTCGCAAGGCCAAGGCCATGGCGGCGATTGCGGCTTCGTCGGCGCACACCATGCGCGAGAAGCCCACGCCCAACGCGGACCCCGATGGGGCGGCGCCGGTCGTGATGCACCTGGCAGGCGGCAAGACGCCCTATCAGGCGGCGCGCCATCTGCTTGAAGGTGCGGAACGGCGCAACCGGGACACCGTGCTATGCCGCGAGATTGTGCTCTCCGCAAGCCCGAGCTATTTTCGACCCGGGCGCGAGAGCATGGGCGGCGTGTTTGAGCCGGACAAGGTGAAGGCGTGGGCCACTGCCTCGCTGGCATGGGCCAAGCGGCAATGGCCGGATCAACTGGCCTCGTTTGTGATCCATACCGACGAGCAAAATATTCACGCCCATTTGTTGGTGATACCGCGTGTGAAGTCGGCGGCGGGGGTGTGGAAGCTCAACAGCAAAGCCCTGTTCGATCGTGAGCGGCTGCGCGAACTGCAAACCGGATACGGGGAGGCGTTGGCGCCGCTCGGCATCCGGCGTGGTGAGCCGGGAAGTCAAGCTGTGCATTCCGAGGTGCGCCAGTTCTATGGGGCCGTCAATGCGTCAAAAAGCCTGCCGGAGCGGGTCAAGCTGCCACCGGCACCCAAAGCCCCGGCGGCGCCCAGCGGTGCGGTTGCAGGCGCCGCTGATACCCTCTACTCTGCGTTCGGCATGGAGACCTCACACCAGCGGGCATTGAAGGCGCATGCAGAGGCCATGAAGCAATGGCGGGAGGCCTGCAGGGAGTCGCGGCAGCAGGACGAAGAAGCGTGGAATCAGATGCGTGCTTGCAGTGCTTTGGCTCCGTTGACTCAGCATCGCACCAAAAGACAGTCAAGCCGAACTGTTGCTCTGCCAATCCCTGCAATCGCTTCGGCAGCGCCACGTCCCAGATGACTTGGCGCGGTGCTTGTGCTTTCGATCTATACCAGCAGGGGCCGCCGATCAGCCATCCTGACGATTCTATGGTCCGACGCAGCTTGGGTATGGCGCCTGCTCACCGGGAACAATCGGACATAGTTTTATGGGACTCATCAGACTCAATTTTCCTGCCCACGTTGGCACATCGAGAACGATGGGTTCATTTGATGGGGCCGATCTTTCAGCCCACTGAATCGTGTAGTAGTCAGATTGACCTTTGATGACAGCAATAAGGGCCGTTTCACTTGACTTCCCACCAGTCGAAGGCGAAACACCGCATGAAACAACAGCTACATACGAATCAAAGCCACTCAACTTCCCTTCAGCTATGCCTTGGGCAGAAAACGAATTTGGGCACGCGCGTTTGAACCCGGCAGCAATATTATTCAGAACTGCATGGGGTGTGACGTCTGCTCTGTTAGCGAGATCTTTGATGCCGCTTATCGTCATCATCTTCGTCCAGTCGTTAACATTTTCACCAACTGGCACCAATTCACGAATGTAATTTGGGCCGTTCACTTTCTCGTAAGCCGTTTGGAATCCTTGCGGATATCCGGCCAAAAGCAGTTGGCTGTAAATTGGAGTTATAGACTTGATTGAGTAGCCTTGCGCTCTCAGTTCATCTAATGTCTTTGGTTTGTCTTGCGCGTTTACTGAGGCACACAGGCCCAAGGTTATCAACGCACTTCCAAGGATTTTCAACATTCGCATCTTTCTCTCCCATCAATTTTATGTATCAAAGCCACTCGCGTGGGCCTCGCTGGATGTTAACGCTGGTTGAAGTGTCCCCGGCAGGCTTCAAAAATTCGCATGATGCATTTGATCGCTTGCAGGGCGGCTACACTTGCCATCGGATGTCATCCACTTGGGTCATCCACTTTTCCGATTTTTTAACCTGCTGGATTTTGCGAAAGTCAATGTTGGCGCGGGTTGAGAGGTGTCCAAACCACGAAAGTGGGTTCGATCCCCGCCGTCCACCCCGGAGCGCTGGGTGAAAGCGCCGGCCAGCTTGCCAGCGCCGATTTGCTCCAACATAGGTGAGGTCAGCGCGATGCTGCCGGGCTTCGGTGGAGCTTGGGGACTCGCGAAGGCGGAGTCCGCCGATGTTGCATCCTCAGAGCCGACCTTGCGCGCGCGCGCGATTCCATCCAAACCATACAGGGCGTGTAAGCCCTTGGGGCCGAGGTTGAGTTCGCCATAGAAGTGGGTGAAGTAGCCTGGGTCAATGGAGAGCACCGCCACGCCGGCAAATTGGCCATCGGCACGGCTGATGCGCCGACTGAGCTGGATCGACCATTTGCCGCTGGCGCGTCCGAGCAGCGGCTTGGAGATGAAAAGCTCGCCCGTGTCGGCCGCCACATGCACCTTGAAGTGATCGCGGTCTGACAGGTCCAGTTTGCCGGCGATCGGCAGGTTGGAGAGCTTGTAGATGCCCTGAGTGTCGATCACACCGACCTGATTAAAGATCTCGGCGTCGATGACACCCTTGGCGGTCAGAGCGCTCAAGTCCAGAGCCGGCCCGATTTCGAGATATCGTGACTGCACGAAGCGCAGTACCTGGTCGGCGCTGCGCAGCGTGCGGCGGGCGTGCTCCTGGCTGACGCGGGTGAGGTTGGCTAGATCGCTCTCGGCCGCGTCGAGCTCGCGCGTCAGACTCGCGTTGACAAGTGAAAACACCTGCAACCAGCTCAAAAATATCAAACCCGCAGCAGTCAACCACAAAAAAAACAGTGTGCGCTGATGGCGGGCGCCACCCCTTTCGACTTCGCCATCAGTCATGGATGCGGCCCTCGCTTCAGGGGGCCAGCGCCCAGTCGAGCAAGGCGCCCGCCGACATCGGTTTGCCGGTGTAATAGCCCTGTACCAGATCACATCCCTGCGCCGCCAAGATCGCCAATTGATCCGCATCCTCCACGCCACCCGCCGTGACGTCCAGGCCCATGGCACTGCCGATGCCCACGAAACACTGGCTGAGCGCCTGTGCGTCGTCGGACAGGACCAGGTTGCGCACAAAGCGTTGGCTTATCTTCAATCTATCCACCTGCAAAGACCGGAGTTGATGCAAGCTGCTGGAGCCTACGCCAAAGTCGACCACAGCAACCTTCACCCCCAGTTCGCGCAGCGCGCTTTGCGTCAGTGGTTTGTGCCTCAGGGCTATGGCATCGACTTCGCTAATCTCTATTTCCAGAAGGGATGGCTCCACGCCGCAATCGAGCAGCATTTGTCGCACGCGTGCGGGGAAATTCGAATCCTGCAGCTGGCGCGATGACACGTGGACGGACAATGTCAAATCGGGCAGGCCCGCGTTGTGCCATTGGCGAAGCTGGCGGCAGGCCGTGTCGAGCACCCAATCGCCCAAGGCGATGATGGCACCGTTCTTTTCAGCGATAGGTATGAAGACCGACGGTGAAACTTCACCCAAGCTGGCGTGATTCCAGCGCAGCAGGGCCTCACAGCCGCGCACGACCTTGTGATTGTCGGGCGTCACCTGGGGTTGGTACACCACCGATAGTTCATTGCGTTCCAGCGCGCGCCAAATGTCGAATCCCATGTCCGGCGCAGGAGTGGCTACGACGCCGGTATCGAAGAAGCTGAACTCAAGTCCGAATCGTTTGGCGCCGTACTTGGCGGCGTCGGCATGTTTGAGTAGTGTGGCGATGTCATCCCCATCCACGGGGTAGCGCGCACAGCCTATGCTGACGCGAACCGTCACCGCATGTTCTGCAACCTGAATGGGTGCACCGAGTGCGCCCAAGATCTTGCTTGCCACGCTAAACGCGACTTCGTCGTCGATCGGGCTTTGCAGCAGGATCGCGAATTCGTCGCCCCCGACGCGGGCGACGGTATCGCTGTCGCGCACAGCCGCTTTGAGGCGCCCCGCCACCGCCTGCAAGACCCGGTCGCCGCCATCGTGGCCGATATCCTCGTTGACGCGTTTGAACTGGTGCAGGTCCAGAAGCATCACGCAAAACTGGGTTCCGCTGCGACTGGTGGTCGCTATCGCCTGCGACGTCCGGTCGGCCAGCAAACGCTCGTTGGGCAGGCCGGTCAAGGCATCATGGTAGGCCAGATGGGCCAGTTCCTCGGCTTCGCCGACACGTGCAGAAATGTCGGCGCAAGCAGCGATGTAGGAAATGGTCACGCCCACCTCATTCTTGATCGCCTTGACGGTTTTCCATTCGGTGTAGATGTGACCATTCTTGCGCCGGTTGAAGAATTCCCCGGTCCAGCTGCCGCCATCGATCAGGTGGGCCCAAAAGGCGCCGTAGAAACTGGAATCCTGACGGCCTGCGCTGAGCAGACTCGGATTCCTTCCTGTGACATCTGCTGCGCCGTAGCCCGTGATGCGGGTGAACGCCGGATTGACGGCCTGAATCAGGCCATCCGGGCTGGTCAGCACCAAGCCGTCCTCGCACTCTTCAAACGACAAGACCTTCTTTTGAACTTCAGTCTCGCCGGCGTTGGGCGCCGCTTGCGCTCCCAGCAGCCAGACAATCTCGATGTGATCCAGTTTGCGCGCTGGAATGACCAGCGCGTCGTACCACACGGGATGGCCCTTCGCGCCGTCGTGCAATTGAAGCTTTCGCATCTCGATCGCGCCGGTGGCGTTGGCGCTGCTGAACTTGTCCAAGAGATTGCGCACTGTCGCCAAGCTGGACGAGTGCGCGATGTCGCTGATGAGATCGGCTTTGAGACTGCCGGCGTCGAGCGAAAAAATCTGGTCCGCCGCCGGGCTGGCGAAAGTGATCTTGCCTGCGCAATCAGTGACCAGATACATGGCACAGGACTGCCGCACCGTGCCCAGCAACACGTCGTTGCTGTTGTCGCGTCGTCCATGCGCCTGCAGCACCCATTGGTAGCGCTGCTGCAGTTGCACATGCAACTCCATCAAGTCGTGCAGGTCTTGCGCGTAGACGAACATCTGGCGCTGCAACTCTTGCGACGAGAGCGCAGTGTCAACGGCGCGCTCCTCAACTCCGTTTTTGGGTCGTGTCTTCATTGTAATTTGCCCTTGACCCAAGCCACGATTTGCAGCGGGCTGAAAGGTTTGACGAAGTAGGCGTCGGCACCGCGCTTGCAGGCGTCGTCGCGGTCAGCCAGTTGCCCGCGTGCCGTGACCATGGCGACCAGAATATCCCGGGTTTGGGGGTCACCCTTGATCGCATCTAGCACTTGTAAACCGTCCATGGCCCCGGGCATCATCACGTCCAGCAGCACGAATTGGGGATGGTGGCGTCGCACTGCTTCGAGTGCGCTGGCCCCATCTTCGGCTTCAAGAATGGCGTAGCTTTTGCCCAGGGTGATGGCAAGCAGTCGGCGTATGTCGGAATGATCGTCGACGATGAGGATATGTTGCATGGAGCGGTTCCTGCAGGAATTAATTGGGATTCGGGATTTGCGCCATGTTGGCAGCGTAGGCCTGCGCCTGTGCTTGTCGATTCAGCAGAATGACGCGCTCTGTCATCATCTGCGATAACTGCGTGTTGAGGTTCAAACGCATGGTTAGGCCTGATGCAAAGCTTGCATGGCGCGCTTGGCGATACCCGTGGCGATGGCGAGCAGGCGATGGAAAGGCACAGGCTTGGACAGTGCCTCAATCCCCTTTGGCACGCCGCCGCGCTGCTCAATGGTGGCATCGTCCAAGCCCGAAACCACGACGATCGTGGTGTTGGAGATTTCCGGCGTTTGCTGCAGCAAGCCCAACAGCTTGAAACCATCCATGGTTGGCATGTTCAGGTCCATCACCAGTAAATCCGGCGGGTTCTTGCCAATGGCCACGAGCGCCGCGACGGCGTTGTCCAGCGCCACGACCTCGGGTGCCATGGGCCATTGCGTCAATTGAGTCTGATAGAGGTGAAGCATGATCGGGTCATCGTCCACCACCATGACGCGCAGGCGCCGCGGACTCGGGGCGCGCCGCTCCACGTGGCTTCGGGTCAGCAGGGTGCTCTTGCGCAATTGGGCCTCGACCGAGGAGCGCAAGACGCGGCGGTGACCCCCGGCGGTCTTCCATGCCTGAAGCAGACCGCTTTCCACCCATAGCTGCACAGTGCTGACAGCAACCCCCAACAGCAACGCTGCTTCGCGGGTGGTGCAAAAGGCTTTTTCAATTCCCATTGGGCTCATGCAATTCTTGGCGACAGCGCGTAAGTGACCGATATTTCAGTGTGCGGTGTAATTAGAAAAATCAATTCCATCACATATCGGCATATTTCGGTACATTATAAGCATTTTGTGAAGAATCCTTCGGTATGTTCCATGCTTCTTCGTGTCGGTTCTTTGAAACTTCAAGCTGACAGAAGAATGTCGCGCGCCCAAGAAAAAAGGCTCCAGATCTGGAGCCTTTTATTCGTTAGTGGGCCAGAGCCCGGCGTTCAGACGCGCTTGCGGTACTCACCGGTGCGGGTGTCAATTTCGACCTTGTCGCCCTGGGCCACAAAAATCGGGATGCCGATATCGAAGCCGGTGGCGATCTTGGCCGGCTTGAGCACCTTGCCAGACGTGTCGCCCTTGACGGCGGGTTCGGTCCAGGTGATTTCGCGCACCACGCTGGTGGGCAGTTCCACTGAAATGGCCTTGCCGTCGTAGAAGACGACTTCGACTTCCATGCCGTCTTCCAGGTAGTTGAGCGAGTCGCCCATGTTCTCGGCTTCAACTTCGTACTGGTTGAACTCGGCGTCCATGCAGACGTACATCGGGTCGGCAAAGTAGGTGTACGTGCAATCCTTCTTGTCGAGGATGACCTGGTCGAGCTTGTCGTCGGCCTTGAACACGACTTCGGTGCCGAAGTTGGCGATCAGGCTTTTCAATTTCATGCGCACGGTGGCCGAGTTGCGCCCGCCGCGGCTGTATTCGGTTTTCAGGACGACCATGGGGTCTTTGCCGTGCATGATCACGTTGCCTGCGCGGATTTCTTGAGCAATTTTCATAACGTTGAGATGACTTTGCCGTCAGGCTGATGCTGACGTATAGACCGCTGACTGCGGCGGGTGCGCGAAGAGGACGGTATTGCCCGGATGGCGCGAAGCCTCAGATTTTAGCGGTTTTTTCGACAAAATGCAGAAGTTGCGTGCTCAGATCCAGCTGCGACTGGAGCCGGCTTCTGGCAGCCAACGCGGTTTCACCCCAGCAAGCCTGGTCCAGTGCGGGCAGGGGCGCCGAACTCAGGCCATTCCAGACGCGGTGGAACTCTCGCATCGCGGTGGGTGCCTGCAGCATCCCCAGAAACGCTTCCAGTTTGCTTGCGTGCGCACCGTCGGCCTGCGCGTAGATGTTCCAGACAAACGGCTTTGCGGCCCACAGGGCCCGCACCAACGAGTCCTCGCCGCGCACGAAGTTCAGGTCGCAAGCCCACAGCAACTGGTCGTAGTCGCGCTGGCTCAAGGCCGGGAGCCAGGTCACGGCAAGCTGTCCCAGGTCGCCGTGCTGCAGCAGAGCGCGCACGGCGGCTTGCGCGCGGCCTGCGGTGACCAGCAGGCGCGTGGGCTGCGGCGCGGCCACCAGGTGCTCCAGCAGCGCGCTCAAGGCAGGTGGTTCGTAGCAGAACAGCGAGATCAGGCGCTCACCGCTAAAGCCAATGCCCTGCTGCGCCAACCATGCCTGACGGTCGAAAGCGCTTTGGCGTTGCTCCAGGTCGCCCTCTCGCAGCAGGCCACCAGTGGCCGCAGTGAAGCCGGGATAGAAGAAATGCTTGGTCAGCCCCTTGCCTGGTCCGTGCAGCACCGGGGACGCCAGGCGGTGGCAGCGCTCCACATAAGCTTCGGCGCTGAGGTATTCCAGATTGAGCCAGACCGGCGCTCGATATCTGGGGTCGGCGTAATGCGCGACCCGTTCCCCGCCCAGTTCGCAGCCGAAGGCTTCAATCACTACGTCCGCGCGCGCAGCCAGGCGCAGTGGCATCAGCGTCTCGTGCGACCAGGCCAACACCTGCACCCTGGCGCATCCCTGGGGCGCCATCCAGTCCAATGCACAGGCATCGTCGACGTAGAGTCGGACCTGGTGTCCGCGCGCTGCCAGGTCGGCGCACAGGCGCCAGCAGACACCGATGTCGCCATGGTTGTCGATGACTTTGCAATAAATATCCCAGCGCAGCGAGTACACCCTCAGGATTGTCCACAATACGCGCCATGGCAGAACTCCCCGCATCGAAATTCCCGGCTCAATTGCTGAGCGAAGTGGCCGCGCTGCCGGCGTTGCCCGGCGTGTACCGCTATTTCGACGCCGACGGCGGCGTACTTTACGTGGGCAAGGCGGGCGACCTGAAGAAGCGCGTGTCCAGCTATTTTCAGAAGACGCACGACGGCACGCGCATCGGCCACATGGTGAGCCGCATCGTGCGCATGGAGACGACGGTGGTGCGCTCCGAGGCGGAAGCGCTGCTGCTGGAAAACAATCTGATCAAGACGCTGCACCCCAAGTACAACATCCTGTTTCGCGACGACAAGAGCTACCCCTACCTCAAACTCAGCGGCACGCGCGCCAGCGACGGCGTGGTGAGTGCGCTCAGCGCCAGCCCGGCGGCTTATGCACGCATGGGCTATTACCGCGGCGGCGTGGACAAGAGGCACCGATTTTTCGGACCCTATCCCAGCGCCTGGGCGGTGAAGGAGACGATACAGCTGCTGCAAAAGGTGTTTCGCCTGCGCACCTGCGAAGACTCGGTCTTTGGCAACCGCACCCGACCCTGCCTGCTGTACCAGATCAAACGCTGCTCCGGCCCCTGCGTGGGCCTGATCGCGCCCGCAGACTACGTGCAGGACGTGCGCCATGCCGAGGCGTTTCTGGAGGGCCACGCGCAGTCCCTGCTGCAGAACCTGGAGCTGCGGATGCAGGCGCACGCGGCGGCGCTGGAGTTCGAGCAGGCGGCAGAGGTGCGCAACCAGATCACGGCCCTGTCCAAGGTGCTGCACCAGCAATCGGTGGAGACGCAGACGGACCAGGACGCCGACATTCTGGCGGTGCGGGTGCAGGGTGGGCGCGCCTGCGTGAACCTGGCGATGGTGCGCGGTGGGCGCCATCTGGGCGACAGGCCCTACTTTCCGTCGCACGTGCAGGAGGCGTGCGAGCTGATGCGCGCCGAGGACGAACTGCTTGCGGGCGACGCAGCGCCAGCGCCCGATGTCAATGTCGCGGTGCAGGTGCTGCAGGCCTTCATCGCCCAGCACTACCTGGATGTGCCGGTGCCGCCGTCCCTTATCACCAGCGTGGCGGTGGATCCGTCGTTGATCGAAGCGCTGTCGCAGCAGGCGGGCGTGAAGGTGAGCGCCCAGCACCAGCCGCGCGAGCAGCGCCGCCTCTGGCTTGAGATGGCGCAGACCAACGCCGACATCGCCTTGACGCGGTTGCTGGCGGAAGAAGGCTCGCAGCAGGCGCGCACGCGCGCGCTGGCGGACGCACTGGATCTGGCGCTGGCCGATCTGGACGCCTTGCGCATCGAGTGCTTCGACATCTCGCACACCGCAGGCGAATCCACTCAAGCCTCGTGCGTGGTGTTTGCCCAGCACAAGATGCAAAGCGCGCAATACCGTCGCTACAACATCGAGGGCATCACCGGCGGCGACGATTACGCCGCGATGCGTCAGGTGCTGGAGCGCCGCTATGGCAAGCTGGCGCAGGCCATGAGGGACGCCGCAGCGCTTGGCTCCAATGGTCCGGGCAGCGTGCGCTTGCCGGACCTGGTGCTGATCGACGGTGGGCGCGGTCAGGTGGGTGTGGCACGCGAGGTGTTCGAGGCGCTGGGGCTGGATCTGTCGGTGATCGTGGGCGTGGAGAAGGGCGAGGGCCGTAAGGTGGGGCTGGAGGAACTGGTGTTTGCCGACGGCCGCGACAAGGTCTACCTTGGCAAGGACTCGGCCGCGCTCATGCTGGTGGCGCAGATCCGCGACGAGGCGCACCGCTTCGCCATCACCGGCATGCGCGCGCAGCGCGCCAAGGTGCGCGTGGGCGCTAGCAAGATCGAGGACATTCCCGGCATCGGCCCGAAAAAGCGCGCGGCACTGCTGCAGCGCTTTGGTGGCATCCGCGGCGTGGCGGCCGCGGGCGTGGACGACATCGCCACGGTCGAGGGCATCTCGCGCACACTGGCCGAAGAAATTCATCGCGCACTGCACTGAAGCGCCCCGTGCGCGTGACACAATCAAGCCATGTTCCTGACGATCCCCACCATCATGACCTGGACCCGCATCGCCGCGATTCCGCTCATCGTGGGTGTGTTCTACCTGCCCGAGTCCTTCGGTTCGGTGGCAGAGAAGAACCTCATTGCCACCGTCATGTTCGTGGTGTTCGCGCTCACCGACTGGCTCGACGGTTATCTGGCACGCCGGCTCAATCAGACGTCCGCCTTTGGCGCTTTCCTGGATCCGGTGGCCGACAAGATCCTGGTGTGCGCCAGCGTGCTGGTGCTGGTGCATCTGAACCGCGCCGACGTGTTTGTCGGACTCATCATCATCGGGCGCGAAATTGCGATTTCGGCGCTGCGCGAATGGATGGCGCAAATTGGCGCGACTAAGAGCGTGGCGGTGCACATGATCGGCAAGGTCAAGACCGTGGTGCAGATGATCGCCATCCCTTTCCTGCTGTTCGACGGCAAGCTGTTCGGCCTGATCGACACCCATCTGTGGGGCGTATGGCTGATCTGGCTTGCGGCCGTGCTCACGGTGTGGTCCATGGTGTACTACATGCAAAAGGCCTTGCCGGAAATTCGTGCGCGTGCGAAATAGCCGCTGCGAGATCTTGCGGGACGCAACAAGAGTTACCCGGGGCGAACTTTGCTCGATCCTCAACTGACTATTGATCTTTCAGGAAGTCAATACAACGGTCTGGCAAAGATTCTGTCATTGCGAGCGCAGCGCGCCAATCCATGCGCGCATACCTGTGGTGCACGTGGATTGCCGCGTTGCTGGAGCTCCTCGCAATGACCGAAGTGGCTGTCACGTATTCTGGAACTTTCAATAGGTCGATGCCAGCCGTCTTCGTGCTGATCTGGAGCACCGGCTTCATCGTGGCGCGCTTTGGCATGCCGTACGCGCCGCCCATGACTTTTCTGGCCTGGCGCTACGCGCTCTCCATCCTGTGCTTTCTGCCCTGGATACTCTGGTCCAAGGTGCCCTGGCCAAGGTCGGCGCAGCAGTGGCTGCACCTGGGCGTGAGCGGTGTGCTGATGCACGCGGTCTACCTGGGTGGTGTCTGGGCCGCCGTCAAACTGGGCATGGGCTCGGGACTCTCGGCACTCATCGTGGGCCTGCAACCGGTGCTGACCGCAGTGTGGCTGTCGGCCACGGGTGCACGCGTTACACGACGGCAGTGGTGGGGCCTGACGCTGGGCCTGGCGGGTCTGGTGCTGGTCGTGTCGAGAAAGTTCGGACAGGGAGGCGAGGCGAACGTATTGAACCTGTCGCTGGCGGGCCTGGCGCTGGTGGGCATCACCGTGGGCACCCTGTACCAGAAGCGATTCATTCATCCCTGTGATGTGCGCAGCGCCAACACCGTGCAGTTGGCCGCGGCATTGCTGGTCACCTTGCCGCTGGCGCTGCTGGAGCCGCAGGCCATGCAGTGGAACATCTCGCTGGCAGCGGCCATGGCCTGGTCAGTGCTGGCGCTGACCTTGGGCGGAAGCTCGCTGCTGTACCTTTTGATTCAGCGTGGCGCGGCTACCGGTGTGACCGCGCTCATGTACCTGGTGCCGCCGACCACGGCCATGCTGGCCTGGCTGATCTTTGACGAGCCGATCACACTGGTGACTTGTGGCGGTATCGCGCTCACGGCGCTGGGGGTGAGTCTGGTGGTGCGTCCGCCAAAACCGTCGTTGCGAGCGTAGCTTTCCATGAACATCCCCGCGAACACCTCGTCATTGCGAGGCCGCAGGCCGTTGCAATCCATGGTGGCTAAGCAACAACATGGATCGCCGCGCTATGCTCGCGATGGCGAACCATCGGTTCATGGCCCAGGTGGGGTATCGGACGGATTCGGGGGCCTCGAAATGACGACGATGGACTGCGCTCAAGGCTAAACGTGAAAGTTAACATGATGAGATTTCGGGAGTCAATATGAAAAAAATCGCAGTGATCGCCGGCGACGGCATTGGCAAGGAAGTGATGCCCGAGGGGCTGCGGGTGATGCAGGCGGCGGCTGACAAGTTCAGTTTGCCGCTGCAGTTCGACCACTTTGATTTTTCCAGCTGGGACTATTACGAGCGTCACGGCAAGATGATGCCCGACAACTGGAAGGAGCTCGTCGGTGGCCACGACGCGATTTATTTCGGCGCCGTGGGCTGGCCGGAAAAAATACCGGATCACGTCTCGCTCTGGGGCTCACTGCTGCTGTTTCGGCGTGAGTTCGATCAGTACATCAACATGCGCCCGGCGCGGCTCATGCCGGGCATCATCTCGCCGGTGGTTCGGCGCGACGGGAGCGCCCGCCTGCCCGGTGAAATCGACATGGTGATCGTGCGCGAAAACACCGAAGGCGAGTACTCGTCCATCGGTGGCCGTATGTACGAGGGCACCGAGCGCGAGATCGTGATGCAGGAAACAGTGATGTCGCGCATAGGCGTTGACCGGGTGCTCAAGTTTGCCTTCGAATTGGCGCAGTCGCGCCCCAAGAAGCACATCACCAGCGCCACCAAATCCAACGGCATCGCCATCACCATGCCGTACTGGGACGAGCGTGTCGTCGAGATGAGCAAGGGCTATCCCGAACTGCGCCTGGACAAGTTTCACATCGACATTCTGAGCGCGCATTTTGTGCAGCGCCCCGAGTTTTTCGATGTGGTGGTGGCAAGCAACCTGTTCGGCGACATCCTGAGCGATCTGGGACCGGCATGCACCGGCACCATTGCCATCGCGCCCAGCGCCAACCTGAATCCCGGCAGGAAATATCCGTCGCTGTTTGAACCTGTTCACGGCTCGGCGCCGGACATTGCCGGCAAGGGCATCGCCAATCCGATCGGGCAAATCTGGGCCGGCGCGCTGATGCTCGATTTTCTGGGCTATCGCCACGCGCATGACGCCGTACTCAAGGCGATAGAAACCGTGCTGGATCCGTCCAGCGGCGCCGCAAAGACCTCGGATCTGGGCGGTCGTGCGACCACATCCGACATGGGCCGAGCGATTGCCGACGCTCTGTAAACGCGTCTTGTCAATAGGGAAAACAAGGAGGGTGTAACAGTGGATAACAGCTGCTTGGCACCCCGGTTTGCGGGAGGAAAAGCGAATAGAATTGCGCTCCGCTCGGTGGTTGCCTCGTCGCGTGTTTCGAGGTGCCAAGTCCTCATCGCGACGGGTTCAGCCCCGGTTCCGGCGGTGTGCGCCGACTATCGCATCGCGAGCCGATAGGGCGGGAATCCCGCCGTCGCGTTGCGAGGCGAAACCGATCAACACTTACTCCATGCAAGGGGCCATTTGTGAACAAGTCTGAACTGATAGAACATATTGCGAAAGATGCTGATATTTCCAAGGCGGCAGCGGCGCGCGTTCTTGAATCCACTATTGCAGCGGTGACGAGCACGCTGAAGAAGGGCGATTCGGTGTCGTTGGTCGGATTCGGCACCTTTGCCGTGGGCAAACGTGCCGCGCGCACCGGGCGCAATCCGCGCACCGGCGCTGCGATTAAAATCAAGGCAGCCAAGGTGCCAAAGTTTCGTCCAGGCAAGGCATTGAAAGATGCGTTGAACGGGAAAAAGGCTTAGATAGGTGGGGTGCTTAGCTCAGTTGGTAGAGCGGCGCCCTTACAAGGCGTAGGTCGGGGGTTCGAGCCCCTCAGCACCCACCACCCAAGCAAAGGCGAACGCAGTGTTCGCCTTTTTTTGTTGTATCGCATTCGGAGAGTTTTAGTATGTTTGATTTCGTTCGCAAGCACACCCGGATCATGCAGTTCCTGCTGTTCTTGTTGATCGTGCCTTCATTCCTGCTGTTTGGAATTGAAGGCTACAGCCGTTTTCGCGACAAGGGTGAAACCGTAGCCGAGGTCGACGGTCAAGACATCACACAGGTCGAGTGGGACAACGCGCACAAACAGGAAGTGGAGCGCGTGCGCGCATCGCAACCGAATGTCGACCTCAAGCGTCTGGATTCAGCCAACGCGCGCTACATCACGCTGGAACGCCTGGTGCGGGAACGGGTCTTGGCGGCGGCGGCACAAAAATCGGGATTGCTCACCTCTGACCAGCGCCTGCGCCGTGCACTGCAGGAAGACCCGGCGATTGCGTCGCTGCGGCTGCCCGACGGCACGCTGGACAAGGAGCGTTATCGGCAGTTGGTGGCGCAGCAAGGGCTCTCGCCCGAAGGCTTTGAGGCCAAGATACGCGCTGACATCTCCAGCCGCCAAGTGACCAACGGCATCATGGGAACGGGCTTTGCCCCTAAATCCTTGGCCGATCTTTCCGTGAATGCTTTCCTGGAGCGCCGCGAAGTGCAAGTGGCACTCTTCAACGCGGCAGAATTTGCGTCCAAGGTGGAGCCCACCGACACCGAGATGGATGCCTACTACCAGTCAAACCTGGCGCTGTTCCAGTCGACGGAGCAGGCCAGCATCGAATACGTGACGCTGGACCTGGATGCCGTGAAGAAATCTCTGGTGCTGAGCGAAGCCGATCTCAAGACCTACTATGAGCAGAATCAAGAGCGCCTGAGCGGCAAAGAGGAACGCCGTGCCAGCCACATCCTGATCGAGTCGCCCAAAAGCGCTGCGCCTGAGGCGCGGCAAAAGGCCAAGGCGCGCGCGCAGGAGTTGTTGCTGGCGGTGCAGAAGGCACCCGACAGCTTTGCTGAACTGGCCAAGAAGAATTCGCAGGATCCGGGATCGGCTGCCAATGGTGGCGATCTGGATTTCTTCACGCGCGGCACGATGCTCAAGCCGTTCGAAGATGCGGCCTTTGCACTGAACAAGGGTGAAATCAGCGGCGTCGTGGAGTCTGACTTCGGCTACCACATCATCAGGCTCACTGACATCAAGACACCCAAGAAGCGCAGCTTCGAGGAGGTTCGCCCCGAGATTGAGGTCGACCTGAAAAAGCAGCAGGCGCAGCACAAGTACGCTGAGTCAGCCGAGGCATTTACCAACACGGTGTACGAGCAGTCCGATAGTCTCAAACCCGTCGTGGAGCGGCTCAAACTGGAACTGCACACTGCGCAGGGGCTGACGCGCAAACCCGCAGCAGGCATCACCGGCGTGCTCGCCAACCCGAAGTTCCTGGCCGCCATTTTTTCGGGGGACGCACTCGAGAAGAAACACAACACCGAGGCCATCGAAATTGCGCCGAATCAGTTGGTGTCGGGTCGCATCGTGCAGTACACGCCGGCACGCACTTTGCCCTTGGCTGAAGTCAAAACCCAGGTGCGCGAACGTCTGCAGGCGGCGCGGGGTGCCGAGCTTGCGAAGAAAGAGGGCGCGGCTCGGCTGGCCGCCTGGAAAGCCAGCCCAGAGGGTGCGCAGCTACCCGCTGTCGTGACCATCTCCCGTGATCAACCGCAGAGCCAGCCGGTGGCTCTGGTCGAGGCCGCATTGCGTGCCGACACCACTACCTTGCCCGCCTTTGTTGGCGTTGATCTGGGCTTGCGGGGCTATGCCGTGGTCAAAGTCAACAAGACGCTGGCACGCACAGGTGTGACCGACGAAAGCGCGAAGCAGGACCAGGCGCAATACAACCAGGCATGGAGTGTTGCGGAAATTTCAGCCTACTACGAGCTGTTGAAACAACGCTTCAAGGTGAAGTTCAACGCGCCCAAGTCGGTTGCCGTGTCGGGCGTCGATGCGCTGGCTTCGCCGTAGTTCGGTAGCCGCTATAATTGCATCTCTGCGGTGGCTGTAGCTCAGTTGGTAGAGTCCAGGATTGTGATTCCTGTTGTCGTGGGTTCGAGCCCCATCAGCCACCCCAAGTAAACACTGGAAAGCCTGCTATATAAAACGTAGCGGGCTTTTTTCTTTTTTGAGCGATGTAACGGCGGATGTAAGACGATTTTCAGAATCGAGCGTCACATGCGCGCCGAATGCATCACCCGGTCAATCTCCGCCAAGGTATGAGCAGCCCCACTTGCCAGCTCAACATCAAAGGGCGTTGGCACACTGAACTCACGGGGGTTGATGCGCACCAACCTCCCGCCGAACTCATGGATGACCCTGTGGCTGAAGTGACGAACTGAGGGGATGGCAGTCCCCGCACCTATTTCAACGACCACGGGACGGTTCACATTGGATAGCCAACGCTCCAGTCGCACCGCTTGTTCGGCCGCTCTGAAAACACCTATACATGTCCAATGCTCTTTTGCATCGCACAAGTCTCCGGTTTACAACGGGCCGATGGCACTGATAGCGAATTGCGCCTTGATGGCCAGATCGTCGTCGGTGTCCGCATAACGGTGGGCAACCATGTCGAATTGCGGCAGCAGCGCCAGGAATGCGTCGACCAACTCCGGTGCAAAAAAAGTCCCCCGTCCGTCCACAATGATTTCAGCCGCCTTGGCCTGTGACATGGCGGGCTTATAGACGCGCTTGCAGATTAGCGCATCGTAGACGTCTGCAATTGACATGAGCCTCGCAGCAATGGGAATCTGGCGACCTTTTAGACCTTCGGGGTAACCAAGTCCGTCCCAGCGTTCGTGGTGGCTGTATGTTATTTCCTTGGCGATTTCAAAAAAATCCGCCGGCCCATCCAGTTGCCTTGCCGCGCTGCCTGCTACCCGTTGTGCGTTCTCCAATGCATCGCGTCCCAGCGTGGGGTGGAGCTTCATGAGTTCGTACTCTTCAGGCGTATAGCGTCCGGGCTTGAGCAGAATGCGGTCTGGAATGCCTACCTTTCCAATATCGTGCAGCGGTGCGCATCGGTACAACATGTCGACCATCTGGTCGCTCAAAAATTCGTCGTACTCAAGCTTGTTTTGCATGTGCCGAGCCAGCAGGCGCACATAGTTCTGGGTGCGGCGCAGGTGGTTTCCGGTGTCCGTGTCGCGCGTTTCAGCCAGCGAAGCCATGGCCAGAATGGAAACATCCTGCATGGCCGTCAGCTGCCGCGTGCGCTTGGCCACCTCGTACTCCAGGTATTCGTTGTTGACCCGTACCGCCTGGCTGGTGGCAGCGTCGGCCAGATGCGCTTTGACGCGTGACAGCAATATGCCGGGCCGGATGGGGCGGGTAATGTAATCCACCGCGCCGAGCTGCAGCCCCATTTCCTCATTGCGCGAGTCGGTCTGGCTGGTCAGAAAAATAATGGGTATGTGGCGGGTCTGCGGATTCGCTTTTAGCAGCGTGCAGACCTCGTAGCCGTCAATGCCGGGCATCATGATGTCCAGCAGGATCAGGTCCGGCGTTTCGCGATGTGTCAGTTCAATGGCGCGCTCACCGTCTTTGGCTACCTTGACCTGGTACTGGTCATGCAGCAGGCCGGCCAACAAGGAGAGATTGGTAATTTCATCATCCACCACCAGGATGGTGCTTTTAACGGGGGAAAAAATGTCCATGGCGGCTCTAGGTAATCTGAAGGTTCGAAGCCTGCATGAGCGCTTCAAGACATTCCAGAGCCCGTTCAAACTCAAACTGGGAAATGTGCTGATGCAGAACGTCGCACTGTGCGCCGAAAGCCGTGCGAAGCGCCGCGGCGTTGTCCGCAAATAGCATCTCTGCGCGCGAATCACTGGAACTCAAAAGCCCCCTTAGTTGGCTGCATATTTCAGCCAGTTCACTGGCTGTTGGCGCGTGCGTTGCGGAAGCTTTCGCGTGCAGCGCAAGCGCTGCACTGACATGCATCGCCAGTTTGGTGATGGTGTCTTCCAGGGTGAGGAGTTGCGGCTCGAACTGCGGCAGAGGCAGGTGATCTTGCAGTGCCCGCTCGGCCACTGCACACAGAGCGCCGCAGTCGTTGGCGCCCAGATTCAAGCTGACGCCTTTGAGGGAGTGCGCGGCCCGCTGCGCTGACGTGTAGTCCTGTACTTGCAAGGCATCGCGTATCAGGCGCGGGGTGCGTTCAAGCAGCGCATGAAATTTTTCCAGCAGCATCCAGTAGGTTTTGGCGTTGTGCATGCAGTTCGCCAGGCCGCCTGCGGTGTCAATACCCTCAATATCGATGGACTCCTGTTGGGCTGGTGCCTTTTCAAATCCCGCCGTGGCGGCGCTGCGGGTCTTTTTACCCGGCGCGGGCTTGCCCCAGCGCCGGAGGCTTTCCACCAAGACATCCGGGTCGATAGGCTTGGAAATGTGGTGGTTCATTCCCTCGTCCAGGCAGCGGCGCACTTCGTCCTGCATGGCATGCGCCGTCATGGCAATGATGGGCAGAGAGTCAAATCGCTTTTGGCTGCGCAGGATGTGCGTCGCCTGGTGGCCGTCAAGCACCGGCATTTGCAGGTCCATCAGCACCATAGACCAGGGTAGCGGGTCGGGCTGAGCCTGCAGCAGGTCCACGGCTTCCTGCCCGTTGTGCGCCAGCGTAACGCGCACGTCCATCGCCTGCAACAACTCGCAGGCAATCTGCTGGTTGATCTCGTTGTCTTCCACCAGCAGAACCTGCATACCGGCAAAGCTGACAACCGGTTCATTCGAAACATGTGCTGGGCGGTTCACACTTTCGGGGTGTGCCAGTTCCGCCAGTGTGTCCCACAGGCGCGACTGGCTGACCGGCTTGTCGATAAATGCACTGGCCCCCGCACGGCTGCCCGCCAGCCGGACCTCGTCCACACCGAATGATGTCACGATGACAACCGCCGGCCGGTTTTTCAAGGGGGCTTCATGCATGATGATTTTCGTGGCGCTCACACCGTTGATGTTCGGCATCTTCCAGTCCATCAGCACGAAGTCGAAGGGGTCGTCTGAGTCCATTCGTTTGACGGCGTCGATGCCGGACTGCCCGCCGTCCGCCAATTCCACCCGCATGCCCAGTGCGCCGAGTTGCTCGCCCAGGATCTGGCGTGCATTGGCGTTGTCGTCCACGACCAGCACCCGCATGCCCTGCACCGCGTCGTGCCCGACATTGACGTGCCGCTGCTGGTGCGACAGACGCGGACGCACCGTAAACATAAACACGCTTCCAACGCCCGGGGTCGATTCCACGCTGATGTCACCGTCCATCATTTCCACAAAGCGCTTGGATATCGCCAGGCCCAATCCGGTGCCGCCGTACTTGCGCGTGGTGGAGCTATCCGCCTGGTTGAAGGCGGTAAACAGCCGGGCCAGTTGCTCGGGCGCAATACCGACACCGGTGTCACTGATGGCAATTTCCAGCCCCAGTTGGTCCAGGCTCTGTTCCTTGAGGCGAACGTCCACCTGGACCTGCCCGGATTGCGTGAACTTGATGGCGTTGCCTAACAGATTGATCAGCACCTGCCGCAGGCGCAATGCGTCGCCCATCAAGCCCAGCGGCACATCAGGCGCGATGCGCACCAGCAGCTCCAGCCCCTTCTCATGCGCTTTGGGGGTTATCAGCAGGGCCACACTGTCGAGCAGGTCGTCGAGCCAGAATGGCGCTGACTCCAGGCCCATCTTGCCGGCCTCGATTTTGGAGAAATCCAAAATGTCGTTGATGACACCCAGCAAGGCACTGCCCTCGGAGTGAATTTTCTGCAGGTAGTCACGCTGCTTGGGCGTCAGGTCGGTGCGCAGGGCCAGGTGCGATAGGCCGATCACTGCGTTCATCGGAGTGCGGATTTCATGGCTCATGTTGGCCAGAAATTCGCTCTTGGCACGGGTTGCCTCTTCGGCGGTTTCTCGTGCGGTGACCAGTTCCTGTGCCTGCTCCTGCGTTTGCATCAGCAGCGCCCGGGTGGTGCGGTTACGGCCCAGAATTTCCAGGCTCAAGGCAATCAGCGGCATCACTTCGGCGGTCAGGGCTTCCTGCCGCTTGTTTGCCGGATTCAGGCTGCCGAGTTCAATCACCGCCAGTGTTTTGCCGGAATTTCCCAGCACCGGGATGATTCGAACCTGTCCGGGTGGCGCATCGAGCAGGCCTGAACGCGAGTGCAGATGCAACTGCTGTTGCGGCGCGCGTAAATCGATAGGCTTCCCGTCCATCGCACATTGGCCGCGTAGCCCGTCACCGGCCGCAAAGCCCGCCCGCGCATCGATGGAAATACTGTCCCCCCAGCCGCCGGCGTAGCTGAAGTGGCCGCCGGATTCGTCGGACACGTACATCAGCCCGACCTGTGCTCCGGCGATAGGTGTGAGCCAGGACATCAAAATGCGGACGAATTCGTCCAGGTCTTCGATGGACTGCAAAGCGCGGCCCAGTTCCGCGGAGTTGCCCTTTACCCAGCGCAACACCTCGGCGTCCTGCGCCAGGGTTTGTAGCACCTGCAATGACTTGGCCATGGAGCCGATCTCGTTGGTGAACTCCTGATGCGGAATGGGCGCATACAGTTTGCCCAGTGCCAAGTCCTCCACGCTGCTGTTCAGGCGCGCCGTAGGCCGGCGTACGGACATACCGATCAACACGCTGAAACCCACACCGAAAAAAGCCGCCAACAGTAGCAAGGCAATGGTCCATCGCTGCACCGATGCAGAAACTTCAGCCGA
Organism: uncultured beta proteobacterium; assembly: GCA_903909815.1. Classification (GTDB taxonomy): domain Bacteria; phylum Pseudomonadota; class Gammaproteobacteria; order Burkholderiales; family Burkholderiaceae_C; genus CAIKVZ01. The sequence continues at coordinate 3,543 of CAIVXG010000030.1, read as the reverse complement.
CTCCATTGCCGCTTCCTGCGCAGCCGCCTCTTTGTGTGCATTCAATTCGTCCATCAGGCGGTCAGTTGCTTCAAACACAGCGATGTTGTCAGCACTGGCCAGGAACCCGGCTGCTTTGCTGGAACGGAAATCGTGTTCTTGCGCAATGAGCGCCTGTGCCCGGTCCACATTGGCCAGGTAGCGCTTCACGATGGCATTGGTTTTGCCCAGCAGTTCCTTGCCCTCGGCTCGGAAAAACAAATGCTCGCTAACCTTGAGTGCTGCGAGCATTTGTTCGCGTGCGTCCGTGAGGCCCCGCTGCGCTGCGGTACGGCTTGGCTCGTCTGGTGCCAGCGCCATCTGGCGCAAATCGCGACCAATGGCCATAAACTGGATATTGGCCTCTTTGACGCTGGATACGCCTTTGAGTTCCATGTTGTACATGCGTTGTACTTCTTCGGCCTGCATGCGGTTGCTGTAAATCGACTGCAAACCCACCAGCACCGATACCAGCAGCAGGCCGGAAAAAGCCAGTGCCAGCTTGGTCCAGATTTTCAGACCTTCAAAATGAGAAATGATGTTGCGTGCCATGGCTTACAGCGCCTCCACCATTTGGGCCAGTGTATCGGCCGAGACCGGATGGCCCGCATAAAAACCCTGAATCACGCGACAGCCTTGTTCCGACAGAAGCTCCGCCTGTGCTTCGCTCTCCACCCCTTGCGCTATCACTTCAATTCCCATGGCCCTGCCGATGGCAATCATGCAGGTACTAATGGCCCGCGCGTCCAGCGTGCGGGTGAGGTTTTGAACGCACTCGGAATTGATTTTCAGACAACTGATGGGCAGTGCGTTCAGCCGTGCGATGCTGTTAAAAGAGCTGCCGAAATCATCAATCGCAATGCGCACGCCCAGCTTTCGAAGCAGCCCTATAACGCGGTTATCAACCGGTGTGAGCAAAGATGCCTGCGACTCACTTAGTTCGAGTTCCAGCAGATGCGTGGGTATTTGCTTGTCGGCAAGTACCGCTTCCACCTGGTTGGCGAATCCAATATCCCGAAGTTGGCGCAGAGAGACATTCAATGACATTGTCAGGTCCGGCATTCCGGACTGGCGCCAGCTTTGCAACTGCTCGCAGGCATGCGCCAGTGCCCAGCTCCCCAAGTGGAGAATCGCCCCAGTTCTTTCCGCGATGGCGATAAATACAGTGGGCTCGATATCGCCCGCTGTCGGGTGGTGCCAGCGCATTAATGCTTCGCAACCGCGCAACGACTGGCCGCCGGTGCGGATTTGCGGCTGGTAGACCATGCTGATCTCACCCCGGTCAAGCGCTTGCCACAAATCGAGATCTAAATTTACCTCGCCGGGGCCATTCATGGATGGATCGAATGCGCAGAATGCGATGGCTTTGCGCTTGGAGACGTACATGGCGGTGTCAGCATTTTTGAGCAGACTTTCGATGTCTTGTGCATCCTTCGGATATACAGCGCATCCCATACTCCCGCTGATTTTGAGGCGATGATTGCCGACGGGTATGGCAGGCAGAAGTGCCTGTTGCAATTGTTGGGCTATCTGCGGCGCCTGAGATGCGCGCCCCGCATCGCAAAGCACCACTACGAATTCGTCACCCCCCACCCGCGCTAGCAGATCGGTCGGCTCCAATACGTTAGCCATACGCCGCGCGACTTCCTTGAGCACCACATCGCCTACTTCATGCCCCAGCTCGTCGTTGATAGGTTTAAACCGGTTAAGGTCGATAAACAATACAGCCAGCGCTTGCTCGGTCGCATCGGGTTCGCCCAGCCGCTGCCCTAGAAAATCGACTAGCTTGCGCCGGTTGGGCAATTCGGTCAGCGGGTCGGTGTAGGCCAGCTTTTGCAGTCGGGTGGCAGAGGGGTCGGAATAGCTCAGGTCGGTAGCAGAAGCCAGATAGCCGACAACTCGGCCGGCCTCGTCCTCCACCATTCTGACGGTTTGCCACTCTAGAAAGATCTGCCCGCCTTTGCGGCGGTTGAACAGGGTGCCGCTCCAGCTACCTTTTTCCAGCAGTTCCAGCCAGAATTTCTGATAAAAACCGGCTCCATGCCGGCCCGAACTCAACATGCGCGGATTGCCATGCAAAAGTTCGGAGGCCTGGTATCCGCTGATGCAACAGAAGCCCTCATTCACGGCCATGATGGTGCCGTGAGGACTTGCCAGAATCATTCCACTATCCTTGTCCGCACCATGCACTAGCCGCCCCAGGAAAAGGTTCGTCCCGGAGTCTTCCGGCCGGGTCAATTCCATCAACCAATGAATTTCAATCTTGCCGGCTGCGCGTCGCTGTAGCGCCAATGCGTCATATGACACCGACCTGGCAACGCCGCTTTCAGAAGCGATGAGGCGACAAAGCAAACCACTTTGGCTTGGCACGCTTGCGCTCAATCGCCGCAGTTGTGCTTGAAACTGCGGCGACGCGCGCAATTCTTTGCGCGCAGCAGCAGGTGTATGAAGGCTCTGGCTCACGTGCAGTATGTGCCCTCTCTGATCGGTCACCATACTGATGGGCGCAGATGCGGTAAGCACATTGAGGATCAAATCGTCGGTATGAATCTCGCGGCCCATGGATTGCAGAATCATTTGGTGCTGCTCTTGCAGGCGGCTGTGCTGTTGCATGAGTTCTTCCATGTCCTCGGCGTACCGAATCAATTGCGCTTTCAGGCTCTCAAGCTCGGGGACGGATGCGGGTGAACCAGCATTCATTTAAGATTTTCCCGTATCCAGTTGATCACTTGCAGCGGGCTGAAAGGCTTGATGAAGTAGGCGTCTGCCCCGCGGCGCTCAGCCTCTTCCCGGTCCAGCTGTTGACCTCGCGCGGTGACCATGGCGACCAGGATTTCTTTGGTTTTTTCGCCCGACTTGATGGCTTCCAGTACTTGCAGGCCATCGAGTTCGCCGGGCATCATCACATCCAGCAGGACGACAACTGGATGGTATTTACGTGCCGCATACAGCGCTTCGATACCGTTGTCGGCTTCAATGACCTCGTACTGCTTGCCCAGCGTGATGCTAAGCAAACGTCGGATATCCGCCTGGTCATCGACGATAAGGATGTAGTCCATCTTCCAGCCCCTGCAATGGTTTAACTTCAAACACCGATGCTTGAAACGCGCTCAGCGCCATCCGTAAAGTGCGCCGCTCGTACCACGCCGCAAACGGGGCGACGATGGAGGGGGTCAAAACGCACAAAAACCAAGCATCAATGGAGAGGGCGCGCCCCAGAATGACCTCCACCAAAAACGTAAGAACAATAGACGCAGCGATGGATATCACGGTGATGCCCACGAGAAATTTCGTGTGCCCTACCGATTTGACGACTTCTTGTAGAGTTTTCACGCGTAAGCCTAAAGTGGCAGGATCGAATGCGAAAGCGCCAAAGTAGTCAATGACTGGACAGTGCTAAGTTCTCGCTGACATTCAACCGGTCTTTTGAGTCAACCGCAGGGTTGACAATTCCGTTGCCAAGTCAATCCAGTGCTCCATCAGGAGCTTCATGCGCTCGTAGTTCTTGAGTTGCTTTCGCACCGC
>CAIVXG010000029.1 GCA_903909815.1 uncultured beta proteobacterium | reverse complement strand
CAACGCGTCACCCATCGCAGGAGAAACACCAGCGTTCATCGGTTCCTTAGATTCTTTGGACATGATTCAAGACTACCTTTCTACTCTCTAATTACTCAGGGGGTAGGTGTCTCAGGTCATATTGGCACGGGGGGTGGCCGGGACGAGCTATCTCGCGCTGACGCAACCGCATGTCAGCCCCGGCAGCGTGGTTGTGGTGAACGCGACTCGGACACAGACTTACATCGAAGGCAACGACTACTTGCTCGCGCTGGTCGGTGTGGAAACACGACTGCAGCGGATGATTGGCGGGTCCATTGTGGATGGACAAGATGTGCTGGTCGATTATTCGTATGAGCTGGGAGGCAGTTTCTCCTATCGACAGACTGATCAGATGCTGAACTTGAGTTGGACACTGGGCAGCTATTTCAATGCGTATTTGCGCTTTCTGGATTCCGCACCGCGCCTGAGTTCGGGCTATGCGTACTTCCCTCTCAACCTTGTGCACAGCAGTCTTTACGGTTGGCGCGTCGACGCACCGCTCAAGATGCAACCGGGCTTGAGCCTTGGCGCGAGCATGGAAAGGGAGAGCCGACGCGAAACCATTGCGCCTTACTGGCGGCACTCGGATGAAATCTATGTGCAGGCTGAAGACCCTGCCTTTGGCGCCGGGAACTTGCGCCTTTCATGGCGGCGCACCCGGCTTGTGTATGACGGTTCCGTGCAGAACGTCGATCTGCACGGTTACGACCTTCGCTATTGGGCGCACCTTGTGTGGGGCCCCGATTTGTCGGCCAATCTGAACGCCGAGATTGACCGTGGTGGCCCGGTCGAGCGTCGACGCCTGGTTGCGACGGCAAAGGCGGAATGGAGTTATCGCAAACTCAGGCTGAGTGCCGACATGGGGCGCACGGTCGAATCCCAGGGTGGCTTCAGACGCGCACCCGCGTTGCTGCAAGTCCAGGCACGACGGGAGATTTGAGCATGATCACTTGGCCCCGCGCCCTGGTCGTTGTCCTTTTCGGCCTGACTCTGACTGGCTGCGCCACGCCGCGGCCCGACGCTGCGCTGGCGCCTGCATTGGTGTGGCCAACCGCGCCGGACGTTGCGCGCATCAGCTTTGTGAAGACCATCTCAGGGCCAGAAGACCTTGGCATTGGCCGTGGATTCCTGCAGCGTGCAAGTGATTTGCTGTTCGGGCATGAAGAATCGAGCATCGTTCGGCCGATGGCGGTTGTTGCCCAAGGCGATCTCCTCTTCGTCGCGGATCCAGGTGCGCAGGGAGTGCATCGTTTTGACGCAAAAGAAGGGCGCCACGACCTTATCCATGCTGAGGGCGGCGCACCCCTGCCGTCGCCGGTCGGACTCGCGTTGGGGGCGGCCGGCGAGGTTTATGTCAGTGATTCGGCGCTGGCCAAGGTGTTCGTCATCCGGCCCGGCGCCAAGGAGGCCGTGCCGCTCGCGCTGGCAGTGAATCTGGGTCAGCCCACGGGCATTGCGGTCGACCCCAACGACGCTCGCTTGTTCGTGGTTGACACCCGCGCGCACTGCGTGCTCGTGTTCAGTCGCGACGGTACGCTCGAGTCGAGTTTCGGACAACGCGGTACGGGCGACGGCGAATTCAATTACCCGACGCTGATCTGGCGCACGCCGCAGGGACGCTTGTACGTCACCGACTCCCTCAATTTTCGCGTTCAGAGTTTCGATGAGCGCGGTCGCTATCTGTCCAAATTTGGCGGCTTGGGCGATGGCGCAGGCGACCTTCCACGGCAAAAGGGTGTGGCCACCGATCGCTTTGGGCACATCTACATCGTCGATGGCATGCTTCATGCCGTTCAGGTGTTCAATGAACAGGGCGCCTTCCTGCTGTCGCTGGGGGGGTTGGGCCGGGAACCCGGCGAATTCTGGCTTCCGACAGGCCTGTTCATTGGCGCGGATGACCTGATTTATGTTGCCGACTCCTACAACCGGCGTGTGCAGGTGCTGCGCTACATCGGAGGTCCGCAGTGAAGCGATGGCAGACCGCCCGTGCGCTCGCCACCGCATGCATCGGTGCGCTGGTATGGGTCTGGGCGGCGGGGGCGGGGATTGCAACCACCAAGCACAATCTTTCCGCGAGCGGACCTGGCGCGGTCAAGGCGACCAGCGAGGCCCAGATCTGCGTGTTTTGCCATGCACCCCACAACAAATCACCGACCACACCGCTGTGGAACCGACAAACACCTGGGAGCGGCTACACACCGTATGCCAGTTCTACCCTCAAGGCCGCCGCTGGACAGCCCACGCGCGGATCGTTGCTGTGTTTAAGTTGTCACGATGGCACGATCGCACTGGGTCAACTGCTCAACCGAGCCACACCGATATCCATGGTGGCAGGCGTGACAACGCTAGCCACGGGTTCGGCCAGCCGTCTGGGAACCGACCTGTCGGGCGATCATCCGATTTCCTTCAATTACACCTCCGCGTTGGCGACAACGCGGGGCGAATTGGTCGATCCTGCCGTGCTCACGGGCCAGGTGCGGCTCGACAGCAGTGGGCAGATGCAGTGCAGTGCCTGCCACGATGCCCACAACGACGCCAATGGCAAGTTCCTGGTGATGTCGAACCAGGGGTCGGCGCTGTGTCAAACGTGTCACACCAAAAACTACTGGAGCGCGAGCGACCACAAATTGTCGGTCAAAACCTGGAGCGGCATCGGCACCAACCCTTGGCCGCATACCAGCGGCAGCACCGTTGCTCAGAATGCGTGCGAGAGCTGCCATCGACCGCACACGGCCCCCGGCAAAAAGTGGCTTCAGAACGCGGCCACCGAAGAAGGCAATTGCTATCCCTGCCATAACGGCAACGTGGCGGCGAAGAACATTCAATCTGAATTCGCCAAGAGCTCGCTTCATCCGATCGCCAGCACGACGGGCGTGCATGACCCGGCAGAAGCAGCGGTTGTGAATACGCGCCACGTCGAATGCGTCGATTGCCACAATCCGCACGCCAGCAATGCCAGCGTTGGCGCTCTCGCGGGTGCGCTGGTTGGGGTGCGGGGGGTCGGCATCAACGGTGTCGAAGTCAACCCGGCCAGCGCCGAATACCAGATCTGCTTGCGCTGCCATGGCGACAGCAGCAACAGCCCTGCCCCGCACACTGCACGCCAGATTTCACAGGTCAACACGCGCCTGGAGTTCAGCACCGATGGGCCGTCCTTTCATCCGGTGGCGGGCCCGGGCCGCAGCAGCAAGGTTCCGAGTCTGCTGGCGCCCTGGACGACGGCGAGCGTGATCAAGTGCAGCGATTGTCATAACAACAATGCCGGGCCGGGTGCAGGCGGAACCGGGCCAAACGGACCGCATGGATCGACCAATCCGATCTTGATGGAAAGACCCTACGCCACGACCGGAGCGCCGACTACGGGAGACATCTGCTACAAGTGCCACAGCCGCGCGGTCATCATTGCCGAGTCGCCGCACAACCGCTCTGAGCACCTGCGCTATGGATGCAAGGCCTGTCATGATCCGCACGGCATCAGCGCCACTCAAGGCAGCGCGACCTACAACAGCAGGCTGATCAATCTGGCGACTGCAGACAACACGCCGGTGGGCACACCGGCCAAGCTCTATGTCGATACAGTGGCCAGGAAATGCTATCTCAGCTGCCATGGCGAAAGCCACAGCGGGCGCAGCTACTGAGGCGCGGCGCTCGGCGCCTATGCCGCGGTCGAACCTTGCCCATATCAAAACGTGATAGCTAGTAGTGCGGACGCTGGCTTGGTTTGCCCCTGCCCTGTGGTCAGAATAGCGAGCTTGAAGCTTTGGACGATCGATGCAATCCCCCATTCCCTGTTGGTTCATGCGCGGCGGCACCTCGCGCGGCCCGTTCTTTCTTGAATCGGACCTGCCGGCTGAGCGGGCGGCGCGCGACCGCGTGCTGCTGGCTGTGATGGGCTCGCCCGACAAGCGCCAGATCGATGGCCTGGGCGGCGCTCATCCGCTCACGAGCAAGGTCGGCATGGTGCGCAAGAGCCTCACCCCTGGCGTGGACCTGGATTTTCTGTTCGCGCAACTGCAGCCCGAGAGGGATACGGTCGACACCACGCCCAACTGCGGCAACATGCTCGCCGCCGTCGTGCCGTTTGCGCTGGAGCGCGGATTGGTGCAGGCCAGGGGCGCTCAAACGACGCTGCGCGTGCTAACGCTCAACACCGACATGCAGTGCGACATCACGGTGCAAACGCCGGATGGTCGCGTGAGCTACGAAGGCGAGGCCCGCATCGACGGCGTGCCCGGGACCTCGGCGCCGATCAAGATCAATTTTCTGGACACCGCGGGCTCGGTGGCAGCGAGCCTGCTGCCCACGGGTCGGGTGCTCGACCTGATCGACGGTATAGCGCTCACCTGCATCGACAACGGCATGCCGCTGGTGATTCTCAAAGCCGCCGACGTCGGATGCACGGGCTACGAAAGCGTGGAGGCGCTGAACGCCGATGCGGAGCTGAAAAGCCGCCTCGAAAAGCTGCGCATCGCCTGTGGGCACGCCATGGGGCTGGGCGATGTGACAAACAAGAACTACCCCAAGATGACGCTGATCGCGCCGCCGCGCGCAGGCGGCAGCCTGTGTACGCGCAGCTTCATTCCCCATGTCTGCCACGACGCCATCGGCGTGCTGGCGGCGGTGACGGTGGGCACGGCCTGTGTGCTCGAAGGCTCGGCCACACAGGGCGTAGCCATGGTGCCCATGGGCACGGCCAAGACGATTGCAGTGGAGCACCCCACGGGCGAGTTCAGCGTGGAACTGGAGATCGATCCGCACAATCCCCAGAACGTGTTGCGTTCGGCCCTGCTGCGCACCGCGCGCCTGATCATGCGTGGCGAGGTCATGGTGCCGGCTGTGCTGTTGGCGCAATGACAATTCTTCGTCGTTGCGAGGGGTCTGTGTTGGCCGACCGAAACTGCATACCGGCCATGAACCCCGGGTTCGTCATCGCGAGCGCAGCGCGGCGATCCAGGTTTTTCGTGGTGTGCCGAGATGGATCGCCGCGGCCTATGGCCTCGCAATGACGCATTGAAAAAGGAATACACATGAGCCTCATCATCGATTGCCACGGCCACTACACCACCGCGCCGAAAGCACTGGAGACCTGGCGCAATCAGCAGATTGCCGGCATCCAGGACAGCGCCCTCATGCCCAGGGTCAGCGACCTGAAGATCAGCGACGATGAGCTGCGCGAGTCCATCGAATTGAACCAGCTGCGCCTGATGAAGGAACGGGGCTCGGATCTGACCATCTTCAGCCCGCGCGCCAGCTTCATGGCACACCACATCGGCGACTTCCAGGTCTCCAGCACCTGGGCCACGATCTGCAACGAGCTCTGTTATCGCGTGAGCCAGCTCTTCCCCGATCACTTTATCCCGGCGGCGATGCTCCCCCAAAGCCCCGGTGTCGACCCCGCCACCTCGATTCCCGAACTGGTGCGGTGCGTGGAGCAATACGGCAACGTTGGCATCAATCTGAATCCCGACCCGTCGGGCGGGCACTGGACCAGTCCGCCTTTGAGCGACAGATCCTGGTACCCGATCTACGAGAAGATGGTCGAGTACGAGATACCGGCCATGGTGCACGTTAGCACCAGCTGCAATGCCTGCTTCCACACCACCGGCGCGCACTACCTCAACGCCGACACGACGGCCTTCATGCAGTGCCTCACCTCGGATCTGTTCAGGGACTTTCCCACGCTCAAGTTCATCATTCCGCACGGCGGCGGCGCCGTCCCCTACCATTGGGGGCGATTTCGCGGCCTGGCGCAGGAGCTGAAGAAGCCGCTGCTGAAGGACCATCTGCTGCACAACATCTTCTTTGACACCTGCGTCTATCACCAGCCCGGCATCGACCTGCTGACGAAGGTGATCCCGGTGGAAAACATCCTGTTCGCCAGCGAAATGATCGGCGCTGTGCGCGGCATCGACCCCGAGACCGGCCATTACTATGACGACACCAAACGCTACATCGAGGCCTCGACCATCGTGGTGGGGGACGACCGCCACAAGATCTACGAGGGCAATGCGCGCCGCGTGTTTCCGCGGCTCGACGCCGCTTTAACCAAGAAAGGACTCTGAAATGGCTCTGAACCAACTCGGCGTCGTGAAGCGCCACATCGTGCGCGCCGACCCCTCGGCGGTCGCCATGCTGTCGCGTTTTGGCGTTGCCACCGTGCACGAAGCCATGGGCCGCGTCGGGCTGATGAAGCCCTACATGCGTCCGATCTACACGGGAGCCCACATGTGCGGCACGGCCATCACGGTGCTGCTGCAGCCGGGCGACAACTGGATGATGCACGTCGCGGCCGAGCAAGTGTTGCCGGGCGACGTGGTCGTCGCCGCCTGCACCACCGACAACGACGACGGCTTCTTCGGCGACCTGCTCGCCACCAGCTTTCGCGCCCGCGGCGCCTTGGGGTTGATCATCGACGGCGGCTGCCGCGACGTGAAAGACCTGGCCGAGATGGACTTCCCGGTCTTTTCACGCGCGATCCACGCCAAGGGAACGATCAAGGCCACGCTGGGCTCGGTCAACATCCCCGTGGTCTGCGCCGGTGCCCTGGTGAATCCGGGCGACGTGGTGATCGCCGACGCTGACGGCGTGGTGATCGTTCCCGCGGCGTTGGCCAAGCAGGTGGCCGACGCAGCCGAGGCGCGCGAAGCGCTGGAGGCCGACAAGCGCGCCAAGTTTGCCGCCGGCGTGCTAGGACTGGACATGTACAAGATGCGCGAGCCGCTGGAAAAAGCCGGCCTGCGCTACATCGATTGATGGTCACGGTCCGTCATTTCGAGGCCGCAGGCCGCGGCAATCCACGGCAGCGGACAAGGACTGCATGGATTGCCACGCTTTGCTCGCAATGACGGTTTCTGGCTCAGGTGAAAGCAAAGGAAAGTAATGGATTTTGAAAAAACACCGGGCTGGATGGACTGGTACGCCGATCCGTCCAAGCCGACGTTTCCGGTGCCCTTGGGTAGCGTGGACGCGCATTGCCACGTGTTTGGACCCGGTGCCGAATTCCCCTTTGCGCCGGAGCGCAAGTACACGCCCTGCGACGCCTCGAAGGCGCAGCTTTTTGCGCTGCGCAACCACCTGGGTTTTGCGCGCAACGTCGTGGTGCAAGCCACCTGCCACGGCGCCGACAACCGGGCCATGGTAGATGCGCTGATCCACAGCAATGGCATGGCGCGCGGCGTGGCCACCGTCAAGCGTTCGGTCACGGACCAGGAACTTCAGGACCTGCACGCCGTTGGCGTGCGCGGTGTGCGCTTCAACTTCGTCAAGCGCCTGGTGGACTTCACGCCCAAGGACGAGTTGATGGAGATCGCCGCGCGCATTGCCAAGTTGGGCTGGCACGTGGTGATCTATTTCGAGGCGGTCGATCTGCCCGAACTGTGGGACTTTTTCAGCGCCCTGCCTACGACCGTGGTGGTGGACCACATGGGCCGCCCCGACGTGGGCTTACCGGTGGATGGAGAGCAGTTCGAGCTGTTCGTGAAGTTCATGCGCGAGCACCCGAATGTGTGGAGCAAGGTGAGCTGTCCCGAGCGCTTGAGCGTGACGGGCCCCAAGGCGCTGGGCGGTGAGCGCGACCCTTACCGCGACGTGATCCCGTTTGCGCGGCGCATCGTGGAGGAGTTCCCCGAGCGTGTGCTCTGGGGCACGGACTGGCCGCACCCGAACCTGAAGGACCACATGCCCGACGACGGTCTGTTGGTGGACTTCATCCCGCACATCGCAGTCACAACCGAACTGCAGCACCAACTGCTGGTCGACAACCCCATGCGCCTGTACTGGCCCGAGGAAAATGGTTAGCGTTTTGTGTCCCGGACCAGGAATGGCGAAGCCACCTGCTCGGGCATCAACCGATCAAGGAAATTTGTGCCACTAGAAAAACCCTATCTGGACGTTCCCGGAACGACCATCTTCGACGCCGAGCAGTCGCGCCGCGGTTACCACCTGAACCAGTTCTGCATGTCGCTCATGAAGCCGCCGAACCGCGCCCGTTTCAAGGCGGACGAACGCGTTTATCTGGACGAATGGGCCATGAGCGAAGAGCAAAAGCTCGCGGTGCTCGCGCGCGACCTGAATCGCTGCATCGCGTTGGGTGGAAACATCTATTTCCTGGCCAAGATCGGTGCCACCGACGGCAAGAGCTTCCAGCAAATGGCCGGGAGCATGACGGGCCTGAGCGAAATTCAATACCGCGACATGATGATCGCCGGCGGCCGCTCGGTGCAGGGCAATCGCTACATCGGCGAGGATGGCGACGCGCAGGCGCCGCGCCAGCCTCAAGGCCAAGAGAAGCAAATCGGGGAGCCCGTCAGCGCGAGGAGCGAAGCGACGCGGCAATCGATGCTGGCAGAGCAACAACCTGGATTGCTTCGCTGCGCTCGCAATGACGAAAGGGGTGAATGAGATGGCCAAAATCACCGCCAGCGTCTACACCTCGCACGTTCCCGCTATCGGCGCCGCGCTCGACCTGGGCAAGAGCCACGAGCCCTATTGGCAGCCAGTGTTCAAGGGTTACGAATATTCCAAGCAATGGCTGCAGGAGAATCGACCCGACGTCATCATCCTGGTTTTCAACGACCACGCCACGGCCTTCAGCCTGGACATGATTCCCACCTTTGCCATCGGCTGCGCGGAGTCGTTTGCACCGGCCGATGAAGGCTGGGGGCCGCGCCCGGTGCCGGTGGTGCAGGGGCATCCGGAGCTGGCCGCGCACATCGCGCAGTCGGTGATACAGCAGGACTTTGACCTGACGATCGTGAACAAGATGGACGTGGACCACGGCCTGACCGTGCCGCTGTCGCTGCTGTGCGGCCAACCCCAGGCCTGGCCGTGTCCGGTGATTCCGTTCGCGGTGAATGTGGTGCAGTACCCGGTGCCTTCGGGGCGGCGCTGCTTCATGCTGGGTCAGGCGATACGCCGCGCAGTGGAGTCGTTCGACCAACCCCTGAAGGTGCAGATCTGGGGCACGGGCGGCATGAGCCACCAGTTGCAGGGGCCGCGCGCGGGCCTCATCAACAAGGAGTTCGATACCGCCTTTCTGGACCGGTTGATCGCCGACCCCGAAGGCCTGTCCAACATGCCGCACATCGACTATGTGCGTGAGGCTGGGTCCGAGGGCATCGAACTCGTGATGTGGCTCATCGCCCGTGGCGCCATGGCCGACGTTGCCGGCGGCGAACCCCCAACCGTCAAGCATCGCTTCTATCATGTGCCTGCATCCAACACCGCCGTGGGGCATTTGATTTTGGAGAATGCCGACTGAGGCACATTGGGCGTCATTGCGAGCGTAGCGCGGCGATCCATGGTGGCGCACCAACGGGGGTTGTGGATTGCCACGTCGCTGCGCTCCTCGCAATGACGAATCCGGTGGATTGCCGCGGCCTGCGGCCTCGCAATGACGACCAGGGTATGACAAGTTCAATTAGGAGAATGAAATGACCATCAAAGTCGCGCTTGCGGGCGCCGGTGCCTTTGGCATCAAACACCTGGACGGCATCCGCAACATCGGTGGTGTGGAAGTGGTCTCGCTTGTCAGCCGAGACCTCGAAAAGACCAAAGAGATCGCAGCCAAATACGGCATCGCCCACGTGGGAACGGAGCTTGGCGACAGCCTGGCGTTGCCGGAAGTGGACGCCGTGATTCTTTGCACGCCCACACAGATGCACGCGGAGCAGGCGATGGCCTGCATGCGCGCCGGCAAGCACGTGCAAGTGGAGATCCCGCTGGCGGACTCGCTGGAAGGTGCACAAGCCGTGGTGGCGATGCAAAAGCGCACCGGGCTGGTGGCGATGTGCGGCCACACGCGCCGCTTCAACCCCAGCCACCAGTACGTGCATCGGGAAATCACAGCCGGAAAATTCAACATCCAGCAACTGGACGTGCAGACCTACTTTTTCCGACGCAGCAACATGAACGCGCTGGGCCAGGCGCGCAGCTGGACCGATCACTTGTTGTGGCACCACGCGGCGCATACGGTGGACCTGTTCGCCTACCAATGTGGATCGCCCATCGTCAAGGCTAATGCAGTGCAGGGCCCGATCCACCCGACCCTGGGCATCGCCATGGACATGAGCATCCAGCTCAAGGCGGCCAACGGCGCGATCTGCACGCTGTCGCTGTCCTTCAACAACGACGGTCCGCTGGGCACCTTCTTTCGCTACATCGGCGACAGCGCGACTTATCTCGCGCGCTACGATGACCTCTACACGGCCAAGGAAGAGAAGATCGACGTGAGCCAGGTGGCGGTGTCGATGAACGGCATCGAGCTGCAGGACCGCGAGTTCTTCGCCGCCATCCGCGAAGGGCGCGAGCCCGACAGCAGCGTGGCCCAGGTCCTGCCCTGCTACCAGGTGCTGCATGATCTGGAACAACAGCTCAACGCCTGACACCAGGAGACGCCAAAGTGAACACGACCCAGACCAAGCATGACATCCCAGGTACCACCCCCTTTGATGGCGAGCAGGCGCGCAAGGGCTACGCACTGAACAAAATGTGCTTTTCCTTCAACGACGCCGCCAACCGTGCGGCCTTTCTGCAGGATGAAGAAGCCTATATGCGTTGCTACGGACTCAACGAACAACAGGCTGCGGCCATACGCGCGCGCAACGTGCTGCAACTGATTGCGGCCGGTGGCAACGCCTATTACCTGGCCAAGTTCGCGGGCATCTTCGGGCTGGACATGCAGGACATCGGCGCCCAGCAAACGGGCGTGAGCAAGGAAGAATTCAGGGCCAAGCTGCGCGCCGCAGCCCTTCAATAGAGCAGGAACAACATCATGGCAAAACTCATAGGGGGCATCGGCACTTCGCATATTCCCGCCATCGGTGGCGCGATCCACAAGGGGCTGCAGCAGGACCCGTACTGGAAGCCATTTTTCGATGGTTTCCCGCCGATCCAGGATTGGCTGGGCCGGGTCAAACCGGATGTCGTGGTGCTGTTCTACAACGACCACGGCTTGAACTTCTTTCTCGACAAGATGCCCACCTTTGCGGTGGGAGCTGCGCCCGAGTACCGCAACGCCGACGAGGGCTGGGGCATACCCACGCTGCCTCCGTTCCGGGGCGAGTTGGACCTCTCATGGCAGATTATCAACACGCTGGTGGAGAAGGAATTCGACATCGTCACCTGCCAGGAAATGCTGGTCGACCATGCCTGCACGCTACCGCTCAAGCTGCTGTGGCCGCAAGGGCCGTGCCCGGTCAGCGTGGTGCCGATCTGCATCAACACCGTGCAATTCCCCTTGCCCAAGGCCAGTCGCGTGTATGCGCTGGGCAAGGCGGTGGGGGAGGCCATCGCTGCATGGGACAGCAGCAAGACGGTGGCTGTGATCGCCTCTGGCGGCCTGAGCCACCAGCTTGATGGTGAGCGTGCGGGCTTCATCAACAAGGCCTTCGACCTGCAGTTCATGGAAAGCCTGCTGAGCAACCCCGAGTGGGCGACGCAGTTCAGCATTCTTGAACTGGTGGAAAAGGCCGGAACCCAGGGTGTGGAGTTGCTGATGTGGCTGGCGATGCGCGCCGCCCTCACCCCGGGCCCGGACGCCGGTGTGCGCAAGGTCCACAGCAACTACCACATCCCGATCTCCAACACCGCCACCGGCCTGCTCGCGCTGGAAAAGATCTCCTGAGACCTTGCGGGACAGACCAAGAACTACGCGCAGCGAGTTTTGCTCTGTCCTCAACTCATCAGGGGTGTTCTTGCGGGACAGACCAAGAACTACGCGCAGCGAGTTTTGCTCTGTCCTCAACTCATCAGGGGTGTTCTTGCGGGACAGACCAAGAACTACGCGCAGCGAGTCTTGCTCAGGGGTTGGGTCCTTCCTTCAGCGCGGTCTCCAAGCTGTTCCTTAACGATTCCATCCTGGGTGGCTTGACGATGTATGCCATGGTCCCCAGCGCCAGCGCGTGAGTCAGGGAGGACTTGCTGGAGTCGGCGCTCATGAAAACCACCCGGCTGTGCCGGATTTCTTCTGACGGGTGATGACGCAGGCGGTTCACCAAATCGAAACCGTCCATGGGCTCCATATGAACGTCTGTCAGAACCACGTCGGGACAAAAAGCCGGCATGATATTCAGTGCTTCGCGTCCGTCGGCGCAATCTTTGACTTCCTGTACGCCCAATCGACCCAGGGTGGCGACAACGTGATGACGCATGAGTGCGTCGTCTTCCACCACCAGCACGCGGGCATTGACGATGTCCATGAAGTGTTCCCCGTTTCAACGTAGTGTTGCAGTCTTGGCCGACCGGGGTCCTGGGTTCTGCGCGCTGCAGGTATGGTATCCCAATTGCCTAACAATGTGGTTAATATCAGAGTTTTCTCGCGCAAGTGCTCAGTTATTCGCGAAATCCAAGGTCTTGCTGCAGCTTCTTGCTGCTGCCTATATGCTTGGGACTATTCAGTCAAAACCTCCCATCCAAACCATGAAAACAAAATCCTGTCTCGAAATTTCCGATGTTCGCGCCATTGCCGCCGCCGCCGAGGCCGAAGCGCTCAAGAACAACTGGGCCGTGAGCATCGCGATCGTGGACGACGGCGGCCACCTGCTGTGGTTCCAGCGTCTGGACGGCGCCGCGCCAATTTCCTCGCATATCGCTCCCGGCAAGGCCCGCACGGCCGCAGTCGGGCGGCGCGAGAGCAAGGTCTATGAAGACATGATCAACGGCGGGCGCGTTTCATTCTTGAGCGCCTCGCATCTGGACACCATGCTCGAAGGTGGCGTACCCATCATCAAGGATGGACAGTGCATCGGCGCGGTGGGCGTGAGCGGTGTCAAATCGAATGAGGACGCGCAGATCGCACGCGCCGGCATGGCCGCGATCGGTTTGTGATGTCAGAGCCATCCATGCACGCTGTGAGAGCGATCTGGAACGGCGTCGTTGTCGCCGAGAGTTGCGACACCGTGCTGGTGGAAGGCAACCATTACTTTCCTGCCGACGCGCTCAAGCGCGAGTATGTGGACTTCAGCAACCACAAGACCATGTGCCCCTGGAAGGGCCAGGCGCTCTACTACTCGCTCTTGGTCGATGGCGACCTCAACACCGACGCCGTCTGGTACTACCCCGACCCCAAACCTGAAGCCGAGTTGGTGCGCGGTCGCGTGGCATTTGGCAACAGCGTGAAAGTGGGCTGACTTTCACGTCAAGGCCTACTGGGCTTGGGCGATCTGCCGCAGCGCCTGCTCGAACACCGCCGCCGGTTGCCCGCCGGAGATCAGATGCTGGTCGTTGATGATGACGGCGGGAACGGAATGGATGCCGGCGCCGGTATAGTAGGCCTCGCGCTCGCGCACCTCCTGAGCGAACTCGTCGCTGGCCAGGATCGCTCGCGCCCGCTCCACATCCAGACCTGCCTGCTCTACCGTACGCAGCAGCACCTCGTGCGACTCCATGTTTTCGCTGCGCGTGTGGCAGGCGGTAAGCAGCGCTTTCTTCAACGCGGGTTGCAGTGCCGCCTGATCCGTCTCGGCCCAATACAGCAGTCGGTGCGCGTCAAAGGTGTTGTAGATGCGACCGCGCCCGCCGGCGTTGAATGTGAATCCGACGTCGGCACCGCGCTGGCGGATGGTGTCGCGAATCTGCGTTTGCTGCGCTGCGCTGGAGCCGTACTTTTGCGTCAGGTGCTCGCTGATGTCCTGGCCACCGGCGGGCATTTGCGGATTCAGTTCAAACGGCTGGAAGTGCAGCTCAGCGGCGACTTCTCCCTTGAGATTGGCCAGCGCCTGCTCCAGAGAGGCCAAACCGATGGCGCACCAGGGGCAAGAAATGTCGGAGACGAAATCGATTTTCAGTGTGTCTGTCATGGCGGGAAGCTCCGGGAGCAGGATGTGGACTCGGTTGGTGAGGTGCCAATTTTCGATCATCTTGAAGATCCCTGCCGAGCGCCGCGCCGCGCCGCAGTGCATGCGATATCCTGTGCTGCTGTTTTGAAGGGGTGACAAAATGAAAAAGATGGACCGGCGCCAGTTTCTGAACCATGCTGCAAGCCAGGCGGGCGCTGCCGCCGCGCTGTCAATGTTCCCGCCCGCGATTCGCCAGGCGCTCGCAGTGGAGCCGGCTCGGGTGACGGGCACGATTCAGGACGTGGCGCACATCGTTGTGCTGATGCAGGAAAATCGCTCCTTCGACCACTATTTCGGCAGCCTCCAGGGCGTGCGCGGGTTTGCCGACCGATGGGCGATTCCGCTTGCAGGCAAGGGTGAGGCACAGGCCCGCAGCGTGCTGCAGCAGGCGCGCGTCAAGAGCCCTGGAGCGGACCCGGTCCTGCCCTTTCATCTGAACACGCAGCAGAACTTTGCCTTGATGCGCACCGAAGGCGCGGCCCACACCTGGCCTGATGCGCAAAAGGCCTGGGGCCAAGGCAAGCTCAATCAATGGACTCAGGCCAAGGGCGAGCATTCAATGGGCTATTTCGCACGCGCCGACATGCCGTTTCAATACGCACTGGCCGATGCTTTCACGCTTTGCGACGCCTACCACTGCTCGTTTCAGGGCGGCACCACACCGAACCGTCTGTTCCTGTGGACAGGCACCAATGATCCGCAAGGACTGGGCCACGGACCGGCCACGTTCAACGACCTGTCGACGTTCCAACCCAAGCCTGGGCGCGACAGTTACACCTGGACCACGTACCCGGAGCGGCTGCAGGCCGCGGGCGTCAGTTGGCAGATCTATCATGACATTGCCGACAACTACGACGACAACTCGCTGGCTTTTTTCAAGGCCTATCGGGACGCCTACGCGCAGGCGCCCGGCGCTTCGGCCGAGCTCAGGGCCCGTGCCTGCAGCACGCGCACCCTGGAACAGCTCCGGGCTGATGTGCTGGCGAACCAGCTGCCGCAGGTGAGCTGGATCGTGGCGCCTGAGCTGAGCTCGGAGCATCCCGGTGAATCCAGCCCGGCGCAGGGCGCGGACTATTCGGCGCGTGTGCTGGAGGCCTTGAGCGCGAACCCCGAGGTTTGGAGCCGCACCGTGCTGGTCCTGAACTACGACGAGAACGACGGCTTCTTCGACCACGTGCCGCCGCCGGCGGCCCCGTCCTATCTGGCCTGGCATGCCGACCCGGCGCAGGCGAAGCTCGCCGGCGGCTCCACCGTGGACACGCTTGGCGAGTACCACGAGCAGCTCGTGAGCTACCGCAGCACGGCGCAGGACAAGGCCCTGCTGCACCGCCCCTATGGTCTGGGACCAAGGGTTCCAATGCTGGTGATTTCCCCCTGGAGTCGCGGTGGCTGGGTGAACTCGCAGGTGTTTGATCACACCTCGGTGATCCGCTTCATCGAGCAGAGGTTTCGCGTGATGGAGCCCAATATTTCGCAGTGGCGCCGCGCGGTTTGCGGCGACCTTACCAGCGCCCTGGATTTCGCGCACCCGGATGCTACGGCGCTGCCGACGATGCCCTCCACGAAGGCGCTGGCGCTGCGCGCGAAGGCCTTGCCCCAGCGCAGCATGCCGGCAACGCCTGGCAACGCCACCACGCCCGCCCAGGAGCCCGGGACGCGGCCTTCGCGCGCCTTGCCATACGAACTGCACGTCAACGCCAGGCACGAGCCCGAAACGCAGACCATGACGCTGTTGTTTTCCAACACCGGTGCGGTGGCAGCCGTGTTCCACGTGTACGACCGGCTCAATTTGGGCCAGATACCGCGGCGCTACACAGTCGATGCGCACCGGCAAATCGACGGCTCCTGGGCGCTGGCGGCCCAGGCTGGAAACTACGACCTCTGGGTGTTGGGGCCGAATGGATTTCACCGCCACTTCAAAGGCCAAGGAAGTGCCGTGGACGCCGCACATCGGCCCCTGCCCGAGGTGGAAGTTGACTTTGAACCTGGCAAGGGCGAACTCACGGCGCGCTTGCGCAATACCGGCAGTGTGGCCTGCAGCTTCGAGCTCACGGCCAACGCCTATTTCGACAGCCAGCCCGTGTTGCACGAAGTGCCGACCTATGGTGTGGCGCTGCACCGCTGGAACATAGCGTCCAGCGGTCGCTGGTACGACTTCACGTTGCGCGTGACGCAATTGCCGGGCTTCAGTCGGCGTTTTGCCGGGCGCATGGAAACCGGCGCGCCTTCGACCACGGATCCGGCACAACGATAATTGTGCAGCCATCAATATCAGGGAGTGACGATGTCGAGAAACAGTGAAGCGGTGGATGTGGTCATCATGGCGGCGGGCAAGGGCACGCGCATGAAGAGCAAGCTGCCCAAGGTGTTGCACCTTTTGGCGGGACGCGCGTTGCTGCAGCATGTGATGGATACGGCATCGGGTCTGGGCGTGCGCAGCATGGTGGTCATCACCGGCCACGGCGCCGTTGAGGTGGAAGCGGCCTGTGCGCGTCGGGTCAGCACAGACACCCATTTTGATTTGAAGTTCGTGCGCCAGGAACCGCAGTTGGGAACCGGCCACGCGGTGCAGCAGGCCGTGCCGGTGCTGCCCAACGAGGGCGTGACGCTGATCCTGAACGGTGATGTGCCGCTGATCGCAGCAGCAACGCTCAGCGCCTTGCTGCAGGAG
The DNA here is from genome assembly GCA_903909815.1 of uncultured beta proteobacterium. Classification (GTDB taxonomy): domain Bacteria; phylum Pseudomonadota; class Gammaproteobacteria; order Burkholderiales; family Burkholderiaceae_C; genus CAIKVZ01. The sequence goes on along the minus strand of CAIVXG010000029.1, from coordinate 4,653 downwards.
TGCGCGGGTGCCAAACTGGCGCTGCTGACCGTGGACATGCCCGACCCCACAGGCTATGGCCGCATCATGCGCGCCGGTGACGCGGTGCAGGCGATCGTGGAGCATAGGGATGCGTCGGTGCAACAGCGCGAAATTCGCGAGGTCTATACCGGCGTCATGGCACTGCCCACGGCGCAGCTCAAGAACTGGCTGGCACGGCTGCGCAACGACAACGTGCAGGGCGAGTTTTACCTCACCGACATCGTGAAGTTCGCCGTGGCCGACGGCGCTCCAGTGGTGGCCTGCAAGACCACCGACAAGGTGCAGGTGGACGGCGTGAACAGCCCGGTGCAACTGGCCGAACTGGAGCGTGCCTACCAGCTGCGCCAGGCACTCAAGTTCATGGAGCAAGGCGTGCGCCTGGCCGACCCGGCACGCTTTGACGTGCGCGGAGAACTGGTCTGTGCGCAAGACGTATCGATCGACGTGAACTGCATCTTTGAGGGTCAGGTTACCTTGGGCGAAGACGTGCGCATCGGTGCGAACTGCATCATCGCCAACGCCCGCATCGCTGCTGGCGCCGTGATCCATCCGTTCACCCACATCGACGGCGAAAAGCTGGGTGTGAGCGTGGGCGAGGGCGCACTCATTGGTCCGTTTGCGCGGCTGCGCCCCGGCGCCGAACTCGGCCCCGAAGTGCATATCGGCAACTTTGTCGAGGTGAAGAACTCCACCCTGGCGCGCGGCGCCAAGGCCAACCACCTGGCCTATCTGGGTGACGCCAGCGTGGGTGAGCGCGTGAACTTCGGCGCTGGCAGCATCACCGCCAACTACGACGGCTCCAACAAGCACCGCACCGTGATCGAGGCCGACGTGCACGTGGGCAGCAACTGCGTGCTGGTGGCGCCAGTGACCTTGGGCGCGGGCGGCACCATAGGCGGCGGCTCCACCATCACGCGCGACACGCCCGCAGGCGCCCTGAGCGTGGCCCGAGCCAAGCAGACCAGCCTCGCGAACTGGCAACGCCCCAAGAAGATAAAGCGCTGAATCATCCTGGGCCACGGCTTAGGCTGGGGTGATGGCCGTCAGCGGCAATCTGGTTTCAAACTTGCTGCGTTTGAGTGAGAAGAATGCCCTGACGTTGCGCACGTTGGCGTCACTCGTGAACAGCCGTTGCGCCAGCGCCAGGTAGTCGGGCATGTCGCGCGCCAGCACCACCAGACAAAAATCGGGGCCGGGACTGACGCGGTAGCACTGTTGCACGGCCTCATCTGCCGCCACCCGCGTCTCGAAGACGTCGCAGCAGTCGCTGCCTTGCCGGTCCAGCGTCACCTCCACGATGGCGGTCAGTCCATGACCGAGTGCGGCGGCGAGCTTGTCGCTGTCGAGCAGCGCCACTTCGCGCGCGATCAGGCCCGTTTCGCGCAGCCGTTTGATGCGGCGCAGACAGGTGGGGGGCGAGATCTTGGCGAGCCCTGCCAGAGCTTGATTGCTGCGCGAGGCGTCGGATTGAAGCAGTTCTAGCAGCGTCAAGTCAGACGCATCAATGTTCATTAATTCCATAATCATGTAAAAAAGTGAAATAAATATAGAATAAATTTCTTATGTGAACGTTTATTCCAATATATGCAACAAATTAGATTATATATTTCTCGTTGTCAGTAATAGCATCGGGGCATTCTGATTTGGGAGTTGACCTATGTGCGGCATCGTCGGCGCGGTTTCAAACCGCAATATCGTTCCCATCCTGGTACAGGGGTTGCAACGTCTCGAGTACCGCGGCTACGACTCCTGTGGCGTCGCGGTGCACACCAGCGCCGGGTTGACGCGTGCACGCAGCACGGCGCGTGTGGCCGAGTTGCAGGAGCAGGTGACGCAAGACAAGCTCGAAGGCCATACCGGCATCGCGCACACGCGCTGGGCCACGCACGGGGCCCCTGCGGTACACAACGCACATCCGCATTTCAGCCATGGAGCGGGAGCGGCCGAAGCTCGCTTGCCGCGCGTGGCCCTGGTGCACAACGGCATCATTGAAAACCATGACCAACTGCGCGCGACGCTGCAAGCCAAGGGCTATGTGTTTGCCAGTCAGACTGACACCGAAGTGATCGCGCATCTGGTGGACTCGCTTTACCAAGGCGATCTGTTCGACGCTGTCAAGGCAGCGCTGCCGCAGCTGCACGGCGCCTATGCGCTGGCCGTGATGCACAAGGACGAACCCCAGCGCGTGGTCGGCGCCCGAGCCGGTTCGCCGCTGATCCTGGGTGTGGGGAAAGATGGGACTGAGCATTTTTTGGCCAGTGACGCGATGGCACTGGCCGGCGTGACCGACCAGATCGTTTATCTGGAAGAAGGCGACATGGCCGACCTGCAACTGGGCCGCTACTGGCTGATGGACCGCGCTGGCCGGCCGCTTAGCGCCGAGCAGCGCCCGGTCAAGACCGTACACGCGCACAGCGGTGCGGTGGAACTTGGCCCCTACCGCCACTACATGCAAAAGGAGATCTTTGAGCAGCCGCGTGCCATTGCCGACACGCTGGAAGGGGTGGAAGGCATCGTGCCCGAACTGTTCGATGGCATCGGGGGCTCTGGGGCTGCCGCCTGGCGCGTTTTCAAGGACATTGACTCGGTGTTGATCCTGGCCTGCGGCACCAGCTACTACAGCGGCTGCACCGCCAAGTACTGGCTGGAGAGCATCGCCAAGATACCTACTCAGGTTGAGGTGGCGAGCGAATACCGCTACCGCGAGTCCGTTCCCAACCCCAAGACGCTGGTCGTCACGATCACCCAGTCGGGCGAAACCGCGGACACGCTGGCCGCGCTGCGCCATGCACAAAGCCTGGGCATGAAGCACACCCTGACCATCTGCAACGTCGCCACCTCGGCCATGGTGCGCGAATGCGAGCTCTCCTACATCACGCGCGCCGGCATCGAGATCGGCGTGGCCTCGACCAAGGCATTCACGGCGCAGCTGGCAGGCTTGTTTCTGTTAACACTGGCGCTGGCGCAGTCCAAGGGGCGGCTGTCGGAGGCCGAAGAAGCCGCACATCTCAAAGCCATGCGCCACCTGCCCGCAGCGCTGCAGGCGGTGCTGGCGCTGGAGCCCCAGGTTATGGCCTGGGCCGAGGACTTTGCGCGCAAGGAGAACGCGCTTTTCCTGGGCCGCGGCATGCACTATCCGATTGCGCTCGAAGGTGCACTCAAGCTCAAGGAGATCAGCTACATCCACGCCGAAGCCTACCCGGCGGGCGAACTCAAGCACGGCCCGCTGGCGCTGGTCACGAGCGAGATGCCGGTGGTGACGGTGGCGCCCAACGATGCACTGCTGGAAAAGCTAAAGAGCAACCTGCAGGAGGTGCGTGCCCGGGGCGGGGTGCTCTACGTTCTGGCCGACGCCGACAGCCACATCGAATCGGCCGAAGGTATCCACGTGATCCGCATGCCCGAGCACTACGGGGCCCTGTCGCCGCTGCTGCACGTTGTGCCACTGCAGCTATTGGCCTACCACACCGCCTGCGCGCGCGGCACGGATGTGGACAAACCCAGGAACCTGGCCAAGAGTGTGACCGTCGAATGACGGGCACGCTCTTGCTATTCTTTGACTGGAACAAATAAAGTCCGTCGGAGTGAAATAAAGTCCGTCGGAGATTTTCTATATTGTGGAATATCTGTGATGTTGCAATGATTCGGGGGGGGGGGGGAGCGCTTTTAGAAATTCCAGTTGTTGGAATTAACGTATGACTAATTCACCATTCGGAAATTTCTTCAATTTTTTGAATTAGTGATTGGCGCGCCGCGTCAAGTGAGTCTGGATTCGTTTTTTTCGATAACTGATCGCGTGGCTTCTTATCCAAAAAGTAGTTGATCCGTTCCATGTTCGCTGACGAGGGGTGTGGCATGCCATGCAGCACTCGCGCACCGTCAAGATGCCCTTCTGCAGTCAGTAACATCATCGCCTCTGAAACCTTAGGACCGAGCGGCAAGAAATAGGCACGATTCAGCGACCTTGCAGACGTTGCAAAACCACTCAGCAGTTGGTCCTTCAGAATATCCGTCCGCGTCATATTCGGCGTACCGTTGTAGTTGCTTCCATCGGTCAAGAATACCGGGTTTTGAAGTGCCGACGCTGATTGCAGCAGATCCGACGCGGGGCCGAAGAGCTCGGCTGCAGATCGAAGGCCAAGTCGCTGGGGCACACCAATACGGTCAAGCATGGCAACTAGGTTGGGGCGCATTGCTCCACTGAAGGCACCAGTGCGTTTTGCTGCAATCAGCGCTTGTATTGGACTGGAACCACCATCCAACTGGCGGCGTGCCTCTCGGATCGCATTCAACATCTGCGTCCTTCCAGGCGTGATGCCGACAATTACTAGGCGAGCTTCTGGGTTCAAGTGCTCGAAAGGGGCATAGCAAACTTCTATCTTGTCGCCTTTTGCGATGCGCATTTTTTCGAACAAGGATCGCGCGCCGCTCAGATCAACTATGGAAAGAGCACGGATGGTGGGAATTTGCAGTTCGAATTGAGTGGTGGGCATAGATTTTGATTAATGACGCATGTTGAAGGTTGGAGTACGTGGTAAGTAACGCCAACTTCGTGCCAATCAAACAGGATATAAAAATCTATATAAATCAACGGTCAACAATCATTTTCAACAAATAGTCGACAACATATTT
>CAIVXG010000028.1 GCA_903909815.1 uncultured beta proteobacterium | reverse complement strand
TGGTCAAGGCAAGCATGAGACTGCCGGGGGATGCCTCCGGCGGCCTGGCAGGGGCCTGATTTTAAAAATCCCAAAACCAGAAACCGTCCAACTCGTCGGTTTCACTGCTCGGGGAAATTACAGAAAGGATGTTGCACTAGCCAAATGAGCCACCGATGAAGGCAAATACTTCAAGGGACGAAGCACCACTCAGGTTGGTGAATGCGCTCACTAATTGAGACACGTAAAAACCCCCAAACCCAATTCCTAGAAGTACGCGCTTTGGTTTCGACCAAAGTTGCGATACTGGGCCAGCCCCGAAGAAGCACAAAACGCCACTGATGCCGGCCACCAGCAGGACGAAGTGATGCCATTGAATTTCATCCATTTCCGCATCTCCCATCACCTGGTACTAGGAGTTGAAGGCTACTCCGCAAATCAGTGAGGCGTTTTGCAAGCAAATGACTGGTTCGCTGCCTTGGCGAAGGCCATACCAGACCGATTGCAGCCATGCAATAGGTCTGGAATTTGGCCTGTCTACATCCTATGTGGGTAGCGCCAAGTCAGGAAACTCGCAAATCAATATCCCTCGGCCAGCCCCGTATTGCGGCGCGGATCGTTCGCCCCGAAGTAGCGCAAGTTGCCTGCCGGTTTGCCGGCAAGTGTGGGCGCACCCACCAAGATTGCGGCGAGATGGTTACCTGGCTGCGGTCCGGCGAACTTCTGTCCCATCCCTTCGAGGATCTTGCGGCTATCGGGGCTGAGTGCGAAGGCTTCAAGGTTCGTGGCCTCGGGTAGCCATTGCTGATGGAACTTGGGTGCGTCCACCGCTTCCTGCACGTTCATGCCGTAGTCGATCACGTTGATGATGGTATGGAGCACGGCCGTGATGATGCGACTGCCGCCCGGTGTGCCGACCACCATCACGGTCTTACCGTCCTTAGTGACGATAGTCGGGCTCATCGAACTCAATGGGCGCTTGCCCGGTGCGATCGCATTGGCAACCCCCTGCACAAGGCCGTACATGTTGGGTACGCCGATCTTGACGGTGAAGTCGTCCATCTCGTCGTTGAGCATCACGCCGGACTTGCCTGCAGTGACTTTGGCGCCGAACCAGTCGTTGAGCGTGTAAGTGACCGATACCGCGTTACCCCATTTGTCGACGATGGAGTAGTGTGTGGTGTTGCTGCCCTCATGTGGCGCGACGCCGGGCTTGATCTCATTGGAGACACCCGCCTTGTTCGGGTCGATCACCGCACGGATCTGCGTGGCATAGTCTTTCGAGAGCAATCGGTCGAGTGGGTTCGCCACAAAGTCGGGGTCGCCGAGATAGTTGTTTCGGTCGACATAGGCGTGTCGCATTGCCTCGATCTGATAGTGCACCGCTTGCGCCGAGCGAAAGCCTAGGTCCTTGAGTGGATAGCCTTCGAGGATGTTCAAGATCTCGCAGATTACCACTCCGCCCGAACTCGGCGGTGGCGCCGATACGATGCCGTAGCCGCGATAGGTACATTCCACCGGTTTGAGTTCGCGTGTTTTGTATTGATCGAGATCGGCCTGGGAAATGATGCCTTTGCCGGCTTGGCTGCTGGTGACGATCTGATCTGCCACCGGGCCCTTATAAAAACCGGCCTCGCCCTTCTCGCTGATTAGTTTGAGCGTCCGCGCGAGATCCTTTTGAACGAGGCGCTGACCGGCCTGGAATGGTTGGCCTTTGTTCAGGAAGATGGCCGCTGAGGCTGGGTCTTGCTTGAAGCCCTCGGTTGCGGCCCTGAACATGTCAACATCGCCTTGCTGCAACACGAAACCGTCTTTAGCGTACTTGATCGCCGGGGCGATCAGCGCGGCGCGCTTCATCGTGCCGTATTTATTAAGGGCCATTTCCATACCTGACACTGTGCCGGGCACGCCCACCGCCAAATGACCGGTGGTGCTCGCACCCTTAATCACGTTGCCGTCCTTGTCGAGATACATGTTCGCGGTTGCGGCCAGTGGCGCCTTCTCGCGGAAGTCGAGAAAGGTCTTGCGACCGTCGGCGAGCTGAATGGTCATAAAGCCGCCGCCGCCAATGTTGCCGGCCGCCGGGTACACCACAGCTAGGGCATAACCCACCGCAACTGCCGCATCAACAGCGTTGCCGCCTTTCTTGAGTACACCCACGCCGACATGCGTGGCCAGATGTTGTGCTGTTACGACCATGGCGTTTTCGGCGGCCACAGGTGCCTGCGAGGCGGCCTGCGCGAAATCACCGCTGATCAGTAGGGTGACGGCAATAACGACCCGGGTGAACGGATGTGAAATGTGTTGTCTCATAGGTGATTTTGGTTTAGTGGAGGGCATGTGGTGTGTAGCACGACATCTGCCATAGTAGACCGTGCAGGGCGGCGGCGGGGGTAGAGTTTTCACCACCCTGTTGTCGGAAGTGCTGAAATTCAAGGTCATCGGCCACACTGCTGCTGGTCTAGATCGCGGAGGGCGGCGCAGGACTGGCGCTTACTCTTTGGGCTGGGTCCGGTCGTTCACGCGGCACTTTCGTAAGTCAAGTCGGCAGCGTAAAGAGTCGTTCGTCACAGTTAGCTTTAGGGCATGCCAATAGCTGGCCTTCATGTGTGCCAGGCTTATCAGGCGGCACGGACCGAAGTATTCACGCTTACGAAAGTTTCGGTTATAGTGTCGAATCGACAGCTTCATGGAGGCGTATGCTGACTAGGGCGCTCGCGTTGGTCTCGACGGTATTGCTGCTCATGTCATTGGCGTTCTCCGTGCTGGGGACCACGCCACTCTTGGTCCTAAAGCACAAACTGCCGATGGATTCACGAGTTGTGCGGCAGGTTTTTCATTATTGCTACCGCTTGGTCGCCGTTGTGGCAATAGCCGCGTCGATTGGTCACGGGCTGGAGGGACGACCGGTGCTCTCCGTGTGCACGGGCTGCATCGCGCTGACGGCGGTGGCCCTACATCACTGGATGCTCATTCGCATGGATGCCTTGCGAGCCACGATGCATGACGGCGACATCAATGCGGTCCGCCGTTTTCGCAAACTGCACGTCACGGGTGTCGCGCTGAACTTCGCGCAGCTCGCGGCCGCTATCTGGGCCATAACGCAACTCA
>CAIVXG010000027.1 GCA_903909815.1 uncultured beta proteobacterium | reverse complement strand
GCTCGCGGGCGATGGGTAGCAGATCGACGACACGGGCATTGATGCCCAATAACGCTTCACTGAATTGCGGGTGTCGGATAGCCAGCTCATTTATGCGCGCCGTCTCGAACCCGGCGTTGTAGACATAGACCGGCCCGTGATCGCCGCAAGCATCCACCAGGGCAAGCGCGAAACGCTCGGACGGATCGCTACCCGTGATGTCCAAGAACTCTTTATGATCAATCTGACCGGACTTCGATAGCGTGTGTAGGCTGAACTGAAAGGTGATTTGTTGATAGGGGCGCGTGCCTTTCCAGATGGGCACGGCGAACTGGATGGTTTCGAAATCCAGGAAATATGCGGGTAATGGGTGGACAGCCAGATCAGCAGCGGCACCTTGTGCGTCGAAGAACACGGTGTTGGCCAGCGTGTGATCTTTCACCCGTTTCTGTCGGCCGTTGAGCATGTCATCCGGCACCTGCATGAGGTCAACAATGCCCTGCTCGGCCAGCTTACCCGCCTTGGCCCCGAAGTGAGGTAGCCACTGAACCGGATATTGCGGCTTCGGCTCGTCCCGGCTGCAGTGATCGTAAAAACCGCACGCAAACGGCGTGTCGCAATGAGCCCCAATCTGTATCTCAGGCTCGGTCGGACTGGCATCGATTGTTTGCGCCTGGGCAATCCATGCCCGAACTTCACCAGCCCGTGCAAAGGCTTCGTCAGTCAGATCGTTTTCCTTCAGCAAGCCGCGGTAGTCACCATCACCGGGATAGCTCCACGAACTGTCAATGTGCGCCAGGGCGATGGAATCCAGAGGCACGTTGGCTGCATGGGCCACATAGGCTTGAATCGCCACGTCATCGCGGTAGTAGTCCTTGACGCTGGTGGAGGACTTGACCTCTACCATGCGCCAGACTTGTTTGCCGTCCCTTAGAGCGGGCAGCATGACGTCGGCAAAGGCCAGTGCGCCACCGGCTGAGAACCCTGCCTCGAAGATCGTCTGAGCGGTTTGAAGCAGCATGGCGCTACGTTGAAGCGCGCCGTCAAACCCCTCGCTTGCGACATCGATCAATGCACCAACACCTTGAGGGTCATAGATGCGCTGGGCAACGTCGCCGACCTGGAACCCCACCTGAAAACTGGCCTGCGTTGCGGCGGAATCTACGCGCAAATCCGGGCGATGGACTTCCAGCCACAAGCGCTTGGGGCACTGACGCAAGGCAAGAAGTTTTGATTTTGAGAATGTACGCATGGTGGCCACAGGGGTGCTGCCATTATCCGGTTCTGTGGTCCCGGCTTCTGATCTCACTCGTTCACCTTTTCCAGAAACGCCGCTGGCGTCAAGATCGGCACGCCCAGCCATGGGTGCAGCACCAGCAGATCGGCGTCGCTGCTGATCAGCACGCCGGCATCACACGCATGGACCAGTGCCAGGAATTGATTGTCCTTTGGATCGCGGCATGACGGCAGCACGTTCGCCATATCTGCGTCCGACACCTCGAACACTGAAGCACGGCGGCGAATGATGCCTGCAAACTCAGCACGCAGAGCAGCACTCAGGTATCGGTGGAACTTGTCGCGCTGCAACACGCTTTCCAGCTCAGCCAGCGTGGACGCTGAGGCGCATAACTCGCTTCTGGCCAGGGCATGGACCAGCGCTCGATGCGGTACTGATCCCACGCGCAGCGCCGCGCTCACCAACGTGCTGGTGTCAAACACCACGCGCCGATAAGCGATCACCGAGATTCTTTCACCAGGCGCAGTACATCGTCATCGGTCAGATCAGCAGCCGCAGGTAGCGCGCTGGCAGCGGCACGCTGGCTCCACGCCTCAAACTCAGCTACGGCCTTGCTGCGCTTGCTACGGGCATTGGTGAGGTCATCCATGTCCTGTGGCGACACGATAAACGCGGCTGTACGCCCATTGCGGGTGATGGTGACGGGTTCACGCTGAACCGCATCTAGCAGGCGGCCAAAGCGGTTTTGAGCCTCTACAGAGGTCACGGTG
>CAIVXG010000026.1 GCA_903909815.1 uncultured beta proteobacterium | reverse complement strand
CTGCGCACGCTGTACGGCGCGGACGCGCCCCAGACCGAGCGTACCAGCGTGGTCGTGATCCATTCGGTGCACGGGCGCTACGGCATCGAGATCGACGTGCTGCTGGGGCAGTACCAGACCGTGATCAAGCCGCTGGGGCGTTTGTTCAGAACGCTGCGCGGCATCTCCGGCTCCAGCATCCTGGGCAGCGGCGAAGTCGCCCTCATCCTGGACGTCAATTCGCTGGGGGACCTGGCGTCTGCCGAAGGCCGACCCAAGTCGGTGCGCGCGGTTGAAAACACAAAAGGCAGCGCCTAGGGCGCTTGTGGCTGGTTCGTTCTTAAAAGGGAAATTGTTCATGTCCTCCATTCACTCTTCGGCAAGCTCAGATTACGCGGCTGGCAAGTCTCCAACAAGCTCGGCGCCGGATTACGCCCGCGGCATTTGTGCCCCAGGCGTGAAGTGGCTGAGCCAACTGGCGTTTTCTGCCAAGGCTTTGTTGATCACACTGCTCTTCGTCATTCCCGTGGCTGTGCTGGGTTGGGCAGTGGTGGCAGACTTTCTGGAAAAGCGCAGTTTCACGCGTACCGAGCTGGAGGGCGTACAGGTGCTCAAAACGGTGGCCCCACTGACCGCGCATTTGCTGGATGTGCGCAATGCGGCGCGTGCCATCATGGGCGGATATGACGCCAACAACTTGTACAAGGATGGGCGCAACAAGGCGGACGCGGTGTTCGCCCAAATCGACAAGGAATTGCAGCAGAAGGACACTCTCTTGGTGGCGAGCAAGTTTGGCGACTTGCACAAGGCGTGGGATGCCACGGCAAGCTCGAATCTGGGTGCGGATGCGACTGGACTGCGCACCGTGTTTGGCCCGGTCACCGGTGCCAATGTGGCGATGCAACAGACCATCTCTGACAGCTCGGGGCTGATACTCGACCCCGATATCGACGCGCTCTACCTAGCCTTCGGACTGACCCAAACGCTACCTGCGATGGCCGAAAATCTGGGGCAACTTTGGGGCTGGGGTACGTATCTGGCGGCGAAAACCGTACAAACAACAAAGGAGCGGGCGGATCACCGCCTGCAATACGCGCTCTGGGATGCAGAAGTTCGCAGTGCCATCAAGACCTACAAGACCTATATCGGCAAAGTAACCGCACAAACCCCGAGCCTGGCGCCGCAACTCGATCTGGCGTTTCTGGATCGGGTGGAGGCGTTCCGTGCCCGCGCCTACAAGGCCAGCATGGAAGACAGTACAGAAAAACCGGATGTGCTGTGGAACGAGGGTTCAGCGGCGCTCAAGGACGTGAACAAAGCCTATGCCGCCGCGCTGCCCGTACTCGGGTCGATCCTGGAAAAACGGCAGCAGGCATTGGTCCAGGAACACCTCAGTCTGGCAGCGGTGGTGGCCTTCGCCTTGGGGCTGGCGGCTTATCTGTTCTACAGTTTCTTCCTGGTGACCGATGGCGGCTTGAAGCTTGCTGCCACGCATTTGAAGGATCTGGCGGAGGGGAACTTGAACAACCCACCCGCTGCCCCGCTGGGTCGCGACGAGCCGGCACAGGTGCTGAATTCGATCGCCAGGGTGCAAACCGTCCTGACGCAATTCGTTGAGGCGCAACGCGACATGGCGCTGCAGCATGAAAAAGGGATGTTGGCACATGGCATGCCGGTGGGGAAAATGCAGGGCACCTATCGCAGCATGGCGCAGTCCATCAACGAGCTGGTGCAGTCGCACATTGCGGTGAAGATGAAGGTGGTGGACGTGGTGACGGGCTACACCGAAGGACGGCTGGAAGTGGCGATGGACCGGCTACCGGGTCAGAAGGCGCGCATCAGCGAAGCGCTGGACAAGGTG
>CAIVXG010000025.1 GCA_903909815.1 uncultured beta proteobacterium | reverse complement strand
CAACAACAGCAAGGGCACAACGCCGCCGAGCAGCACCTGCCCGACCCAGAACAGGCTGGTGTAGATGCCGCCGTCCAGCAGCACGAAGCGCTCAAACCCCTGGTGCTTGGTGAAATACAGGTTGGTCAGGTGATAGACCACAACAAAGTAGAGGCCCGAGGCTACAAAGATGATTTGCAGCCGTGCCAGTCGCGCCATCAAATCATCCCCCAGCGGTCGACCGCTGCCGTGGCAGGCGAACATCAACACCAGCACGAACACGGCCATCCCGTAGCTGAGCGAGAGCGCGATGAACAGCGGCGCCAGCAGGGCGGAATCAAAGGCCTGGCGGGCCACCAGAAAGCCGAAGATCGATCCAGTGCCAGTGGTGAGCGCCATGCGCCATACGAAGGCAGCCAGGCCAGCGTGCGGCGTAAAGCGACCCACGCCTTGCTCCATCTGGGTCCACAGGTAGCCGACGACGATGGCCATGAAGCCGGAATAGAGAAAAATGTTCCAGGCGAAGATGGACTTGAAATTGAAATGCGTCATGGCAACGATGAGCCGATCGGGGCGCCCCAGGTCCAGCATCAACACGGTCAATCCGCCCAGCAGCAGGGCCAGTGCCAATAGCCCGGACAAGGGCGCGAGTGGCTTGAATTCGGTCTTGCCAAAGACCGATGCCATGGAGGCGACGTTGAGCGCACCGGAGGCTGCCACCACCAGGAACACGGCGAACACGTGGGGCAGACCCCAAACGATCTGGTTATTCATGCCGGTGACGACGTGGCCATGGTGCTCCATGGTCCAAACCGCCCCCAGGGCGATGAGCGCGAGCAGGGCAAAGCCGCCCAACAGACCTTGGTAGCCGCGGCTCTTTCCAGACAGTTCACGCAGTGCGATTTTCATGGGCCATCCTGCAGCTAGATACCGATGTAGCGCACGCCGGTGTTCAGATTCAGGTCTTCGCGAATCTGACGGGAGGCATAGCTTGCGACGCGTTTGGAGATGTCCGAGTTCGGGTCGTTCAGGTCGCCGAAAACGATAGCCCCGTGGCCTGCGGCCGCGCAGGCGCTGACACAGGCCGGGGACTCGCCCTTGTCCACTTTGTGCACGCACAGGGTGCAGCCTTCCACCGTGCCCTTGCCGCGCGGCACGTCGGGCTTTTGCTGGCTCAGGGGTTCGTGCACAAAGGAGCGCGCCTTGTAGGGGCAGGCCATGACGCAGTAGCGGCAGCCGATGCAGATGTGCTTGTCCACCAGCACGATGCCGTCAGCGCGTTTGAACGACGCGCCCGTGGGGCACACGTCCACGCAGGGCGGCTCGGCACAATGCTGGCACATCATGGGCAGTGACTGGGTCTTGCCGGTTCGTATTTCCTTGATTTCTATCTTGCGAATCCACTGCGAATCGGTTGGCAGTATGCCGCCCGACAGGCCGTTTTCGCTGTTACAGGCGCTGACGCAGTCGGTGCAGCCGCTGGCGCATTTTGTGCTGTCGATCAGCATGCCCCAGCGTACCTGTGGACTGGCGCCCGCAGCGTTGGCCGCAGCCTGAGCGACTTCGATCAGGCGCACGCCGGGCGCCAGCAGCACACCCGCCAAACCTGCGGCGGCGACCCCTAAGAATCCGCGGCGGCTGGTGCCGCTGTGTGCTTGCGGGCCGGAAGAAGTTGGCGTGGTCATGGCTTGGCCTGCGGCTGGTTGGCGTGGCACTCGAAGCAGTCGATGTGCACTGCAGCATAGTCGTGGCAGCTTTGGCAGAAATTGCTGCCCGTGGCGTTGACGCTGTTCGTGGCTTGGCTGGCGTGGCAGGTGATACACGCCTTCAGGCTATAGCCACCGGTACGTACGCCGCCGCGCAGGGTGTCGTCGCGCTGATGCTTGAGCATCTCCATGTGGTGGCGGCGCATGTAGGCGGCATCCGCGACGCACTGACCGCCGCGCGCCGACTCGATCACGGGCTGCGGTACGCGGCTCACGCTGACCGCAGGTCCATCGGCGGCTGTGGCCAAGCCCGCAGCCAACAGCAAGCAATAAACAAGCAAACCCTTCGTCATTGCGAGGAGTGAAGCGACGCGGCAATCCATCGTGGCGAACCACCGGGGGCATGGATTGCCGCGCTGCGCTCGCAATGACAAGCCTGCAGTCACGTCTAGTCTCCCAGGCCCATCTGAATATAGCCGGTGGGGCATACGTCGGCACAGATGTGGCAGCCTATGCATTTAGCGTAGTCGGTGTCCACGTAGCGGCCGATGGTGGACTTGGCCTTGGGCACCTTGAACACCGCGGTCTGCGGGCAATAGACCACGCAGTTGTCGCACTCGAAGCACTGGCCGCAGCTCATGCAGCGTTTGGCCTCGGCCTGGGCCTGGGCCTCCAGCAGCGGCTGTAGCCGCTCCTCGAAATTATTCAATGCCTGTTCGGCGTTGAGCGTGACCACACCGCGGCGATTTCGCGTCACGTACGGAAAATGGCCCAGGAACAATTCCTTGTGCGAGATCACGTAGCGGTCCGAGCGGTTGTCGAAATTGTGGATCGCCGCCGAGCTCTTGTCGGTGCCGCGAATGGGCTCGTGCACCTCGCTGAAGACGTAGCCCTTCTCCAACATCTTGCGCTTCAGGTCAAAGGCGTGGACGTCGATTTTGGGACGCTTCTCCTGTGGCTCGCTTTGCAGGAATCGGTCAATGCCGTCGGCGGCAATCGCGCCGTGGCCGATGGCCGTGGTCAGCAGGTGCGGGCGCACTACGTCACCGCCGACAAAGCAGCCGGGCTGGCCCTGCACTTGGTAGTTCCTGTCGCTATTGATCGCGCCTTTGCCGTTGTTGAACTCCTCCAAGCCGGCGAAGTCCACCGCCTGGCCAATGGCCGAAACGATCAGGTCGGCGGGGATGTCTTCCTCGGTGCCTTCGATGTTCTTGATTTCCAGACGACCGGCAACGATCTTGGCGTCGCATCGCACCACGCGTAAGCCCGTGGCGCGCCCGTCGGCGCCGCGAAGCACGGCGACGGGTGCCATGCCGCCGCGGATGTCGATGCCTTCAGCCTGCGCCTGTTCCACTTCGTGCTTGGTGGCCTGCATCTTGTCGGTGGCAAAGATGGAGGTCAGTGTCACTTGCGCGCCCTGACGTGCCGAGACTTCGGCCACGTCGTGCGCCACATGGCCGGCGATGGCGTGTTCGGGCCGATCCGATTCGTTGACCTTGTCAATGTGGCCCAGGCGGCGCGCCACCGTGGCCACATCGATAGAGGTGTCGCCACCGCCCACCACCACCACGCGCTTACCCACGTGGCGCAGGCGCCCGTCATTGAATGCCTTGAGGAATGACGTGGCGGTGACGCAGTTGGGCGCGTCCGCGCCTTCCACCGGCAACGCGCGCCCGGCCTGCGCACCCAGACCCAAGAACACGGCATCGAACTCGGCACGAATGGCTTCCATCGAGATGTCGGTCCCGATGCGGCAGTTCATGCGCGTCGTCACACCCAGATCAACGATGCGCTGGATTTCGGCGTCAAGCACGTCGCGCGGCGTGCGAAAGCCGGGAATGCCGTAGCGCATCATGCCGCCCAGCTCTGCGCGCTCGTCGAAGATTGTCACCTCGTGGCCCTTGAGCGCCAGTTGATACGCCGCCGACAGGCCCGCCGGGCCGCCGCCGACGACCGCCACCTTCTTTCCGCTGGAGCTTGCCGGCTTGGGAAACGCCAGACCGTTCTTTATGGCGTAGTCACCCAGGAAATGCTCGACCGAGTTGATGCCGACGAAGTCTTCCACCTGGTTGCGGTTGCAGCCCGACTCGCAGGGCGCGGGGCAGACCCGGCCCATGACCGAGGGGAAGGGATTGGCTTCGGTCAGACGGCGAAAAGCGTACTCCTGCCAGACCATTCCTGCGGGCGGCTTCTCAATGCCACGAACGATGTTGAGGTAGCCACGGATGTCTTCGCCCGCAGGACAACTGCCCTGACACGGTGGTGTGCTTTGAATATAGGTGGGGCACTTGTGCGAGTGCCCAGCGTCAAAAATCTCCTTTTGCCAGGAGCGTACTTTGTCATCGCCGTCCTTGTAGCGACGAAAGTTGAGCGGCTTGGTCGTGGTAATTTCGCTGGGCGTGGACATGGGGAAAGTCTCCTGATATTTGATTTTCTATAGGCGATCTGCTATTTGTCGCCCAGGCGTATCGCCTTGCTCACGAGCTGGTGCACACCACCGACCATGCCCATGTTGAAGCCGTAGTAGGGAAGTACTTTGGTGAACTGCGCTTTGCAGATGGCGCAAATGGTGGCCATGAAGTTCACGCCGTGCTCGTCCACCACCTCCTTCAAGGCGTCCATGCGCGGCAGCGCGCCCTTGACGCGCAGCTCCAGCAGGTCATCGGTCAGCAAGCCGCCACCGCCGCCGCAGCAGAAAGTGGACTCGTGAATCGTGCCAGGCGCCATGTCGTGGAAATGATTTGCCACCGAGGTGATGATGCGTCGCGGTATCACGAACTGCCCACCGGGCATATCGCCCATGCGCGATGCCCGCGCCACGTTGCAGGAATCGTGGAAAGTAATGATGCGGTCGTCGTTGGCAGACTTGTCGAACTGCAGCGCTCCGCGTTGTATAAGGTCGTCGGTGAACTCGCAGATATGCTGTGGCACGGGGTAACGCTGATCGAGGTAGTCGAACGGGCCGATGAGCGTATTCCAGAAGCTGTAGGCGACACGCCATGCGTGGCCGCACTCGCCCACGACGATGCGCTTCACCCCCAGCTCCAAAGCGGCTTCGCGCACGCGCAGCGAAATGTTGCGCATCTGCTCGTAATTGCCGATGAACATGCCGAAGTTGCCTGCCTCCGAGGCGTGCGAACTCAGCGTCCAACTGATGCCGGCCGCGTGGAACACCTTGGCGTAGCCAATCAGGCTTTCCACGTGCGGCTCCGAAAAGAAATCTGCCGATGGCGTGATCAACAACACCTCGGCTCCCTTGACGTCCAGCGGAAACTTGATGTCCAGCCCGGTCTCGTCCTTGGTGTCTTCCTCCAGGCCTTCGAGCGTGTTCTCCAGCGCCGGGCCGGGGATGCCCAGGTTGTTGCCGATGCGGTGCACCTTGCCGATGATTTCGTTGCTGTATTTCTGCCCCAGGCCGATGGAATCCATGATCTCGCGCGCGGCCATGGTGACCTCGGCGGTGTCGATGCCGTAGGGGCAGAACACCGAGCAGCGGCGGCACTCGGAGCACTGGTTGAAATAGCTGTACCACTCGTCCAGCACGTCCCGCGTCAGATCCACCGCGCCCACCAGCTTGGGGAAATACTTGCCGGCGAAAGTGAAGTAGCGTCGATACACCTTGCGCATCAAATCCTGGCGCGCCACTGGCATGTTCTTGGGGTCGCCCGTTCCCAAGAAATAGTGGCACTTGTCGGAACAGGCGCCGCAATGCACGCAGGCGTCCATATAAACCTGCAGCGAGCGGTACTTGCCCAGCAGCTCGCCCATCTTCGCGATGGCTTTTTCCTGCCAGTCCTCGACCAACTGTTCCGGGAAGCCCAGGGCCTTCTGAATCGGCGCGCTGGCGACAAAAGGTTTGAGGTGCGACATGGCGCCCACCTGCACTAGCGGAATGACGGGGTAGCTTTTCAGCTTGGGGGTGACGAAGGCGGCGGTGGCCATGATGGTCAGGGGTTGTGGCGCTGTTCAAGAGCCGTGGCCCAGGACGAGACATGGCGGCTCTCGCGGGCGGTGTCGGCCTGGTTGCGCGTGGGGCTGAAGAACAGTCCTGGCGCGTGCAGCAGCTTGCTGATGGGGAAAATGACCATCAACAAGGCGGCCAGCGCAAGATGCGCCAGCAGCGCGGGGTCGGAAGGAAGCGGCTGCAGATCGAGGCGCAGCAGGCCCAGCACAAAGACCTTGAGCGCGACAACGTCAGTGTGTGCGACAAAGCGCATGGCCAAGCCGCTGCAGGCGATGGCCAGCAACAACGCCAGCATCAGATGATCGGACGGCGTGGAGATGTAGCGCACCCGGTCCACAAGAAAGCGCCTGGCCCACAGCCCGGCCAAGGCGGCGACCAGGGCGAAACCGGCGTAAGTGCCAACAGGTTGAAGCAGCGCCACGGCCGACCACACGGGCTGCTGCACATAGCGCAGATGGCGAAAAAATGCCAGCAACAGCGCCGCGTGCAGGGTCCAGCCGAGGATCCAGGTCCATTTGCTGGACTTGAATAAGCTTTCAAAAAACACCACTTCGCGTGCCACGCGCCAGCCCACTCCTGCAGCCGTGAGCGGCGCGGGCGTGGTTGGGATCTTCAGCGGCGCAGGCGTTTTGGCGTAGCAGCGAAGCTTGCGCGCCAGGCCGACCACGAATACCGCCGCCGCAACGTAGAACAACAGCCCGTAGGTGATCGTCAGTGGCGACATGGTCTGGACCGGTTATCGCAGGTGGCAGCGCGCAGAACCAGGTTTAGATGCAGCCCGTGGGCTTGGGCAGGCCGGCGATCTTGCAGGCCTGCTTGGCGGGACCGTAGGGAAACAAGTCGTAGAGATATTTGCTGTTGCCCTTTTCCTCACCGAACTGCTTGCCGATGGCCTTGGTCAGCACGCGCACGGCGGGTGCGATCTGGTATTCGTTGTAGTACTCGCGCAGGAAGTTGATGACTTCCCAATGGTTGTCTGTAAGCGGCACTTTTTCTTCTTCGGCCAGATGCACGGCGGCGTCTGTGGTCCATTCGGCCAAGTTCAGCAAATAGCCCTCTTCGTCAGTTTCGTAGGTCTTGCCGTTGATTTCAAAGCTCATATATTTCTCCAATAAAAATGTGGGAATCGCGCGCGCTGGCTCAGAGCCAGGAATGCGAGGTGGAATGTTCGACCGTGAGGTCGACGAAGCCCGCGTAATCGACCAGCGTCACGCCGGGCACAAGCTTGGCCGTGACGCCGCGCGCATCCATGTCGGGTTGCAGCGCGTAGACCTGGAGCGTCGCGCAGACAGCCTCTATACGTGACTCCAGAGAGCTGCCCACGGTGGCAGCGTACACAGCATCTTCGATCAGGAGCAGGGCTTGGCCCGGCTGGGCGATGCGCAGGCATGACTCAAGTGTGCTGGTCTGGAAAGGTGATTTATTGACGATATGCAACATGATGGCCTTTGTTTTTAGAAGCTCAGGATCACGTCCTGCTGCGCCATGAGCGATCCCATGGCTTGGGCATCGAGCACTTCCACCGGGACCAGCAGGTCCTTCTCGCTCAAGCCACGCTGCTCCAGGGAATGCCGGTCGACGTACAGCTTCTCCACGTCGTAGCCGTCCAGAGCACGGTAGCTGGGCGAGAAGTTCTTGATGCCTATGTCCTTGGTTTGCTGGCCCTTGACCAGTTCATAGACGCCATCGTCGATGAACACCAGGCTCACGTCCTGATCGAACGTGGCAGTGATGAGCACCACCTCTAGGCTCTCCAGCGCGTAAATGGTGCCGTACGGAGCCTTGCGGTTCACAAACATGAACTTCTTCACTTTGGGGCCACTGGCCGGGGCTGCTTGCTGTTCGCTCATTGCGTGTGTCCTTGTGAATCAATCGCCAAAGGTGATGAGTCGGTCGGCCTTGATGCCGCTGTCCACCAACTGGCCCAGACCCGAGATGCGAAACCCTGGCGCCAGCACTTCTTCTTTGATGCCGCGGCGCAGCGCTGCAGCCACGCACACCACCAAGTCCACCTTGTGCTCTGCCGCCAGACTGGACCAGCGGTTCACTACGTGGCGGTCGTCCTGTGGCGGCTCGGTCAGGCGGGTCGCGTTGTTCACGCCGTCGTGGTAGAAAAACACGCGCTGAACTTCGTGGCCTTTGGCCAGTGCTGCGACCACGAACTGGTAGGCGCTGTCCGATGCCTGGTGCGTGTACGGACCTTCGCTGACAAGTAAACCGAATTTCATGGTGGGCCGATCAGAAACGGATGTGCGTGGAGGCGTTCAGGCTGGAGCGCGAACCGCGCCAGTCGTCGATCAGGTATTTGGTGAAGGGTAGATCGCACTTCTCAAAGAACTGCGGCCACCCGATGCGCTCGATCCAGTCGGATACGCGCTCCCAAGAGCGGGCATCTTCCTTGTAGGTGTAGAGGATCTTCTTCACCATGGCCGAAACCTCGGGCCAGCGCGGCGGATTGTTGGGCAGACCCGACGCGACCATCTTCATGAAGGTGGGTTTGCCGCGGGCGTTGGAGTTCTTGCCGCCGACCCAGATCGCCAGCTTGCTGTGCTCGGGGTCGTTGATCTGCATCGGTGGGCAGGGCGGATAGCAGGCGCCGCAGCACATACACTTGGCCTCGTCGATTTCCAGCGAAGGCTTGCCATTGACCATGGCCGGACGGATCGCGGCCACAGGGCAACGCGCCACCACCGTGGGGCGCTCGCACATATTGGCCACCAGGTCGTGGTTGATCTTGGGCGGCTTGGTGTGCTGGATGATGATGGCGATGTCGGCCTGGCCGCCGCAGTTGATTTCGCAGCACGACGTGGACAGGTGCACGCGGTTGGGCATTTCTTCCTGGATGAACTCGGCGTGCAAGTCATCCATCAGCGCCTTCACCGCGCCGGATGCATCGGTGCCTGGTATGTCGCAGTGCAGCCAGCCCTGGGTGTGGGCGATGGCCGAGACCGAATTGCCGGTACCGCCGACGGGGAAGCCGCTACTGCTCAGGGCGTCGATCAGCGGCGCCACGCGCGCCTCATCGCTCACCATGTATTCGATGTTGGAACGTATGGTGAAGCGCACATGACCGTCGGCATAGGTGTCGGCGATGTCGCACAGCCTGCGGATCGTGAACAGGTCCATCTGACGCTGCGTGCCGGCCCGGACAGTCCATATCTCGTCACCGCCGTGCGACACGTGGTGCAGCACGCCGGGGCGTGGCCGGTCGTGGTATTTCCAGTTGCCGTAGTTCTTCAGCATCAGCGGGTGCAAGTACTGCTTGTTGTCGGGGACGCCGCTCTCGATGGGGGTGCGCATGGTGGCCATGATGTCTTCCTATTTCTTGGGTCTTTGACGTCTTCTTCGTTTCAGGACATGGTCAGGCCGCGGCCTTGCGGGCGTTGATCTTGGCCACTTCGCCGTCCCAGCCGTCGGTGCGCACGTAGGGGTTGGTGCGCGGCGTAGAGACCATGTTGGGGTCAACCTCCAGGCCTATGCCTTCAAGGAAGTTGATGAGGCCGATGCGCTCGATCATTTCGCCCGTGCGCTCGTGCTCCAGCGCGTTCTCGGCGAAGAAGTCGATGGACTTTTGCGCCAACTCGACCAGCGCGTCGTAATCTTCGTCAGTTTTCATCGGCATGAAAGGTGCGACCACGGTCCCCATCAGGTCACCAATTTTGAGCGTGCGCTTACCGCCCATGAGGACCGTCACGCCCTTGTCCGTTCCCGTTGCCAGGGCGCCGGTCATGACGTTGATGCAGTGCATGCAGCGCACGCAGTTGCCGTTGTCGATTTCGAGCGACTGGCTGTCGTTCAGGGCCACACTGGAGATCTTTGCGCCATGGCTCACGTCTTTGGTCTCCTTGAGCATGATGGCCTTGGTGGGGCAGCGACTCACCACATCGTTTACCAGTTCGGTCATGCCGTGCTTGGCAAACCACTTACGCGCCAGGGGCTCGTCGGTGCGCATGTTGTCGCGCCAGGTGCCGATGACGGCCATGTCGGCGCGCTGAATGGAATTCATGCAGTCATTTGGGCAGCCGGAGAACTTGAACTTGAACTTGTAGGGCAGGGCCGGACGGTGCATGTCGTCCAGGAAAGTGTTGAGCACCTGACGATGCGCCTTGGCTTCGTCGAAGCAGGATTGCTCGCAGCGCGCCGCGCCCACGCACGACATGCTGGTGCGCACGGCAGGTCCGGCGCCACCAAGGTCAAAGCCGAGTTCGTTGATCTCGTCAAAAGCGCCCTGGACGTTGGCCGTGCTTGCGCCCTGGAACATGATGTCTCCGGACTGGCCGTGAAACGCGATCAGGCCCGAGCCATGGCGCTCCCAGATGTCGCACATCTTGCGCAGCACGTCGGTGTTGTAGTGCATTCCAGCGGGTGGCTGAACGCGCAGCGTGTGGAACTCCTTGGACGCCGGGAACATCTCGGCCACCTCAGAGAAGCGCGGAATCACGCCGCCGCCGTAGCCGAAGACCCCCACAGTGCCACCCTTCCAGTAACCCTTGCGGGTTTTGTACGAGTGCTCCAACTGACCCATGAGGTCGGTCATGTAGTCGTTGTCCTTGGCCAGACGTTTGAGTCCGGTCACGAAACTCGGCCATGGACCGCTTTCCAACTGGTCCAACATGGGGGTGTCGTGCTGTTTCTTGCTCATCGGTGTCTCCTGTGAGGGGGCGAAGGTGCAGACCATGCGATCACAGGCATGGGCACTTCGTGCGGTTGCTCGTCAACTCTGGGGCAGATAGTACGTTTGCACCTGAGCGCTGCGCTATCACCCTCGTTGAGTATTGAGTGCTACCCATTGGGGCTATATGCCCCCATGCTTCCCGGCTATAGACGCAGACACGCGCTGATGCGCCCAATAGGGGTGCCTACAGTGCTGGGCAGTGCCAGGGATTTGGCGACTCTGCACGGGCAGGACAGGAATCTGGCCGCACCCACACGACGCAACCCATGACGACCCTTACGCCCTTAGTCAAACTGACCATTCCCCTGGGTGGGCAGGTCATCGAATTGCAGCAGCTCGACTACGACTCGGGCGGCATGAGTTTGCTGCGCACGCGCATACGCGAAAAGAGCCGCTTCACGGTGTTTGAAATCGACCCCGAGTCGGCACGCCTGTGGGGCGAAGCCTTACTGCGCTGGGCGCAGACGCAAGTCCAGAATTCGGTTGCACCCCTGGAGCCGACATGACGGTGCAAGCTGAGCCGGGGGTGAGCGCTGTCGACGTGGCATTTGCCATGCAAGGGAGCTCCCTGCCGCGCGATTACGCGCAGGGCTTGAGTCGGTCGCTCGGCGAGCACCTGCCCTGGCTGGCGGACGATGGCGCAGCCGGGATTCACCCGCTCAAGCTGGTGCATGGGCTGCAAGCGCAGGCACTGCTGTCGCCGCGCACGCGCCTGCTGCTACGCGTGCCCATGAGGCGCTGGCCCGAGTTGCAGACGCTCTCAGGTGCGCATTTGAGCGTAATGGGTTGCAGCTTGACCCTGGGTCCGCCTCAGATACGCCCCTTGCTGCCGCACGCCACGCTCTATGCCTACAAGGTGGCGGCCAACAGCGCCGACGAACTGGCATTCATGTCGGGCATGCAGCACGAGTTGGCGCTGCTGGAGATTGCGCTGGCGCCAGTGTGTGGCAAGCACCAACAATTTTCCGTGACTGGCGGCTTGATGAACACGTTCAGCTTGATGCTGCATGGTTTGCAGCCCGAACAATCGTTGCGTCTGCAGCAACGCGGTCTGGGTCCGCAGCGCTTACTGGGTTGCGGAATCTTTGTTCCGCACAAGTCGGCTGCACCTGTCTAGTTTTTTCAACCACATGGAGACGAGAAGATGGCATACATGATTAACGGCGTGGAGCACGAGGCCGACGATCAGGGGTACTTGCTGGAGCCTGTATTCGACGACGAGGCCGTGCACGTGATCGCGGCCGCCGAGGGCATCACGTTGACCGATGCGCACTGGGAAGTGGTGAACTACTTGCGCGAGCAGTACCGCGAAGAGGGCGCCACCCCCAACTTTCGCCACATGCTCAAGGGCATGGCGGAAATCCGCCCCGAAGCGGACAGCAAATACCTTTACGACCTCTTTCCCATCGGCCCTGCCAAACAAGGCCCCAAGGTTGCAGGACTGCCGCAGCCCAAGGGCAAGGGCGGCTACTGATCGCCATGAGAATCAAAAGCGAGTGGTTCCGCAACGGGGCCACCAAGACCCCGCAGCAGACCGCCAGCGCGATGGCGTTCATCACTTGGCGCGTCGCGCAGAACATGCTCAAGCAGATGCGCACGGCGCACTTTGACATCGAGGTGGGTGCGCAGTACTTCGCCTTCACGCGCGAGGTGTTGGTGTTCCTGACGCAGGTGCTGGACCGCATGGCCTATGATCGCATGGGAGCGGAGGGGCGCGCCGAGTTCATCACCGCGCTGGTGCGGCGCCTCGCAGACATCCTTCAGGAGAACGAGGACACGTTGCTGGGCGTTCCGGTAGCGGGCCAACCCAGCCACTACGACGAGTTCGTCGTGTTATTCAACGAACTGGCCGACCATTACGCCGAATTTGGCTGCGACACCGCAGGACCGGATTTCGCTTTTGTGCGATACCTGGGGCACCGAATCGAGGCGCTCATGTCCGCCAAGGACCAGCGCTGGGTTGTCGACCAGATCATGGCGATCGAGGTGCCAGAGGCGGTGCAGACGCTGCGGCGCGGCATGGCGGGCGTTCTTTCCACCGAGCCGCGGCCCATACGGCGCGCACGCACGGTCAGCGCGGGCGACTGAAAGCGAAGCCCGCATGAACCCAGCCTTTGCCCTTGACCAGCGCGATGCCTACGAATGCTGGCGCGACGCCAAGCTAAGCTCTCATCCGAGCACGCCGCAGGCGCTGATCGTGGAAGTGGCCGACCCCCGAGCCCTGACCCCGAGCGAGCGCGCAGCGCTGCTGCAGCGCTGCGCCACTGTCAACATGGCGATCTACCGCAGTCCGCTGCAGGACGACGACAAGGACATCCCGCGTCGCTTGGCCCAGCAACTGGGTTTGCAGCGGCTGGACGCCAACTGGCTGGCCGACGACGACGGCATTTCGCCCATTGCCGTGGCTACGACGCCGGGCGACCGAGCGGCCTTCATCCCGTACACGAATCGGGCCATCAAGTGGCATACCGATGGCTACTACCATCCGCCATCGCGACACATCCGCGGTATGGTGCTGCACTGTGTGCGAGCCGCTGGGGCCGGTGGAGAAAACGCGCTGATGGACCACGAGATGGCCTACATCGCGTTGCGCGAGGCCAACTCCGACTGGGTGCGTGCGCTCATGGCGAACGACGCCATGACAATTCCCGAACGCCTGGACGAGGACGGCGTGGCGCGCGCTGAGCAGTCCGGCCCGGTGTTTTCGGTGGACCCACAGGACGGCACACTGCACATGCGTTACACCGCGCGCACCCGCAGCATCCAGTGGAAGGCCGATAAGACCACATGTGCGGCGGCGGCGTTTCTGGAACAACTTCTGAGCACGGATGGACCGCATCTGTTTCGCGTACGTCTGACCCCCGGCATGGGACTGGTATGCAACAACGTGCTGCACGACCGTGCGGGCTTTGTCGACGATGGGTTGGCGCCTCGTCTGCTGTACCGGGCACGCTACCTGGATCGAATTCGCGGCGACTGACTTTCACGTTAAAGACACCTCGGAGTAAACAGCATGTCACATCAGGTCAGTGTCTGGCGCGCGGCCCAACTGGTGGGTGTGGCGCGCGGCGTTTTGCAGCAACAGGTGCGTGCCGGGGCGCTCATCCTGAATGAAGGGTTTGTCTCCACCGACGCTCTCTTGCGGCTCTACCCCAGCGCCAAGCTGGAAGAGTCGGGCCTGTTGGAACGGGTGACGCAAATCCGCGATGAGGCCTTCGGCAAGCGCGTGCGCGAACGCCTGCTGCCCAGCCAGGAAGTGCTGGCGCAAAGGCTGTTCGCGCAGAGCCAGGAACTGGCCGACGTGCGGCGTCATTTGCAGACCTACCACGGCTTGGTGATAGCGCTGCAACAGCGAGCGCGGGCGCGGGCGGCCGAGCACCCGCATGACGCGGCCTGGCGCGAGCTGGAGCAACAGGTCACACAAGGCCTGGCGCAGGCGCTGGCGACCGAGTCGGTGGATTTGCTGGAGGTGATGGACGATATGCTCAAAGTCATGACGGCACAGGTGACCATACGGCCCAGTGGTCACCAGTTCCTGGTGGAAGGGCACGCCAACTTGCTGCAATCCGGGCTGCATTCGGGGCTCAAGCTCAACTACGGCTGTGGTAACGGCACCTGCGGCATGTGCAAGGTGCGCGTGATTTCTGGCGAAGTGGCAAGAACCCAGACCTTCGACTACCCGTTGTCGGAAGCAGAGAAGGCCCAGGGCTATACCCTGATGTGCTGCCACACGGCTGCCAGCAGCGAACTCACACTGGAGATGCTGGAGGCCAGAGGCCCCCAGGACATTCCGCAACAGCACATCGTGGCGCAGGTGCGCGCGCTCAGCGTGTTGGCCCCCGATACGCGCTTGCTGCACCTGCAGACGCCGCGCAGCAACCGACTGCGCTTCCTAGCGGGCCAATCCGTCGCGCTCGGTTGGACCCGGGTCGGGCAGGGCGACGTGCAGGCAACTTATCCGGTGGCCAGTTGTCCCTGCGATGACCGCAATCTGCACTTCTTCGTGCATCGCGACGATGCCGACGATCTGGCACGCCAGCTGTTTGCGGGCAATGTCAAGGTTGGCGATGCGGTGACGGTACTGGGGCCTACGGGCGATTTTGTGCTCGCCGACGGCCACCGCCCCCTGGTTTTTGCCGCGTGTGACGCTGGCATTGCGCCTAGCCGCGGCTTGATCGAGCACGCGTTGTCGCTGGACACGGCTCCCACCCTGTCGCTGTTCTGGCTGGCCACGGGCAGCGATGGACATTTTCTAAGTAATCAGTGCCGTGCCTGGTCGCAGGCGCTCGATCAGTTTGAATACGAGCTTGTGTCGGACGCGGACGTCATCTCAGGGGCGCATCAAATCGCGCAAGCCATGCGTGCCGATCTGTTCGACATCGATTGCGATTTTTACCTTGCCGGGCCCGAGCCGTTTGTGCGTGCCATGCACGGCGAGTTGCATGCGACGGGCGTGGCGGAGGCACAGATCTTCAGCGCCATCCTATGACGCCTGCCATAGCCGCGCACGAGCTGGCGCCCGATTGTGGGGGCGGTGAGTCCTTCGCCCTGATGGTGCTGGGTTACAGCATGGCTCCGGAATTCAACGAGGGCGAGGTCATCATCATCGAGCCCGAGGGTTTGGCCAAAGACGGCTCCTACGTCCTGGCTTGTCACGAAGGTGAGTGGACCTTCAGGCAGTTGCTGCGCACGCAGACCGGTTGGACGCTGCATGCCCTGAATCCGTCGTTTTCCGACGCGGCACTGAGCGATTTGAGCGCCGTGCGCGGCGTCATCATCCAGAAAGCACTACCAGGACGCCGGCACGCCACCAAACACTACATCTAACTTGCATGATTCGGCTCCGCGATAGGCGTCTAGTCATGAAAGTTTGTTCTCTCACTTTCATTCATTTCCAGAAAAGGCCTAGCGCCGTGCCGTATTTCATTTACCGTGTAAAGCCGTTTTTTCAGTTCGAAAAGTTGTGTGAATTTGACGACTTCAAGCTGGCGTCCACGCACGCCAAGGCCTTGCGTCTTGCTCCCGCACCAGACCCGGTGGGAAAGATCAAGCTCATGTTTGCGCAGAGCGAACAGCAGGCTGAAGACCTGCTTAGCCAGGTGCGGACTTCCGCACCCCTGGGTGACGACTGAGCTTGTACCTGCCGGTCAGCGTTGCTGCCACTTCATCGTCACCACGGCCCCGGCCAAAATGCCGGCCAGCGCGATGAACGAGCCAAGGGCCAGAGTGGACACACCGGAGAGCCCCTGTCCAATCGTGCAGCCCAAAGCGGTGACACCGCCAAAACCCATGAGGATGGCTCCTAGCAATTGGGTGCGAAGGTCTTCCAGCGAGGCAAACCCTTCCCAGCGAAACTGGCCGGTACTGATGGCATAGGTGTAGGACCCCAGCACCACGCCCAACACGCTGGCGACGCCAAAACTCGGGTGCAAGGACTGGTCGGTCCACAGCATCAATAGCTCCAGACTGTAGGCCGTAGGAGCGACAAAACTCAGCGACTCCAGTGTGTGCGACGCCGTGGCGAAGTACACCGTCTCCAGCGTCTGCGGGTCTTCGCCAAAGCCGATGTGGCCGGTGAGGTACCAGGCCGCGGCGACCAGCAGACCGAGCACGAATGAACCCAGCACTTGGGATGTATTCGCGCGAAAGCGCTTGTCCTTGAAAACGAACATCAGCAAGGCCAGGCTGGCTGCGCCCACGCTGACAAGCTGCGCCGTCTTCTGCGGCAGCCCGGCGACTCTGGCCAGAATGCTGTGCAGACCCTGCGTGCTCAGTCCGAGTGCGCCCAGATCGAACGCGACCGGGTCCAGATAGTTGGCTCGCCACTGACCGAAAAGACCTTTGAGCGTCATGTAGGCCGAGATGCCCATGAACACCAGCACCACCAGTGAGCGCAAACTGCCTCCACCCAAACGCACCAAGTTCTTGTTGCTGCACCCGCCAGCGAGGGTCATGCCTACGCCAAACAGTGAGCCTCCCAGCAGCAGCGAAAGCCAGGAAAGGCGAGGGCGCAGGTAAATTGATTTGGGCAAATCAATGAGTCCATGGTAGTCCAGCGCATTCGCGCCCAGCATGGCGACTGCTATTGCCAATAGCCACATCCGCACGCGGCCCCAGTGCTCCATATTGACAACGTCCGAGATCGCGCCCATGGTGCAAAAATTGGTCTTATTGGCAACGAAACCAAAGACGAAGGCCAGGACAAAACCGCCCCAAACAACCGAGGTGGAAGGACTCAACGAAGAAAACATGGACGCCTCACTCTCAACTCCGTCTCAGTTGCTGCGGTCCGCACCCACTGCCACCCGTAGCAGTGTGTTACGAATGGCATCAGGGGTACTGATGATGCCCATGAACTGCCCCATTCCCAGAGCTGGCCAGGCCAGAGCGATGCGATAGCGTGCGTAAAGTGCGTACACCTTGTTGTCCACGATGTACAACTCGTAGGGCAAGCCCGCGATGTGGTCAGCGCCAATCTTGTTCACCCACAGTCCTTCGCCATCGCCAGCGTCGTCCATGGCGACGCCAAAGACGGCGATCTTTTGCTCCGACATGATCACCTCATAGACCCGGCTGGTATTGCCAAGGTGCCGTGTCAATGAAGTCTGCACCGTCTTGAGCGCCTCATCAAAACTGGCGTGGGTCTTGAGCTCGCTGTTGGTCGAATCGAATCGCTCCATACCGAACATATAGCGGTAGTTCGCCAAGTCCCCTTCAGCCACGTCGCCACCAAAGCCCTGCCCTTCGCCCAGCGCTTTGGCCAGGCGTGCCTGCACCGATTTCACAGCAGGCTGCGCAGCTTTAAATTGGCCGCGCAGATAGGCGCGATACCAGTAGTCAGGATTCATGTACGACACGCTACCGTCGCTTTGCACGCCCACACGAATGCCCGAGGCGATAATGGCTGCACCTCCCAGGTTGCGCAGCGCATCCTGCATCGCCGGGTCGGTGACGACCAGACTGGCGTGCTGGGGTAAGCCCTTGGGTGTGTGCCGCCCAATGACACTGAAGCCCTCGGCCTGAAGCATTTTCTCCAATTGGACCAATTGCGTCGGCAGGTCAGTCGCTGGCAATTTCCCTGCGTGCATGTAGGGCGCCAGCGCCAGGCTGAGCTGCGAAGCGCACAGCAACATGCAGCACAGAATGAGTTTCTTCACGGCTATCTCCAATTTGGGAAGCGCGGTGCGCATGCGCGCTACGCCGACGATTGCGGCGCAGCGCTTTGGCGGGAGCACCGGCACCGGGTTTCAGTCCCGGTCGCGCTAAATGAACAGGCAGACGTCGGACTCGCCAGCAAACTTCATGAAGGTTGCGGCGCCGCCGTATTCGACGTCCTTGATGAAGTCGCTGTGCTCAAACTCGAACAGGTCAACAGTCATCTGACAGGCAACAAACTTGACTTCGGCTTCGAGGCAAATGTCGCGCAATTCCTTGAGAGAGGCCACGCCTTTTGACTTCATCTTGTTCTTCATCATCATGGTGGCCATGGACTCCATGCCCGGCAGCATTTGCACAAATACCGGCATGGGAACAGGCATGGGCATGGCGGGGTTGGCCAGCGGACTGATCTTGATGTCGTCCAGGCTGTGACGCAGCAATTGCAGACCATAGAAAGTGAAGAATATCTGCACTTCCCAGCCCAGCGCTGCCGCCGTGGATGCCAGGATGAAGGGCGGATACGCCATGTCGAGCGTACCCTTGGTCGCGATGAGCGCCATTTTTTTCGTTGCCATAATTTGCTCCGGACGTTGGTGATGCGCTCAGGCCTTCTTGAGATAGAAGACGTATTTGCTGGCTTCGGTGCTTTGTTCCAGCAAGGCGTTGCCGGTCTGCTCAGCGAATGCCGCCATATCGCAAACCGAGCCGGGGTCGGTCGCGATGACGCGCAAAACCTGGCCCGAACTCATGTCGGACAGCGCCTTCTTGGTCTTTACGATGGGCAGCGGACAGGCTAGTCCGGATGCGTCAAATTCCTTGTTGAATTCCATGATGTCTCGTCTCCTAAGGGTGGCTGGTGAAAGCCGATTATTGGGCGATGGGTACGCGCGAGTCACCCAATGCGAGGATCAAGCGACCCAATCGACACGCTCGCATTCTTGGGTAGCGTGGGGCCTGCGTCTATCACCGCGAAGGATGATGCTGGGTAGCCCATGTGGGTAATGATGTTTCCCCCATCGCGGGGCATTGGCAGAGTCACGAAAATAGGCGCCAGCAACAGATTTATCGGTGCACGGTCTGTTCCACAGAGTCCAACCATCAGGAGAAAAGAGCATGCAGACTCGTCGCGAAGCAATCAAACAAAGTGCCCTGGTGGCCGGCCTTCTGGCCAGCACCGGGCTGTTTCCGCAGTACGCAAGCGCCGCAGTCAACAAGGCGGCGTTCGAAGCCAAAAGCCTGGCCGACGTCACCAAAGCGCTGGGCGCGGGCGCACCCGTTGCCAGCGCCAGCATCATGATTCAGGCACCCGACATTGCGGAGAATGGCGCGGTAGTACCAGTGGGTGCAGCCACTGCGCTTGCGGGCGTGAAACAGATGTTGATTGTGGTGGAGAAGAACCCCACGGCTTTGATCGCAGTTTTCCACATGAGTGACTCTGTTGACACCAGCGTCGCCACTCGGACCAAGATGGGTCAGTCCTCCGACGTGTTCGTGGTTGCGGTGATGAACGATGGAAAAGTCCTCTACGCCAAGAAGGAAGTCAAGGTAACACTGGGCGGTTGCGGCGGCTGATTCGACGCGCAACTCATATCTTTCAAACTGTCGTCACTCAGGAGACTTACTATGGCTGATCCAATGAAAATTCGGGCCCAGATGGCCGGCACCAACGCCACCATTCGCGTGCTGATGAGTCACGAAATGGAAACCGGGCAGCGCAAGGACGCTGCGGGAAAAGTGATTCCGGCCTGGTACATCCAGGAGGTCACTGGCACACACAATGGCAAGACCGTGTTGACGGCCGAATGGGGTACGGGCGTATCGAAAAACCCCTTCCTGCAGTTTTCAATCAAGGGTGCCAAGGTTGGCGACAAAGTGGCCATTACCTGGAAAGATAACCGCGGCGACACCCGCACCGACGAAGCCACGGTCTCCTGAAACCTTGCGGGGCCGACCGAAGCTTCGCAAAGTAGGCGTGCTCTGTCCTCAACTGATTGGTGCCATGAATATGAAAAAGATTCTGCTCGGGGCCTTGCTGGCGTGTACCGTCGCAACGGCTTGGGCGCAAAAGTCGACGGCCGATGGCATTGCCGAGTACCGCGCCATGCTGCAAGACGGCAATCCGGCCGACCTGTTCGAGGCCAAGGGTGAAGACCTGTGGAAGCAGCTTCGCGGGCCCAAAAAAGTGTCACTTGAAAAGTGCGACCTTGGCAAGGGCCCGGGCGTCGTCAAGGGCGCCTTTGTCGAGTTGCCACGCTACTTTGCCGACACCGGCCGTGTACAGGATCTGGAAACGCGCCTCTTAAGCTGCATGCAGTCGCTGCAGGGCTTTGACGCGGTGCAAATTGCTGCTACGCCTTTTGGTCAAGGAGAGCAGCAGAACCTCACCGCATTGGCGACCTGGATTTCAGCTGAGTCCAAGGGCATGAAATTCAACCTATCGCAAGCACATGAGCAGGAGCGCCTGATGTACGAGGTGGGAAAGCGGCTGTTTTTTGCGCGCGGCGGACCCCACGACTTTGCCTGCGCCACCTGCCACGGCGCAGACGACAAACGTATCCGATTGCAGGATCTGCCCAATTTGACCCGCGGCCCTGGAGCCGGCATCGGTTTTGGTGGCTGGCCAGCATACCGCGTTTCCAACGGTCAGATGTGGGGCATGCAGTTGCGTCTAAACGATTGCTACCGGCAGCAGCGTTTCCCTGCGCCGCTGTTTGGCAGCGACGCCACGATCGCGCTGGCGGTCTATATGGGGGTGAACGGCAAGGGCATCGAGTCGATTGCGCCTGCCATCAAACGTTAAGAGGGCGGCCATGAAACACATCTCCAAAATTCTTTGCTCCGTCGCTGTGGCCGGCCTGAGCGCCTGCTCGACTCCAGCCACAGCGCCCGATTTCGACAGGCTCACCGCCGACATTGTCAAAGCTTCGTTCCGCGACGAAGGCATGGCTAAGGTGGGCCGACTGCAGCAGGACGAGGCGAATCGCGCCTGCAGCTCAGCGGACGTTGCCGGCAAGCCGCTGGATGCAGTCGCGGCCAGCGCCATTCAGGACGCGAGCCGGAAGACGCTGAAGCTGCCCACAGATGGCAACTACCTGGGCGACTGGAAAGAGGGCGAGAAGATCGCGCAAAGCGGGCGCGGCCTGACTTGGACCGACAACCCCACCGAACCCAACGGCGGGAATTGTTACAACTGCCACCAGATCACGAAGGACGAAGTGTCTTTTGGCACCATTGGCCCCAGCCTGTACAACTACGGGAAGCTGCGCGGCGTGGCGGACCGGGCGAGCCCGCAAGCCAAGGTCATCATGGATTACACTTGGAACAAAATTTGGAACTCCAGGGCGTCGAATGCCTGCTCCAACATGCCGCGCTTCGGGCACAACGGCATCCTCACCGAGCAGCAAATCAAGCACGTGATGGCCCTGCTGCTGGACCCGAAGTCGGCAGTCAATCAGTGAACCTCACCAAGCGCGAGTTTCTTCAAGTGCTGGGCGCAGGCACCATGGCTGGCATGGCACTGAGCCGCTATGCCCACGCCGAGACGGCTGTGGCCGGTGATGGGCTGTACGACATCCCGAAGTTCGGCCAGGTGTCGTTCCTGCACATGACCGACTGCCACGCCCAGCTCAAGCCGATCTATTTTCGCGAACCCCACGTGAACATCGGTTTGAACAGCATGCAGGGCAAGCTGCCGCACCTGGTGGGCGAGCATTTATTGAAGGTGGCGAATGTGCGCCCCGGCACGGCGCAGGCGCATGCACTCACTTACCTGGATTACGAGCAGGCGGCTAAGCGTTACGGCAAGGTCGGCGGTTTTGCGCATCTGGCAACCTTGGTCAAGCGCCTGAAGGCCAGTCGCCCCGGCGCCTTGCTGCTCGACGGCGGCGATACCTGGCAGGGTTCCGGCACAGCGCTTTGGACCCGTGGACAGGATATGGTGGACGCGTGCAAGCTGCTGGGCGTGGACATGATGACAGGGCATTGGGAATTCACGCTGGGCATGGAGCGGGTGCAGGAGATCATCGAAAAGGACTTCGCCGGCAAGGTAGATTTTGTCGCGCAAAACGTCAAGACAAATGACTTTGGCGATCCGGTGTTCAAGCCCTATGTGCTGCGCGAAATCAATGGCGTTCCCTGCGCCATCATCGGCCAGGCATTTCCGTATACGCCGATTGCCAATCCGCGTTACATGGTTGCCGACTGGGCCTTTGGAGTGCAGGACGAGCACATGCAAAAAATGGTGCTTGAGGCGCGTGCCAAGGGTGCCCAAGTCGTGGTTGTCCTGTCGCATAACGGCATGGACGTGGACCTGAAGATGGCGAGCCGCGTAAGGGGGATTGACGCCATCCTGGGCGGTCACACGCACGACGGTATGCCCGTGGCATCCATCGTGTCCAATTCTGGTGGCAAAACCATCGTGACGAACGCCGGGTCCAACGGAAAATTCCTGGGAGTACTGGATTTCGAGGTCAAGGACAAGAAGGTCACTGACTTTGGCTACCGGTTGCTGCCCGTGTTTGCCAACATGCTCCCGGCAGATAAGGAAATGGACGCGCTCATCACGCGTGTGCGCGCGCCCTATGAGAGCAAACTGTCGGAGAAGCTGGCCGTGACTGAGGGCACGCTCTACCGCCGGGGTAACTTCAACGGCACGGGCGATCAGTTGCTATTGGACGCCTTGATGGAAGTGCAGGGTGCCGACCTGGCATTCTCACCAGGTTTTCGTTGGGGAACGACGCTGCTACCGGGGCAGGCCATCACGCGCGAGTGGCTCATGGACATGACGGCAACCACCTATTCCTACGCAACGCTCACCGAGATGAGCGGCGAGACCATCAAGACTGTTCTGGAAGACGTGGCCGACAACCTGTTCAACCCCGATCCCTACTACCAGCAAGGCGGTGACATGGTGCGCGTCGGTGGCCTGCACTACAGTTGCAACCCAAGTGCAGCCATAGGCAAGCGCATCGAAGACATGCGACTGAACGGACAACTGCTTCAGGCCGACAAGAAGTACAAGGTGGCAGGTTGGGCTCCAGTGGCTGAAGAAGCGAAAAGTCAGGGAAACAAACAGGTTTGGGAAGTGGTTGAGAGCTGGCTCAAATCGCGCGACGGCAAGGTGTCGGCACGCCGGCTCAACAGCCCCAAGCTCGTCGGTGTGCAGGCCAACCCCGGTCTTGATACCGCCTGAAGCCTGACGGCCGACCCAAGAGCCGGTCGACAGATTGAATGGCTCCTGTGACAACTGAAGAAGCCCGCGCCTGCATCAACCGCGGCATTTCATAAAAAATACGGTAAACCATCGCAGACTGAATAAATTTTTCGGGAAAAACCATGAAACCACTGACATTCGTGCGTACCCTGTTCTTGCTGGTCTTGTTTGTCGCGACTACGGCCTTCGCAGATGGACCCGTCAAGGTTGTCTATCATTTCAGTGAGGGGATTGACCAAGCGTCCAGAGGGCTTCGCAATATCAAGAATCACCTTGAACAGGATCCAAGCGCCAAGATAGTAGCCGTTGCCCACAGTTCAGGCATCGATTTCCTGCTCAAAGGCGCCAAAGACAAGAACGGTAATGCATTCGAAACCACTGTTGAGGAGCTTTCTCTCGCTGGCGTTGAGTTCCGAGTGTGCAACAACACCCTAAAAAGCCGCAGTATTGATCCCAAACAAGTCCTCAGTGATGCCCGGATCGTGCCGGCAGGGGTTGTCGAGATTGCCCGGCTGCAGGCCAAGGAAGGATTCGTTTACCTGAAGCCCTGACGGTGCCATTTTGGACACTGTCGTGAAGATATTTGCGGTGGCCGACAAGGCCACATAGCGTCGCTATCAAAACAGGGGTGATTGATGAATCGGATATTTTTTGGCGGGTTGCTTACCTTGCTTGCAGCAGTTGCTTTGGGACAAAGCGACTACGCTCAGGTGGTCAAGGTCAATGGAAATTTTGACGACATCAAAGACAGCCTCGTATTGGCTATTGAGCGCCAAGGGCTTGTTATCAACTCCACATCTCATGTCGGAAGCATGTTGGAGCGGACAGGGCGAGATATCGGAAACGATAAGCGGATTTATCAGAACGCCGAAGTTATCGAATTTTGTAGCGCCAAGGTATCGCGAGCCGTCATGGAGACTGATCCTAAAGCAATCGTCCTGTGCCCTTACAGCATTTCGATTTATACGCTTCCAGGAAAGGCAGAAACGGTCTTTTTGGCCTACCGCAAGTTCCCCATTGACGCCAGCGTAAAGCACGCGGCAGACCTCGTTGAAGGTATCGTCGAGGACGCGATTAGGTAGCGACTTTCTTCCTTAGCCTGCAGGCATTCATGTCGACAGTCTACCCTACGGGCGCATTCGCGGCCCTCATCATCAACAGGGTCACGCCCGCCGATGAAAGCACCCCACAGCCCGCCCGACCAACACACTGACCCCCAGGAGCACGCAGGGCAGCACCAGCGGATGCACCGTGACGGGCACCACAAAGCCAACCACCGTTGCGCACATCGCAACGATTGCCAAGCAAGCATACAGGGCGAACATCTCCGGGTCGTGCTGCACGAATTCCTTGGCCTTGCTGAGCCGCACGAACCCGCCGTCAAGCAAGGCTGCCAGCGCGAACGCGGCCAGCCAAGGTAGCCATTGCAGGAGCGTGGCGAGCCGGTAGCTGCCGAGTAACAGCAAGGAGTCGACCGAGCGGAAGTAGGGGTTGTTGAACAGCCGCTGGTTGACCGATGCCATTTCATGCGCCACGGCGTTGTTCACCCCCGTGGTCGATGGCGCGTCGGATGCTTTGGGTATGGGCGTGACTTCGGCGGTGGCATCCTGCATGCGTATCGCCCGCGCCAGGATCCGGGTTGCCGTCTCGATTCCCCAGAAACCGGCAACCGCTTCGTGCTCCGTTCGAATCTGCGCAACAAAGCGCTCAGGTGAATGGACCGACGGAATGTACAGCACCAGAATCAGCAGGAACACCAGCGACAAAACAGCGGTGGCTCGGATCATGGCGCAGCCTTAGACGCAACAGGGTTGCGCTCAGCATCCGGATCGAGAATGGGGAACCGCCCCTTGATGATCCGTCCCCCGGATACGGAAGCGAAATATTGAAGATTAGGAAGCTTGCCCAGGATGTCCGCTGGCACCATCTCTTCAAAGCTCTCGGTAAGCTGGGTCGAATAGCTAGAAGAAAAATCTCCAAGATGCGCATCAGCACCATGGCTCAGGCCCACGCGCATGGTGTGGATGGCCGTCTTACCAAAGGTTTCCACCACAAAGTCCTGCGTCGGTCGGTCTTTCGTGCGCAAGGCAATCAGGTTGTTCAGGTTGCCCAGCGCCATGCGCGCTGCGTCCTCACTCCCCAGGCGCTTGGCCAGGTCGGCCAGCGTCTGCATTGCGCAGGTGGTGAAGATGCCGCCCTCGGCACCTTTGTTCAGGATTTCGATCAGCGGCTGGTTGATGACGTTCGAGACCTCATCCACGAACAGCGAGATTCTTCGGTAGCCGCCCAGGTTGTAGCGCATGCCGGCACGCGCCGCCAGATCGGCCAGCGCCAAGGCGCCGATGGCTGAGGCCACCGAGGGGTCGGGCAACGAATCCAGACACATGTAGAGCACGTGGCCGGCGCGCTCGATCTTCTCGAAGTTCATGATCGGGCGGGTGTCGTCCGCATCGAAAGGATCCGGCGAAAGACTGGGACCCAGATCGCCCGAGGTCAGCATCGACAGGGTGGGCAGCAGATTGGCCGTGATCTTCTGGTAGTGCTCACGGTTGTGCCGAAAGGTGCGCACCTGGGCGTCGATCACCTTGCTGCGTTGGCTTTGCGAAACGTGGTGTTCGTAGTAGGCGACGAAGGCCAGCAGGTCGGCACTGGCGGCCTCGGAGGGTTTCTTCAGATGACCACGGTGGGCGTCGTGTAGCAGCTTCTTCA
The DNA here is from genome assembly GCA_903909815.1 of uncultured beta proteobacterium. GTDB lineage: Bacteria > Pseudomonadota > Gammaproteobacteria > Burkholderiales > Burkholderiaceae_C > CAIKVZ01. The sequence goes on along the minus strand of CAIVXG010000025.1, from coordinate 42,791 downwards.
TTTCCGGCAGTTCACGCCAGGCGCCGCCCAAAGTCTTGACGTAGAAGCGCTGCAGCGATCCCTCCAGCACCGGTTCGATCCCACCTTCGATGTACTTGGTGAGCTTGACCAGGTTGGGTCGCTCCTCCAACTCGATGAGGCCCTGCACCACGACGTTGACGGCATCCCAGCCGAAGGCTGAGAACGCGCCCCCGGTGTCCGGCGGCATAACGGACTGGATGCGCGAGGCCAGTTCGGTGGCCTTCTGCCAATTGAAGGTGAAGTCGATCCGGATGCCGGTCTCCGGAAACGCCGGATGGAATTCCAGGAAGGTATCCGGCTCGCGGTAGTCCTCACAGGCACGCTGGACGATGCGTTTGAGCCTGTGGCTGTTTTTCGGGTCGATCACGATCACCACGTCACCACGCCGGATCGCCTGCGTGATCAGGTTGGCAAGTGCCACGCCCTTGCCGGACTGGGTGGTGCCGACCAGCAGAGTCCCGCCCTCGAAGTTCTGCAGCGGACGATACAGGGGCGCTTCACGCGGCTCCACGCCGTGGATGTAGGGCAGGCCGATCTCGGCATCGGACTGGGGGCTCACCTCATATCCCAGCCACCCCAGCCATCGTGGTGAAACGGCAAACTCGCGGTAGTCGATCTTGGCGAGTTCGTAAAGGCGCTGCGAGTGCACGGGCCGCCATTCAAATCCGAATCCCAGAAATACCTCGTCCGGCTTCTTGCAGAGCGGTGCGAGTTCCTGTGTCGTGAGGCGTTGGATGCTGCGACCGGATAGCGAAGCCCTCAGGACCAGGGTACGCAGCGCCTGAGCGATGCGCAGTACGGCCATGAGAAGGCACGCCATGGACAGCGGCAGTGCCAAGTTTCTGGGCAACTGCCCCGTGACACCCGCCACGACGAACCAGACGAGGGCGAGCAGCCAGACCATGCCAGCATAGGCTTCGTAGGCGCGCCGCCAGGGCATCTCGTAACGCCGCATCAACACGTCAGCGGTCCTCCCTGTCTTTCAAGACAAATCCGTCGAGGTCGAGCCCGGAAATGAAGCGCGGATCGACCACGATGCCCACCGTTGGTGCACCGTTGAATTCGCGTGAATAGGTGGGCGGTCCCTGCGGGTGTGCGAGAACGAGCATGCCCACGTCGGCCAGTGCCCGCAAGGCCATGGACGGTTGCAGACCACGCCGTTCGAATTCGCTGAGCGGCACGAAGAAGCCATGGGCGACGGTGCAGCCCTGGGCCGGGCCGCCCCCATCGTTTAGCGTTTGGATGACCGCCGCGAGCGCATCCCGCACGACCGGGCTGAGACGCATCGGGGCCTGCAAAGTGAATGAGATAGGCGGTGTTGCCGGAGCTTGCTCCGGTGCCTGCGCAGACCGTTCGTTCGCGGCTGGCACTGTGGGCGCTGCTGGCGAAGATGCCGTAGCAGGAATGAGAGACAGTTGTTCTCCCGATCTCGTGGATCGTTGTGGTGTTGCTGGCGCAGGTGACGGATCAGGTTCACCCGGGCGGCGCACGAGCTTCAAGATCGACAACTTCGTGTTCGACGACAAGCATCCGGAAGAAGGGCGATATTTGTTGTCGCTGCTGCAGGGCTCCATGCGCGCCCTGACCGGGCTCATCGGCCAAGCGAACCACCGCAACGTGGGTTACAGCACGCCCACCGCGACCATCGGCATTCGGGGCACTGGCCTGGACCTGGAATGCGCGGGTGACGCATGCAGCTTCTTCACCTGGCTCGGCACGATCGAAGTCACGCAGCACGGGCACACAGAAATCCGGCTGCTGCCCGCCGGGCAGGGCCTGCACGTCACCCATACCGGGACGCGCACCTTGAGCGAGCCCACGCTGCAACATCTCAAGCGCCCTGACACGGTGCCGATCAACCTGCATCAACTGTTCTCAGTCGGTGGCGTGTCCGCAGCCGATGAAGGCTTGTTTGTGTTTGTGCGCGATGGCCACATCGAAGTGACCACGGCCAAGGAAACCCTGCATATGGGACGGGGCGAAACCGGTTTTGCCGGCGGCGATGGACGCACCGGGCGCCCGGTGCAGATGCCGCTGTTCATCCTGTACGACAAGGTGCCGCTGCCCAACAGCGTCAACCCCCTGCGACTCAGTGTCCTGAGTGACCTGAGCAAATCGACCAACAATCAATGCCGCTAACGGCAGCGCCATCTATGTCAACTCTGTTCACGCCCTGGCGGCGCACACAACGGCGCAGGGCTGCCGCCAGCGCCGCAGCCCTGCTGGTGGGGCTCTTCGGGCACTGCGCCGCGCAGGCCCAAGCAACGGTACCGCAGGCCACGGGTGCCAGCGCGGCATTTCCCATCAGCGGGTTTGAAGTGAAGGGCGACAACCCGCTCTCGCCCCAGGATGTCGCTCGGGTGCTGGCGCCGTTCACCGGTCCCAACGGCAACTTGCTGGTGCTGCAACAGGCCAGCGCAGCGCTCGAGGATGAGCTCAAGGCCCAGGGCTTTGCGCTGCACCGCGTGTCCTTGCCGCCTCAGGAGATGGGCTCCAGGGTCACGCTGCTGGTGGTGAAGTTTGGCATCGGGCAGGTTTCGCTGGAAGGCAACACGCGCCTGAGCGCGGCCAACATCCGCGCCAGCATTCCTGAAATCCGCGAGGGCGAGGCCCCCAACCTGAATGCGCTGGCGATACAAACCGCCATCGCCAATGAGAATCCGGGCAAGCAGATTCAGGTCTCGCTCAAGGAGTCGACCGAGGCCGACATGATCGACATCAAAGTGCTGGTGAAGGAGGCTGCGCCGTGGACCTTTTCGGTGAGCGTGGCCAACACCGGTTCGGACACCACGGGCAACGACCGGGTCTCGGTGGTGGGCGGGTATTCCAACGTCTTTGATCTGGACCAACAGTTCTCCGGCGCCTACACCACCTCCGTAGTGCGCATCAAGGAGGTCAAGCAGTTGGGATTGAACTACACCATTCCGCTTTACCAGCAGGGTGGCGTGCTCGGCTTGAGTTACACCAACTCGGACGTCGTCGGCGGCTTCGGCACTTTCACCAGCACCGGCGCCGGTCAGACCTTTGGCGTGAATTTCAACTACTACCTGCAGCCCGACGGCGGGCGTCACGGCTTTCTGACGGCAGCCCTGGATCAGAAAATCTTCAACGCCAGCATCACCAACGGCGCGGCCCTGGCCGCGGGCCAACCCCAACGCATCACCAGTTGCCCGTTGAGCCTGGGCTACAACGAGCGCGTCGAATCAGACTCGGCACAGTGGAGCTACAGCACCGTGGCGGCGACCAACCTGAGCTGTGGCGCCGGCAACGATCTGAGCGATTACCAAAACGCCAATGCCGGCCCCGCCACACCCGATACGCGCATCCACAGCAGCCACTGGGCGGCGCTGCGTGGAGGAGGCAACTACACGTCGTCGTTCGCCACCGACTGGTCTTGGACCGCAAGGGCCCAGTTTCAGTACAGCGCGCAGGCACTGATCTCGGGCGAGCAGTTTGGTCTGGGTGGAGGCTCCTCGGTGCGCGGCACGGCCGAGCGGCCCGTCTCCGGCGACAGCGGCCTGTCCGCCACGCTGGAGATCACCAGCAGCGAACTTTACGCCGGCTTGCGTGCCCTGGGCTTCGTGGACGCGGGCTGGCTGCGCAACAACCACCCGGGCGTGGATCCGAACAAGCCAGCGCAGGACCGATTGGCCAGTGCGGGGCTGGGACTGCGCTACGCGCAAGGCCCGTACAGTGTCTCGGGCGATTGGGCGCGCGTGGTGCAAGGCAGCGTGCTGTCGACAACGGCGGGTGCGACCATTCCGCATACGGGCGAGCAAAAACTGCACGTCAATCTGACAGCAAGGTTCTGATGAAATGAAAAATGCAATGGGTCCCGTGACATCGCCCGGGGCGCTTGGAAGACCGTCCATCGGCGATCTGAAAGGCGGCCTTATGTCGGCTGCAGTGGCGATTCCGCTGGCCATGGGGTTCGGCATGTTTGCCTTTGTCGCGCTGGGCGATGCCTTCTTCATTCGCGGCGTGCTCGCCGGGCTATGGAGCGCCGCGATCGTCGGTGTCGTTTGCGTGCTCCTGGGCAACCGCACAACCACGCTCTACGCGCCCCGGGTGACCACCACCTTCTACCTGGGCTCGGTACTTTTCGGGCTGACGCATTCGGACCTTGCAGAGCTCAGTTCGGCTGGCATCCCATGGATCCTGAGCGTCTTTCTTGGCATCATTTTTCTGGGGGGGGCCTTTCAGGCGCTGTTCGGAAAGCTGCGCCTGGGCAGCCTGATCAAATTCACGCCGCACCCGGTGATGGCCGGCTTTCAGAATGCGGCGGCGCTGCTGATTCTGCTGGTACAAAGCGCCAACGTGCTCGGCATCCACCGCCGTATGCCTTTCACACAGGTTCTGGGGCATCTGGATGAAGCGCATGGACTGAGCGTGGCCATTGCTGCGCTCACCATTCTCGTGACCTTCAAGGCCAAGTCGTGGCTGCCTCGAGTGCCGCCCATCCTGGTCGGGCTGGGCTGCGGCAGCCTGTGCTACTACGCGCTGATGGGGTTCGGACTGGCGAACAGCCTGGGCCCCACCATGGGTAGCCTGCCAGCGGCGCTGCTGGAGCCGATAGCGCTCTCGGGTTTTGCGCAGTCCGTGCCCGGGGCCGCAGTGGCACCCCTGCTCTTCCTGATGGTTAGCGCCGCCCTTGGCCTGGCCTTCATCGCGTCCATGGACGCGCTGCTGTGCGAGCGCCTGCTCGACCCCAGAGTCACTTCGGCCAATGACAGCGATCGCCAGCTGATTCGACTGGGCGTGGGAAACATGGCCGCAGCGCTGCTGGGCGGCATCACGGCGGGCGTCAACCTGGGGCCCAGCAACGTCAGCCGAGCGAATGGTTCCACCAGCCCCTGGTCGGTGCTGATCAATAGCCTGGTGCTCCTCGCCACCGCGTTGCTGCTGATGCCCGTGCTGGCCTATTTGCCGCGCGTAGCCCTGTCGTCCGTCATCGTCGTGGTGGCGATCCAGCATCTTGATCCGTGGACCCTGAAGATGTTGAAGCGCATCGCCCCGGACCGGACCCTCTGGCGCTCGAGCCTGGCACTGGAGTTGGCGCTGGCTTTGGTGGTCGCCATTGCCGCCCTGGCGCTGAATATCGTGACGGCCGTGTTCCTGGGCGTCTTCATGGCGATCGGGTTCTTCACCTTGCGCATGAGCCGATCTGTGGTGCGCCGACAGTACGACGCGGGCCGCTCGCGCTCACGCAAGCTGCGCGCGCCGGCCGCCATGGCCGCACTGGCGCAGCACGGCCATCGGATACGGGTTTTCGAGTTGGACGGGCCGATCTTCTTTGGCAGCGCCGAGCGGCTGGTGACCGAAGTTCAAGATTCGATACAGGCCGACACGTGCGAGGTGATTCTCGACTTTCGGCGCGTCAACGAGATCGACAGCACCGGCGCTGCGCTGCTGAAGAGTCTGCATGAAAGCCTGCGTTCACGGACTGTGCGGGTGTGCTTCAGCGGACTGCAGCGGCCTTCGGTCTGGGTCAGCGAACTGGTGGATGCGGGCGTGGTGCCCGCATCCACCAGCGCTCGGACGCCGCTGGATCTCGACCACGCGCTGGAGGGCGCCGAAGACGCGCTGCTGCAATCATTGCCCGAGCCCGTGACGCTGGTCCACAGCGTGGATCTGGACGCGATGGATCTGTTGCGTGGCCTGGATGCAGCTCAGCACCTCGCGGTGCGCGCGCACCTGAAGCTGCAGCACTTCCATTCAGGCGATGTCATCTTCCGGGAGGGCGACAGCAGCACCGAGCTGTTCCTGATCACACAAGGCTGCGCCAGCGTCGAACTCGCACAAGTCGGCTCAACACAGATCCGGCTGGCGACCTTTTCGGCGGGAACGTCGTTTGGCGAGTTGGCGCTGCTGGACGCGCAAACGCGCTCTGCCACCGTGGTGGCGGACGGCGCGCTAAGCTGCTTTGTGCTGAGTCAGGAAAGTTTTTTTGCGCTCAAGGCCGATTCCCCCGCCGCGGCGATTCGAATGCTGGAGAACCTGGGCAGCGAGCTCAGCCGGCGCATGCGTCGCGCCAACCAGATGCTTTACCAGATGACAGACTAAGGACCACCACACCATGAACAATTTAAACGACGAGAGTTTGCGCGCGCGCTTCCCGGACAAGGTGGCCAGCGCCAAGGAGGCCGTGCTGGCCGTCAAGCCCGGTCATCGCGTTTTCGTCGGCACCGCCTGTGCCACGCCCAGGGCCCTGGTAGCCGCGCTGGAGGATTTGCCCAATCCGCCTCCGGACGTGGAACTGGTGCACTTCATCACCACCAACGCCGTCGCGCATGACGCCGTTGGTCGGGCGCTGACGCATTACCGGCACCGCTCGTTCTTCGTGGGTTCGGACCTGCGCGCGGCGGTGCAGCAGGGCCTGGTGGAGTACGTACCGATACAGATCTCCAAGGTGCCGGAGCTGATGGCCAAGGGCTCGTTGCCGATTGACGTGGCCTTCATCCAGGTGTCGCCGCCTGACCTTTTCGGCTATGTGAGCCTGGGTGTTTCGGTGGACATCATCCCGGCTGCCGTGGCCGCGGCCAAGTGGGTGATCGCCGAGGTGAACCCGGCCATGCCGCGCACCCAGGGCGACACCACGCTGCACGTGCGCGACATCGACCGGCTGGTACCGGTGCACACGCCCGTGACTGAATACGTGCACCTGCCGGCCACGGAACAAGTGGTGCAGCAGATCGCCAAGTACATCGCGGGCATCATTGACGACGGCTCCACCTTGCAGATTGGCCTGGGCCGCATCCCAAACGAGGCGCTGCGTTATCTCTCAGATCGGCGCGACCTGGGCATCCACTCGGATGTGATCACAGACGCCATCCTGCCGCTGCTGGAAAAAGGGATTCTGACGGGGCGCTCCAAGTCCCAACTCAAGAGCAAGGTCGTCGCCAGCTTCGTGCTGGGAAGCCGCGCTCTGTACGACATCATCGACGGCAATCCGCTGTTTTCACTGCACCCCATGTCCTGGGTGGCAAATCAGGAGGTGATCGCCGCGCAGCACAAGATGGTGTCGATCAGTCAGGCCTTTTCGATCGACCTGACGGGCCAGGTGTGCTCCGACCAGTTTGAAGGCGAGCTTTACGGCGGCTTGGGCGCCCAGGTGGATTTTGTGCGCGGTGCGGCGCTCTCCAAGGGCGGCAAGCCGATCGTGTGCATGACCTCGACCACCGACGACGGCGCCTCTTCGCGCATTCGTGCGATGCTGGCTCCGGGCGAAGCCGCCACGCTGGCGCGCAGCGACGTGCACTACGTGGTGACGGAGTTTGGCATTGCCTACCTGCACGGCAAATCGATTCGCGAACGCGCGCTGTCGCTGATTGCCATCTCGCATCCGGACTTTCGCGCCGTGCTTCTCGAAGAGGGCAAGCGCCTGGGCTATCTGGAGACCTCTTGCACCATCCAGAGCGCGTTTCCCTACCCGGTGGAGGACGAGCTCAGGGTGGAGTTGCGCAACAACAAGAGCGTGAACATACGTCCGGCGACGGTGTCTGATGCGGGCGCTGTGAAGTCGCTGTTTTACGGCTTGCCCGCGGGTGACCGCTACACCCGCTTCTTCCGTCAGGTCAAGGCATTGTCCACGAACGAGGTGCAGCGACTGTGCAACCTGGACTACAAGCACTCGGTGGCCTTCGTCGCGGTTCAGGGCGAACGTGAAAGCGAACTGCTTGTGGGGCACGCCTCCTACTTCGTCAACCCCTCGACCAACCTGGCCGAAACTGCCTTCATGGTCGGCACCGGCTGGCAGGGAACGGGCCTGGGCAGCGCCCTGCAAAGGCGGTTGATGGGCCACGCCAAAGGCCGCGGCGTGCGCGGCTTTGAGGCCGAGATACTTCCCGAGAACACCAAGATGATCAAACTGGCGCGCAGTTGCTGCGAAAACGTGACCGTGCAACGTGACGAAGACGTGATGCACGTCACCATGATCTTTTGACGGACTCGCATGGCGGCCACTCAGTCCGCGCCCAAAGAAGACAATTGACCTCAACACGACCATTGATTTAAAACAATAGTCCACCCTCTGTCCGAGTGCAGTATTGAGCGGTTGCTGCAGCGCAAGGAGGGAACGTGAAGAGTGCTTCGTCAGGGAACGACCCGCTGCGCAGCGCCGCAGAGGGAGAGCTTGCCCAAGTTCCACGGCAATCGGGGAAGGCCCCGCTGCAACAACTGGTGCATGAACTCCGGGTGCACGAGATCGAGTTGGAGATGCAGAACGAAACGCTGCGCCAAACGCACCTGGAACTGGATGTGCAGCGCGCCGCCTATGTAGAACTCTATGATCATGCGCCGGTGGGCTATTGCTGCGTGGGCCTGGAGGGTTCGATCCTGCAGGCCAATGTCACCGCGGCAAGGATGTTGGCGATGGCGCGCAGCGAATTGCTGCAGCAGCGGCTATCACGCTTCATCTTCAAGGACGATCAGGACGTTTTTTACCTGATGCGCCAGCAGCTGCTGAAGTCGGATGGAGCGCAGTCGTGTGAACTGCGGATGCTCAAAAGCGATGGCACGCACACCTGGACAAATCTGACCGCGGCCATGGCGCAGGACCCGAATGGATCCGCTGTCATGCGGGTCGCGCTGAGCGACATCAGCGAGCAGAAAGCCGTGAAGGCACAACTGGTGGCGGCGCTGGACGCTGCCGCGCGCGCCAGTCTCGCCAAGTCGGATTTTCTGTCCCAAATGAGCCACGAAATGCGCACGCCGTTGAACGTCGTGATGGGCTACGCGCAGTTGCTCGATTTTGCCGGCGACTTGAATCCTACGCAGCAGGAGAATGTGCAAAAAATTCTCAAGGGCGGGCAGCACTTGCTGGCTCTGGTCAACGATGTGCTTGACCTGACCAAGGTGGAGTCGGGCCAGATCGAGCTGGCCATGGAATCCGTGGACCTGGCCGGATTCGCGGAAGAGGCGCGCGAACTCATTCTGCCCCTGGCCGCAGCCCGACAGATCACGCTGCACATGGAAGTGCCGGCAAATCTGCAAGTGCGCTGCGATCGTGTGCACCTGAAGCAGGTCTTGCTGAATCTGCTTTCCAACGCGGTCAAGTACAACCGCGCCCAGGGCCTGGTGCATTTGTTCTGCCGCGTGCGCCCGGACACCGGTGTCGTGCGCATCAGTGTCAGCGACACCGGAGCGGGAATCGCGGCGGACAAGCAACATCGGGTCTTCAATGCGTTTGACCGCCTGGACGCGGAACGCGGTCAAATCGAGGGCACCGGCATCGGATTGCTGATTTCCAAGCGCCTCACCGATGCCATGGGTGGGCGCATCGGGTTTGACAGCGTGCAGGGGCAGGGCAGCACCTTTTGGGTCGAAATGGCGCTGGATCCGGGCTCTTCCCAGCCCGCGGCCGTCGATGAAGCGGTCGGCGCCCAGGCCAAACGCCAGGTCGTGCTGCACATCGAAGACAACCCCATGAACCTGCAACTGATGCAGCAAATCTTCAGCCACCGAAAAGACCTCAAACTCAGCGAAGCCTATTCGGCGGAGCGCGGTATTGATATGGCGCTCACCGAGCCACCGGCGCTGATACTGATGGACATCAACCTGCCGGGCATGAACGGACTGGAGGCCTTGGCCGTTCTCAAGGGAGACCCTCGAACCGCTCATATTCCGGTGATTGCGATCACCGCCGACGCCATGAAAGGGGCGCTGGAACGCGGTATCGCGGCAGGTTTTTCTGCCTACTTCACCAAGCCCCTCAATGTGCCGCGCTTCCTCAAGCGCCTTGCCGATTTTCTTGGAGCCAAAGATGGAGACGCTGCGCGAAGCGGCTGAAGCCGCGCTGCGCGAACAGGTCGCGGCCGATGCGCCCGAGCCATTGCGGCGGGCACTGCACGAACTGCTTGTGCATCAAGTGGAGCTGGAGGTGCAGAACGAGGAACTGGGCCGGGCGCAACTCGCCTTGGAAGCACAGCGTGCGCGCTATGTTGAACTCTACGAACAAGCCCCGATGGGATATTGCACCGTCGACGAAGAAGAATTGATCCTGACGGCCAACGCTGCGGCGGTGGCGATGCTGGGTTTGCCCTGCGAAGAGCTGCTGCGACAACGCTTCACGCGCTTCATTCACCACGACGACCAGGACAGTCTTTATTTGCTACGCCTGCGCTTGCTGAAAACCGGTGCGCCCCAGTCGCTCGAACTGCGCATCGTCAAGCCCGGATGCGAGCCCGTGTGGGTGCAGCTGTCGGCCAATGTCGCTCATGCCGAAGGCGGTATCCCGGTCTTCAGACTGGGGCTGTCCGACATTTCCAGGATCAAGCTGCTGGAGGTCGAACTTCGTATCGCCGCCACGACCTTTGATTCGCACGAGGGCGTCGTCATCACCGACGCTGGCAAGGCGATTCTTCGAACCAACAAGGCCTTCACCCGAATCACGGGTTACGCGCCCGAAGAGGTTGCGGGTCGCCAGCCCAGCGTGCTCAAATCGGGGCGACACGATGCGGACTTCTATGCATCGATGTGGGACAGCATCGCGGTGAGCGGATCGTGGCAGGGGGAAATCTGGAACCGGCGCAAAAGCGGCGAGCTCTATCCAGAGTGGCTCACCATCACGGCGGTGAAGGACGAGGCGGGGAACTCATCCCACTACGTTGGCACCTTCACCGACGTCAGTGCGCGCAAGTCGGCGGAAGACCAGATCAAGGCGCTGGCCTTTCATGACCCCTTGACCCAGCTACCCAACCGGCGCCTCTTCACGGACCGCCTCGAGCAAGCCCTGGCGTTGGGCTATCGGCATCAGCGCAAAGGGGCGCTGCTTTTTGTCGATCTGGACAACTTCAAGAACATCAATGACACCCTTGGTCATGACCAGGGCGATCTGTTGCTCAAGCAGGTGGCCTGGCGGCTGAACAGCTGCGTGCGCGAAGGTGACACCGTGGCCCGGCTGGGCGGTGACGAATTCCTGGTGATGCTAGAGAACCTGAGCGATGACAGCTTGGACGCCGCCAGGCAGGCCGAGTCGGTGGGTGAAAAGATACGTCTCGCGCTGGCCCGGTCGTACCAGCTCAATCATTCCGAACAGCGCTGCAGCGCCAGCATTGGCATCACCCTGTTCGGCGGCGAGCCGCACGAGTCCAGCGCCGAACCCTTGAAACGCGCCGATCTGGCGATGTACCAGGCCAAGCTGGCTGGCCGCAACACGCTGCGCTTTTACGACCAGGAGATGCAGGCGGTGGTGACCGCGCGCAGCGCCCTGGAGGTGGGACTGCACACGGCGCTGGAGCAGCGGCAGTTCGTGCTGCACTATCAGGCACAGGTATCGGGTCAAGGCCAGGTGACGGGGGCAGAGGCCTTGCTGCGCTGGGTCCATCCCGAGCGTGGATTGCTGGTGCCCGCCGACTTCATGTCGATCGCCGAGGATTCGGGATTGATTCTGCCCCTGGGCCAGTGGGTGCTGGAAGCCGCCTGCAGCCAACTGGCGCAGTGGGCGCAACACGCCCAGAGCGCACACCTGATGTTGACGGTGAATGTCAGTGCCAGACAGTTCAACCAGAAGTCGTTTGTCGATCAGGTCTTGGCCACGCTCGTAAAAACCGGAGCCAACCCCAGGAGGCTGGTGCTGGAACTCACCGAAAGCCTGCTGCTGTCGCACGTCGACGCTGTCGCAGCCAAGATGACGGCGCTCAAAGCCAAAGGCCTGGGCTTCTCGCTCGATGATTTCGGCACCGGCTTTTCATCCCTCGCCGGTCTCAAGCGGCTACCGCTGGACGAGCTGAAAATCGACCAGGGTTTTGTGCGCAATATCCTGACCGACCCCGACGATGCGGCAATTGCCAGGATGGTGATCACACTGGCGCAGAACTTTGGGCTGAAGGTCGTAGCCGAAGGTGTCGAAACCCAGGAACAGCGAAACCATCTCGCCAGCCAGGGTTGTAACGACTGGCAGGGCCATTTGTTCAGTCGACCCTTGGCGATTCAGGAGTTCGACCATTTCCTGAGGAGCGGACTCGACTAGAGCGACCGCGCCGACGCCAACTTTCCGGTGCATGGACGCAGCCGCATCTGCGCGGCGCCATGCTGCGGCGTTGGACCGGTGTAGCATAGCCCCGCAGCACAACCCGAAAGTCGCCATGGCAAGCAAGAAACGGACGCAGACCCCACCGAACGCGCAGCCCGCGGCAACGGCGGCTCCGGCATCTGCGCCGCCAGCACCCGAGCCGTCAGGCCAGGGCTTCGCCATCGTCGGCATCGGGGCTTCTGCCGGCGGACTCGAAGCCTTCGAGCAGTTCTTTCACCATGCCGCCAGCGACAGCGGCATGGCCTACGTGCTGGTGCCGCATCTGGACCCCAGCCACGCCAGCATCCTGACAGAAATCCTGCAGCGCTGCACCACCATGTCGGTGCTCGAAGCCCAGGATCAGATGGCAGTGGAGCCGAACCATGTGTACGTCATTCCGCCCAATCGCGACATGGTGATCTTCCATGGCAGCCTGCAATTGAGCGTGCCCGAGCAACCGCGCGGGCAACGCATGCCGATCGACGCCTTCCTGCGCTCGCTGGCGGAGGACCAGGGGGAGAACGCCGTGGGCATCATCTTGTCGGGCACGGGCACCGACGGCACGCTGGGCGCCCGTGCGATCCTGGGCGCTGGCGGCATCACACTGGTGCAAGAGCCGGCCAGCGCCAAATTCGACGGCATGCCATCGAGTGCGATACAAAGCGGCTACGCGACCCAGGTGCTGGCCGCAGGCAGGATGCCAGAAGCCTTGCAGGCAGGCATCCGCAAGCTCGCCGTGCTGCAGCAGGTGCCAGTGGCCAGCACTTCTGCCGGCGGCCTGAACCACATCCTGTTGCAGTTGCGCTCGGCCACAGGGCACGATTTTTCGCAGTACAAGAAAAGCACCATCGGGCGGCGCATCGAGCGGCGCATGGCACAGCACGACATCGACAACACCGAGGTCTATGCCCGCTATCTGAAGGAGCACCCCCCTGAGCTGCAGGCGCTGTTCAAGGAACTGCTGATCAATGTGACGCGCTTCTTTCGCGACCCGGAAGCCTTTGTCGCACTCAAGCTCGATATCTTGCCGATGCTGCTCAAGGACAAACGCGAGGATTACGTGTTTCGCGCCTGGGTGGCGGGCTGCGCCAGCGGCGAGGATGCCTATTCCATCGCCATGCTGCTGCGCGAACACATGGACGCGACGCGGACCGAGTTCAAGGTCCAGCTCTACGCCACCGACCTGGACGACGACGCCATCGCCAGCGCCCGCGGCGGGGTCTATCCGCCCAACATCGCGCAGGACCTCACACCCGAGCGGCTGCGGCGCTTTTTCACCCGGGACGAGACCGGCTTGCGGGTGAAGAAGGAGATCCGCGAGATGGTGGTGTTTGCGGTGCAGAACGTGATCAAGGATCCGCCGTTCACACGGCTGGACCTGCTGAGCTGCCGCAACCTGATGATCTACCTGGAGCCCGAGTTGCAAGCGCGTCTTATACCGGCTTTTCACTATGCGCTCAAGCCTGGGGGCGTGCTCTTTCTCTCGCCCTCGGAGAGCATCGGCAACCACATCGAGCTGTTCGCCACGCTGAACCGCAAGTGGAAGCTGTACCGGGCCACTGCGTCAACCGCATCGGCGCGCTCCCTCATGACCAGCGGCATGGCCTGGGCCACGGGCGCCGCATCCAAGATACCTGAGGAATCCATGCAAAAAGCCAAGGAAGTCAACTTCGCCGAGCTCACGCGCCGCGTGCTGCTTCAGTCCTACGCGCCAGCCTCGGTGGTGACGGACCTGAAGGGCAATATCCGCTTCGTGCACGGCGACACCGGCCGATACCTGCGCGCCGCGCCCGGGCAGGCCACGCTCAACGTGGTCGAAATGGCACGTGAAGGCCTGCAACTGGAGTTGCGCGCCGCCGTGATGGCCGCGAGCCAAGGCACGCCCACGCTGAACCGCGCGGTGTCGGTGCGCACCAATGGCGACTTCCACGGCGTGGGCTTTAGCGTGCGGCCCCTGGCCGAACCGGATGCGGGCGAAGAGCTGCTGCTCGTGAGCTTTCAGGAACAGCCGCCCACGAGCGGCGGGGCAGCGACCCCGCCGCCCAAGGCCCGTAAGCGCACAGCCGCGTCCGAGGAGCGGGCCCGCGTGCAGGAACTGGAACGCGAGCTGAGTATCACCAAGGAGAACCTGCAGGCCACGATCGAGGAGCAGCAGGCGTCGAACGAGGAGCTCAAATCCGCGAACGAGGAAATGCAATCCACCAACGAAGAGATGCAGTCCACCAACGAAGAGCTGGAGACTTCCAAGGAAGAGCTGCAATCGGTGAACGAAGAGCTGATCACCGTCAACACCGAGTTGCAGTCCAAGATCGAGCAGTTGTCGCACATGCAAAACGACATGAAGAACCTGCTCGACAACATCAACATCGGCACCGTCTTTCTGGACCGCAATCTGGCCATCAAGCGCTTCACGCGCGAGGCGGTCAAGGTCTATCGGCTCGCAGCTTCGGACGTGGGCCGCCCCCTGGGCGACATCAAGTCCAAGTTGGAGGGCGAAGACCTGCTGCGCGAATCCGAAACCGTGCTGGATACGCTGGTGCCGATTGAGCGCGAAGTTCGCAGCGACGACGGCACCTGGTTTCTGGCGCGCGTGCAGCCCTACCGCACCGTGGACAACGTGATCGACGGCGTGGTGCTGACCTTTACCGATATCACCGAACGCATCGTCGCCATCACCGAGCGCGAAGCACGCAACCTGGCCCAGGAACTGGTGGCCACGGTGCTCGAACCGATGCTGGTGCTGGACGGTGACTTGCGCGTGGTCTCCGCCAGCCAGGCCTTCTACGCCAGCTTTCAGGTGACGCCGCAGGACACCGTGGGCCAGCTCTTTTACGAACTGGGCTCGCACCAATGGGATATCCCGGCGCTGCGCGAAGCGCTGGAGACCGTGCTGCCGCGAGATCAGGCGTTCACCGGCTTCGCGGTAGCTCACGACTTCCCCGGCATCGGGGCGCGCAAGCTGCTGCTAAACGGGCGCCGCATGGTGGGCGGCGTGCGCCATACGCCGTTGATCCTGCTGGCGATACAGGAGCAAGCGCTGGCGCCATGACGACTCTGGTGCTGCTCAATCCCCATGCCGGTGGCGGGCGCGCGGCGCATCTGCAGTCGCCCATCCAAAGCTGGCTGGCGCACCATGCTCCGGGCACCGAACTGGCGGCACCGGAGACGATCCTGCAGGCGCGCGCACGCCTGCAGCACTTGCCCCAATCAAGTCGGGTGGTGGTGGTCGGCGGCGACGGCACATTGAACCAGGTGCTGAGCGCCATGCTGGCCGGCGAACACACGCTGGGACTCGTTCCCAGTGGCAGCGGCAACGACACGGCGCGGGCATTGGGTCTGCACCGAGCCCCCTGGGCAGACGCGCTGGCCCACGCCATGCGCGGCCCAGCTCACCCTATGGACCTGGGACAGGCGGTGTTTCATCAGGACGGCAGCACGCTCACCGTGCCCTTTCTCTCCAGCTTCACCACGGGCTTTGATTCGGCCGTGGGACTGCGCGCGCTCAACGGGCCGCGTTGGCTGCGTGGGCTGCCGCGCTACCTGCTGGCGACGCTGCGCGAGCTGTCAGCCCTGCGCACCTGGGAGCTGCAGCTGCAGCTCGACGGCACGCCCGTGCATGACGGCGCGGCGCTGTTTGCGTCCACGCTGAACACGCGCTCCTTTGGCAGCGGCATGCCGGCCGTGCCGCACGCGCGCATCGACGATGGTCAACTCAATCTGCTGCTGGCCGGGCGCTTCGGGCGCGTTGCGACCGCGCTCATGCTGCCGCGCCTGCTGGCAGGCTGGCACCTGGGGCACCCGCGGGTACACACGCAGGCGTTCTCGCGCATGACGCTGCACTCGCGCACCCCCGTGCCGCTGGCGGCCGACGGGGAATACCTGGGAACAACGCGCCAGCTGGAATTGCAGGTGCTCGCAAGCGCCCTGTCCGTGGTGCGCGGGCCTGTGAGCAGCCCGGGTCATACCTGAGCCGTGACGCCTCGCAGCGCCAGGAGATGGCGGCCGAAGGCGTCGACGATGCGCTGCACGTGAACGTTCTTGTGGGCCAGCGGTCCGTCCACGCGCTGGCGGTGCACCAGCATGGTGGCGTTGGCTTCAAACACCAGCACCCGACCGTCCGGCAGCAGCGAAAAATCAATGCCCCCATAGTCCAGATCCAGGCGCCGCCCGATGGCTGATATCGCGGCCCAGGCCCGCTCCCCCAGCGCCTGCGCGGGCGCCTCCAGAAAGCGCCTTTCCTCGTCCAACTTCCAGGCGTTGGCCTCCATCTCTGCGGAGAAGTAATGCACCATCCACTCGCGTGAGATGGCAAGGTGATAGGGCCAGGGCGCGCCGTCGACAAAGACGATGCGGTACTTTCGAAAATGGCCGTCGGGGCTGCGGTAATCGACGAACGACGTGAGGTACTGGGCCGCTGGCGCCGCCTGCAGCCGCTGCGCCAGTTGCTCCAGCGTGTCGCAACGCACCAGCCCCTCGCCGCCGTGGCTGGCAAGCGGGCGCAGCAACACCGGCAACAAGATGCCGCTTTGGTCCAGCGCCTGCGCCAAGGCCGTGGCGGGTTCTTGCTCGAGACGGATGCAGGGCGCCACCACCACGTCCGCTATGCCACCCAGCAACTCCGGCAGGTGGTGGCGCTGGGTGCGGGCCACCGCCGCCGGCGGGTTCAGGATGGGACGATGACAGGCCCGAACAAAGCGCGCCAGACGCGCCGCCAGAGGTGCGGCCACATCAGGCTCGCCGATGGCATTGAAGACCAGATCGTAGGGTGGCAACTGGGCGTCTTCCAGGTCGGCGGCGTAGTCGATCACGTACTTGATGCGGGCGCAGGAATCGCCCGGCAGCAGGATCTCCACCGGCACATTGCCCCAGGTCCGGCCCACGCATAGCACCAGCACCCGATGCGCAGGCGCGCCCGCCTGCTCGACGAACACGCGCTGAATTTGATAGGCTCGATCCCGACAGGCCTGGGCTTGGGCGCCACGCCCGGCCAGGGCATGGATTGCCGCCAGGTTCAGGTGCGCAGGGGCAAAATCCGGATCGAGCAACAACACCAACCGGTACCAGCGCGCCGCCTCCTCGTGCTCGTCCTTCATGAAGTAGCCGGTGGCCACTTCACCCAGGTTGATGGGCGGCCCGGTGCGCTCCCCGCTGGCGTATTCGTCCAGGGTCTGGGCCGCGATCAAATGCGCGAGTGCACCCAGGGCGTCGCCGCTCGCTTGCTTGCTCAGCGCCAGGGCCCGGTGCAGGCCCGGCTCCAAAGGTGCCGCTTCCAGCGCACGCTCCAAAGCCGCGCGTGCCTGCTGCTGCGCTGCGACCTCCGAACTCACTCGGAATCAGCGCGTGCCAGCCGCTCGCTGCGCCAGTAGACGTCGTCGCCGCCGTGCATGCGATTGAGCACCCGCGCCAGCACGAACAGCAGGTCGCTCAAACGGTTCAGATACTGACGCGGTGTGTCTTTCAGCGCGTCCTGATGACCCAGCGCCACGAGCGCGCGTTCGGCGCGACGCGCCACCGTGCGGCATACATGGGCCAGCGCTGCGGCGCGGGTGCCGGCCGGCAAGATGAACTCCTGCAGCCGTGGCAAGGCGGCGTTGTGCTGAGCCAGCGCTTCATCCAGCGCCAACACGGCTTGTGTCTTGAGCAGCTCGAAACCGGGGATGGACAACTCGCCACCCAGGTTGAAGAGCTGGTGCTGGATCTCCACCAGCAGCGTGCGCACGGACGCTGGCAACTCTTCGCACAGCAGCACGCCCAGGTTCGAGTTCAACTCGTCCACCTCGCCCATGGCGTGCACGCGCAAACTGTCCTTGGAAACCCGGGTGTTGTCGCCCAGGCCGGTGCTGCCGTCGTCGCCGGTACGGGTGGCAATCTGCGTGAGGCGTTGTCCCATGAAGTCTCCGTTCCTGAATCATTTGCGGGACAGACCGCAGCGACGCGGCGCGAGCCAGCGCTGTCCTCAACCCGTATCGTATTGTCGCCTCACCAGCCGACCACAGCACCGTCGGTGCGTGGCTCGGTGCCGCCGCACAGCACGCCGGCCTGATCGCGCCAGATGATCTGGCCGCGGCCAAAGGCGAGCCGGTTGTTCTGCCAGTTGACGTCGTGTCCGCGCGCCGCCAGACCGCGAAACAAATGCTCGCCGGTGCTGCGCTCGATATTGACCAGACGGCCGCTCTCCCACTCCCAGCGCGGCGCGTCCAGAGCCGCCTGCGGATTCAATTGGAAATCGACGGTATTCATCACCACCTGCACATGGCCCTGGGGCTGCATGAAGCCACCCATCACACCGAAGGGCCCGACCGGCACGCCAGCGCGCGTCATGAAGCCAGGAATGATGGTGTGGTAGGGGCGCTTGCCCGGCGCGATGCAGTTGGGATGCGCGGCGTCGAGCGAGAAGTTGTTGCCCCGGTTGTGCAGCGCGATGCCGGTGCCTGGCACCACCATGCCGCTGCCAAAGCCCATGTAGTTGCTCTGGATCAGCGACACCATGTTGCCCTCAGCGTCGGCGGTGCTCAGATAGACCGTGCCGCCACGCGCCGGTGTGCCCGGCAGCGGCAGGCCCGCGGACTCACCGATCAGTGCGCGGCGCTCGTCGGCATAGGCCTGCGACAGCAGATCGGCCACCGACACGCGCATGTGGCTGGGCTCGGCAATGTGCGCCAGTCCGTCGGCAAACGCCAGCTTGAGCGCTTCGATCTGGCGATGGTGGGTGAGCACCGAGTCGCGCTCCGAAAAATCGAAACCCTGCAACAGGTTCAACGCGATGAGTGCGACCAGACCGTGTCCGCTTGGCGGGATTTCCCAGACGTCGTAGCCACGGTAGTTGACGCTGATCGGATCCACCCATTCGACCTGGTACGAGCCCAGATCGGCCGCCGACAGATGGCCGCCCGCGCCCTGCACACAGGCAGCGATGCGCTCGGCCAAGGCGCCGCGGTAAAAGCTCTCACTGCCGCTTTCGGCGATGGACTGCAGCGTGTCGGCGTGCGCCGACGAGCGCCAGACCTCGCCGGCGTTGGGCGCGCGCTCCGCAGCAAAGGTGTCGAACCACGGCTTGAAATGCGGCGCCGTCAATTCGGTGCGAAACAGTTTCGTCGCCTGCTGCCAGGCATAGGCCACCGAGGGCGACACCGCATAGCCTTCGCGCGCATAGCCAATGGCCGCGGCCATCGACTGCGGCAATGGCAAGCGCCCGAAGCGCTGTGCCAGCGCGGCCCACGCCGCCGGGGTGCCTGGAACGGTCACCGGCAGTGGTCCGTATTTGGGCATGCTCTTGTAGCCCATTTGGGTCAGGCTTTGCTGCGTGCTGGCCGCCGCGGCCGGACCGCTGGCATTCAGGCCGTGCAGCTTGCCCCCATGCCACACCAGCGCGAACGCGTCGCCGCCAATGCCGTTGGCTGTGGGCTCCAGCACCGATAGCGACGCGGCTGCAGCTATGGCTGCGTCGATGGCATTGCCACCGGCTTGCAGCACCTGCAGGCCGGCCTGGGCTGCGAGCGGCTGAGAAGTCGCGACCATGCCACGGCGCGCGTAGACCACGTTGCGACGCGATGGATAGGGATAGTGTTGGGCATCAAATGACAGCATGGTGGCTACTTTCTAACAAATAGGTGAGGTGCAGTTCACGAATGTGCGCTGCGCCGGGCTCGGGCGGCGACGATATCGTCATCGCGATTGCCGCGTCGCTCTCGCTCCTCGCAATGACAGCAGCGTGGCAATACCCCCAATTCGTCATTGCGAGCGCAGCGAAGCAATCCAGGATGTTCGTATTCCAAAATGGATTGCCACGGCCTACGGCCTCGCAATGACGGCGCAGACGTGGTCGGTTCATAGCGACGCGAATCGAAATGACGCGGAGTTCTGTCTTCGTTCATGAACTTTTGCATGGCTGGCTGCGCGTCTTGCTCACTTGTGCCTTGGATCGAGCGCGTCGCGCAATCCGTCACCCAGCAGGTTGAAAGAAAGCACCAGCAGGAAGATCGACAGGCCGGGCCAGACGGCCATCCAGGGCGCGTTGTCGACGTAGTTCTTGGCGGTATTGAGCATGCTGCCCCAACTTGGCGCGGGCGGCTGCTGGCCCAGACCGAGGAAAGACAGGCTGGCCTCGGCGATGACGGCCGCGGCGACGGCCAGCGTGGCCTGCACGATCAGCGGTGGCAACACATTGGGCAGCACATGGCGCAGGGCGATGCGCCAGTGCGGATTACCGACCGCGCGCGCCGCTTCGACATAGTCCTCGACCTTGACCGTCAGCACCTGGGCTCGGGTAAGGCGGATGAAGATGGGCGTGGCGGAGACGCCGATGGCCACCATGGCGTTGGTCAAACTGGGACCTAGGAAGGCGGCCAGCGCGATCGCCAGGATCAGGAACGGCACGGCCAGCATGGCGTCGGTCAGGCGTGAAATCACGCCGTCAAGCCAGCCGCCCACATAGCCGGCGAGCAGGCCGATGGGGACGCCCAGCAGCATCGAAATACAGACCGACACCAGCCCCGCCATGAGCGACGCGCGCGCGCCCCAGATTACGCGTGACAGCACGTCGCGCCCAAGCTCATCCGTGCCCAGCAGATGGGCCGCAGACGGTGCCTTGCGCACGGCGCTCCAGCTCGTGGCCACCGGGTCGTAGGGTGCGATCCAGGCCGCGCACAGCGCCGTGGCGATGAACAGCAGCACGATCAGCAGCCCCAGCATCGCGCCGCGCCGTCGCAGCAGTCGCCTCCAGGCGCGCCGGGCGGGCGAAGCAACTGGCGGCAAAGCGGCCTGTGGAACCGAATTCCTGATATTCAATTGTTGATGCCTCCGGAATTCATAACAGCGGCCCGCGGCCTCGCAGGGACGAACATGTAGCTTCGCTCGCAATGACGGATGGGGACATGGCGCTAGCCTCTCATCCTTGGATTGACGTAGAAGTACGCCAGGTCGGCCAGCAGGTTCAGCGCGATGTAGACGCTTGAGGTGAACAGCACCACGCCCTGCACTACCGCGTAGTCGCGGTTGAAGACGGCGTCCACGATGAGCTTGCCGAAACCCGGAATCGAAAACACCTGCTCCGTCAGCACGGCGCCCGACAGCAGCGTGCCAAACTCCAGCGCACCCAGCGTGATGATGGGCGTGAGCGCATTGCGCAGCGCGTGCTTGAGCACCACGCGGCGCTCGCTCAAACCCTTGGCGCGCGCGGTGCGTACGTAATCGGTGTTGAGGACCTGCAGCATGGCGCTGCGCGTGTGGCGCATGAGCACGGCAGCGATCGCGTTGCCGAGCACGAACGCGGGCATGATCATCGCCGCAAGATTGCCCCACAAGTCCTCGAACGGACTCACATAGCCCGAGGCCGGGAGCCAACCGAGCGACACCGAGAACCACAGGATCATCAGGATTCCGAGCCAGAAATTCGGCGTCGACAGGCCCCACAAAGCCACGATATTGGCGGCGTAATCCCACACCGTGTCCCTGGCCACGGCGGAGATGATGCCGGCCGGGATGCCAATGACCAGCGCAATCGTCATCGCCAGCAAGGCCAACTCCAGCGTCACCGGCAGCTTGTCCTTGATCAGTTGCAGCACCGGCTGCTGGATGCGCAGCGACTCGCCCAGGTCGCCGCGCACCACGCCTGCGATCCAGTAGCCGTAGCGCACCGGCAGCGACTCATCCAGGTGCAGCTTCTGATGCAGATAGGCCACCACGTTCGGGTCCTGCTCTTCGCCTGCAAGAATCACCGCCGGATCCCCCGGCAGCAATTGCTGCAGACAAAAGATGATGATCGTGACGAGGAAAATCGTCGGGATCACGGCCGCGAGGCGATGGGCGAAATAGCGCAGCATGGTCAAAAATTCAGGGCGCCGGCGGCCATCACATCTTCAAGCCCTGGACCCGCAGCAGCCCGTCTGGAATGCTGCGCACGCCGCTCAACTTCTTGCTGTAGGCCCACAGCCATTTGCGGTGGTACAGGTAGACGATGGGGCGGTCCTTGAGCGCCACCGCAGCGATCTGCGCGAACAGCTTGGCGCGTGCGCTAGGGTCGAGCGTGCTGCGCGATTGGGTCAGCAAGGCATCGAGTTCGGGCTTGCAGTAGCCGGAATAGTTCAGCGGCTGTTTGCAGCCGTAGAAGCTGAACAGATTGCCGTCCGGATCGGCGCGTCCGCTCCAGTTCAGCAAATAGGCCTCAAACTGCCCCTTGTCGGCCAGATTGAGCGAGGTGGCGAATTCCGTGGCCTGGATCTTGACGTCGAAGCCGACCTCTTTCGCCATCGACTGGATCACCTGCGCCACCTTCTGTCCGTCGGAGGTGGTGGGCGTCATCAGCGTGAAGCTGGGGTTGGGTACGCCCGCTTCCTTCAACAACGCCTTGGCGCGCTCGAGGTTGCGCTTCGGCAGTGGAACGCCCTTCGCGTAGAACGGATTGGCCGTGGGCAACCACTGGTTGCCGGCCTCGCCTTCGCCATCCACTGCCACCTGCACGATGCCGTCGCGATCGAGCGCGAGTTCCAGCGCCTCACGCACCCGGGCGTCACGCCCGAGTGGATTCTTTTGCGCCATCTCGTTGCCGCTGGTGTTGATGGTGATACCCTGGTAGCCCAGCTCGGTGATGCGCGCCACGTTGAACTTCGCATCGGCTTTGAGCGCCGCAATGTCCGAGGAGGCGACGCGCTCGATGAAGTCCAACTGACCCGATTTCAGGTTCGCCAGGCGCACGGTGGAGTCGACGATGGGCTGGTAGATCACCTTGTCAAAGTGGATCGCGTCCTTGTTCCAGTAGTTGGCAAAGCGCTCCAGCACGATGCGGTCCTGCGCCACACGTTCGACGAACTTGAATGGTCCGGAACACACGGGTTTGGCGCCGAAGTTCGTGGGGTTTTCCTGCGCCGCCTTGGGCGAAACCATCATGCCGGCGCGGTCGGCCAGCACCGTGAGCAGCGGCGCGAACGGCGCAGCCAGGTTGAGCTTGACGGTCAGCGGATCGACCACGTCGACGCTGGTCACCGGCAGCAACTCACCTCGACGATTCGATCCCGCCAGATTCTTGTGGCGCTCGATGTTGAACTTGACGGCCGCGGCGTCAAACTTCTGGCCGTCGTGAAACGTCACGCCGGAGCGCAGCTTGAGCGTGAGCACCTTGTTGTCCGCCGACCATTGGTACGCGGTCGCCAGTTGCGGCACGATGGCGAGCTTTTCGTCGATGTCGAACAGCTTGTCGCACAGCGAGGCGAACACCACGCGACCCACGAAACTGCGTGCCAGCGTCGGATCGAGCAGATCAGGGTCTTCGGCCAGACCGATGCGCAAGGTTTGCGCGCCAGCACTGGCGGCACTCAGGGCGCAGGCCAGCGCGAACGCTGGAAGAAGTCGACCGGGATTCAGATGGATGCGCATGGTTGCTCCTGGTGGGTGATGGATGATTCAGATTTCGTAATGTGTGTTTTCGGTGCGTCATGGCGATTGCCGCGTCGCGTTGCTCCTCGCAAAGACGGCCAGTGAGGCAATCCATGAACACTCCTTCGTCACTGCGAGGAGTGAAGCGACGTGGCAGTCCATGGTGGCTAACCAACAACATGGATTGCCGCGCTTCGCTCGCAATGACGACGCCCCGGTTCACTGTCCGTGTGCGGTATCGGGCCGGATTCGGAAGACTCGCACTGACGAGTAACCCACGCATCATGCCGGCACAACGGGCAAAAAAGCCGCCTGCAATTGTTCAAGTCGACGGTTCGGCGCGCGCTCCTGCGCCTGAGGCTGCAGCGACGTCGGCAGCGCGATCTGGCGCCAGAAGTGGCAGGCCACGCTGTGCCCGGCTTCACCGGTCAGGGCCGGTACCTCGTCGGCGCAGCGTTGCTGTGCATCTGGGCAGCGGGTGTGAAAGCGGCAGCCCGAGGGCGGCGAGATCGGATTGGGCACATCTCCCTGCAGCACCACGGCTTGGCGCTTGCGTCCCGGCTCGGGCAGCGGAATCGCCTCCAGCAGGGCCTGCGTGTAGGGGTGGCGCGGGCGCGAAAACAGGCTGTCCTTGTCGGCATATTCGACGATCTGGCCCAGGTACATCACCGCCACATGGGACGCGATGTGTTTGACCACGGCCAGATCGTGCGCGATGAACACGTAGGACAGGCCCAGTCGCTTTTGCAGGTCCTGCAGCAGGTTCACCACCTGCGCCTGGATCGAAACGTCCAGCGCCGACACGGCTTCATCGCAGACGATCAGCCTGGGCTCCACGGCCAGGGCGCGGGCGATGCCGATGCGCTGGCGCTGCCCGCCCGAGAACTCATGCGGATAGCGCTGCAGGTAGTGCGAACTCAGGCCCACCAGGTCCAGCAGTTCAGCCGCGCGCGCTTGGCGCCGCCCCGTCGCCAAGCCGTGCAGGCTCAGCGGTTCAGTCAGGGTTTGCGCCACTGTCATGCGCGGATTCAACGACGAGTACGGGTCCTGGAAAATCATCTGCAGATCGCGCCGACGTGCCCGCATCGCTTCCTCGGGCAGGCTCATCAGGTCTACGCCGTCGAGCCAGACCTTGCCCGAAGTCGCATCCAGCAGGCGCAGCAGCAGCCGACCCAGGGTTGACTTGCCGCAGCCGGACTCGCCAACCAGCGCCATGGTCTCTCCGGCGCACAGGGAGAAGCTCACGCCATCGACCGCGTGCACCACCGCCTCGCCGCGAGAGAACAGTCCGCGCTCCACCGGAAAGTGCTTGACCAGATGCTCGGCGCGCAGCAGCGGCAGCGTGGGCATTGGTGCGGCGGCGGTCATGGCGTGCCCTCCTGCCACGGCAGCGGTGCTTTCCAGCAGGCAGCGAAGTGGCCTGGGTCCATTTCGCTCAGGGGCGGCACTTCCACCTCGCAGCGTGCTTGCGCGAACGGGCAACGTGCGGCAAAGCGGCAGCCAGAGAGCGGCGTCATGGGCGTGGGCACCTGGCCCTCGATCGCAGCCAGACGGCTTTGTTTCAAATGCAGCTTCGGGATCGATCCCAGCAAGCCGATGGTGTAGGGGTGCTGGGGCTCGGAGAACAGGCGTTGCACAGGGGCGCGCTCGACCACGCGTCCGGCGTACATTACGACCACGTCGTCGGCCAGTTCGGCAATCACGCCCAGGTCGTGCGTGATCAGCATGATGGCCGCGCCCGTGTCGGCACGCAGGCTGCGCATCAGCTCCAGCACCTGTGCCTGAACGGTCACGTCCAGCGCGGTCGTGGGCTCGTCGGCGATCAGCAGGCGCGGCTCGCACGACAGCGCCATGGCGATCATCACGCGCTGGCGCATGCCGCCGGAGAGCTTGTGCGGATAGCTGTCGATGCGCTGCTCGGGCGAGGGAATGCGCACCCGGCGCAGCATCTCGATGGCATGCGTTCGCGCGGCCGCGGGGTCGAGATCGCGATGGCAGCGAATCGCCTCGATCAACTGGTCGCCGATGGTGAAGGCGGGGTTGAGCGAGGTCATCGGCTCCTGAAAAATCATCGCGATGCGGTTGCCGCGCAGGGCGCGCATCTCGCTCGCCGACAGCTGTACCAGATCGACGCCGTCGAAGCGGATCGACCCTGCTGCGATACGACCCTGGCCCTTGGGCAACAGGCCCATGATGGAGAGCGAGGTGACGCTCTTGCCGCAACCGGACTCGCCCACGATGCCCAGCGTGCGCCCCGACTCGACCGAAAAACTGACGTCGTCGACGGCCGTGAATTCGCCGCCTTCGACCTTGAACGAGGTCGTCAAGTGGCGGACTTCCAGCAAGGCGCTCATGGGGTTGCGCGGGCCGCCTGAAAGCGCGCGATCTCGGCGTCAATCAGGCGCCGGTCGGTGATGCCCGCGGGCCGTTCCCGGCTGGGCAGGCAGGTGATGAAGGGCTGGAACCTGTCCAGGCTGACATGGTAGAGACGGCGCAGTTCGGCGATGGGCTCGGTGTGATCGTCGACCCGGATGTCGAGTGCGGGATAGTCCTGCCCGCTGTAGATGAGCAGCGCCGCGGCCTGCTTGCCGCGCTTGTCGCCGCCGGCCGCTTCGCCCGCCGCCATCGCCTCGATCAGCCGCACGGCAAAAGGCAGTTCGGCGTGCTCGGCATAGTGGTCGGCCGTGGCGGCGATGACCTGCGGGCCCGCCAACATGTTGCCCGCCACTGAATAGCCGTCGCGCAGCGTGTGCCCACACCAGTCAACGCACTCGGCTCCGGTGTGCGCGGCGCCACGACCCAGCGCGTCGATCAAATGCAGTTGCCGTTGCGCGCTGCCCGCATCGGTGGCCATCAACTCCCGCAGCAGCGCGGCGGGGTCGCGCTGCTGTCCCAGGCCTTGCAGTGCTGGTGCGGCCAGTAGCGGATTCACCAGCGCCTGGGTGGCCAGCGCACCGACGTCGCTGCGCCCGTAGGGGCACAGCGCGCCAACGGCAAAGAACCGGCTCGCAACCGCGACGCCGAAGGCGCCCGTCGGATCGCGTGCAACGATGGACCAGGTCATGAAAATTCCTTAAGAACCAAGCTGAGAAGCAACGCAAGACGCGTGCCCGTCACAATGTCAGCATCGTAGTCGAAGACAGTTTACGTGCCCAGGCCGCAGCCGCGCAATATCAACGACACCACATGCTCGGTTGCGCGCTGGTGGTCTGTCGCGCCCAGCTCAGCGCGGTCCAAAACCGCGCACACCTGAACGTCGAAATCGGCATAGGTTTGCGTGGCGGCCCAGATCGTGAAGAACAGGTGCACGCTGTCGACGGGCGCCATCTTGCCGGCCGCGATCCAGCCATCGATGACGGCGGCCTTGTCGCGCACCAAGGCGCGCAGCTCGGTCGTCAACAAGGTCTTGACCACCGGCGCGCCGTGCAACAGTTCATTGGCGAACACCTTGGAGGCGTGCGGACGACGTGCCGACAGCGCCATCTTGTCGCGGATATAGCGCTCGATCGCGCTGCGCGGATCGGCCTGTGGCGTGATGCCCAGCGTGGGCTCCAGCCAGTCCTGCAACGTGTGCGCCAGCACGGCGCGGTACAGCTCCTGCTTGGAGCCGAAGTAGTAGTGCAGATTGGCCTTGGGCAGGCCTGCGTCCTGCGCGATCGCGGACATGGTAGCGCCGCCGAAGCCGGCGCCGGCAAACACGCGCTCGGCCGCCTCCAGAATCAGCGTCTCGTTGCTCTGGCGGATCTGGCCCTTGACGGTTTCGTCGCTGGCATTGGCCGAATGGCGTAGGGAGTGAGGGTTCATGTTGCGTGGAAAAAAGGGCCCTGCCGTCGCCGGACAGGGCCCCTGACAAGAGAGCTTGTGGCTTACTTTTGAGCGGCGTCCCAGACGGTGTGCGTGTAGGCGGCCTTGCCCGGATCCTTCTTGATCACGGGCGAGCTGCCAGCGGCCAGCAACACCTTGACCGTGCGCTCGTAGGCGGCGGGCTCCAGATAGCCGATCTTGGCCGTGCCCGCGTTGCTGATGAGCTTGGCCACGTTTTCCATCTGACGCTTCTGCACCTTCTCGGAAGCGCTGCCTGAGGTGTCGGCTGCGACCACGATCTTGGCGGCTTCAGCCGGGTTCTTTACGGCCTCGTTCCAGCCGCGGAACGTGGCCTTGAGGAACTTGCCCATGCGCGCGACGAAGGCCGGATCTTTGAGCTTGGAGTCGAGCACGTACAGACCGTCTTCGAGCGAGGCCACGCCCTCTTTTTCGTAGAAGAAGGTGACGAGATCGCTTTCCTTCACACCCGCGTCCACCACCTGCCAGTACTCGTTGTAGATCATGGTGGAGATGCACGCTGCCTGGTTCTGCAGCAGCGGATCGACGTTGAAGCCCTGCTTGAGAATCTTGATGTCGGTGTCGGGTTTGAGCCCCAGCTTGGCCATCCAGTTCAGGAACGGATACTCATTGCCGCCGTACCACACGCCCAGGGTCTTGCCCTTGAAGTCCTTGGGGCTGGAAACGCCGCTGGACTTCTTGCAAGTCAGCATCAGTCCGCTCTGGTTGAACACCTGGGCGATGTTGACCAGGGGCACACCAGCTTCGCGCGCTGCAAGTGCGTCGGGCATCCAGTTCACCACCACGTCCGCTCCGTTGCCAGCAATCACCTGCACCGGCGAAATATCCGGGCCGCCGGGTTTGATGGTCACATCCAGACCGACGTCCTTGTAATAGCCCTTGGCCTGGGCCACGTAGTAGCCCGCGAACTGCGCCTGCGGCAGCCATTTGAGCTGAACGGTCACCTTGTCAGCCGCGCTGGCAGTCGCACCGCACACGGCCAGCACGGCGGCCAGCAAGCCACCGGCAATCTTGGAAGAACGAATCATGGAAAGCTCCTTGGGGTTGAGGGAAAAGAGACGGTCAACTCGTTGCAGCTGACCACGGGGTGAAAATCATGGCTCATGTGGCGCGCACCGAGGGATGCCAGAAGGCAGCGCGGCGCTCCAGTTGAACCAACAGCGCATA
The DNA here is from genome assembly GCA_903909815.1 of uncultured beta proteobacterium. Lineage (GTDB taxonomy): Bacteria > Pseudomonadota > Gammaproteobacteria > Burkholderiales > Burkholderiaceae_C > CAIKVZ01. The sequence goes on along the minus strand of CAIVXG010000025.1, from coordinate 14,380 downwards.
GGCGAGCGAGCCCGTGACCGCGGCCACGACGATCGCGCCCCAGACCAGGGCCATGTTCATGCGCGAGGCTTCGGTCGAAATCCTGAAACCCAGGCCCGAGGTGGGTGAGCCGAAAAATTCGGCCACGATCGCGCCAATCAGCGCCAGCGTGGCATTGACCTTGAGCGCGCCGAACATGAAGGGCAGCGCCGCGGGCAGCCGAAGCGCTAGCAGCGTGCGGCCATAACTGGCGGCGTAGCTGAACATCAGCTCGCGCTCCAGTTTGCCCGCCGCCTTGAGCCCGGCGAGCGTGGATACCAGCATCGGAAAGAAGGTCATCAGCACCACCACCGCGGCCTTGGACTGCCACTCGAAGCCGAACCACATGACGGCGATGGGCGCGACCGCGACCAGGGGAATGGTGCTGGTCAGCGACGCCAGTGGCAACAGGCCGCGCTGCAAAAAAGGCATGCGGTCGATCGCCACCGCCACGGCAAAACCCAGGCCACTCCCGAGCGCCCAACCCAGCAGCACCGCCTTGAGCACGGTCTGCACGAAGTCGCCCCAGAGCGTGGCGCCGTGCTCGACCATGGCATGCAGGATCAGGCTGGGTGGGGGTAGCAGCACCCTGGGCACCTCGAACGCCACCACCAGCAACTGCCAGAAGTAGACGATCCAGACGCCAAACAGGGCCGCGGTCAACATGCCGACCAGGCGCCCGCCTTCGATCGCCGCCATGCGCCTGATCGACTGCACGGCCAGCAGCGCCAGCCCGCAAGTCGGTAGCCAGAATGTCGCTGTCGGTGGCGCTGCACCCGTGGCTGCCGGCGTGTTCAGCCACAGCGCTGCGAAACCCAGGTAGCCCGCGATCCAGATCGCAGTGATTTGGCTGGTGCGCTTCATCCCTGACTCCTGTGGCGCAGCACCAAGCGCTCGACCCCGGCGACGGCGCTAGTGAGCGTCAGGCCCAGCAGCGCCGACATCACCAGCGCCGACCAGATCTGCACCGTGTTGCCGTAGTAGGAGCCGGTTAAGAGGCGCGCGCCCAGGCCGGCCTGAGCGCCCGTGGGCAATTCGGCCACCATGGCGCCCACCAGGCCCGCGGCGATACCCACGCGCAGCGCCGGGAACAAAAACGGCAGGGCGGCTGGTAGGCGCAGCAGCCACAGCGCCTGCCAACGGCTCGCCGCATAGGTGTGCAACATCTCGGTCTCGATGCGCTGCGGGGACCGCAGGCCCTGCACCATCGCCACCGTCACCGGGAAGAAGCACAGGTACATGGCGATCACGGCCTTGGGCGCGACCCCTTCAAAACCCAGGCTGCCCAGGATCACCAGCACGATCGGCGCGATCGCCAGCACCGGCACGGTTTGCGAAGCCACGATCCACGGCAGCAAGGCCCGGTCCAGCGTGCGCGAATGCACAATCGCCACCGACAGCAGCAGCCCCAGCAGCGTGCCCATAACAAAGCCCCAGAGCGTGGACTCGGCCGTCACCGCGACGTGGAACAGCAGGTTACGCGGCGAGTCCAGTGGCCAATCGACCAGGCTGGACCAGAGATCAAGCGCCACCTGGTGCGGCGCGGGCATGAGCGGGCGCTGCATCTCCATGGTGGCCGAGAGCAGATCCTGCCAGGTCCACGGCGCGTCCTGTGGCATGACGCGTTCCATGGCGCCGGGCGCATTCAGTGCCCATGCGGCGAAGTACCAAATGACGAACAGCGCCGCCAGCATCACCGCCACCGGCAGGCCTTGCTGCTGGAAGCGTGCGACGCTGTGGCGCCATTTGCTTTCAGTCATGGTGCCCATCGGCCAGGGCTTCGCGCACGGCGTGCGCGACAGCGATGAATTCCGCGCTGTCGCGCAGGCCCAGGTGGCGCTCGTCGGGCAGCGGTGAATCAATCACCTTCACGATGCGCCCGGGTCGCGGCGACATCACCACGATGCGGGTCGACAGATACACGGCTTCGGCGATCGAGTGCGTGACAAACACCACCGTGCGCCGTTCGCGCTGCCACAGTTGCTGCAGTTGTTCGTTGAGACGGTCACGCGTGATTTCGTCGAGCGCGCCGAAGGGTTCGTCCATCATCAGGATGCGCGGCTCGAACGCCAGCGCGCGTGCAATCGACACGCGCTGCTGCATGCCGCCCGACAGTTGCCAGGGATACTTGTTCTCGAAGCCGATCAGGCCAACGCGGGACAGGTGCTCCAGGGCAATCGCCTTGCTGTGCACCTTGGAACGCCCTTGAATCTGCAGCGGCAGCGTGACATTCGCCAAAACGGTGCGCCACGGAAACAGGGCCGGTGCCTGAAAAACATAGCCGTAGGCGCGGGCCAGGCGCGCCTGGTGCGGACTCACGCCGTTGACCAGCACCTGACCCGCGCTGATCTGCTCCAGGTCGGCGATGACGCGCATCAGGGTCGTCTTGCCGCAGCCTGAAGGGCCGATCAGCGCCACGAATTCACCCTCCCGGATGTCCAAGTCAATGGCATCCAGCGCATGCACCGGCGCCTCGGCGGTTGGGTAGACGACGCTGGCATTGCGGACCTCAACCGCCAGTTTGGCGGCCGTCGTGGCAGCGGATTGCAGGGTGCTGGATGGCGCTTCGGAAGGGTTCATTGACGCTCAGGAGTGTGGATCGGTGGCCGCGAGGAAGCTAACCGATTGGTCAGGTTATTTTATCGACGCACGCCATTTTCGTGCCAACAACCTGCTCAGGGTTTAACCTGCCTCGCTAAATTTGGTACAGCCAAACGCTGCGTCCATCGGCACACCGCAACTTGGTACTGGGGACCCAATCCTTCACCTCGAACTCCAGGCTCACCAGCCAGGACCCTGGGCGCATCTGCTCACGCGCCTTGAGCGCCGCTCGCGCCATGCTCTCGGGCCGTTGAAACAGATACACCATGGCGTAGGGGCTCCAGTCGGCGCGCCAGATATCGCCTTGACGCACCCGCGCCCAGGGGCAGCGCAGGGCACAGGCTGCGCGCAAAGGCCAGCTCCATTCGATGCCATGGAGCTGGCACTGCGGATAGGCCTCGCGCAGCGCCCTGAGCCCGTCTCCCAGGCCGCAGCCCGCGTCCAGCAGGCGCGCGCCCTGTGGCAACGCGGCCTGAAGCGGCAGCTCGCGCAGCGCATGGGCCGGTGTCGGAAACAGCGGCGCGTCACGCCAGGCGTTCATGGGGTAGAGCAGCAGCAACGCCAGCAGGGGCAGCAGCCAGAGCCATGCCGTCGCACCGGTCCCGGCAAGCCCGGACAATGCCACCGACAACGGAAAGCCCAGCGCCATGAAGGCCCGGCGCCAGCGGGTACTTCCCAGCAGCGCGCTGACCAGGCCAACCGTGCCGGCCAGGGCCAGCGCGACCCAGGGCGCTAGGCCCAAGGCCCGCAGGCACAGGAGAACAGCCCAGCAGCCGGACCAGACCAGGATGGCGGAGAGCGGCCACGCAGAGGCGCTCTTTGCCAGTTTCGTCATTGCGTGCGCAGCGCGGCGATCCATATCGGCACGCCGCAGGGCCGGTCATGGATTGCCGGGGTCCGCAGGCTCTCCATGAACCACCCAGAAAATCGACGATAAAGCCAGCCATCATCGCGAGCGCAGCGCGGCAATCCTTGCGGGCAAACCTGTGGTGCTCGTGGATTGCCACGGCGATGAAGCTCCTCGCAATGACGAATCCTTGGTTTCATAGCGCGTGTGCAGTATTGGCCGGATACGGGGGGCTCGCCATGACAACGGACACGTTCACGTTAACGCGCCGCGCCCTGAGTCAACTTGTCGATCAGGCCGTTGAGTTCTTCCAGTGAGCCAAACTGGATCGCCAGTTCGCCCAATTCCTCCATCCGCCCGTTGCGCTTGACGCGCTTTTTCACGCGCACTTCGACGTCGGCGGCGAGCAGATCCGAGAGCTCCTCTTCCACCCGTTTGAGGTCGCGCGATTTTTCTTTCTTGGGCTTGGTCGACACCAGGTTGAACTCGGCACCGAGCTTTTTCACCAGGTTCTCGGCCTCGCGCACCGACATCTTGCGGGCAGCGATCTGGCTTGCCGCCGTGATCTGCATCGCCTTTTCCAGGCTCAGCAGGGCCCGCGCGTGGCCCATGTCGATGTCGCCCGCCATCAACATGGTCTGCACGGGATCGGCCAGATTGAGCAGCCGCAACAGGTTGCTGGCGGCGCTTCGGCTGCGTCCGACGGCCTGCGCCGCGAGTTCGTGAGTGAGTCCAAACTCCTTCACCAGGCGTTGCAGCCCTTGGGCTTCTTCCAATGGATTGAGGTCTTCACGCTGGATGTTCTCGATCAGCGCCATGGCCGCGGCGGACTCGTCAGGCACGTCGCGCACCAGCACCGGAACGCTGTCCAGCCCGGCGAGCTTGGCCGCCCGAAAGCGCCGCTCACCCGCGATGATCTCGTACACTGGCCGGGCCTGGGCCGCGCCATGCGACTCTTCGCCGCGGTGCAGCTGCGCTTTTTCGGCACTCAGTTGGCGCACCAAGATGGGCTGCATGATGCCCTGAGCTTTGATGCTTTCGGCCAACTCGTACAGCGCGCCCTCGTCCATGCGGGTGCGCGGCTGGTACTGACCCGCGACCAGATCGGCCAGCAGCAGGGTAGCGGGCTGGCCCGGGTGGGGCGCCAGCACGGCGTCGGCGCCCTCAGCCACCTTGGGGCCCAGCAGGGCTTCGAGTCCGCGGCCTAGGCCTTTGAGTTTTTTTGTGACCATGGTTTCCTCTTTATCTTCTCAATCAATTCATGCCCTTCGTCCCAGTCACCCAGGCCCGACTCGGCGTTGATGTGGCCTCGGTGTCCGTAATCGACAAATTCAGCACCCCAGGCCAGGGCCATCTGGTGGGCGCGCTCGAACGAGCCATAAGGATCGTCGCGACTGGCCAGCACCACGCTCTGGAATGGCAGACACTGCCAGGGAATAGGCGACCAACTCGGCAGCACGGGCCGCAGCTCTGCGCGCTCCACATCCGGTGGCGCCACCAGCAGCGCGCCGCGCACGCGGTGCGTCTGACCCGAGTGCGACGCCCAGGCCGCCACCAGCTGGCACCCGAGGCTGTGTCCCACCAGCAACGCCGGTTCGTCGCACTCCAGCAGCACGTCTTCCAGCCGAGCAATCCAGTCGCCGCGCAGCGGACGCATCCAGTCGTGCTGGTCCACCCGCTGGTAGCCATAGGCGCGTTCCCAGCGGCTTTGCCAATGCTCTGGCCCGGAATTTTGCCAACCAGGCAGCAACAGCACGTTGGCCGGATTCTTAGGAAAGTTGTTGGACTTTGGCACGGTGGCGACTACAGTTTTTCGATGCGCTCGACCATCTCCTGGGCAAACTCGACGAAGGCCTGGCTGCCCTTGGCGCTCGGGTCAAACACCACGCCCGGCAAGCCATAGCTGGGCGCCTCGGCCAAGCGCACGTTGCGCGGAATCACGGTGTTGAATACCTTGTCGCCGAAGTGCGCCTTCAGTTGCTCGCTCACCTGCTGTTGCAGCGTGATGCGCGGATCGAACATGACGCGCAGCAAGCCGATGATGGCCAGGTCCTTGTTCAGATTGGCGTGCACCTGCTTGATGGTATTGACCAGGTCGGTCAGCCCCTCCAGTGCGAAATATTCGCACTGCATGGGAACGATCACGCCATGCGCGCTGCACAGGCCGTTGAGCGTGAGCATGGAAAGCGAAGGCGGGCAATCGATCAACACAAAATCGTATTCATCCGCCACCAGCGCCAGCGCCTGCTTCAGGCGCTTTTCACGCCGCTCCACGTCCACCAGTTCGACCTCGGCGCCCGCGAGCTCGCGGTTTGCGCCGAGCACGTCGTAGCCGCACTTCTCGCTCTTGACTCGCGCCTCGCCGATGCTGGCCGACTCCAGCAACACATCGTAGACGCTGAGGACAAGCTGGCGCTTGTCCACACCCGAACCCATGGTGGCGTTTCCTTGCGGGTCCAGATCGACCATGAGCACGCGCTGCCCCACCTTGGCCAAGCCTGCGGCCAGGTTCACCGTGGTCGTGGTCTTGCCGACACCGCCCTTCTGGTTCGCAACGCAAAATATCCTGGCCATTGATCAACTCCCTGTGTGTCGGCTTATTTTGAAAGGGCCAAGCGGATACCGAAGCCGATCAGGAACACCCCGGCCAGTTTTTCCAGCGCACGGCCGATGCCGGGTCGCGCGCGCATGTGTTCAGCCAGGTAGTGGGTGAGCATCACCACAGTCAAGCCGTACGCTGCGGTCAGCACAGCGATGGTGAGCGCCATCGCGCCAAAGGTGGCCAAACCCGGATGTCGCGCCGGATCGACAAACAGCGGGAAAAAAGCCATGTAGAACACGATTGCCTTGGGATTGAGCAAGGTGATCATCAAGGTCTGGCGAAAGAAATGATGCGGTGCCATCTTCAATACCGGGGCGTCGCCGGGCTTGGCCAAGAGCATCCTGGCGCCCAGCCAGGCCAGATATCCGGCGCCCAGCCACTGCACCAGGGTAAAAGCGGTCGGATAGGCCGCCAACAGAGCAGCGACACCGGCCACGGCCAACCACAACAGCACCTGGTCACCGGCAATCACGCCCAGGGTGGCGGCCAATCCGCCGCGCACAGCACCGTTACCGGTCGAGGTGATAAGGGCCAGATTGCCGGGCCCTGGAATCAGCAAAAAAGTGACGATGGCGGCACAAAAAGCACCGTAATCTGCAATACCAAACATGGTGAAAGAGGTCCTGAAAGCGAGTCGGGAAGGACCGAGTTTACTTCCTGCCCATCCAGACAATGCAACGCTCAGCTTCCAGGCCGGGAACAGCGAGTGGTTCCACGTGAAACACTTGCACGTTGTGCTGCAGCGCCGCCAACTCCTGCGTGGGGGTTTTCCCCTTCATGGCAAGCCAGACACCCCCTGCAGCCAGTGCCCTTTCGGACCCAGCCGTGAAATCCGCCAGCGAGGAAAAGGCCCTGGAACACACGACATCGTGTGCCGAAGTCAGCGTTTCCACGCGGGCATGGACAGAGCGCAGGTTCGACAGTTTGAGCGTCACCGCCACCTGCCGAATGAAGGCCGCTTTCTTGCCCACAGTATCAACGCAGGTAACTGAAATCTCCGGGCAACAGATGGCGATCACCACGCCGGGCAATCCCGCACCCGAACCCACATCCAGCAACTGCGGTGCAACCACGCTTTCCGGTACGCGCTGCGCCATCCAGCGCCGCAACGGCGCAATCACGGCCAGGCTGTCGGCAAGATGCAGGGTCAGCATCTCCTGTGGATCGCGCACGGCAGTGAGGTTATAGACTTTGTTCCAGCGCTCGATCAGATCCAGGTAGCCCGCTAGCAGGGAACTTTGCTGCACCGACAAGGGGCAGCCTAGCTGCTGCGCGACAGCTTGCAGGCGTGTCTCAGGCACGCCTAGGACAGGGATATTTGGAAGTTCTGACATGCCAGACTGATTCGATTCTGAAAAATGATGAGGCACCAGCCAGGCAATTGAGCCCGGCCCTAGCCCGGCTCGTGCCCGCTGCTGGTGCACGGGGTTTCAATCCAGCGGCACCGCGTCCGCACGGCGACCCTGATTGGAGAAGTCCCTGAACCCGCCTTTCTTCAAGTGCACGAGCAGCAGTGATATCGCCGCCGGGGTCACACCCGAGATGCGCGACGCCTGCCCCAAAGTCTCAGGCCGGTTGCGAGACAGCTTTTGCCTGGCCTCGAAACTCAGAGCCGAGACCTGCAGATAATCCAGCTCCGCCGGCAACCTGAGGTTTTCATAGTGGGCAGCACGCTCCACCTCGTCCTTTTGGCGCTCGATATACCCGGAGTATTTGGCGACGATTTCCACCTGCTCAGCCACCGCACGGGCCAGTAAATCGACGCCCCTCGCATCGGACTCCTCCGCCGGACCGAGGCGCAATTCCATGCTTGCATAGCGTCCCCCATCGAGCGACATCAGCTTGGCATAACTCACATCCGGTCGGCGCAGCAGTTCAGAAAGCGGGTATTCGTGCTCAATCGCCTTGCCCAGCACCCGCTCAGACTCTGCCGCAGGCAGATTTTTGGGACTCACCCAGATCGATTTGAGTCGCTCTGTTTCACGTGAAACAGCGTCGCGCTTGCGGCTGAAAGCATCCCATCGGGCATCGTCGACCAAGCCCAGTCGGCGCCCGGCTTCGGTCAGACGCATATCGGCGTTGTCCTCCCGCAGTTGTAGCCGGTACTCGGCTCGACTGGTGAACATGCGGTAGGGCTCGGTGACGCCTTGGGTGATCAGGTCATCCACCAACACGCCCAGATAGGCCTCGTCACGCCGTGGCACCCAGGCCTCCTGCTCGCGGCACTGCAGCGCCGCATTGATGCCGGCAAACAGGCCCTGAGCCGCAGCTTCTTCGTATCCGGTTGTGCCATTGATCTGACCGGCAAAGAACAGCCCCTGCAAGTGCCGGGTCTCAAAGCTGCTTCTGAGTTCGCGCGGATCAAAGTAGTCGTACTCAATGGCGTAGCCGGGCCGCAAGATGTGCGCGTTTTCCAACCCCTTCATGGAGCGCACCAGCGCGTACTGGATGTCAAAGGGCAGGCTCGTGGAAATGCCGTTCGGGTAATACTCGTTGGTAGTCAGACCTTCAGGCTCCAGAAATATCTGGTGGCTGTCCTTGTCGGCAAAGCGGTTGATCTTGTCTTCCACACTGGGACAGTAGCGTGGGCCCACGCCTTCGATCTTGCCGGTGAACATGGGACTGCGATCAAAGCCCGAACGGATGATCTCGTGCGTGCGCTCGTTCGTGTGTGTAATCCAGCAGGGCATCTGCTGCGGGTGCATGTCGGCGCGCCCCATGAAGCTGAACACCGGCACCGACTGCCCTTCACCGCCCGGCATGCCGTCACCGGGCTGCTCAATGCATTGACTGAAGTCGATGGAGCGCCCGTCCAGGCGCGGCGGCGTGCCGGTCTTCAGGCGCGCCTGTGGCAGCTTGAGTTCCTTCAGGCGCGCACTCAGGGTGGCAGCCGGGGGGTCGCCGGCTCGTCCGGCGGCGTAATTATTGAGACCAACGTGGACCTTGCCGTCCAGGAAGGTGCCCGCCGTCAGCACCACCGTGCGCGAGCGAAAGGCAATTCCCACCTGTGTCACCGCGCCCACGACGCGGTCGCCCTGCACCATCAGGTCGTCCACCGCCTGCTGAAACAGCCAGAGGTTGGCTTGGTTTTCCAGGCGCTTACGAATTGCCGCCTTGTACAGGATCCGATCCGCCTGAGAGCGCGTGGCGCGCACGGCCGGACCCTTGGAACCATTGAGAATACGAAACTGGATTCCCGCTTCGTCCGTCGCCAAGGCCATGGCTCCACCCAGGGCATCGACCTCCTTCACCAGATGACCCTTGCCAATCCCGCCGATGGACGGATTGCAACTCATCTGCCCCAGGGTCTCGATGTTGTGCGTGAGCAGCAGCGTCTTGCAGCCCATGCGGGCCGCCGCCAATGCGGCCTCGCAGCCGGCGTGGCCACCGCCGACCACGATCACATCAAATTCTTGCGCGTATTGCATGCTTTGCACTCTTGAGAAATCTGTCGCGGGGAAAGGCCAAGCCGGCTTCGCGAACCAAGCTATCACGCACGGCGGACGTGCGGTCGGACACTTCCATCCGCATCGGGGCCGGGGCGACGCGATTCTACCTGCGACACCCCCGTCTTTGCCTCGCATGGGGCTTTGCAGATCTTGCGCCGCTCCCACACAAGCGCCCGGCCCGATACACTGCTCCCATGATCGAACCTGCCGAACTCTACCCCTCCTTGCGTCGTGTGCAACCCGGCTTGAGTGACCTGGGTCCATCCCTTGGGCCAATTCAGGTGCCCAAGGGCACTGTGCTGTTCGACGAGAACGCTCCCTGCCAGGGGTTTCCGATGCTGCTCGAGGGCGAGGTCAAGGTGTCTCGCAGTTCGGGCGATGGCCGCTCGCTCGAGTTGTATCGCGTGGTGCCGGGCGAACTGTGCCTGGTGTCAAGTGCCTGCCTTTTTCGCAGCCAGCCGTTGTCGGCCCGAGGGGTCACCACCAAACCCAGTTCGCTGCTGCTGATCCCTCCGTCCGTGTTCACGCGCTGGTTGGAAGAGCCCTCATTTCGCGACAGTGTTCTGGGGTTGTTTGCGGAGCGCATGGCGGACCTCACGGCGCTGGTCGATGCCGTGGCGTTTCGCAAACTGGATCAGCGCCTCGCCGCCGCCCTGCTGGGGCGCGGCACTGTCATCGAATGCACCCATCAGTCCCTGGCCGACGAGTTGGGGACGGTGCGCGAGATCGTGACGCGGCTGTTGCATCGCTTCGAGCGCGAAGCCTGGCTTGAGCTGGCGCGCGAGCAGATCCGAATTCTGGATGCCGCAGGTCTGCGAGCTCTGGCCGGAGGCGATCCGCTTTGAAGACGGGGGGATATGTGACTTGAGTCACCGACAGGGACACCCCAATGGCATCCAATGGCGGCTTCACAATCCAATTGGGAGACACGCATGACACTCAACATCGGCGGCGCTGAACGCATCATTCGCATCCTCGCAGGCCTGGTCCTGATCGGCCTTGCCGCCACCGGCACCGTGGGCTGGTGGGGCTGGTTGGGGCTGGTACCAATGGCCACGGGCGCCATTGGCTGGTGCCCGCCCTACGCTATCTTCGGCATCAACACCTGTTCGACCAAACCCAGGGCTTGAGCGTGCCCCGCCGCTCAGGCGACCACCGTCTCTCCACCCAAGGCCGCCAGCAGCTCCGGAATCAGACGCTGCAACTCGCCTGTGGCGATGCTCACATCGGCATCGAAGCCATCGTCCTGCTTGGCCGATGAGCCTTCGAACACCACGTCCAGAAATGCCAGCTTTTTGACCTGCCCGTTGTCTGCCAGCACCAGCGACACCCGGTTGTTCCAGGTCAGCGCCAATCGAGTCGGCTGTTTTCCGCTGCTGATGTGTTGCCTCACTTCCTCCGTATCCAGCGGGTGCCTTGAATAACGTACCACCGCCCTGGACTCGTCCGGGGCCTTGAGTTCGCATTCGCGGTCCACGCTGAAGCCGGGCGGCGGCTCCTGACTCATAAGCCATTCAGACATGGCAGTGGCCGGCGAGGTCTGGGTGCTGATCGGCAGCACCAGCAAGCCGTCGAGGCACTGCACCAGACAGGTCACCACCTCGTCCGCCTTGGCTTGGCTGGCTGCGTCCAGCACCAGCAGCTTGGCCTTAGGGTCAATCCACACTTGCACCGCGGCCTGCTTGGTGAACGCCATGGGCAGCAATTGCAGCCGCACATCGTCCTTGATTTCACGCTTCTCTCGCTTTCCCGGTTTACGCCCTTCAGCAAGCTCGATCTGGGTCAGACGCTCGTTCACCTTGCGATTCACCACCGAGCCCGGCAGCGCCTTGACTTCAATCATCAGCTTGAGCATCCATTGCCCCGCCACCGCCTCCACTAAGGGGCCATGGGCGTGCCCGCGGGGCTCGACCCAGCCCAGCGACTTCTCCTGCGTTGCGCCGCACTCCACAAAGCGGGCCTGCGCCAGGCCCTGCTCCGCTTGCGCCAGCGTGGCCGACCAGTCGGCGCCGATACGATAAACAATCAGATTCTTGAACACAATGGCTTTCACTTGGGATCGATCGCGAACGCAAAGCGTCTTGCAAACGGGGGGGTTGATGGACCTGCGCAACGGTATTGTCGACGCAGTGGCGTACCGCCTCTTTTTTGCGCAGCTTTACAAAGCCTTTTCCAAATTCCTTCTTGCAGTTACATGCAAAGCGCATACTTAACTTCAACCTGAAGCCAAACGTGCCGCGTCAGGCAATCTGTCAAGAGGAATAGCCATGAAATCAGTGTTCAAACGCATTTTGTTGTCCAGTGTGCTGGCTGCAACCGGATTTTCCGTCCTTGCTCAGGGCATGGGTCCTTCGGGCGCAACGCCGCATGAAGGCATGCAAGCTGGGATGCATCAACCCGACCCGGCCAAAATGCAGGCGCGGGTAGCCAAGCGCTTGGCAGCATTCAAAGTCAAGCTCAAAGTCACGCCAGAGCAAGAGGGGGCATGGGCCACCTTCAGTGCCGCCATGAAGCCACCGGCCAACATGGGACAACGCCCGAACCGGGAGGAATGGAAGAAACTCACCACGCCTGAGCGCATCGACAAAATGCGAGCAATGCGCGGCGTGCATCAGGCAGAAATGGACCAACGTGCCGACGCGGTCAAGGCGTTCTACGCCATCCTCACGCCCGAGCAAAAGAAAATTGTCGACTCACACCCCCTGCGCCAGGGTCGCAGAGGTGGAATGCACGGCATGGGTGGGGATATGCCGCAGCAGTAAGACTGACGGACCCATGGGTCCTGATGCGTCCTGCCCCTCGACCATCGGGCGGGGACTCGGGCTGGCAGCAAGCGTCGATAGGCGCTCGCTGCCAGCCCGTCTTGTTTGCAGGTGGGGTTACCATTCGTCATTAAAGATAATTCTGGGCTGGGTTCATGTTTGGCTACACCGAAGAACAGATTGCGCATTTTGGACTGACGTTTGGCGTGGGTGCGTTCATGCTCTTCATGCTCTTCATCATCGGCCACCTCGCCTGGGAGTCCAAAGCGGGAAAGTTTGGCACCTTCGTGCTGTTCCTGGGCCTGGCCTTTGGTATGGTGGGCTTTGTCGCCAAATACTTCATTCAATGGTTCATGGAGCACAAATGAACAACGTCCCCAGCACCGAGACCGACATCGTCATCAGCGGCGCGGGACCCGCCGGTCTTTCTCTGGCTCGCGCGCTTTCGGGTCGCGGTCTGAGCATCACCTTGATCGAACAGTTGGCGCAGTCGGAACTGGCTAACCCGCCGTTCGACGGGCGCGAAATTGCGCTCACCCAGCACTCGGCCCAACTCATGCGCGACCTGGGCATATGGGAGCATATTGAAGCCGGTGCCATCTCGCCGCTGCGCGATGCCCGCGTGCTAAACGGACCCTCCCCTTTTGCCATGACCATAGGTCACCAACTCAGCAACAAGTCGGAACTGGGCTGGCTGGTGTCGAACCATCTGATCCGCAAGGCGGCGTACCAAGCGGTGCAGAAATCCATACAAATGCAACCGGATATAAGCCTGTTGTGCGGCGAAAAGGTGGCCTCGGTCCGCACCGACGATGAGGGCGCAAGCGCGACTCTAGCCAGCGGGAAAACCGTGCAGGCTCGGCTCATCGTCGCTGCCGACAGCCGCTTTTCAGAAACTCGACGTGCCATGGGTATAGGCGCTGACATGCACGACTTCGGCAAGACCATGCTGCTGTGCTGCATGACACACGAACAACCACACCACCACGCCGCCTGGGAGTGGTTTGGCTACGGCCAGACGCTGGCCCTGCTACCCATGAATCCGGACCCGGCCACGAATGAATTTCGCTCCTCCGTGGTGCTCACGCTTCCAAGCACTGCCATCGCCCCTTTGATGAGCATGGAGCCTGAATCCTTCGGCATGGAAATGCAGGCGCGTTTTCTGCAACGCCTGGGGCGAATGACGCTGATCAGCACGCGTCATTGCTATCCGCTGGTAGGCGTCTATCCGCACCGCTTTGTGGCAAAACGATTCGCCACCGTGGGCGATGCGGCCGTAGGCATGCACCCTGTCACTGCCCATGGCTTCAATTTTGGCTTGCTCGGGGTCGACACCTTGGCTCAGTCCATCCTGAAGGCCCACGCGGCTGGTACCGACATTGCGTCGTCCCAGGTACTTGAGTCCTACGAACGGGTCCACCGTCGCGCCACCCGGCCTCTGTATCTCGCAACCCAATTGGTTTCAACTTTGTATACCAACGACAGCCCCCCCGCCCGTCTGCTGCGCGACGCTGCCTTGCGCTTGGGAGAGACGCTGATCCCCTTCAAGCGCGCGATTGCAGCGACACTGTCAGGAACACGCTGAACCCATATTTGCGTGTTCAGCCCAGGACCGGAACTCCGATCAGCAACTTGTGCAGGTAGATTGAAAAACCGGCCCACACGGATACACCCAGCACCAGTGTGAGTAGGGTCGAGAACAAGCTCCCGCGGCGATATACCGTCCCGGCTGCCCGGTCATCTTGGCGCAACGAAACGAAACTGGCCACAGACCACAGCAGAAATGAGCCAAACAGCAACAGCTGCGCCGAACCTCCGTTCGCCAGCAGGTGCGCCAGCGCCCAGACCTGCACCGAGAGCAACATTGGATGATGGACCCGAGCCTTGATGGAATTGCCCGGAACATAAGCAGCCAGCAACAGGACCCAACTGACCAGCATCAGCAGCACCGTCAGGTGTCTCATCCCCTGTGGCAGACTCCAAAGCACAGCCGCTTGTTGCCGCGCCTGCCCATAAGCCCAGCACAGCAGCGCAAAGCCCAGCAGTGAAACCACGGAAAAAGCCGCTTTCCAGATGCTACTGCCACATTTTTGAATCAGCT
>CAIVXG010000024.1 GCA_903909815.1 uncultured beta proteobacterium | reverse complement strand
TTGCCTGACGACCTACAGCGTCGTTGTCCGGGCTTGCCGTAGCATTGCTACTGTCTACGCCCAGACGCCTAGCTGTAGGCCGCCATGCGGCGTCGGGTGGCTTGGTAGCACTCGACACAAGAAACCCCCGCAAGGTGCGAGCCTTGCGGGGGTTTTGTTATGTATTGGCCTGGACGAACTCCGTCTACGCTTCGGCTGTGTCGACACCTGGCTTTGAGCACGTGAGGGTAGCGAAAGCCTGCATCGCCAAACACAGATCGGCCCAGGCCTTGGCCTTGTCGCCCATGGCGCGCAGCAGATACGCCGGGTGATAGGTTACGACCACGGGAATGCCGCGGTAGCGATGCACCTGCCCGCGCAGCTTGCCCAGCGGCTGGCCATGCACATCGGGCACGCTGTCATGCAGCAGCGCTTGCGCGGCGAAACGACCCATGGTCAGGATGATCTTGGGTTGCAGCAGGTCAATCTGGCGCCGCAAATAGGGCAAGCACTGCGCTACCTCGTCGCCTTCGGGATTGCGATTGCTGGGTGGGCGGCACTTGAGCACATTGGCAATGTAGGTCCCCTGCGCTGCCTTCCCTTCACCCAGGACCACTTCGCGGTGGCGATCCAGCCCCATGGCCTTGAGCATGTTGTCCAGCAGTTGCCCGGCCGGCCCGACAAAGGGCCATCCACTCAGATCCTCCTGCTCGCCCGGCGCTTCGCCCACGATCAGCCAGTCGGCCGCAGGCGGCTGGTCCGCGCTCGGCGGCACGAAGCCGCCCATGCCGAAGACTGTGTGCCTGCGCCCGCTGCACAGCGCGCAGGCACGGCAGCCGGCTACCGCCTGTTGCAACGCAGCCCAACCCATGCTTTCGACCCCGGCGACGCGCGGCTGCAAATCCGCCGGTGCCGGTGCTGTGAGGTGCGCTGCTTGCACTGTGCGCTCACGTGGTGCGGACTGGGGTGCAACTCGTTCGCTGACGCCGGCCAAGGCGTCGGGCTCGGGCTGAACGGTCGTCGTGGCCAGCGCAGCCTGCGTCAATGGAGACCAGACCCGTATGCCCATCTCTTCGAGCATGGCGCGTTGGCGTGGATCGAGGTTCAGGCCCATGGCGCCGCCTTCACAGTTGCAGGCACATCACGACCGCGTGCTCACGCTGACCCTGCGCCGACGGGTAGTAGTCCTTGCGCTCACCCACGCGCCTCAAGCCAAAGGACTGGTACACATGCAGGGCGCGAAAATTGCTGACGCGGGCCTCCAGCCACAACCACTGCGCGCCCTGGGCTCGCGCCCAGATCACGAGCGCGTCCAGCAGCATCCGGCCCCAGCCCTGGTGCTGATGCAAAGGCGCCACTGTGAGGTTCAGCAGATGCACTTCATCCACACCTTGCATCGCGACAAAATATCCGAGGATGTCATCCCCGCTGCACAACAATTGCGATTGATAACCGGCGACCAGCGTGTCGGCAAAATGGCGCCTCGTCCAGGGGTGTTCGTGAGCCTGCTGCTCCACGCACAC
Source organism: uncultured beta proteobacterium (assembly GCA_903909815.1). Classification (GTDB taxonomy): domain Bacteria; phylum Pseudomonadota; class Gammaproteobacteria; order Burkholderiales; family Burkholderiaceae_C; genus CAIKVZ01. The sequence goes on along the minus strand of CAIVXG010000024.1, from coordinate 115,113 downwards.
GACCTCGTCCAGCCACGCTTGCGTAAGCGGCTGAAACTCGAGCGCATCATGTTCACGGGCAAGGCGCATGGCGGAGTCTGCTCCCAATTTCAAAGGGCGAGAGCGGCCGATTTTTCGGCGGCACGCTCCTGCGTGGTCTTGGCGACCTTGTCCCGGATGTAGCGGGGCAGCGCCTGGTCTGCGGCGATGGCGTTCCCGGCCGCAATCAGTCTGGGGCCTAGGCGCAACATAGCGCCAGCGCTGGGCAGCACGGAAACGACCTCACCGGCCGATCCGTCCGACCACGCCAACCTCGAACCGTAGGCCGCGGCCACGTTGCCCGCAAGCACCCAACCGGGCGCCAGCGCCAACTGCTCAGGACGCATCAACTCAAAATCCCCGTGCTGGATCCAGGCCCCGTCGTTGAACTCATAGCGCGCGGCATAGATTTCATCCATGCGCGCGTCCAGCGCAGCCACGACTTGAAAGCGCCCTGCCGGGTCAGCGCGGCAATGGCGCGCCTCTTCCGCAAGCGCCAGCAGGGTATCCACCGGCAGCAGCGGCACGTTCACCCCGAACCCCAGACCCTGCGCCACAGCGCACGCCGTGCGCAGACCGGTGAAGGAGCCGGGGCCGGCGCCAAACGCAATCGCGGCAAGTTCGGCCAACTGCAGACCCGCTTCGTCAAGCAGCGCCAGGATGCGGGGAATCAGCGTACTGGACGCTTGCGCGCCACCGGCGCCGCTGTATTGCCAGACCTCAGACGTGTCGTCGCCCCCGCCGCGGCAGACGGCGATCGACAGGATTTCGGTGCTGGTATCGAAGGCGAGAAGATTCATGCAGGGGTGATTATCCTGTGCCCGGATAATCCTGCCATGTGCTGACCTCAATTCATCGGGTGTAGAGCGCTTTGGCGGGTGCGCCAAGCCCTTCGACCCTGGGGTTTGCGCTCGTGGCGCAAGCCGCGCTAGCGCCCTCATCCTCCGGTCTTAGAAGGATCCATGATTTGCAAGTGACATCGGAACTCATCGGCTATCTCGCCGCCACACTCACCACGGCCAGCTTCGTGCCGCAAGCCTGGCACACCTTCAGAACCAAGGATGTGAGCGGCATCTCTTTGGGCATGTACAGCGCATTCACCATCGGCGTCGCCTTGTGGCTCGTCTACGGTTGGTTGCTCGCGGCCTGGCCCATCGTCGTCGCCAACGCCGTCACCTTGAGCCTAGCCGGGCTGATATTGAGCATGAAACTGCGCTACCGCTGACGACTGAAACCCAGCGGCACCGACCTGCACGCCCGGAATCATGCAGCCTTTACATGTCGCTGCGCTTGGAGTCAGTGTTTACCCCATTCCACCAAAAATCGACGCAAGCTAACATTCCGACTGATAAATAGAACGGTCGTTCTATTTTGTGTTTTCTACCTAGATCAATCAGGAGAAGCCGGATGAGGAATTTCAAAATGACCGTGGCCGCCCTTGGCGCTGCGTTATTGGTCGCAGCGTGCGGCGGTGGCGGGGGGGGGAATCAGACGCCGCCCATCGCCTACTCAAAGGTCGTTTCTTTTGGCGATAGCTTGAGTGATGCGGGCACCTACAACGTCGGCGCCGTCAAGGCCGCTGGCGGTGGTTTATTCACCGTGAATGGCGTAGTCGGCGCGATCGGTGCCGACCCGGTGCCCAGCTATACCTGGGCGCAGGTGTTGGCAGCCTCGGTCACCGGGCAGCCCTCGTGCGCGGCCCGGGTGGGTGGATTTAGCGTCCTTGAAACAAAGAATCCTGGCGCTCCAGCAAGTGGTTGCTGGAACTATGCCCAAGGCGGCGCACGGGTTTTGAACTCCAACGGATATGGCAATGTCGAGGGCGGCAACCTGGGGGTCATTGCTTTGCCAGCGCTGCCTGTTGGACAGGCACGAGTCGGCGCCCTGACCGAGCCGGTCCAAACTCAAATTGCCAATTACATCGCCGATGGCGGCGGCTTCGCCAACAATGAACTGGTCACCGTGATGGCAGGGGCGAATGACATCTACGCAGCACTGAACAAGCTGACGGCCGACGCGACCGCGCAAGGCAATAATGATTTCCCGGTCGAATTGGGCAAGTTGTTGGCCGCTGGGATCACGCCCACGCCAACGGGCGCTGCCATGGGCACGGACGTGGTGTCTATTGCGACTGCTTTCGGGCAGGGGTTTCAAGTAAATCAATCGGTCAACGAGGGGGTACTTGCAGCGGTTCACGCAGCGGTTCTGCTTGGAAATTCCTCCGTGCTGGATGGTGCGGTCGTGATCGCGACGGCACAGGCTGATGCCACAAACCCGGCCAAGGTAATCGCAGTCATGCAGGCTGCCGCAGCAGCCACGCCGCCGGTCATTCTGACTCAGACCCAGGCTGGCGGTCAGGTTTTTGTCACATCACTCACGACGCAGTTGGTTGCTGATATTCCAGCAGCCCAAAAGGCTGCGGCGGCCGCAGCGATTCCAACTGCGTTCAATACGGCCTACGGGGCGGCACTGAGTGGCGGCAGTTCAGCCACCGCCGCGCAGAATGCCGCCGTCGGCGCTGCACTGCAGGCGGCTGCGGACGGTGGCAACGCCAAGGTCAGCGCCATTCTGGGAACGAGCAACCACAGCACGCTGGGTGCTGTCGGCAATGCGACGCTTGCAGCCAATCAGTTTGCCCTTGCCTGGGCAACGGCCAATGGCCAGACCGATATCGGCCCCATGGTAGTGCAGGCAGCAAACGATTTGGTGGCCATCGTCAAGGATCTCGTCAACAACAAGAAGGCAACTCGCATTGTCATTTTGAATATACCGGATATGAGCCTGACGCCTGATGCCAAGACTCAGTCGGCCGCCACACAGCAACTCATTCTTGGGCTGGTGCAGGCCTTCAATGGGACCTTGCAGGCTGGGCTGAATGTGACACCGGGCGTGCCATCCAACGGCGTACTATTGGTTGACTACTTTACCAATATGCAAAGCCTCATCAATGATCCGGGGCACTATGCGCTGGCCATCGACCCTGTTACCCAAAAAGCTCTGACCACCCCCGTCTGCCAGGAGGTCGTGCCCCTCAATATCGGCCTCAATAATGGCAGTTCCCTGATGTGCAATGCAGGCAAAACGGGAAGCACGATTGCGGGTGACACGACGCACTACATGTTTGCAGATGGCGTTCATCCCACACCTTTTGCTCATAAGCTTGCTGCGCAATTCATCAACAAACTCATGATCCAGGCCGGCTGGCTTTAATCCATCGAACTTCAAGGAGAAAACCCAATGAAACACCAACTGAAGTTCCTCGCCGTGGCAGTGGCGGCCATGCTTGCAACGGCCAATGTTTGTGCACAAACTGCGGGCACCTGGATGTTGCGCGCCGGCGCCACCCGACTGGCCCCTGTTGGCCCAAGCAGCTGCATGAGCGCCCCGGATTACGGGGACGGTAGCGGTTGCACCCGCAGCAATGTCAGCGCCAGCACCGAGCCTGCCGGTGGCGTGACCTACATGTACACCGACAACCTGTCAGTCGACGTGCCGCTGGCACTTCCATTCAAGCACGATGTCATTGGCGCTGGCTCCATGCAGGGTGCGGGCAAGTTGGGTGAAGTGCAGGCGCTGCCCGTGACCGTGTTCGTGCAATACCGCTTCTTTCCCGCCGACGCCAAGTTCCGTCCGTATGTTGGCCTGGGGCTCACGTATGCCAAATTCTTCAAAGAGCAGGGCAGCTACCACCTGACACAAACCACCAACCCCGGCGGCCCTGCGACCACTTTTACGGTGGATTCGAAGACGATTTTGACCCCCCAGATTGGCGCCACCCTGGCTTTGAATGACAAATGGTTCGCTGACGTCTTCTATAGCAAAGCCAAGCTGAGTACCACGACTCATTTTTCAACCGGCCAGACCATGGGTGCCAATCTTGACCCGGCCGCCTACGGCATGGCCATTGGCTACAAATTCTGACGGACTCGATCAGGGCGGCGCTTGCTTAGGGCGCTCGCTAACTGAAAAAACGACCCCTGGGGTCGTTTTTTTTAGGCCTGCGCTTTTACATCGCCACTCGGCTCGGCATCACCAGCGCGACCTGACCCGGGAGAAGGCATAGGAGCCAAACAAGCGCTGGACCGTGGGCGTGAAATACATTTCGTCCGCGAAGGTGTATTGGGCCGGATTGGCGCCGCTCACCAGCGTGGACGATGTGCACAGCAACGAGTTCACCTGGCCGGTCCCGAGCCCGATTCCGGTGCCATAGTCGACCGAGGTGCACACCGGTGTCGTGGCGTTGGTCAGTCCGTAAGCGGGTGCGGATAGCGGGTTGGACAGCAAATTCAGGTAGTAAGTAGAGTCCACATACAGCACATTTTTCCCCATGGACACAATCGGCACCAGCATGGCGTCGTTGAACAGGGTGCTGGTGCTGGTCAACAGCGTGCCCGTTCCCGCGGCTACAGCCCAGGGCGTCTGGCCCATGTTGTAGGCGCCACTCACCACCACAAAATTGGCGCCGTTGGCCACGAGCCGCACCACCTGAGCCGCCAGGTCGCGACCGGCCTGTTGCACATTCGTCTGCATCTGATTGGTGGTCTGGATGCCGACGTTGACGGCATGCATTTCAGCCACGATGTCACTCACACCGCCGACGATGAGCACCACGTCGCTGGGGCCAAAATTATCTTTCGCGAGAAACGCGTCGATCTGCTGGCTGATGCTGGGCGTACCCAAGAGACCGGCGGCGTTCGTCGCCGTGTTCACGCGAGCCAGGCCCTGGGCATAACCCGTGCCACCGACGCTGGAGGGGGTGACAGCCAAACCGTAGCTATTGGCAAAAGTGTTGACCCAAGTGTTCACGGTGCCGTCGTTCACGGTGTACTTCATGCCCGAATGCTGTCCCACGTCACTGAACGCGTCTCCAAAGGAGATGACACGGGTGGGCGTCAAGCCCGAAACAGTGGTACTGGCCCCGCAGCCGACCAACAGTGACAAAGCGGCGCCGCAAGCGATCAGGGCCGCGCGACGTGACCAGGTTGCAATCATTCAAATCTCCAAAGTTCTAGCCGGTTAGTTTAACGAGGGCAGGTGAAGCGGCCCGCTGCAATCGATCGCGCACGCCGTCCCACTCGGGTCCAGGCGGTGGAGACTCGACCCAGATCAGCTTCACGCCCTGTGCATCCAATTCACGCAACACCGCAAACAACTCACGCGCCGTGCTTACTGCATCGCCTGGCATGCGTCGCTCTAACAGTCCCGGCACAGGGTTGTCCAAGGGCACGCGACTATACAGCGCCACCATAGCCCGCCCGCCAGGGGCAGCGTGCAGTTCGGTCCCCAGCAAAGTTACCGCCGTCAGCAGCGCCTTCGCATCCATCAGTCGCAGCCTGGCCTTGGGTGCGTAATGGGACTCCAAAGTTCCGGAGGCCCGCGGAACCGTGGTCCCTTGAACCAGCGCGTCGCGCTCCCGTACCGTGCATTGGCAAGCCACCTCCAACTGCGCCCGCGTCAGAATGCCTGGGCGCAGCAGCACGGGCACGCCGCGTGTGCAGTCGATGATGGTGGATTCGATGCCAACGCTGCAAGCACCGCCCTCCAGGATCAGCAGCCCCTCGCCCAATTCGGCCTGCACATGGGCGGCCGTGGTGGGGCTGATGCGCCCAAACTGGTTTGCGCTGGGTGCAGCAAGGCCGACGATACCGGCGCCCCAGCAGGACTGAAGCAGGGCCTGCGCGACCGGGTGCGATGGACAGCGCAAGCCGATCGAGTCCTGACCGCCGGCACAGGCGGCACCGACCGCCGGCAGGCGCGGCAGAATCAGCGTCAGCGGGCCAGGCCAGAAGGCATCCATCAGGGCTTGCGCAAATGGCGGCACAGCCCGCGCAAACCGCGATACGGCCGCAGCGGTGGCCACGTGCACGATCAGCGGATGATCGTTGGGGCGTCCTTTGGCGGCAAATATCCTGGCCACTGCGGCGTCATTGCAGGCGTCGCACGCCAGGCCGTACACGGTTTCGGTCGGCAGCCCGACCAGTTCGCCCCGAGCCAACGCGCTCACGGCGGCGGCAATGGATTCGGGCCGGTCACCTGGAAGAATCATGGGCAGAATGCGAGACGAAAACCAGCTCAGAACGCAGCGATGCCAAGCAGCTCTGCCGCGCGCAGCGCCGTCGCGCGCACATGTGGCAGCTGCGCGCCCGTGATGTTCAGATGCCCCATCTTGCGACCTGGACGCGCCTGCAGCTTGCCATACAGCTGCAGCGTAGTTCCGGGCAGGGCCAGGACATCGCTCCAGGGCGGCGTCTGCGCCTCGTCGCCGGCCCGAAACCACAGGTCGCCCAGCAGATTGAGCATGATGGCCGGACTGTGCTGGCGCGGTTGCACCAGGGGCAGGTGGACCAGGGTGCGCACCTGCAGGTCGAACTGTGACTGATCGCAGGCATCGATCGTGTAGTGACCGCTGTTGTGCGGGCGCGGCGCAATTTCGTTCACCACCAGCGCGCCCAACTCCTGGGCCGCTGCGCTGCCCTCTTGCAGCACGAAGAACTCGACGCACAGCACGCCCACATAGTCCAGCCCGTTGGCGATGGACAGCGCCGCCGCCACCGCTTTTTGCGCCAAGGCTGGGGGCAGGTTGCCGTCAAACACCTGGGTCACGGCCAGGATGCCATCGCGATGCAGGTTGAGCTGCGGCGGGAAGTTAACTGCCGTGCCATCGGCCGCACGCGCCACGATCACGGAACACTCGCTCGCCAACGGCAGCATCTGCTCCAGCACACAGGCAACGTTTTTGAGCTGCGCCCAGGCGGCGGTCAATTCGGCGCGGGTGTTGACGCGGATCTGCCCCTTGCCGTCGTAGCCAAGGCGCGCTGTTTTCAAAATGCCGGGCAACAAGGCATCGCGCACGGCGCGCAGCTGCTCGGCCGATTCGATCACCGCGTAGGGCGCACACGGGACGCCGCAGCGCACGAAATGAGATTTTTCCAGCGCGCGATCCTGGGCGATGGCGACGGCGTCGGCGCGCGGCGCCACCACCCGGTGCGCCCCCAGCGTGCGCAACGCCGGCGCGGGTACGTTCTCGAACTCGGTCGTGATGGCAGCGCAACGCTGCATCATCTGCGCCAGGCCCTGTTCGTCCAGATAGTCGGCCTGGATGTGAAAGTGGCTGACCAAGCCCGCGGGGCTGGCTGGGTCCGGATCCAGCACTGCCGTGAAATAGCCCATGGACTGGGCCGCTTGCACGAACATGCGGCCCAGCTGGCCACCGCCCATCACGCCCAGCGTGGTCTGCTGCCCGTTGGCACTGGTGCCGGGGAGAATCGCCTTCATGCGGCGGCCGTGGGAGGCAAGGTCATGGCGCGCGCAAGCTCGGTTTGCGCCGTGCGCCACTGCTGCAGCTGTTGGCGCAGCATGGGGTCTTCGTTGGCCAGCATGGCCACGGCGAACAGCGCCGCGTTGGCTGCGCCCGCAGCGCCGATGGCGAATGTGGCCACAGGTACACCCTTGGGCATCTGCACGATGCTGTGCAGCGAATCCACACCCTGCAGATGCCGGCTCGCCACCGGCACACCCAGCACCGGCACCAGGGTCTTGGCCGCCAGCATGCCCGGCAGGTGCGCCGCGCCGCCTGCACCGGCGATGATGGCCTTCAAGCCGCGCTGCGCTGCGGCATCGGCATAGGCGAACATGTCGTCCGGCATACGGTGCGCCGACACCACCCGCGCCTCGTGCGCTATGCCGAACTGCTGCAGGATTTGTACCGCATGCTGCATCGTGTCCCAGTCGGAACTGGAGCCCATCACCACGCCAACTAAAATTTGAGTCATCGTTGAATTTTACGTTTTACCCACAAGCTAGCCCGAATGATTGACATTACTGAAACAAATTTCCAGGCCGAGGTCATCGACGCCTCCTTCACCACCCCCGTGCTGGTCGATTTCTGGGCACCCTGGTGCGGTCCCTGCAAGGCCATCGGCCCGCTGCTGGAAAAGCTCGAACTCGACTACGCCGGCGCCTTCAAGCTGGTGAAGATCAACTCCGATGAAGAGCAGCAACTCTCAGCCGCCTTCGGCGTACGCAGCATTCCCACCTGTATCTTGATGATCGGTGGCAAACCCGTGGACGGCTTCGCCGGTGCGCTGCCAGAGGGCAAGTTGCGCGAGTTTCTGGAAAAACACCTTCCCTCGCCCGAGGAACTGGCCGCGGCCACCGAAGCCGAGCAAGCGCAGGAACTCCTGGCCGAGGGAGACACCGCGGCCGCCCTGGACAAACTGGCCGAAGCCCTGGCCATGAATCCAGGCAACGACGATGCGCGTTTCGACTACGTGCGTCTGCTCATTGGCTCCCACCTGCTTGAGGAGGCTGAAGCGGCGCTGGCGCCCAAGCTCGTCGAGATTCCCGTGGGCCTGCGCTTCAGCGCCTTGGCGCAATGGCTGGAAGCCTTGAAATTCGCCGCCAGCGATGCACACTCAGAGTGGCCAGCCGCACAGTTCGATGCGGAGATCGCCCAGAACAAACGCGACTTCGAACTGCGCTACGCCAAAAGTCGCGTGCTCATGGCGCGGGGGGACTGGACCGCGGCCATGGACGAGTTGCTGGAAATCATAATGCGCGACAAGAAGTGGAACGATGAGGCCGCGCGCAAGACCATGGTCGCGATTTTGGAGTTGCTCACACCCCTCAAGCCCAAGGCGAGTGCGGATGCGCTTGGCAAATCCGCTGGCGGCATCGAGATCGCCGGCAAGCCCGCGACCCAGGAAGACCCCCAGGCCGAGCTGGTGTCGCGCTACCGGCGCCGACTGAGCATGATGCTAAATTAATCATCTTGCGGGACAGACCAAAGCGAAGCGTGCTCTGTCCCCAACCGATTGAGCTTGCGGGACAGACCAAAGCGAAGCGTGCTCTGTTCCCAACCGATTGAGCTTGCGGGACAGACCAAGAACTACGCGCAGCGAGTTTTGCTCTGTCCTCACCTGATTGAGCTATTGCGTACCGGGTTCTCGATGAAGCCGATGCCATCGATTTCCTGCCGCACCACGTCGCCGTGCTTGAGGTACTTGGGCGGCTTGAAGCCGATGCCCACGCCGACCGGGGTGCCGGTGGCGATGATGTCGCCAGGGTAGAGCGTGATGCCGGCGGACAGGGTTTCGATCAGCTTGGGAATGCTGAAGATCAGGTCGGCGGTGCTGGCGTCCTGACGCAATTCGCCGTTCACGTAGCAGCGCACCTGGATGTTGGCGCCGTCGCACTCGTCGGCACTCACCAGCCAGGGTCCCATCGGGCAAAAGCTGTCGAACGATTTGCCAAGGTGCCATTGCAGGTGGCGCTGTTGCCAGTCGCGCGCGGTCACATCGTTGATGATGGTGTAGCCCCAGACATGCTGCATCGCGTCCGCCGCCTTGATGCCTTTGCCGCCCTTGCCGATGACGACGGCGAGCTCGACTTCGTAGTCGATGGCCTCGGACACACCCAGGGGGATCTCGATGAAGTCGGTGGGGCCGACCACGCACTCTGGCACCTTGGTGAAATAGATCGGCACCTCCGGAATGTCGCCACCGGCCTTGGCGCTGCTGTCAAAGCCACTGCCGGCAAATTCCCGGGCATGGGCGAAGTAGTTCTTGCCGACGCAGAAGATGTTGCGCCGCGGTTGCGGCATCGGCGCCTTGAGCTTGACGCTGGACAGCGCCACCGGGGCCAGCAGCTTCGGCAGGTTTTCGCCACGCGCCTGGGTTTCCACGATGGCCAGCGCGCCGCGCCCTGCAACGAGCGCGGGGATATCGAAGTCCTGCACCGATTTCATGTCGGCGCTCACCTGGCCCACGCGAGGCACACCGTCGCGGATATAGGCAGCAATTTTCATCTTCAGTTCTCTTCAAAGGGGTTTTGGAACGGCGCAGACAGGGAAAATACGGGGATGCAGAGGCGCAAGTTTAGGCTCAAATCCTAACATTTGGAGCCGACATCGCAGTCGCACCACCGTCACGGATTCCACCCCCGAAAGACCTTTCACTATGCGCCGACGCAGTGCCCTGTCCGCCCTCCTGGGTTCCACGTTGATGGGATTGCCCGGCCTGGGTTTTTCTCAGAACGCCTGGCCCACCCACACCGTCACCCTGATCGTGCCTTTTCCCCCGGGGGGGTTGGCGGACCTTGTGGCGCGCCCTGTGGCCGAGGTGCTGGCGCGCGAACTGGGTCAGTCGGTGATCGTGGAGAACCGTCCCGGCGCAGGAGGCGGCATCGGCATGGGGATCGCGGCCAAGGCCAAACCCGATGGCTACACCCTGCTCATGGCACTGTCCTCGCTCACCGTGATTCCCGAGGCCGATGCCCTGCGCTCGCGCCCACCCATGTTCGCTCTGGCCGACCTGCGCCCGCTGGCGCGCTTCACCGCCGACCCCACCGTGCTGGTGGTGCGCGCCGATGCGCCCTGGAAGACGCTGCAGGCCTTCATGGACGACGCCAAAAAACGTCCGGGCGCGATCAACTACGGCTCTTCGGGCAACTACGGGACCATGCATGTGCCCATGGAAATCCTGTCTCAGGCCGCAGGCGTGAAGCTCTCGCACATTCCCTATACCGGTGCCGGCCCGGCCGTAGTGGCGCTGCTCGGAGGCCAGATCGACGTCATCGCCTCCGGCCCGGCGACGGTGTTGCAACAAATCAAGTCGGGGCGGCTGCGCGCACTGGCGCACTGGGGCAATGCGCCACTGGCCGCGTTGCCAGAACTGCCCAGTCTGAAGGACGCGGGCCTGGCGGCCGAGTACGCGCAGTGGTCGGGCCTGTTCGTCGCGGCGGCCACGCCCGAGCCCATCGCCCAACGCCTGCGTGCCGCCGCCCGGACTGCGGCGCAGGACCCACGGGTACGCGACGTGATCGGTGGCGCCGGCAGCCCCATCCTGTACCAGGACGCACCCGAGTTCGAGGCCTATGTGCGCGCCGACGCACACCACATGGTCGAGGTCGTGCGCCGCATCGGACGGCTCGATTGAGACAGAACGGACAACAAGGGAAAGCACTTACCCATGAAGCGACTCGTTCAATACGCTGCCGCGTGCAGGGTCAGCCGGTTGCTGCTGCCGCTTTTTTTTATGCTCAGCGCCGCTGACGTTCTGGCCCAACCTTACCCATCGCACCCCGTCAAGATCATCGTTCCCTTTGCCGCAGGCGGTCCTGCCGACAACTACGGCCGCATGATCGCGCAGCGCCTGCAGGAGGCACTGGGCCAGGCCTTTGTGGTGGACAACCGGCCCGGCGCGGGCTCAGTCATGGGAACGGAGGCCGCCGCCCGGGCCGCGCCCGACGGCTACACGCTGCTGCTGATGTCGAACGCGCACACCGTGAACGAAACCCTGATCCCCAACAAGTCCTTTGTGCTGACGCGCGACTTTGTGGCGGTGGCGCCCATCAATTATTCGGATCTGGTGCTGGTGGTGCACCCCAGCGTCCCCGACCTTACCCTCAAGGACCTGATCCAGCGCGCCAAGGCCCATCCCGGCAAGATCAACTACGCCTCGAGCGGCCAGGGAACGCCGTACCACATGGCGGGCGAATTATTCAAGAGCATGTCCGGTGTGCACTTGGTGCACATTCCCTACCGCGGCAGTTCGGGCGCTCGCAACGACGTGCTGGGGGGACAGGTGGAACTGATGTTCGACGCCGTCACCACCATGGCCGAACAGGTGCGCGCGGGCAAGGTGCGCGCCCTGGCTACGACCGGCTTGCAGCGCTCCTCGGTGCTGCCCGACGTGCCCACGGTGAGTGAGGCCGGCGTGCCGGGCTACGAGGCCACGATCTGGCTGGGCCTGATGGCACCAAAGGGGACACCGAGGGCGGTAGTCGAGCGTTTGAACGAGGCCGTGAGCCGGGCCGTGAATCTGCCCGAGCTCAGGCAGCAATGGGCCAAGCAGGGCGCCGTGCCGCTGGCCATGAGCCCTCAGGTTTTCGACAAATACGTGCGCGACGACATTGCCAAATGGGCGCGCGTGATCCAGACCGCCCACATCAAGATCGACTGACCGACCCCCTACCCATGAACACCTTGCATTTGCTCAGTGGTGGCGCCGCCTACGGCCTGGTCGCCAGATTGGAGGAGCAGTTTGTCACCGAAAACGATTGCCGCATCGCGGGCAGCTACAGCGCCGTGGGACTGATGCGCGACCAGTTGCTGGCGGGAGCGCCTTGCGACGTCGTGATCCTCACGGCGACATTGGTCGCACAGCTCGAGGCGAGTGGTCATGTGATGCCGGGCAGCGCGCGCCAGCTGGGCAGCGTGAAGACCGGCGTGGCGGTGAAGACCGGCGAGCCGCTGCCGGCCCTGGCAACACGCGAGGAACTCAAGGCCACGCTGCTCGACGCGGTGGGGATCTATTTCCCCGATCCGATCAAGTCCACAGCCGGCATCCACTTCATGTCCACGCTCGAACAGTTGGGCATCGCCGAAGAACTGGCGGCGCGATTGCGCCCGTTTCCCAACGGCGCCACAGCCATGGGCGAGATGGCGCGGTGTGACGAAGTCGGTCTGATCGGCTGCACCCAGGTCACGGAGATTCTCTACACGCCGGGGGTGCGGCTGGTGGCCGCACTACCCCTGGCGTTTGAGTTGGCGACGGTCTACACCGTCGCCATGAGCCGAAGTGCGGGTCAAGCTCAGGCTGCCAGCGCACTCATCGCGTTGCTGTCCAATCGGGAGCACGCGGCCCTGCGTCGCGCCGTGGGTTTTGAAGACTGAACTCAGGCCTTGGCCGGCGAACTCTGGCACGAGCCACCAAATCGGCGCTCGCGCTGCCCATACCAGACCAAGGCCTGATCCAGGGCATAGGGCGAAAAATCGGGCCATAACTCGTCCGTGAAATACATCTCGGTATAGGCCAGTTGCCACAGCAAGAAGTTGCTGATGCGCGACTCGCCGCCGGTGCGTATCAATAGCTCCGGGTCGGGCGCGTAGGACAACCCCAGATGCGCGCTCAAGGCGCACTCGTCCATGGCCTCGACCGATTCATCTGGATGCAGGGTCTGCCAGGATTGGACGGCCTGCACTAGGTCGGCGCGACCGCCATAGTTGGCGGCGATGGTCAGGGTAAGGGTATCGTTGTGTGCCGTGTCCTCTTGCGCGCTACGCATCAGGCTTTGCAGGCGCGCGTCAAAGGCGCAGGTTTCACCGACCACCTTCAGGCGCACGCCCTTGCGGTTCATGTCCTTCACCTCCTTCTGCAGGTACAGCGCCAGCAACCCCATCAGACTGGAGACTTCATCCGGTGGACGTTGCCAGTTTTCGGTGCTGAACGCAAAGAGCGTGAGAAAGCGCACGCCCCTGTCCTTGCAAGCCTCGACAATGCCGCGCACACGCCGCGCCCCCGCCGCATGACCGAGCACCCGGGGCAGGCTGTTTTTGCTGGCCCAGCGCCGATTGCCGTCCATGATGATGGCAACGTGCTGCAGCAAAGGTGTTGGCGTCACGACCCCAAGGGTGGGCGCTGTGCTTAAGGTGGACAGGAGCTGTGACATGAAATGGCTTCTCCGGGATGGATAACTTTTTCGAAAGTGATTCCGAATGCTAGGGCGATTGCGGGCGAAGCGCCATCCCATAAATATGGGATGGCGGAATCTGCCATGCCCGCTATGCTCGCTCGATGCTCCTAACAACAAGGCGAAGCCAATGTGGCGTGTTCTCGTAGTCGAAGACGATGTGCAAATGCGGGAGTTCTTTGCAGCCAGCATCGTGAGTTGTGGCAGCCTGACTTTGGCGGCGAGTTTGGGAACGGTGGCGGAGGCTTGCGCCTGGCTTGATGACGATGCCAACACGCTGGATGTATTGCTGACCGACCTGGGATTGCCCGACGGTAGCGGATTGGAAGTGATACGCCACGCTATCCGAACGCATCCGCGCTGCGAGGCGCTGGTGATTTCGATGTTCGGCGATGAAGACAATGTGCTGGCGAGCATCGAAGCCGGCGCACTGGGCTACATCCACAAGGACTCCGCGCCCGACGACATTGCACAGTCCATTCTGGAAATGCGTTCCGGCGCCTCCCCGATATCCCCCATGATTGCGCGCAAGCTACTCTCCAAATATGCCCGCATCAAACCCGAATCGGCCGAACTGGCGCCGCGGCCGGTATCGGCGCTGTTGTCGCCGCGCGAGCAGGACGCACTGACCCTGATCGCGCGGGGGTTCACCTATGCCGAGATCGCTGCGCTGCAGGCGGTCACGGTGCACACCGTGCAGTCGCATATCAAGAACCTGTATGCAAAGCTTTCCGTGCACTCCAAGAGCGAAGCCGTATTCGAAGGCACGCGCCTGGGATTGTTGGCGCCACATGTCTGAAACCATGGGGTCCACCTACGCTAGGCGCGGCCGATATGCCGGCTAACTCCCCGTGCGCCATGCCGTTGCGCCAGGCATTTTCCGTCACGACAAGATTCGCACTGGGGCTTTGGCTGGCAGGTTCGGCGGCGCTGGTGCAGGCACAAACCCAGGAACTGCGCGAGGCTCAGGCGTCGATCACGGTACAGGGGCAAACCACGCAGGCACGGGTGGGCCTGCCATACGCGTGGGATCAACGTCACCAGGGCCTTGCCGGGGAAGCCACCTTTGATATCCCGTTTGTGTTGCCGCAAGTACCCGTTGGCCCTTATGGAATGTACATACCGCGACTGGGAAACGCCTATGAGATCTGGCTCAACGGCATGCCGCTGCAGCACAACGGCGACATGGTGCATGGCAACGGCGCAGACTACGCCAAGGGGCCTCGCTTCCTCGAAATCCCGCCGGAACGGCTGCGCACGGCGAACCTGCTGCGCATTCACATCCGCGCCGATCTGGGGCGCCGCGGCGGCTTGGCACCCCTGACCCTGGGCCCCGACGAAGAGGTGCGTGCAATCTATCTGAACAACTACCGCTGGCGCAGCACCGGCTCCTTTGCCGTCATGATCCTGGGCCTGGCAATCGGCTTGATGGCGCTGGTTTTGTGGGCATCCCAGGATGGCACACTGGCGCCGGGCCGGCCCAGGCGCGATCCCCTGTACCTGTATGCGGGTCTGGCCGAGTTGTTCTGGAGCGTCAATGTGAGTGACGCCATTCTCGAAAATCCGCCCCTGCCCTGGCCCTGGTGGGGTATGGCGACATTGCTGTCGTCGGCGATTTGGATAGCCGCCATGACCCTATTTTGTGTGGAGGTGGCGGGCTGGAGCGATCGCCCCGCAGCCAACTGGCTGCGGCGATGGCTGGCGCTGACGCTGGCGGCAAGCCTGGTTGCAGCCATGGGCGCACTGGTGCTGGGCTATCCGGTGGCGTTGACCCTATGGTACGCGGCCCTGGCAGCCACGGTCATCGTGCTCTTGCCCGCCCTCATCTGGAAGGCGACACACGGCGGGGCGCTATCGCTCAAGCTGGCGAGCGTGGCGCTGCTGCTCAATGCCTTGGTCGGTGTGCGCGACCTGATCGTGTTCCGACTCCACCCGGTCTTTGGCGAGAACACCTTGCTGCGCTACAGCTCGGTGTTGTTCGGTCTGAACTTGGCCTACATCGTGACTCGGCGTTTTCGCACCGCCAGCGTGCGCGCGCGCGATCTCACCGCCAACCTAGCGCAACGGGTGGCGCGCAAGGAAGAGGAGCTGGCGCAAAGCTACCAAAAGGTCGAGCAACTCGCACGCGAGCAGGAACGCACGGCGGAGCGCGCGCGCATCCTGCGCGACATGCACGATGGCGTGGGCTCGCACATCAGCACCGCCATTCGGCAGTTGGAGTCGGGGCGATCCAGCCCGGCACAGGTGCTGCAGACGCTGCGCGATTCGCTCGATCAGCTCAAGCTGTCGGTGGATGCGCTGAATTTGGCGGCGGGCGACATTGGCGCCTTGCTTGCCAATATCCGCTACCGTC
Source organism: uncultured beta proteobacterium (assembly GCA_903909815.1). Taxonomy (GTDB): domain Bacteria; phylum Pseudomonadota; class Gammaproteobacteria; order Burkholderiales; family Burkholderiaceae_C; genus CAIKVZ01. The sequence goes on along the minus strand of CAIVXG010000024.1, from coordinate 99,272 downwards.
TGGAGCCGCGCTTCTCAGCCCTGGACATCCAGCTGATTTGGGAGGTGGACGAACTTGCGCCCGTGACACGACTTGACGGCGCGGCCATGCGCCAGCTGCAGTTCATGCTGTTTGAGGTGCTTTCCAACGTGTTGCAACATGCCCAAGCCCATAGCCTGCGCATTCGGGCGCAGACGATCGGCGCAGCACGCCAGGGTGTGCGGCTCCAAATCATCGATGACGGCGTGGGTTTTGACGTCACCGCGCCCGTGCGCAGGGGATTGCGGTCGCTGACCGAGCGCGCCAACGCCATCGGCGCGGGCCTGCATCTATGGAGTGCGCCGGGGCAGACCACGATCGAAATCAGTTTCGACTGAACGCCGTCGCCCGCGCTGAAGAGCTCAGCCCATGCGCAGCGCCATGACGCCACCCACGATGGTGCAGGTGCCGATGAATCGGCGCGGCGTGAAATGCTCCTTGAGCATCCAACTGCCCAGGATCACGGCGAACAGCACCGAGGTTTCGCGCAGCGCGGCCACGGTTGCCACGGGCGCCTGCGTCATGGCCCACAAGGCGATCCCGTAGGCGCCGAGCGAGGCGCAGGACCCCAGCGTCGCCACGGGCCAGCGCCCACGCGCGTAGCGCCCCAGATCGTGGCCGCGGGTTGCAAATATCAGCAGCGCGAATGGCCAGCCGTCAAACATGAAAAGCGTGGCCACGTACTGCAGGGCGTTACCCGAAGCGCGCACGCCCAGGCCGTCGATCACGGTGTAGATGGCGATGATGACGGCGTTGGACAGGGCAAAGCCTACCGCTTTTGGACTCTCCAGGGCGTGTCGGCTCAGCCCCAGCACCAGCACCCCTGCGCTGATGCCGAGCACGCCGCACCAGGCCAGCGGCGACAGGGTCTCCGAGAGCGTGAAGGTGGCGGAGAGCGCCACCAGCAGCGGCGCCACGCCGCGCATCAGCGGGTAGGTCAGCCCCAGGTCGCCGTGGCGGTAGGCCCCGGTCAGAGCCAGGTAGTAGCCGATATGAACCACAAGAGAGGCGCCCAGATAGGGCCAGACCTTGGGGTCGGGCCAGCCCACCCAGAGCACGATCGGGATCGCCACCAGAGACCCGATCAAATGGATCAGCGCAGTGTCCAGGTCCTTGTCCGTGCTGGACTTGACGAGAGCGTTCCAACTGGCGTGCAACAGCGCGCCAAACAGCACCGCGCCAACGACGGGCCAACTGAGGGTCATGTGGGGTTCCTTGTCGCGGCCATCTATTTGCCCAAATCTGCGGTGGCGCGATTGCAGCCGTCATCTGTGCCCGGATTATCTACGACCATGACATATTTGCAAATTGTTGACAATGTACAACCTGCCATTGACAATGGCAGGGTTGCGGCACTAAACATAGCGCCAACGTCAGCCGCGGCGACAGCCACCGTTCCACGCCCGAAGTCGGGTACCACAGTACCGGAGAATAAACATGACCGAATCCGTCGTTTCCAGACTTTCCGCCGTGGGCAGAGTGCCCGAAGGCATCCGCCATGCGGCTGCCCAGCAGCAAAAATTCGACAAGGAGAACACCGAGCGCAGCGTCGGCTACGTAATGCTCGACTGCTCGGGCACAACCATGGACCGCTACGTCGACGCTCCCGCCATCGTGTTCGTCGAAGTGTTCAAGAAATACGGGCTGGAGATCTCCATGCCCGAGGCGCGCGAGCCCATGGGATTGCGCAAGGATCTGCACATCAAGGCGATTACAGAAATCCCCTCGGTGCGCGAGCGCTTCCTGATGAAGTTCGGCCGTGCGCCGGCCACGTCGGACGTGGACGCGATGTTCGCCGACTTTGTGCCCACGCAACTCGCGCTGCTGCGCGCCGGCAATTACCACGACTTGCTGCCCGGGGTGGCCGAGGTAGTGCAGGGTTTGCAGCAGCAAGGCATCCGGCTGGGCGTCACCACCGGCTTTACCCGCGCCATGATGGACCTGCTGCTGGCCGGGGCGGCCGGGCAAGGTTTTGTACCCGACACCGCCTGCGCTGGAGACGAGGTCGAGATGCCGCGCCCGACGCCCTACATGGTGATCAAGAACCTGGAGCGCATGGGAGTTTACAACCTGGAAAACGCTCTGCGCCGCACGGTCAAGGTCGACGACACCGTGTCCGGTGCGGGCGAAGGCGCGCCGCTGTGCTGGCGCGTGGGCGTCTCCAAGTGGAGCAACTACGTGGCCGACAGTTGGGATGCGGTGAGAAGGATGAGCGCGTCCGAACTGGCGCAGAAGGAGCGAGCGTCCAAGGAAAAGTTGATCCTGGAGAGCGGCGCGCATTACGTGATCGATGACCTGCGCGATCTGCCAGCCGTCATCGCCGACATCAACCTGCGGCTGGCGGCAGGAGAAAATCCGTAAACTGAAAGTTGGCACAGGCAGGCGATGACTGCAAAATCAGCCGCCCAGGCCAGCGTGGTCCGGGTACTTCAACGTTTCGTGAGGGAAGAGATCATGTCTCCTGTTTTTCGCTGCTCCGCTCCGACTTGCCGTGACGTCCCCAGGAGGCTGCTGGTCCTGGTCGCGGCACTGGGCTGGGGCCTGTGTCTGCCCGCCACGGTGGCCGCGCAGGCAAGCTTTCCAGGCAAACCCCTGTCCATCATCGTGCCGTTCACGCCCGGCGGCACCACCGACATCCTGGCGCGCATCGTGGGCCAGGGCCTGAGCACAGAGTTCGGCCAGCCCGTGGTGATAGAAAACCGTGCCGGTGCTGGTGGCAACATCGGTGGTCAAGTGGCATCCAAGGCGGCGCCCGATGGCTACACGCTGTTCATGGGAACGGTGGGAACACAGGCCATCAACGCCAGCCTGTACAAGAAGATGCCGTTCGATCCGATCAAGGATTTCGCACCCATCACCCGCGTCGCCAACGTGCCCAATTTGCTGGTGGCGAACCCGACCCAGCCCTTCAAGAGCGTGGCCGAACTCATCGCCTACGCCCGCGCGAATCCGGGCAAGGTCAACTTCGCTTCTTCCGGCAACGGCACTTCGATCCACCTCTCGGGTGAGCTCTTCAAAACCATGGCCAAGGTGCAGATGGTGCACGTGCCGTACAAGGGCAGCGCGCCGGCCTTGACCGACCTGCTGGGCAACCAGGTAGGCATCATGTTCGACAACCTGCCCTCCGTCATTGCGCATGTGCGCTCGGGCAAGCTGCGGCCGCTGGCGATCACCACGGCCAAGCGCTCACCGGAACTGCCCGACGTGCCCACCCTCGCCGAATCCGGACTGCCTGGCTATGAAGCCACCTCATGGTTCGGTCTGTTGGCGCCGGCGGGTACGCCAGCGGCGGTGATCGCCAAGCTCAACGCCGCCATCGTCAAGGTGCTGGCACAGCCCGACGTGCGCAAGCGGATCAGCGATCAGGGCGCCGAAGTCTACAGCGAAACGCCCGAACAGTTCGCAGCCTTCATCCTGACCGAAGGGGTGAAGTGGGGCAAGGTGGTGCGTGACTCGGGCGCCAGCCTGGACTGAACTTCGTCGACTGGCTAACTCGGAAATACGCGCGCGACGCTGGCGCGCGTTTGCTCGGTCAGATATTCCAGAAACGCCCGGGTTCGCTGCGGCATAAATTTTCGGCTGGGCAAAGCGGCATAGAGTGTGAAGTGCCCGGTGATCCAGGGCGCCAGCACGCGCAGCAAGCGGCCCTGCGCCAAGTCGCTCGCCACCAGATCCACCGGCTGTGCGCTGATGCCAGCGCCGTCCAGTGTCGCGCGCAGCAAGGTGTCGGTGTGATTGGCCCATAGCACCGGCAACACAGCGATGTCGACCGTGTGCTCGGCGTCGGCGGCATCGATGAGGTGCCAGAGTCGCGGTTTGCTGCCCTGCTGCTTCAAACGCAGGCAGTCGTGCTGCGGCAGATCCTGCGGCTGCGTCGGCACCGGTCGGGTTGCCAGGTAGGCGGGTGACGCCACCAGCACGGCATGGCTGGTAATGATGGGGCGAGCAATCACGTTGGCATCAAAGCTAGCGTCCGCTCCCATGAGTGTGATGTCGTAGTCCTCGATCGGCGGCTCCAGCGGTGCATCAACGTCGATGTCCAGCAACACCAGCGGAAAGCGGCTGCGAAAGCCCGCCACCAGCGGCGCCAGAATGTGAACCGCCAGCACCGGGGGCGCCAGCACCCGCAGTGTGCCCGACATGGTCTGCGTGTGCGCCATGGCCACGGCGTCGGCTTCATCAATGTCCTGCAGGATGTGGCGAATGCGGGCCAGATAGGCGGCTCCAGCCTCGGTCAGCGACAGCCGGCGCGTGGTGCGTTGCAGCAGTCGCGCACCCAGATGATCCTCCAGGTCGGCGACCAGGCGCGTGACGCCTGCGGGCGACATGTCCAGTGCCCTGGCAGCGGCGGCGAAGCCACCCTCGTCCAGCACCCGCTGGAAAACACGCATCGACAGCAATCGGTCCATGTGGCGACTTTCGAATGATTCAAGGACTTAATTATTTCACTATCAACAATAGATGATGGCTTTGAATGGTATTTATCTTTTATCTGTGCAACATTAAAGTTCACCCCATCGATGAGCCACCTGTCAACAACGACTCACCGAGGCTGGACAAGACGGGAACGATGAGCCCGACCTGCCCGGAAATCTAAACTTTATTGAAGGAAAACATCATGAAGACCAACTATGCCACCACCGCCCTCGTTCTTGCTCTGGGCCTCGCCACCAGCACCAGTTTTGCCGCTGAAGGCAACGCACTGAGCCGCGAACAGGTACGCGCCAGCGTGCTTCAAGCCGTAGCCGACGGCACGCTGCTTCCCGTCAACGACCGCGGTGTAATGAAGGCCAAGTCGGCCCCCAGCGCGCTGACCCGTGCCGCCGTCATGGCCGAATACCAGGCCGCACAGAAGCCGGGTGTTCAGTACCGCGTGAATGAACAAGACGTTGCACCCGCCGTGCTAGACGCCTCCGTTGCACCCCGCAGCCGCGCTGATGTTCGGGCCGAAGCGATCGTCTCGACCAAGAAAAACACCGACGACTTCCGCGGCTAAGAACCCGCCGAGGGCAGACTCAGACCGCTGCCCTCGCGTGTCATTTTGGCGAGGCCCCTCTGACGCCCCAGGGCTGGCGCAGAGCCCGTAGCACAATCCTCCCATGCCACACCTGCCCCACTTCATCGCCCCCACCCGACACACCGACCCCGCTGCCGCTTTGGCACAGGTGCAACGCATCTACACCGCCAGCCTGGCACACCTGCGCAGCGCTATGCAGCGCTTCGTTTCAGGCGATGGCTTGGGCGCCAGCGCGCCGGGGGCTCGACCCACGGTGCAGAAAGTTCGCGCCTGCTACCCGTTTGTGCGCGTGCATACCGATACTGTCGCGCGCCTGGGCGCCTCCGATCTGGCGCGCCTGAGCTACGGCTTTGTCGCCGGACCCGGCCACTACGAAACCACGCTCACGCGGCCCGACCTGTTTGGCCATTACTACCTGGAGCAGTTCCAGTTGCTGGTGCAAAACCACGGCGTGGAACTGGAAGTGGGCACCAGCACCCAACCCATTCCGGTGCACTTTGCCTTCAGCGAGCACGATCATGTGGAAGGCGAGATGGATGCCCAGCGCCGCGCCTTGATGCGCGACGTGTTCGACCTGCCCGACCTCACTGCCATGGACGACGGCATTGCCAACGGGACGTTCGAGCCGCGCGCTGGCGAGGCGCTGCCGCTGGCGCTGTTCACCGCGCCGCGCGTGGACTATTCACTGCACCGGCTACGCCACTACACCGGCACCGTGCCCGAGTGGTTCCAGAACTTCGTGCTGTTCACCAACTACCAGTTCTACATCGACGAGTTCGTGCGCCTCGGGCGTGAGGCCATGACCGATCCGGACAGCGAATACATCGCGTTCGTGGAACCTGGCAACGTGGTGACCCGGCGCGCCGGATCCTCCGCCCATGCAGAAGATGCCAGAGGCGTGGCGCCGCCGCGCCTGCCGCAGATGCCAGCCTACCATCTGGTGCGCGCCGACCGATCCGGCATCAGCATGGTGAACATCGGTGTGGGACCGGCCAACGCCAAGAACATCACCGACCACATCGCCGTATTGCGCCCCTACGCCTGGATCATGCTGGGGCACTGCGCGGGCCTGCGCACCACGCAGCAACTCGGCGACTACGTGCTGGCGCACGGCTATGTGCGCGAAGACCACGTGCTGGACGAAGAACTGCCGCTTTGGGTGCCGATTCCGGCGCTGGCAGAAATCCAGGTGGCGCTGGAGAGCGCCGTGGCCGACGTCACGCAACTCAAGGGCGCAGCCCTGAAAAGCATCATGCGCACCGGCACCGTGGCCTCCACCGACAACCGCAACTGGGAACTTCTGCCCACGGCGAATGTGCGCTCCACGCCGCAACGCCGTTTTAGCCAGAGCCGGGCGGTGGCACTGGACATGGAGAGCGCCACCATCGCGGCCAACGGCTTTCGCTTTCGCGTCCCCTACGGCACGCTTTTGTGCGTGAGCGACAAGCCGCTGCACGGCGAGATCAAGCTGCCTGGCATGGCCAACCAGTTTTACCGCGAGCGCGTGGACCAGCACCTGCGCATCGGGATGCGTGCGGTGGAACTGCTGCGCCAGCAGGGCATAGAACAACTGCACAGCCGCAAGCTGCGCAGTTTTGCCGAAGTGGCGTTTCAGTAGCGTCAAAATCCGGTAGGATCAACGGGCGAGTGACGCGTGGCAATCCCGCGACGGCACCGCAAATGCCGGTCCGAGCACAGCTACCCGTTGCACTCTGACCTTAGATCAGCGACAAAGCGAAGGACACGATCCTTCGAGGAGCGACCATGAAACAGCAAGCACCACTGCGCCTGCACGTGCCCGAGCCATCTGCGCGACCCGGCTTCGAGACCAACTTTTCCTACCTGCATCTGGCTCCGGCGGGCGCCGCCAAGCGGCCTGCCATCGACGTGCAGCCCCGGCAGACAAGCGAGTTGGCCTTCAGCCTGATACGCGTGCTCGACGACGAGGGCAAGGCGCTCGGCCCCTGGGACCCCAAGCTTCCCCCGGAACTGCTGCGCAAGGGCTTGAGAGCCATGCTCAAGACCCGAATCTTCGACGCGCGCATGCTGATCGCGCAGCGACAGAAGAAGCTTTCCTTCTACATGCAAAGCCTGGGCGAAGAGGCCATCGGCTCGGCGCACGCGCTGGCCTTGAGCGAAGGCGACATGTGCTTTCCGACCTACCGCCAGCAAAGCCTGCTGATGGCGCGCGAGGTGCCGCTGCTGGAGCTGATCTGCCAGCTCATGTCCAATTCGCGAGATCCGCTCAAAGGCAGGCAGCTGCCGGTGATGTACTCGGTGCGCAAGGCCGGCTTCTTCTCGATCTCGGGGAATCTGGCGACACAGTTCATCCAGGCAGTGGGCTGGGCCATGGCCAGCGCCATCAAGGGCGACACCCGAATCTCCTCGGCCTGGATCGGCGACGGCGCCACGGCCGAGGCCGACTTCGACACGGGCCTCACCTTCGCCCACGTGTACCGCGCGCCGGTGATCCTGAACGTGGTCAACAACCAGTGGGCTATCTCCACCTTCCAGGCTATCGCCGGCGGCGAAGGCACGACCTTTGCCGCGCGCGGCGTGGGTTGCGGCATCGCATCTCTGCGCGTGGACGGCAACGACTTTCTCGCGGTGTACGCGGCCTCCAAGTGGGCGGCAGAACGGGCGCGCTCGAATCTGGGTCCGACACTGATTGAATGGGTCACGTACCGCGCCGGCCCGCATTCGACCTCGGACGATCCGAGCAAGTACCGCCCCGCCGACGACTGGGCAAAATTCCCTCTGGGAGACCCGATTGCGCGCCTGAAGAAACATCTCATCGCCCAGGGCATCTGGAGCGAGCAGGAGCAAGGGCAACTGCAGGCCGAACTGGAGGCCGAAATCGCTGCCGCGCAAAAGCAAGCCGAGAGCTTTGGCACGCTGCTCGATGGCCATATCCCGGGCGCGGCTTCGATGTTCGAGGACGTCTACAAGGAGATGCCGCCACACCTGCGTGCGCAGCTGGCGCAACTGCAGAAGGTGGGGGCCTGAACATGGACGCGAACAACAACAAGACCACACCCATGAGCATGATCCAGGCGCTAAGGTCGGCCATGGACGTGATGCTGGAGCGCGACCCCAACGTCGTGATCTTCGGCCAGGACGTGGGTTACTTCGGTGGCGTGTTCCGCTGTACCGAGGGACTGCAGAAGAAGTACGGCAGCTCGCGCGTATTCGACGCGCCGATCTCCGAGGGCGGCATCGTCGGAGCAGCCGTGGGCATGGGCGCCTACGGCTTGCGCCCGGTGCCGGAAATCCAGTTCGCCGACTACTTCTATCCGGCCTCGGACCAAATCGTGTCGGAGGCGGCGCGCCTGCGCTACCGCTCTGGCGGCGAGTTCATCGCGCCGCTCACGATACGCATGCCCTGCGGCGGCGGCATCTATGGCGGACAGACGCACAGCCAGAGCCCGGAGGCGCTGTTCACCCAGGTCTGCGGCCTGCGCACAGTGATGCCGTCCAACCCGTACGACGCCAAGGGTTTGCTGATCGCATCCATTGAGAACGACGACCCGGTGATCTTCCTGGAGCCCAAGCGCTTGTACAACGGCCCCTTTGACGGGCACCACGAGACCCCGGTCGTTCCGTGGTCCAAACACGCGATGGGAGAAGTGCCGGAAGGCTATTACACGGTGCCGCTGGAAAAAGCGTCGGTGTTCCGCTCGGGCACACAGGTGACGGTGCTGGCCTACGGCACCATGGTGTTCGTGGCCGAGGCGGCCGCACGCGAAACCGGCGTCGACGCCGAAATCATCGACCTGCGCAGCCTGTGGCCGCTGGACCTGGACAGCATCGTCGCTTCTGTGAAGAAGACGCGGCGCTGCGTCGTCGTGCATGAAGCGACACGAACCTGCGGCTTTGGCGCCGAGCTGACCTCTCTGGTGCAGGAGCATTGCTTCTACCACCTGGAGTCGCCGATCGAACGCGTCACGGGCTGGGACACACCTTATCCGCACGCCCAGGAGTGGACCTACTTCCCAGGGCCGGCGCGCGTGGGCGCGGCCCTGCTCAAAGCGATGGAGGCTTGATCACCATGGGCATTTACATCATCAAGACGCCGGACATCGGCGAAGGCATTGCCGAAGTGGAACTCGTGGCCTGGCACGTGCAGGTGGGCGACAGCGTGACCATGGACCAGGTGCTGGCCGACGTCATGACGGACAAGGCGACGGTGGAGATTCCTTCTCCGGTGTCGGGAAAGATACTTTCGCTGAGCGGCGCTGTGGGTGAGACTGTGGCCGTGGGCGGCGAACTGATACGGCTGGAAGTGGTGGGGGCGGGCAACGTGAAGGAGGACGCTTTGACCTCGCCGGTGGTCACGCCCAGCGCCGTGCCGCAACAACCGACATCATCCGTCATTGCGAGCGAAGCGCGGGAATCCATGGATTCGGTGCCCCGCACCGAAGCCGTCATTGCGAAGCGCGAAGTCGCTGCGGCAACCCGTCGCGTTGCTCCTCGCAATGACGATGTGCGGGCGTCTGCGAACGCGCCGCGCGTGAGTGGTGAACGCCCCATCGCGTCTCCCACAGTGCGCCGGCGCGCCTGGGAGCTGGGCATTGACATGGAACAGGTTCCAGCCACAGGCAGCGGTGGCCGCGTGATGCACGCCGATCTGGACGCCTACGCCAAGTCGCATCCGAGTGCGCCGCCAAAGTCGGCGCAGGCAGCTCCCGCACGAGCGCCGATGGGTGACGAAGTGCAGACTGAGCAAGCCATTCCGGTCATAGGGCTGCGCCGTCGCATCGCGCTCAAGATGCAGGACGCCAAGCGCCGCATCCCGCACTTCACCTACGTCGAAGAGCTGGACATGACGGAGCTGGAGAATCTGCGCGAGCGCCTCAACGCGCAGCATGGGAAAGAGCGCGGGCGCCTCACGGTTCTGCCGTTATTGGCGCGTGCCATGGTGCTGGCCTTGCGCGAATTCCCACAGATCAACGCGCGCTTTGACGACGATGTGGGGGTGGTCACGCGCTACGGCGCAGTCCATCTGGGCGTGGCCACGCAGACCGACAATGGTCTCATGGTGCCGGTGCTACGCCATGCCGAGGTGCACGATCTGTGGTCGTGCGCGGCCGAAATTTCGCGCCTGGCCGAGGTCGCAAGATCGGGCAAGGCCACGCGCGCAGAGCTCAGCGGCTCCACCATCACGCTCACCAGTCTGGGCGCGTTGGGAGGCATAGTCTCCACGCCCGTCATCAACCACCCGGAGGTGGCGATCGTGGGGGTGAACCGCATGGTCGCGCGCCCGGTGGTGCTGCGCGGCGCGGTCGTGGTGCGCCAGATGATGAACCTGTCGTCCTCATTCGATCATCGCGTGGTCGACGGTCTGGATGCAGCGAGGTTCATCCAATCCGTGCGCAGCTACCTGGAAGTGCCTGCCACGCTGTTTGTCGAATAGTTCGCGGGCGCGGTCCGGCGAACGCTCGAGGTCTTAAAGCTTGGTTGCTTCAACCTGCACGATCAGGCGCACGTCTTTCGGGAAGCCCCAGTCGATGCCGTAGTTCATGCCCCACTGGGTGCGATCGATGGTGGTTTCAAAATCGCCGCCGCACACTTCCTTCTTGTTCATGGGGTTTTGATAGCAATTGAACTCGGTCGCCTTGAGCGTCACCGGCAGGGTCTTGCCCAGCAGCGTCAGCGTGCCCGTGATCACGCTCACCTTGTCACCGTTGAAGCTGAACTTGTCGGACGAGAATTTGGCCGTAGGGTACTTGGCGGCATCGAACAGGTCCGCGCTTTGCAAGTGCTTGTTGAAGGCCTCGAAGCCGGTGTTGATCGAGGTGACATCGATAGTCACGTCCACCTTGCCCGTCTTGCCGGCACGGTCGAACCGGATCGTCCCTTCCTTGCGGTCAAAGCGGCCACGGTTGGTGCTGGTGCCAAAGTGGCCGATCTCGAACGTCGCATAGGTATGCGTGGGGTCGATCGCGTAGGCGGCTGATTCGGCTTGAGCCGCGCCGGCGGCCAGGCTGGCGACAGCGGCGAGGGCCATGAGGGATTTGCGCATGAAAAAACTCCAAAAGATGTGGTTGAGGGAAAGGGTTGGGGAAACTTAGAACTTGCCCACGCCGGATAGGCTGAGCTTGAATTTGACCTGCACGTCGTCGGCCACCATGGTGGTGTCGGCCCACTCGTTCTCGCCAATCTTGAAGGCCAGTCGCTTGAGCGTGAAGGCGCCGCTGGCGGTGGTGATGGCGCCGCTCTGCGTCAATGCCACGGGCACGACCAGGTTCTGCACCGAGCCCTTGATGCCGAGTCGTCCCGAGACCTCGAATTTGCCCGCGCCCAGCGCCTTCACCGACGAGGAATGGAATGTGGCCTGGGGAAACCGGGCGGTGTTGAACCATGCGGCTTTGGGCAACTCGGAATCGCTTTCAGGTGCGCCCAGGGTGGCGCTGGCCAGATCGATCGTGAACGCCATCTTGCTGCTGGCCGGTTTGACCGGATCGAAGCTGATCTGCGCGTCGAACTTCTTGAAGCGCCCTTCCACCGGCACGCCCATTTGCTGGCTCACGAACAGGATTTCGCTTTGTGCGGGGAGCAGTTTCTGTTGCGCCATGGCACCGGTGCTAGCCGCAAGGGCCGTGGCCGCAATGACGCCAGAGAAAAGGAGTTTTGAAAATTTCATGTCGAGTCCTTGATGGGTTTCAGTAGCGGCCAGGAAGCATGCGCCCGACCAGGCCGTCGCGGTCGATCCACTGGTGTTTCAACGCTGCCGCCACATGCAGCAGCACCAGGGCAGCGAGGGCAAAGGCGCCGACTTCGTGCCAGGGCTTGATCAGCAGCGACAGCGCGTTGTTGGCAGGGACGAAATCGGGCAGCGGCAACACGCCAAAGAGCACGATGGTGAAACCTGCCGCCGAGCTGTAGGCCCAGCCGATCAGCGGCACGACAAAGAACAGGGCGTAGAGCGCCAAGTGGGTGCCGTTGTGCGCCAGGTGTTGCCAGCGCGGCATGGCGCGCGCCACTTCAGGCGGCAATTCAGGCGGCTTATGGGTGACGCGCCAGAGCAGGCGCAACAGCGACAAAGCCAGCACGCTGACGCCAGCCCATTTGTGCCAGTTGTAGAGTTTCAGGCGCTGCGGCGAGAACGGCAGGTCGGCCATGTACAGGCCCATGACGAACATGCCCAGCAGCGCCAGGGCCAACGCCCAGTGCAGCAGGATCGCCCCCAGGCTGTAGCGTGAAGAAGTCTTTTGAATCGTTGCCATGGGCCAGAGTCTAGGTCGAACGAAGTGATTTATATTAAACCGTTTTGTCGATTTCATTCAAACTGCTTGAATTAAAGTAAGCGCGGCTTGACCCCGCCGACAACGCATGCAGGCACGACCACTCCAAGGCACAATGGCGCAACCATGACCGCTTGCACGCCCGATCCTCAATGGCTTGCCGCCCTGCGCGCCAGCGCCCAGCAGCCACCCCGGTGCGCGCGCATTCCGTTGCTGTTGGGCGCGCATCGCATCGGTTCGGTGGAGCCAGATTTTTTTGCTCCGATCGCGGGCCCCGCGGCGTCCCTGGTGCCTGAGTCACTGCAATTTGAAGACGCTGGCGCAGGGCCGATGTGGCGCATCCTGGGCGAGGGAACTGCGGCACTGCAGCGCATTGCGCGGTCCCTGCGCGCAGCGGGCGCGGGCAACGTGGTGCAGCAGTGGCGCGACGAACAACTCGCCGTCTGGAGCGCGCAGGAGGAACAACTGGCGACGGTGGAGCGCGGCGTGGTGCGGCCGCTGGGTATCGCCACGCGGGCGGTGCACCTGGTCGGACGCACCCGCGACGCTCGCTTTTGGGTGCAACAGCGCGCACTGGACAAGCCCAACGACCCGGGCCTTTGGGACACCATGATGGGCGGCATGGTGTCGGCTGCCGACTCGACCGAGTCCGCACTGGCGCGCGAAACCTGGGAAGAGGCCGGCCTGCGACTGGAGTCCTTGCTGGGCCTGCTGCGCGGTGGTCGCGTCGACCTGCACAAGCCCGCAGACAGCCACAGCGCGGGCTACGTGGTGGAGCAGATCGACTGGTTCGTTGCCACCGTTCCCGACGACGTGCGTCCCTTCAATCGGGACGGCGAAGTGGCGCAGTTCCAACTCCTAACGGAACCCGACTTGCTGACCAAATTGCACAACAACGAATTCACCACCGAGGCCGCCTTGATCCTGGTGGCCGCCATGCGCGCCGGCTGAGCGCGGCTTGGGCGAAGCTGGCCGCGGCCACAAACACAAAGGCCCAGGCATCAGGGTCTGAGTACCTGATGCCTGGGCCGATGCGAGCTCTTAACTTCTTATTGGACGATGAGAGTTAACCCAGACTTCGATCCCGTCGAATAGTCACCCACGGCAAACACAGTGTAGGTGGTGTTGGGGTTCAAGGTGAATGCAGTCAAGGCCGTGGGCGGAATCAGGTTCGCGTCCAGCGACGAGGACAGCGACAGGTTGACGTTGCCATACTGGTTGATACCGGCTGAACCGTAAGCCGATGCCGCGCCAGGACTCACACCGGTGGCCAGCGCCACGCCGTTGGCGACGAGCTTGACCACGTTGTTGGTGTTGCCGGTGATGCCGTTGATCAACCGCATCTTGACCAGGGCGGGATTGGTCGGGGGGCGGTTGTCATCGGTGATCAGCGACGCGGCGGCAGTGGTCGGCCCGCCAAACACCAGCAGTGTCATGTCAGCGCCGGTGGCCAAACCGGCGGGGGCGGGAATCGCCACGCTGTTGACGGTGACATTCAAGCTGCTATTGGCGGGGACCACGTAGTAGCTGCCGAACTGGGGGGCCACGCCAAAGTCCAGGGTGCTGGTGACGCCGCCCGTGGTCACGCTGGCAACGACGTTGCTAGCCGTACCCGAAACAGCCGAGGCCAGGCGCACCCGGGTTGCGGTGTTGCGGAAAGTCGTGAAAGCACCCTGCTGAATCAGCAGCGAGCCGTCGAGCAGCGAGCCGCCCGATGCGGGCGTCAGCGACACGGTGGCGACCTGCTGGCTGGTCACAGCCACAGGCATATTGAGCATGCGCACATCCGCCAGATTGTTCGAAGCCGTGACGGTGACGTAGTAGGTTCCAACACCTTCACTCAGCACAATGGCCTGGGCCACGGATGCATTGAAGGAGCCGACGAAGCCGGCAGGTGTACCACCCGCTGCCACAGGACTGGCCGCGACATAGACATCAAGATTGCCGGCCTCAGGTGCAAAGTCGAGAATGCGCACCTGGGTGGTTCCAGCCTGAGCCGGGATCGTCCAATCCTCAGGCAATGGATACATCTTGACAACCGAACCGCCGGTCGCGCCCGACTCGTAGGCCAGCAAAGTGTAGTGACCACCGCCTGCCAGCGTTGGCGTCGAAATGGTCAAGCCGGTGCTGGATCCATGGTCATTGACCTGCAAGGTGGCAGCGCCCGACGGGGCCGACACGTAGGAGCTGACGGTGTTGAGAGCGACCGCCGTGGCGCTGGTGACGGCGTTGGTCACCCACAGGTCGAGCGAGGGGTGCGTCAGGCTGGCATTGGCAAGCCGAACCGATGCCGACGAATTGCTGCTGCTCCCGCCACAGCCCGACAGCGTCAAACCCACCGCGACCACGCCCACAGCCGACCACCACTTGAAGTTCTTCATATCTCGCTTGAGAAAAGATTTGACATTGGACAGGTTCATGGTGCTTTCATCTCGTTAAGTTGCATGGGTTGTGGGTGCATGTCGCCAGGGTCTCAAGGATAGACGAAAAAAAGCAGCCAGGGGGCAGGGCATTTTGAATCCGCCAACCGGTGGCCACATCGAACTCTTTGTAAAGTACTGAAAAGACTGGGCGCGATGAGAACCGCTGATTTTACCGCCTACATTGGCATGGCTTCGCACGCGTCCCTTCGCATCGATTGCGCCAATCACAGTTCGATGTGATTGGATGCCGGTTCAAACTGAATCGGCAACTCGTGCAGCAACTCCCTCAATGCCACGGGGCGAGAAAAAACATAGCCCTGAACAGAGATCGCCACGCCCAACGAAAGTCGGCGCAAAACGTCCAACTGACCGGCGTGCTCCACGCCCTCGGCCACAATATCCAGTTTGAGCGCATGCGCCATCGCCAAAATCGCGGCCACCAGCGTATTGCCCGTCATCTGACTGACCTCGGTATCCAGGCCATCGATGAACGACTTGTCGATCTTCAGGACATTGACCGCAAAGCGTTGCAGATAGGCCAGGCTGGAGTAGCCGGTTCCGAAGTCGTCAATCGCCAAGGCACAACCCAACTGCCGCAAATTATTCAGAGTCTCATTCACCTGGTCAAAGTGGCCCAGCAGCAGACTCTCCGTCAATTCCAGTTCCAGCAAGTGCGGTGGCATGCCGGACTCGCTCAGGACACGGCTGATAATCTGCGGCAGTCTGAAATCGCGAAACTGCGTTGCCGAAAGGTTGACCGCCACGCCCGCCTGGGGAAAGCGATGTTGCCACGCCACACAGGCGAGGCAGGCCTCTCTCAGCACACGCAGGCCAATTTCTCCAATCAGACCGGCCTTCTCGGCGATGGGAATGAATTGCGCCGGTGACAGCGCGCGGCCGCCATCACTCCATCGGGCCAAGGCCTCGAAGCCCACGATGCGACCGCTGTGCAGATCAACTTTTGGCTGAAAACTCACTGACAGTCCCTGATTGCTTTGCATACCGGCGCGAAGGCGCTGTTCGATGTTGAGCTTCTCGACCACGGCGCGCGCCATGTCGGGTGTGAAGAACTGGTACGAGCCGCGGCCCGCTTCCTTGGCCCGGTACAGGGCGACGTCCGCGTTCTTCAACAACTCTTCGCCATTGGCACCGTCCTGAGGGAAGAACGCGACACCAATGCTGGCGCTGGTGTGCACCTCGCCCATGAACACGCTAAAGGTCTGGCTCAGGGCGCTGGCAATCCCCTTGGCCAAATGCGCCACATCGTGCGGCGCCTCTATGCTTTCCAGCAATATCGCAAACTCGTCACCACCAAGGCGGCATACTGTGTCGGATTCCCGCACGCATCCCTGCAAGGTCTGCGCCACCAGGCCCAGAAGTTCATCGCCGCTGGCGTGTCCATAGCTGTCGTTGATCTGCTTGAAATTATCCAGATCAGCGACCAATACCACCAATCCCCGTTTGCCTCTGAGTGCACGCCGAATCGCCACACTGACGCGGTCAAAAAACAAGGTTCGATTGGCCAATCCGGTCAAGGTGTCGTAGTACGCCAGCGCGCGTAGTTGCTGTTTGGCTTCGATCCGGTCCCGAATGTCCAGGAACACCGCCACCGATGGTTTCCCCTCGCTCGCCAGGTGCAGGGGGGTGACGGTCAACTCCACTGGCACGGACTGGGCATCGCAGGTCTTGAGCCAGGCCTCACCACTGTAATTCTGCCACTGCACAGCGATTTCCGGCACCGCGACCTGCATCGCCCCGCCCTCGGGCGAGTTGGACAGGATCAGGTCCGGAAATTTCATGAGCGCCAGTTGCGCGCCGTCATACCCCAGGAGCCGCTGCGCCTCCGGGTTGGAAAAGGCAATGGCACCGCTTGCATCCACGGCCATCACGCCCGCGCCCAGATGATCCGTGATGCCGTTGAGGAGAACGCTTTGAACCAGAAACTTTCTGCCGCTCTGCAACTGACGCGCAGCCAGCCACAAGACCCCGGCCAGCAGCAGCAATGCCGCCAGATTTACAGCCAGACCGACATGTCCACCTTGCAACTGAATCGGCCAATTCAGCCAGTCCATCAGCAGTACGCCTGCGACGCCGAGCAAGACCAGGCTCATGCACCCGTAGATCCACAACGCCTGGCGCTTGCCAGCGGCAGTATCCGCAGCTTTCAGAGTGTTGAACATCGTGGGAGTTCGTTGCTTACGGTCGCATTATGCGGGTATCTGGCGAATTTTCTTTGTATCAAAATGATACGTTCCAAGCGGCGCTGCCGTCGCGAAACCGCGCTCATGGCTGGCGCAGGTGCCAGGCCTTGGGTCTTGTGAAGGTGGCAATGCCGTAGGTGGACAGGGTCAGGCCCACGCCCGAATCGCCGTGTCCGCTCCAGGGCAGGCGCGGACTCACTCGGTCGCAGCAGTTCCAGTAGACGCTGCCGGCGTTCACCTGGGCCAGCAGCGCCTTGGCGCGCGCTTCATCGGGCGTGAACACGCCCGCGGTGAGGCCATAGCGCGTGTCGTTCATGAGTTGCAGCGCCTCGACATCGCCCGATACCTTCTGGATGCCGATGATGGGGCCGAAGCTTTCCTCGCGCATCAGCTCCATGCTGTGATTCACCTCGGTGAAAACGGTGGGGGCAAACCAGTTGCCGGGACCCGGCACACGCGTGCCGCCGATCTGCAGCGTGGCACCCTTGGCCTTGGCGTCTGCGACCTGGGCCTCCAGCACGGCCAGCTGCGGCGCGCGCGTCACGGCGCCGATGTAAGTGTCTTCGGCCATCGGGTCGCCGATCTTGAAGCCGCGCACGGTGTCCACAAAAGCTGTGACAAATGCGTCGTATATCTTCTCGTGCACATAGATGCGTTCGACCGAACAGCAACTCTGACCCGTGTTGTACATGGCGCCGTCCGCCAGCGACTCGGCCGCGTTCTGGACATTGGCGTCTTCGCAGACATAGGTCGGGTCCTTGCCGCCAAGTTCCAGCTGCAGCTTGACCATGCGCGGGCCAAGGGCCTGAGCGATTTTTGCTCCTGTGGCGTAGGAGCCGGTGAAGAACAGGCCGTCTATTCTTTGCACCTGCAAGGCCGCGCCCACTTCGCCGCCACCGACCACAGCGATGAACACATTCTTGGGGATGCCCGACGCATGCAACAGGCGCGCCATCGCCAGACCCGTGAGCGTGGCGTATTCGGAAGGCTTGTAGAGCACAGCGTTGCCCGTGAGGAGCGCCGGCACATAGACGTTGGCGCCGACAAACCAGGGGTAGTTCCAGGCCGAGATGTTCACCACCACGCCCAGCGGGATGTGCTGGATCTGTTCGGTCATGCCGCCCTCGGCGTAGACGGTCTCGGTGGCGAGCTGCGCGTCCACTTCCTTCAGGAAAAAGTCGATGCGTCCCAGCAGGCCATTGAGCTCGTTGCGCGACATCTTGATGGGCTTGCCGGTCTCGCCGGTCATGGTCGCGGCCAGCGTCTCGAGTTCAGCCACGACGCCGGCGCGAAAGCGCGCGATGCAGGCCTTGCGTTCGTCCAGGGGAACTGCACTCCAGGCGGATTGCGCGGCACGTGCCGCAGCAGCTTTGTTCGCCACCGAAACGGCATCGTCGGCTGGGACCTGGGTGATGAGTTCGCCGGTGGCGGGGTTAAGGATGGAGAGTGTGTTCATGTGATTTATTCCTTGTTCGATCTGGCGGCCTGGGCCGCGTTCAAGAAGTCCTGCAACAGCGGCGTGTCGTCCAGCGTTCCGAGTTCGCTGCGGTGAAACTCGGGATGCCATTGCACGGCAGCCACATACGCGGTGCCGGTATGGCGTATGGCCTCGATCATGCCGTCGTCGGGACAGCGCGCCTCGACCACAAAACCTGCCGCCAGGTCCTTGATCCCCTGGTGGTGGATGCTGTTGATCTTCATGCTTTGCGCGTCCGCCAGCAGCTCGCTCAGACGGGTATCTGGCAGCACTTCGAGCTGGTGAAAGTTCAGGTCGTAACTGTCGCCGTCGCGGTGCACCAGCGCGTCCGGGCGCTGCGTGCCAATGTCCTGCAACAGCGTCCCGCCAAAGGCCACGTTGATCAGCTGCAACCCGCGGCAGACGCCGAACACGGGCTTGCCGGCGGCGACAAAGGCGCGCACCAGCGCCTGCTCGTACACATCGCGGGTGCGGTCACCGCTCCAGCGCTCCTGCAGCGGCGTCTCGCCGTAGCTGCCGGGCCAGACATCGGCGCCGCCATGCAAGACGAGGCCGTCGAGCCAGCGCGCGTATTCGTCAAGGTGCACCTCGGGCGGCTGCGCTTGCCCTGCGGGCGAGGGGATCATCACCGGCAGCGCGCCACCCGACATGAGCCAGTGCGCCATCGACTGCTCGATGTATTGCAGCGTCTTCTTGGCAAAGACCGAGCGGTTCGGGTCCGGGTACAGAAAGCAGGCGCTGATGCCGATTTTCAGACGATCGCTCATGTCTACAGGGCTTGCTTGAACAAGCGCTCGAAGTCCGCCGAAGTGCAGGGCCGCGGATTGGTCTGGTGGCAGATGTCGGCGGTGGCGATCTGCACCAGACGCGCCAGCTGTTCAGGCTTGACGCCGTGTGCGGCCAGGCCGCCGTGAATGCCGATGCTGGTCTTGAGTGCTTTCAGCCAGGGCACCAGCGCTGCGCCGCCGCCGACCACTTTGCACACGTGCGCCAGTTCATCGAATTTGGCCGGCACCGCCTCGTAGTTCCAGGTCAGCACGGTGTCAATCATGAGCGCGTTCGCCAGCCCGTGATGCAGGTCGCAGACGGCGCCCAACGCATGGGCGCAGGAATGCACGGCGCCCAGGTCCTTCTGAAAAGCGATGGCGCCCATCATGGACGACATCATCATGTCGCTTCGCGCCTGCAGATTGGCCGGTTCCATGACAGCGGTGAGCAAGGCGGCAGCGGCGATGCGCGTGCCTTCGAGCGCGATGCCGTCGCACAGCGGGTGGTATGCGGGCGAGAGATAGCTTTCGATGTTGTGCGTGAGGGCGTCCATGCCGGTTGCGGCCGTCACTGCCGGTGGCAGGCCCAGCGTCAACTCCGGGTCGGCAAAGACGCACTTGGCCAGGATCTTCGGGCTGAAGACAACTCGCTTCAAATGCGTGTCGTTTTCGCTCACGACGCTGGAGCGGCCCACTTCCGAGCCTGTGCCCGAGGTCGTGGGCAAGGCCACCAAATACGGCAGTGCGTTGCGAATCGGCCGCACTTGCGGGTGATCCCACACGTATTCCAGGATGTCTCCTTCATGCGTGGCTGCAATGCCCACCACCTTGGCCACGTCCAGCGCAGCGCCGCCGCCAAAGCCGATGATGCAATCGGCGCCGTGCGCCTTAAAGGCGGCCGCGCCATCCATCACCTGGGAGCAGGTCGGGTTGCCAAAGACGCCGCTGAACACCGCCACCTCCAGTCCCGCGAGATGGGTTTTGAACTCGGCCAGAACGGGGAGCGCGCCCAGCGCCCGGTCGGTCACGATCAGTGGGCGCTTGCAGCCCTGCTCCAGCAGGTGCGCTGCCACCAGCTTGCGCGCACCGGCGCCAAATTTGATCGGGGTGGGAAAAGAGAAGGAGGTGATGCTCATGATGGTGCAAGTGTTAGATATAAATGGTTCTTGTCGAATCGTTGGTCGTTCAGCTTGATGGCACCGGGCTCAACGCCCCAGGATTTGAATCCGGTAGCCTTGTAAAGCTGCTCGGCCGCGTCATTGCCACGGGTCACGGTGAGGTTCAGCATTTCAATATCGGTGTGCCGGGCATGCGCCAGCAGCGTTTGCAACAGCGTGCTGGCAATGCCGCGTCGCGCAAATTCCGGCGCCACATACATGCCGATTATCAATCCCTTGTGCCGGACTTTCTGGCGCTGCTCGCGCTCCAGCCCCACCATCCCGACCAGCCGGTTCTCAACGAACGCTCCCCAGACGCGGCAGGATGAACCGTCGCTCAGACGCTGCTGCGCGCTGGCCAGCGGTTTGATTGCCTCTTCCGCGTGGCTGGAGGTGAAGGCCTCCGGGTGCTCGCGAAAAGCGCGCAGCCGCAGCGCCCGATAGCCTGCAGCGTCGGCGCTCGTGAGGCGGCGGACCAGGACGTCAGATGATTTCAAAATAGCGCTTCATTTCCCAATCGGTGACGCCGTCCAGCCATTGGCGCCACTCCCAGTCGCGGGTGGCAGAGAAGTGATCGACAAAGCCGTCGCCCAGCCAGTCGCGCGCAATCGCCGACTGTTGGAAGTTGCGCGTGGTCTCGATCAGCGTGCGCGGCGCGCGGGGAATGTGATCCGAGCCGACGTTGGTCCCGGTGACGGGCGGCGCGGTGAGCTTGAGGCCCTTCTCCACGCCATCGAGTCCGGCGGCGATCACCGCCGCCATCGCCAGATAGGGATTGACGTCGGCGCCGGGGCAGCGCGTCTCCAGACGAGTGGCTTTGGGGCTGCCGGCGATCACGCGAAAACTCGCGGTGCGGTTGTCGATGCCCCAGGTCGGTTTGACCGGCGCCCAGAAGCCATCGACCAGGCGCTTGTAGCTGTTGATGGTGGGCCAGATCATGGGTGCGAATTCCATCATGCACGCCACCTGCCCGGCCAGATAGCTCTCGAACAGCCGGCTCATCTTGCGCGGATTCTTCGCGTCGTAGAAGAGGTTGTTCTTGCCGTCCGACAGGCTCTGGTGGATGTGGCCGCTGCAACCGGGCAGCTTCTGGTCCGGCTTGGCCATGAAGCTGGGCA
Organism: uncultured beta proteobacterium; assembly: GCA_903909815.1. Taxonomy (GTDB): domain Bacteria; phylum Pseudomonadota; class Gammaproteobacteria; order Burkholderiales; family Burkholderiaceae_C; genus CAIKVZ01. The sequence continues at coordinate 77,850 of CAIVXG010000024.1, read as the reverse complement.
TGATGCCAAAACCCGCGGCGATCTCCTTGGTTCCGGTCTTGAACAATATTGCGCGGTCCGCCTGCTCCAGCGCTTCGCTGAAGCCGATCGCCGCCTCGTACACGCCGGGTCCGGTTTCGGTGTGCAGGCCTTCAATGGGAACGCCAAATGCCAGCATCTCGTCCATCAAGGTGTTGAGGAATTCGCGGTTCTGGTTCATGCGCAACAGCGAATAGCCGAACATGCCGGGCGTGAGTTGCTCCGGTCCCACGCCCTTTTTCGCGGCCCAGCTCTGCGGCGTTTCCAGGAAGTTGAACCACTCGAACTCCATCCCGGTCATGACCTTGAAACCCATCTTCTCGGCGCGCTTGAGCACGCGCTTCAAGGCCTGGCGCGGGCATTGCGCGTGGGCCGTGCCGTCGGCGTTGACGAACTCGCCCAGAAAGAAGGGCACGCCCTCGTCCCAGGGCACATGGCGTGCGGTGTTCAGGTCCAGGCGCGCCAGCGCGTCCGGGAAACCGTGCTGCCAACCCGTGGCCGTGGTGTTGTCGTAGGTTTGGTCCATCATGTCCCAGCCCAGCACCACGTCGCAAAAGCCAAATCCGCCTCCGGGATAGGGCTCGGCCGCTCCCAGGAACTTGTCACGGTGTAGATACTTGCCGCGCAGGATGCCGTCGATGTCGCTCACCGCGACCTTGACCTTGGGCGCGCCCGATTTCCGGATCGCCGCCACTGCGGGGTGAAGCTTGCTCGTTGTCTTTGTTGCCATGCTTATCTCCTTCTACTGTTCCCGTGCGTAAGCGTCATTGCGAGGCCAAAGGCCGCGGCAATCCATCCCGGCAAGCAAGCAGAACACATGGATTGCCACGCTTCGCTCGCAATGACGAATCCGGGATTCATGGCCCGCATACAACTTCAGCACCCGACGCAGACAGTTCGCAATGACGGTGGGACTTCACTCCGAGGCCACCGCGATCCCCAGATCCGTTAACGCCAGCGCCACCGCGTGCACCGCCTGCTCGATCTCGCTCTGGCCAATGGCGCCGATGCAGCCAACGCGGAAAGTCTCGACCTGAGTCAGTTTACCGGGATAGAGCAGGAAACCATGCGCGCGCACCGCCGCATAGAAGCTCTTGAAGTCGTATTTCGGATGTGCGGGCGCGTGAAAGGTGACGATGATGGGCGCCTGGATCGCTGGGTCCAGAAAAGGCTTGAACCCCAGTTTGCTCATGCCCCCGATGAGGGTTTCATAGTTGTTCGTATAGCGCGCCAGTCGCGCCGGTTGGCCACCCTCCGCTTCGAACTGCGCAATCGCTTCATGCAGCGCCACCACCACGTGCGTGGGCGGGGTGAAGCGCCACTGGGTGGTCTTTTCCAGGTACTGGTACTGGTCGTACAGGTCCATCGCCAAAGACTGGCTCCTGCCCGCGCAAGCGTCGAGCACGGCCTTACGGATGAACACGAACCCCATGCCGGGAACGCCTTCCAGACATTTGCCGCTGGCCGCAATCAAGGCGTCGAAGCGGGTTTTGCGCGCGTCGATTTCTATCGCGCCAAAGGAACTCATGGCGTCCACGATCAGCCCCTTGTCGTGCGCCCCGCAGACATCGGCCACCGCCTGTAGCGGGTTGAGCACGCCGGCGCTGGTCTCGCAGTGGATCAGCACCACGTGCGTAATCGACGCATCCTTTGCCAGCGCCTGCTGCAGTGCTGCCGGATCGACCGGGATTGAGTCCTCAAACCCAAGCACGGTGCAACGCCGTCCCATGAGGCTGGAGATGCGCGCGGCGCGCTTGCAGTAGGCGCCGTTGTCCAGCACCAGTACATGACCGTCGTGGGGCACGAGCGTGGCGATGGCGGCCTCGACACTGAAGGTGCCACTGCCCTGCAAGGGCACGACCACATGGCTGTCGTGGCCATGGATGATGTCCAGCAAGCTCTTGCGCACGCTCGCGGTCACGGTGTTGAAATCCGCGTCCCAGGAACCCCAGTCCTTGAGCATCGCCAGCTTGGTGCGCAGCGTCGTGGTGAGCGGCCCGGGGGTGAGCAGTATCTTGTCTCTGTCCATGAGTTTCTCCTTGTTTCGACGATCAGGGTTACGCAATGCGTGTTGCATTTCGTCATTGCCAGCGCAAAGCAGCAATCCATGCCGTTGATCAGCCACGATGGATTGCCACGTCGCTTCGCTCCTCGCCATGACGAGCGCTGGGTTCAAGCTGGTTTTAGCGTCCTTGGATTCTCCACGCCTGCGTGCGCCGGTTGCTCCACCAGGCAAAGGCCTTGAACAGCAGCGTCGCCACGCTGGACGAGAGCGCGATCAGCACCGCCATGGCAGCCGCTGCGCCCATCTCGCCGGCCTCGTCCAGATTCAGGATCGCAATCGACGCCACCTTGGTCTCGGGCGAATAGAGAAACACCACGGCCGAGATCGTGGTCATGGCGTTGATGAAGAAGTAGCGCGCCATGTCAATCAGCGCCGGGGCACACACCGGCAGCGTGACGCGCCAGAAGGTTTTGTAGAAAGGCACCTTGAGCGAGGCGCTCACGGCTTCAAACTCGCTGTCTAGCGCCTTCAAGGCCGTCACGGCGGTGAGATGGCCCGTGGTGTAGAAGTGCACGATGGAGCACAGCGTGAGCAGCGTGAGCGTGTGGTACAGGCCGCCCAGAGGATTTCCGGGCGCATTGAAGAAGAAGATGTAGCCCAGGCCCAACACCAGTCCCGGCACGGCCATCGGCACCACGGCCAGCAGCCGCAGCAGACTGTGCAGAGGCGCCACGCCCTTGGTTTTTTCCAGCAGATAGGCGCCGCAAAAAACCAGCGCCGTACCGAACAGGGCCGTGCCTGCAGCCATTTTCAGGCTGTTGAAAAAGGCCACGCCGACCTCGGCATCGAGCAGGCCCAGTTGGTAGTGGCGCCAACTGGGCGTAAGGTTGTAGGGCCAGAAGGTGGCGAAGGATGCAAACACCGCCATGCCCAGCATCGCCAGCACCAGCGCGGCGATGCCGCAGCAGTACATCGTCATGAGGCGGTCAAACAAGGGCGCCGCCTTGGGCGCATAGGGAATGGCGCGGGCCGTGAGCATCGCAGTCTGGCGCCGGCTCACATAGTGGTCCACGGCAAAGGTAAGGATGGCAGGCGCCAACAGCAGGATCGCCACCACCGCGCCCTTGGAAAAATCCTGCTGACCGATCACCAGCTTGAACACGTCCGTGGCGAGCACGCTGAAGTTGCCGCCGATGACCTTGGGAATGCCAAAGTCCGTGATCACCAGCGTGAAGGTCACGAGCGTGGCCGAGATCAGGCCGTATTTGGCGCCGGGCAGGGTGATGGTGAAGAACTTGCGCACGGCGCCTGTTCCCATGGCGTCTGCCGCCTCGTACAGGCGCGCGTCCGACAGGCTCAAAGCCGTCACCAGGATCATCAAGGTGTGCGGAAACACCGCGATGCACTCTGCCAGCACGATGCCGGGTGCACCGTAGATCTGCGCTATGCCCACGCCCTGCATCCAATCCTTTAGCACGCCCTGATTGCCAAACCAGTAGATCAGCGAGATCGCCGACAGCAGCGAGGGCGCGAGCAGCGGAATCAGGGTCACGCCGCGAAACAGCGATTTGAGCGGCATGCAGGAGCGCGTCAGTGCATAGGCAAAGGCAAAGGCCAGCGGCAGCGTGATCAGCGTCACCGCGCCCGAGACCCACAGGCTGTTCCACAGGCTGTCCAGCAATGCCGGTGTGCTGGCGTATTCGATGAAGTTGGCGAACCAGACGAATTCACCCTCGCGCCCCTGCAGCGCCTGCATCAGGATCGCCAGCAGCGGCGCCGCCAGAAAAGCGATCAGGATCAGGGCGATCAGCGCCAGCGCCAGGTGCGCGATGCGGTCCACCCCATGCTGCTGGATCTTGACCTGGCGGGCCGTGGCGAGCAAGGGCAGCGTCGCCATCAGAACACCTTGATGCGCTCGGGCAGCAGCTTCAAGCTGACGCTGGATCCAACCTCGAGTGACTGCTCCGACAGGAAATTCAGCGACAAATAGACCATGAGCCGGTGCACGCCCAGTGCGCTGGAGCTGACATGCACGTGGCAATAGGAGCCCAGGAATTCGATCTTCTCGATGCGCGCGTCGAACACATGAGGGTCGCCCGCGAAAATCGGCCGCGCCAGCACGTCTTCGGGCCGCAGGTACACGCGCACGTCACGGTCTTCGCCCCCGTAGGGCAGGCACATGCTGCCAAAGCGCAGCTCGCCCTGCACCAGCCGCGCTGGCAGCACGTTGATCTTGCCAACGAAGTCCGCGACGAAGGGCGATGCCGGCTCGCGGTAGATTTCCATGGGCGTGCCGACCTGCTCGATCACACCATGGTTCATGACGACGATGCGGTCGGCCACACTCAAAGCCTCTTCCTGGTCGTGCGTCACCATGATGGTGGTCACGCCCAGCTTCTGCTGCAGGGCACGGATTTCACCGCGCAGCCGAATGCGCTCCAACGCGTCCAGCGCCGACAGCGGCTCGTCCAGCAGCAGCAGGCCGGGTGCGGTGGCCAGGGCGCGCGCCAAAGCGATACGCTGTTGCTGCCCGCCCGAAAGTTGGCCGGGAAATTTCGCTTCGCTGCCCGGCAATCCCACCAGTTTCACCAGCTCGCTTACACGCTGTTTGATCTCGGAGCGCGGCGTTTTACGGTTAACCAGGCCGTAGGCCACGTTGTCGGCCACATTCAGGTTCGGAAACAGCGCGTAGCTCTGGAAAACGATGCCGTAGTCGCGCCGCGCCGGTGGCAGCAGCGAAATGTCGCGCCCCGCTTGCAAAATCTGGCCCGCACTTTGCACCTCCAGGCCGGCGATGATGCGCAACAGCGTGGTCTTGCCGCAGCCCGATGGCCCCAGGAAGCAGACGAACTCGCCCCGTCCGATCTGCAGGTTGATGTCCTGCAGCGCGGTGAAGCTGCCAAAGTCCTTGCGGATATGGCGCAGATCGAGAAGCGGATTGGGACTCATTGACTCAAGAAAAGGGCCGCACAGTCCAGCCGGGCGGCCCAGGGTTGGCACAGCGCGTTCAGCGCTTTTCGCTCTTGCCGTCGTATCGTGCGATCCATTCTTTCAGGATGCGCTCACGCTGCTCAGCGGCGTAATTGAAGTCGAGCTTGACCAGGCGCTGCTCATAGTCCTTGGGCACATTCGCCAGCGGAGCCGCCACGCCCGGTTGCGCCGTGATGGCGAAGTTCTTGCCGTAGAGCAGCATCGCATCCTTGCTCGAAGCCCAGTCCGCCAGCTTTTTCGCCGCGTCCAGCTTCTTCGTTCCCTTGTGGATGGCAAAGGCCTCCAGATCCCAGCCCAGACCTTCCTTGGGGAAGATCAGGTCAATCGGCGCGCCCTTGGCCTTGTTGGCGTTGGCACGGTACTCGAACGAAATGCCGACGACAAACTCACCGCTGGCTGCCATGTTGCAAGGCTTGGAGCCCGAGTGCGTGTACTGCGCGATGTTGTTGTGCAGGCCGTCCATGAACTTCCAGCCGCCGCCCTTGCCCGCCTGGTCGCCGAACAGCGTGAGCCAGGCCACCACGTCAAAGTAGCCGGTGCCGCTGGATGCCGGGTTGGGCATGACGATCTGGCCCTTGTACACGGGCTTGGTCAGGTCCTGCCAGCTTTCCGGTTTGGGGATGTTTCTCTTCGTCGCCTCCACGGTGTTGAAGCACACGGTGGCACCCCACACGTCCATGCCCCACCAGGCCGGCACCTTCTTCTTGTCGCGGTACTGGCTCATGATCGCGTCCAGGTTCAGCGGCGCGTAGGGCTCGAGCATGCCCTGCTTGTCCATCAGCGCCAGACTGGAGGCGGCCACGCCCATCACCACATCAGCCTGCGGATTGGCCTTCTCGGCCAACAGCTTGGCCGTGATCACGCCCGTCGAGTCGCGCACCCACTTGATTTCGATGTCGGGATTGACCTTATTGAAGCCTTCCTGGTAGGCCTTGACCTGATCGGTTTCCAGCGCGGTGTAGACCAGCAACTGAGTCTTTTGCGCGAACGCGGCTGCGCTGAGCGCCAGCAGGCTGGTCACGACGAGAGATTTGGACAATGTAGAAAGACGCACTTGGGACTCCTTCAGGTAAATCTGCGATGGTGTGACCGAATTGTGTCGACGTCATGACAAGCCGTTGACGCGGGCTATTTATTTAAACCGCAGTCCCATGCTTTGTCAATTGTGTTTTGCAAATTGTCGACAAGATGTGCTGTAATAAAACCATGGCCGACGCGCTTCATCCCACCATTGCCATGCTGCAGAGCAGTTCCCTCACCACCGTGGTGCAGCAGGAGATCGAGCGCGCCATCCTGGCCGGCGACTTTGCACCGGGATCCAAATTGAGCGAGGCGGCCTTGGCAGAAAAGCTGGGCGTTTCACGCGGGCCGGTGCGCGAGGCGTTTCGCATGCTCGACGAGGCCGGCTTGGTGCGCACCGAAAAGAACCGCGGCGTGTTCGTTCGCGCCATTCCACTGGGGGAAGCGCTGGAGATTTTCGACCTGCGCGCGGCCATGGACGACTGGGTTGGCAAGCGCCTGGCTGCGTCCATCACCCCGGATCAGCTCAAGGAAATCAGGGCCTTGGTGAGCGCCATGGAGAAGGCCGTGAAGGCTCAGGATGCGCGCCAGTACCACCGGTTGAATCTCGCGTTTCATGACCGCATGGTGGAGATGGCTGGCAACAGCAAGCTGACCGAAACCTACCGCAGGTTGATCAAGGAGTTGTCGCTGTTTCGGCGCCAGAATCTGGCCGACATGGGATTGATGCGGACCTTCCTGAGCGAGCACAAAAGCATCGTGAAGGCCATCGCGTCAGGCGACGCGCAAGCCGCAGGACAGGCGATGCTTGAGCATGTGCTGCGTAGCAAGCAGCGCACCATCGACAACGACGTGCACCAGAGCGACCTGGGCGCAAGCGTCACGACCAGCACGGATCGCTGAAGGCCGCTTGGCCTGAGCATCAAGTCACGATGAGAACGGAGCCGACCCCGAGCGAGGGCGACGTCAACCACTCGCCGCTGCGCAGCCAATGGCAGTCGCAACACCTCGACCCCGGCACGCGCGACCTGCTTGCGCGCGACAGCGCTGCGTTCCTGCACCAGTCGGTGTCGACGCCGTGTCTGAGCGCCATTGCCAAGGCGCAGGGCATCTGGATTGAGGACACCGGCGGGCGCCGCTACATGGATTTCCATGGCAACAACGTGCACCATGTCGGCTATGCCCATCCCCATGTCATCGCCGCGATCAAGGCACAGCTCGACACCCTGACTTTTGCGCCGCGCCGTTTCGCCAGCGAGCGCGCAGTGGAATTGGCTGAAAAATTGAGTGCGCGCTTCCACTCGCTCACCGGCCACGCCGGCAAAGTGCTGTTCACCACCGGTGGCTCGGACGCGGTGGAAGTGGCAATCAAGCTGGCGCGCATCGCCACCGGCCGCTTCAAGACATTGAGCTTTTGGGATTCGTTTCACGGCGCGGGTTTCGGCGCTTCCAGCGTCGGCGGCGAGTCGCTGTTTCGCAGCGGACACGCCGTCGGGCCCCTGCTTCCGGGCAGTGAGCACGTGGCGCCCTTTGGTTGCTACCGCTGCCCCTACGGCCACGCGGTGGATGACGGCGGCCAACCCCGTATCGATCAATGCCAGCTGGCCTGCGCCCGCATGGTGCGCTACGTGCTGGAGCGCGAGGGCGACGTGGCCGCCGTCATCGCCGAGCCAGCGCGCGCCGTGCCCTTCATCCCGCCCCCGGGCTATTGGCAGGCGGTGCGCGCAGCCTGCCACGCGCATGGCACGCTGCTGATCTTCGACGAGATTCCCACGGGGCTGGGCAAGACCGGGCGCTTCTTCGCCGCGGAACACGACGGCGCGGCACCCGACATCGTGGTGCTGGGCAAGGCTCTGGGAGGCGGCGTGCTGCCGATGGCCGCCTGCATCGCACGCGCCGAGCTGGACGTGGCAGGCGCCTTCGCCCTGGGCCACTACACGCATGAAAAGAATCCGGTCACATCCGCCGCCGCGTTGGCCACGCTGGAGGTCATCGAGCGCGAGCAGCTGGTCGAAAATGCGGCCCAGGTGGGCGCGTATGCGTTGGAGCGACTGCAGGACATGAAGCAGCGCCACGCCCTGATCGGCGATGTGCGCGGCCGTGGACTGCTGCTAGGCCTGGACCTGGTCAGCGATCGCCAGGCCAAGACCCCGGCCGCGGCTGCAGCCGAACGCGTGCTCTACGCCGCGTTGGCGCGCGGCCTGTCCTTCAAGACCACCATGGGCAACGTGCTCACGCTGACGCCGCCGCTGATCACGACGCGCAAGCAAATGGGGCAGGCACTCGACATCCTGGATGAGTGCCTGGCCGAAGTCGGCCGCGAGGACTGACCCCATGTATCCGTCAAGCTATGGGGAGATTTCATCGATCCATGAAACCATCGAAGGCTTCGAGCGGGTGCCAACGGCTCACCGGCCAAACCGGCCTTTGGACCTGCCAGGCCCGACTCACCAGCGCCGCACCGGGCCAGTGTCCACGTGCACAAAGCGTTCGCCGGGGTAATAGCCAACGCCTCCAGCGCGCTGCGACAGCGCAGCATCGCGCAGGTCGACCAGTGGCACATCGGGCAGACGAATATCGATGGCGCGGCCTTCCATGTGCAGGCTGTGTTTGGCGACGCCGCCGCCGCGCGTTTTCTGCAGCACGGCGTTGGTGGCAGGACTGCGGTAGCCGGAGATGACCTGGAACGGCTGAACGCTGGCCAGCGTCTGCTGTAACTGGTGCAGCTGATCGAACAGTGAGGGCGCGATCACGCCCACGTCGCCGCTGTAGTGATCGCGCAGAAAGTGGTTGAGCGCCAGCAACGCCTCCGGCACCAGCGAGTCCCCGAGCGCGTAGGCCAGGGCAATGCTTTCTCCGGTATGGGTGTGGTGCAACGCCAGCCGACGCTCGCCGCGTCGCGGTCGCGCATCCGGCGCTGCGGCCAACACCGGATGCGCCGTCAGCGCCAACGACACGGCTGTGGCGCAGTGCAGGAACAGGCGGCGGGAGTTGCGGTGTGAGTCCTTCATGACGGAGGCATTCTGGCATTGCGCTGACGCAAGACCTGCTCCAGCAATCGGTCCTGACCGTAGAGGTCCGTATAGAAGTATCCCCTGCCTTGCTTGACCAGGGCCGTGACATAGACGATCAAAACCGGTAGCGGCTGATCCAGCCGCAGCGTCTGCGACACGCCATGGTCCATGGCTGCACGGATTCGGGTTTCGGTCCATTCCGCTTGGTTCCGCAACACGAATTTTGCCAGTTCCACGGGTTCCTGCACACGGATGCAGCCGTGGCTGAAGTCGCGCCGGTCGCGCTCGAACAATTGCAGCGCCGGCGTATGGTGCAAATAGATGTCGTCACTGTTCGGGAACACGAATTTGATGTCGCCCAAGGCGTTGTTCGGCCCCGGGCGCTGCCGAATCCGCAACTCGCCGCGCAATACGGCGTCCAGCTGTGCGGCGCCGAGCGTGGTTGAAGCCTTGCCGTCTTGCCCCACGAACTCGAAACCCTGCTGCCGAAAATAGGCCGGGTCGCGTCTGATCCGCGGCACGGTCTCGGCGCGGGCAATCGACCTGGGCACATTCCAATAAGGACTGAACTCGATGGCGCGCAGGTCCGCACCCAGCAAGGGTGTGCGGGTGTTGAGTGCGCGCCCGACCACGACCTTCATCTCCAGTTTGACATCAACCTGCTCACCCCGGGTCTCGTAGGCGCGCAGCACAAACTCGGGCACGTTCACGACGATCATGCGTGGCCCTTCCAGCAGGGGTGTCCAGCGCAGGCGCTCAAGCGCCAGCGCAATCTGCTGTGCCCGCTGCGCGGGGGCCACGTTCAGAGCGGCCAACGTGGACCGCCCGATGACACCATCCTCTGCCAGGCCATGACGTTGCTGGAACGACCGGATCGCCGCCGCCAGCGTGTCGTCATAGGACACGGGCAACCCCGCACCGGGACCCAGGTCGCCCAGCGCCTGCAGCCGCTGCGCCAACCGCCCCAGATCGGGGTAGGACTGGCCTGGCTCCAGCTTGCTTCTCGCAGGCGGCGCCAGTGGCTGCGCCCAAGCCGGATGCGCTCCCAGCGCCTGGTATTGGCGCAACAACCCTCGCAGCTGCGCGTATTGGCTGAGTTGGGGCGCGGCCTCACGCGCCGCCAGCGGCAGTCGGTGCGCCGCCAGCGCAGCGCCCAAAGCCGCGTCCGGCTCGAAGGAGCGGTTACGTGGCAGCTCAAAGCGGGCGTGAATTTGAAGCGGGTCGATGCGCCCCGAATGCAGGTCAGACAAGTAACGCTGCATCGACCGCGTCAGCGCGGTCTCCAGTCGCACTTGCGCGCCAGAATCGGGGGCCGTGGCGGCACCAGCACGGTCGATCGCGGCCTGCAGCTCCTGCACCCGGTAATCGAGCGGATCCAGTCCATCAGAGGCCGCATCGGCCAAGATCGCAACCGCTTGCAGCGCCTGCGCACTGGGGCGTCCCTGCTCGAACCAGGGCAAGCGCGACACGGTCTGTGCCGCGGCTGCGCCGCCGCACAGACCGTGCAGCAGCAACAGGCTCCAGGCTGCAATCTGTGTCAATTTCATTTTCAATGCCAGGTCGTGGCCGCATTCGCTCCGGAGATCCAGCGCCGGGTCAGTGCCACTTGTGTGCTGTCATGACCGTTTGCGGTGAGGTGAGTAAAGAACTGGCTCATCATGGCACCGGTCGATGCGGCACGCTTGAGCGAACTCAATCGCGGTCGCGGCGGGCTTTGTGCTTACACGCCTTCAAACCGTCCATTTCGAGGATTTCGATTTCACGGATGTCGGCCCGCACATCACCCCACTCGGCCAGCAATGCGAAGCTGCGACTGATGGATTCATGCGCCACCGCCAGCAAGCTGGCAATATCGCGCCGGCTCATGCGCAGCAGAAACCTCGTGCGCGATTGCCCGCGCGCAGCCAGGCGGTTGGAATACCATAGCAGAAAGCGTGCCAGGCGCACCTCGGAGGCCACGGCAGCCATCATTTCAGCGATGTCGCTGGCCCGGGCCAGTTGTCCCACCAGCGCACATTGCAGCGCGTGATTCAGGGCGCTGGAGTGCTGCCGCCAGACCTCGATCTCACGCAGCGGCAGCTCAATCACGCTGGAATCCTCCAGTGCCACCACGTCGTAGGGAAGCTGCGGCAGCACCAGGCCCTCCAGCCCCAAGACCTCACCCGCACCGGTGAATCCCAGAACGTGTTCGTAGCCGTCTTCGCCGGTCTTCAGGCACTTGAAGGAGCCGAAGCGCACGACTCAAATGGCTTGCGTCAGACTGCTCTCACGGCAAAAGGTACTACCGCGACGCGACCGCCAATGCGGTACGACGCAGGACTGAGCCCAGTCATCTGCAACGGCGCCAAGCAGGTGCAGGACATCACTCATGTGGCCCGGTGCCCTCTCGGGCAGACTCACGCCGCGGTGGACAAACCACGCAGCCGGGTCCGCGGCCTCGGGTTCGATGGCATGCGTACTGGCCTTCATGTGGCGCTCCAGAATGTTGTCACTTTTATGACTACAAGCATCGCGCTATCGCTCGCCCCTGGCAATCGGCGAGCACCGCGGATTGCCAGCGGAATGCAGCCGAAAAGGCATTAGGAATATTCCGAATATCCAGCGCAATAGACCGGATTCGCAAGGCCTAAAGTGAGGGTCGCATATGCTTTCGCATATCCTGCGCGAGCGCCAAATTGGCGTCTGCAAACGCAGGCCGTGCCGATTTTCGGGTCGGCTCTTCAAAGGAATGAAGGATGGACGCCGAAGCAGAAATGCAAGGGCTGCGGATATTGATCGTTGATGACCATGAAGTCATCCGTGGAGGCCTCAAGCGCATCCTGAGCAGCACGCCCGAGGGCTGGCGTATCGAGAATGGATTTTTGGCCCTGGACCGGCTGCGAGAGCAGGAGTTTGAACTGGCGATCGTCGATTTGACGATGCCGGGAATGGGCGGCCTGGAGTTCGTCAAACGTATCCCCACCGAATTTCCCCGGCTGGCAGTGATGGTGCTGAGCATGCATCCGGAAGAGCAATACGCCTTGCGTGCCCTCAAGGCGGGGCGCGCGGCTATGTCACGAAAGACCGCGCTGGGACCGAGCTCGTCCAGGCCGTGCGGAAAGTGGTCAACGGTGGTGCTTACGTCACGCCCGGTTTGGCAGAGCGGGTGGTGCTGCAACTCACGGGAACAGCGCAGACGCCACGCCATGAACTGCTCTCGAACCGCGAACTGGAAGTGCTACGCCGCTTGGTCAAAGGCGAACGTCTGACCGACATCGGCGATGCGTTGCATCTGTCGGTCAAAACCGTGAGCACGCACAAGACTCGAATCCAGGAGAAGCTGCAGCTGCCCAACCTGGCGGCGCTGGTGCGGTACAGCATGGAAAACGGTCTGGTCGACAGCGACACCGCATGACGTGAAAGGGCGAGTTTTAATGACTCGGTGCGCTTCTCAGTCGAAGCATGAAAGTTGGCGACCGACTCGCGGCTGCTGCGCGCCTCCAACCCCTGTGCTGAACCATTGCAACGCCGCCGCGAGATGGTTCAGCGCGGCACAACTGGGCGGCTGCCCGAGTTCAAAGCGCTCGCCTCGAATTTGCAGCAGCGTGCACGGTGGTGGTGCCTCGCCTCGAACCTCGCGAAACACCTGCAGCAATCCTTGGGGTGACAGGGCATGGGTGGCAAAACTCGTGTCGTGCCGAGGCGCAACGCTGGTCACCTCAAACGGTGCGCAGCAACTCAGGCTGGCGTCGACCAACAGCACGCGCTCTCGACCTACCAGGTCTAGCGCGTGCTCGATTTGCAATTGGTAATCGTCAAGGTACTCAACATCCACGTCAGCGTCATGGCGGTCGCGCAAGGCCTGCACGAAAAGAGGCCCGAGCGCATCGTCGCCGCGGCTGAGGTTGCCCCAGCCGAACACCAGCGTTTGCGCCAACGGAGTGGGCTTCCCCGTCATGGCCTCAACCCGATCGATGCAGTCTCATCGTGCATGAAGCTGCCGTCATGCCACCTCTGAACGCGGTCCATGAGTTCGCCTTCGGGGCCGACCAGCTCCACATCCAGCAGCATCTGCCCAAGCGCATGCGTGGCGCAGGAAAGGCAGGGATCGTAGGCACGGATCGCGACCTCGATGTGATTGAGCAGACCTTGGGTTAGTTCGCGTCCGTCGAGGTATTCTCGCGCCACCGAGCGCACAGACTCGTTCATGGCCTGGTTGTTGTGGGTGGTCGACACGATCAGGTTGCACATCGTGACCAGATCGTCGTCGCCAACCTCGTAGTGGTGGATCAGCGTGCCCCGCGGCGCCTCGATCACACCCACGCCAACGCCCCGACGTTGACCCGAGGCCATGAGCTCGCCAGAAAGCAGGTCGGGGTCGTCCAGCAATTCCTGTATGACCTCGATGCAGTGCAGCAGTTCGACCATGCGCGCCCAGTGATAGGCCAGCGGCGCATGGATAGGTTCGCCCTTGCCGCAAGCGAGGAACTCGCGCCGTTGCACTTCGGCCAGCGAACTGGGGATGAAATCGCAATTCTGCAGCCGCGCCAGCGGACCTACACGATAGCTGCCCAACTCGGGGCCCAGACTCTTGAGGAAGGGGAACTTCATATAGGTCCAGGGCTTGACCTCCTCCTCGATCAGATCGAGGTAGTCCTGGTCGCGGGCGCCGTCGAAGATGATCTTTCCCCCAGGGTCGCGCGCGCGCAGCACGCCGTCATAGAGGTCCAGCGCGCCATCGACGCGCACCAGCGAAAGCAGATTGGAGCCGCAAGCGCCGAAACTGTCGTACAGAGTCGGGTTCTGCGCGTGCAGTTGCCGGGCAATGGCCACAGCGTCTTGCGCCCAAGCCAGCATTTGCGCCACGTCGCGCTGCAGCAGAGCACGGTCTTCGAGGCTAAGGTGCTTGTTCACGCCGCCGGGCACCGAGCCCGTGCCGTGCACGCGCTTGCCGGCCGTGGCGCGGATCACCTCCTGGCCGAACTTGCGCAGCAGGATGCCTTTGCGCGCGATCTCGGGATGCGCCTGCGCCACGCCCACGATGTTGCGCCGGTTCACCTCAGAGTCGAAGCCGAACAGCAGATCGGGCGAGGCGAGGTAGAAGAAGTGCAGGGCGTGCGACTGCATCACCTGGCCGTAGTGCATGAGCCGGCGCATCTTTTCAGCAGATGGCGTGACGGTGGGCGTGCCCAGCACCCGATCGAAGGCCTTGGAGGCCGCCAGATGGTGCGACACCGGGCAGATGCCGCACAGGCGCTGCACCATCACCGGCACCTCCCAGAACGGTCGGCCCTCGATGAATTTCTCAAAGCCGCGGAACTCGACGATGTGCAGCCGCACCTGTTGCACATGGTTTTGCGCGTCCAGCAAGATCGTGACCTTGCCATGGCCTTCAACCCGTGAGACCGGATCGATGGCCACGCGGCGCAGGCCCTGCGGCGCGGCGGCGGTTTCAAGCGATGGGTTCATGTTCAGTCGTAGTGGATCAGGCCATGGCCCAGATGCGGCGTGCGCCCTTGCATCAGGTCGGTGAGGAAGCTCAAAAACGCGTCGGCCGAGGGCGGGCAACCGGGCAGGAAGTAGTCCACGTGCACCACCTCGTGGATAGGATGCACCCTGTTCAGCGGCAGTGGCAACTCGGGGTCGTTGGGAATGCGGCTGCCCGCGGACAGACCCGCTCGACTGCGGTAGACCTCGCGCAGCAGCACGCCCAGGTCCAGATGGTTGCGCTGCGCCGGCAACCCACCATTGATGGCGCAGGCACCCACCGCCACCAGTGTCTTGCAATGTGCCCGAAACTCGCGCAGCACCATCACGTTTTCGGCATTGCACAGACCGCCTTCGATCAGACCGATGTCGCAGAAACCCACCACCTTGATGTCGGTCAGCGGCGAGCGTCCCAGGCTGACGTGGTCCAGCAACTCCAGCAGGCGCTCGTCGATGTCCAGGAACGACATGTGGCAACCAAAGCACCCGGCCAGTGACACCGTGGCCAACATGAGCTTGCGCGAGTGCTGTAGCGGCTGATTCACTCCTTCTCCCCCCGCACCAGTTCCGAGACGGAGTACTTGTCAAAGCGCCGCTGCCCGATCGGAATCATGAATCCCTGGCGTTTGGGCAGGATCGCGCCCACGGGGCAGATGCCTGCAGCGCGGTCAGCCAGCGCCATGTCCGTGTCGATCAGGCGTCCGCTCGCGCTGTTCACCAGCAGGTGAGTGGCGATGCCCTGGCCGCCGATGGCAAAGACGTTCTTGCCGTCGACATCGCGGCTGGCGCGAACGCACAGCTCACACAGGATGCAGCGATTCAAGTCCAGCAGGATGTAGGGGTGACTCGCGTCCACGGGACGGTCAGGATAAAGCTCCTCGAAGTGCGGCCCCACCATGCCGATCTCGTAGGCCGTGGCCTGGAGCAGGCAGTTGCCGCTTTTCTCGCAGCTCGGGCAGAAGTGATTGCCTTCGATAAACAGCATCTGCAGCAGCGTCAGGCGATGTGCGTTCAGTTCTTCGGTATTGCTCTCTACCTCCAGCCCTGGGGCGGCGTGCGTGGTGCAGGCAGCGCTCGCGTGGCCATGGACCTTCACGGTGCACAAACGGCATGAACCATGCGCGGAAAACTCGGGATGCCAGCACAGGTGCGGGATGTAGCGCCCGGCGCGGCTCGCCGCCTGCAGGATGCTGTCGCCGGGCGCGAACAGCAGTTCCTGCCCATCCAGCGTAAAGCGCTCCGTCATGGGCGTGGTTTGACTCACGTCCAGTTCTCCAGATGCGCGGCTGCGTCGTCGCGTCCGGTCATGAGCCGCGCCATGGACAGTTCGGCGTCGAGGTCGAAGCCGGGCTCGAAGTACAGCGACTGCAAACGCTGTTCGTAGGCTGGCCGGAACTTCAGGATGGTGTCGCGCAACACGTTGCAGGCCGAGGCCCCCAGGCCGCAATGCGTGGTCGTGTGCATGAGCTTGTCGAGTTCGAACAGCACGTCGATGTCGTAGCGCGAACCCTGACCCGACGCCAGCTTGTCCATGCGTTTGGCCACCAGAGCCGTTCCGACCCGACAGGGCGTGCAAAAGCCGCAGCTCTCGTGCGCGAAGAAGTGCGAAAAGCCCCGCGCCACCTCGAACATGTCGCGGCTGCGGTCGAACACCATGAAGGCGCCCGCGGTGGGCACGTCTTCGAAAGCGATGCGACGCCCGAACTCGTAGGGCGACAGGCACATGCCCGAGGGCCCGCCCACCTGCACCGCCTGCGTATGGCGCGCACCACAGTCATCCAGCATGTGGGCGATGCGGGTGCCGAACGGGTATTCGTACACGCCTGGGCGCGCGCAGTCGCCAGACACCGAATGGATCTTGGTGCCGGTAGATTGGGGCGTGCCGATCGCGGCCCACCATTCTCCTCCGTGCAACGCGATGTGGATGGCGGCGCAGAAGGTCTCGACGTTGTTGACGACGGTGGGATGGCCCAGATAGCCATGCTCGACCGGAAACGGCGGGCGGATGCGCGGCGTGCCGCGTTTGCCTTCGAGTGACTCGATCAGGGCCGACTCTTCTCCGCAAACGTAGGCACCGGCGCCGACGTGAATCGCGATGTCGAAATCGAAACCCGCGCGCCCCAGGATGGTCTGACCCAGCAGGCCGGCGTCGCGGCGCTGTTGCAGCACGGATTGCAAATGTTCCAGCAGGAACCGGTACTCGCCGCGCAGATAGGCGAAACCTTGACGAGCGCCCAGAACGAAGGCCGCGATACTCATGCCTTCGAACAGGTCGTGCGCATGGCGCCTGAGCAGCACCCGGTCCTTGAACGTGCCGGGCTCGCCCTCGTCGGCGTTGCACACCACCACGCGCTCGGCCCCTGCCGCCTGGCGGCAAAGTTCCCATTTGAGTCCGGTGGCAAAGCCCGCGCCGCCTCGGCCCCGCAAATTGGAGCGCTTCATCTCCGCCAACATCGCTTGCGGCCCGCGCGCCAGCGCCGCCGCGAGCGCCGCGCCCGGCGCGCCAGGCTCACGCAGAAGCAACTCGGCGCGGCGGATGTTGTCCTGCACCTCGAACCACTCCGGTGGCCATTGTGGCATCGGCGCGCGCGCGCGCATCAACTCAGCCATTTGCGCCACGCGCTCGGCGTTCAGTTGCGTCACGACCTGATGGTGGTTGATGAGCAGGGCCGGGCCCTGGTCGCACAGTCCTGTGCACGAGGTCCGGTCCACACTCACCAGACCGTCGCCGCTGAGCCGTCCCGGAGTGACCCCCAGGCGACGGCACAGGTCGGCCAAAAGCGCCTCACTGCCGAGCAGACGGTCACTCACGTTGTCGCTGAACAGCACGCGGTACGCGCCCACAGGCTGCGTGTGCAGGAAACGGTAAAAGCCCGCCACGCCCTGCACCTGCGCCAGTGTCAAACCCAGCGCCCCGGCCACCCCACCTAGCGTTTCTGGGGACAGCCAACCGCGCTGAGCCTGAAGCTCGCGCAAAATCTGCAGCAAGGCCTGGGGCTGGGCGCCATAGCCTGCAACGACCGACCCAGTGTCGCACGTTGAAACGATTGGGGTCAGGCAGCGGGGGGTCATGGAACAGGGTCGAGTCGGTGCAAACTTGCCCTTAAAGTCTAGTGTGGGACTGTGCACGGAACTTGCTGTAAATCAATCCTGTGCCTTGAAGCCACGATTGAGCAGGGGAGTCGCCATGAACCAGACAAGCAATAAGCAACGCCGCCGCATGGTGTTGGCCGCCGGAGCGACGGCGCTGACATGCGGTGCTTCGGTGGTACTCACTCGGAGTTGCGCCCAGCAGGCCTACCCGCATGGATCGCCGCTGGCCTTTGACCTGGGCCAGTTGCCTAGCGGCAAGCTGCTGACGCTTGAATGGCAGGGCTTGCCGGTCTGGCTATTGCGTCGCACTGCTGCCGAGATCGGCGCGTTGGCAGCGTTGGAGGCGGTGCTGACGGACCCCGACTCGAATGACTCCTTGCAACCCAGCGCCTGCCGCAATCGCCATCGCTCGCTGCGTCCGGAAATCTTTGTCGCCATCGGGCTCTGCACGCACCAGGGCTGCGCGCCGGCGCTGAGAGGCTCCGACGGCTTTCTTTGTCCCTGCCACGCCTCGCGTTACGACCTCGCCGGACGCGTCTTCAAAGTCGGTCCGGCACCGGCGAATCTGGTGATCCCGGCCTATCGCTACGAAGCTCAAGAGCGGCTTGTACTTGGCGAGGAGGCCTGAAAGGCCGACATGGGTTTCCCGGCATCAACTCGACTACACCTGACTGAACAGGTACAGCCCGGCCGCACCGCAAGCGCCACCCAGGCCGGTGAGCGCCCAGGCGGCCTGGCGTGCCAGATGGCGCCGGATGCTCAAACCGGCCAGCATCCCGCCAAAGTGCAGGGATGCGGAGGTCACAAGAAAGCCGACGGCGTAAGCCATGAATCCCGAAGCGGGGGCTTCGGCTCCGTGTGCCAGGCCGTGAAACGACGCTGCCAGGGCGATCATGCCAAGCCCCAGGGCGGTCGGCGTCTTTTGCCGGGAAAAGATCAACATGACGCCGAACAAGGCCACGCTCAGCGCGCTCATGTGTTCGAGGAAGGGAATGGTGACGCCGATCGCGCCCAGCGCGGCGCTCACAATCAGCGACAGCATGAAAGTGGCAGGCCCCCACCAGGCCTTGGTTTCAGGAAGCGCGCTGACCGACCAGACCCCCACCGCCACCATGGCCAGCAAATGATCCGTGCCAAAGGGATGGGCCAAGCCTTCCATGACACCCGAAGTCCCGTGACCGGTGTGGGCCTGAGCCGCTCCCGCAGCCAGTGCCAAGCAGCCCATGCCAACCATGCGCAGGGATTTGTAGGACGAGGGTTTCATGGATGCTCCTGAGTTAGGTTCGATGACTATTTCATTGCATGCGCATTGCTGCGCGGCTTCAGTTTGCCACTTTTGGCATGCCGGTTCGCAGTTGCAAAATCCGTGCCTGCTACCCGACCTGACCCGACAGCACTGAAACCGGGCTGCGAACGAAAGCGCCAACCACTAGCCGGCACCAATGACTGGTTAGTAAATTGATTACAAGGTAACCACTTCTGCATAAATTTACCCTCTCCAAGAGAGTGGCTCTGCGGGGTTCTCCGTGAGAAAGGGGGCTGCACCAGTGTGGCGCGCAATTTGCTTATGAGCTCTCAATCGGGTCCGAATGTGACCCGACTCATGGGGGACAAACGACATGGGCAATCTCAATGAAATCTTCGACCTGGGCCGCAAGACCTTGAGCGATGTGGAGCGACGTCTCGATATGTCGAGGCGCGACTATTTGCAGTTTTGTGCCACCTTGGCAGTGACCATGGGCCTGCCATCGGGTTCGGAGGCGGCGGTTGCCAAGGCCATCGAATCGGCCAAACGGCCATCGGTCATCTGGCTGCATTTCCAGGAATGCACGGGGTGCACCGAGTCGCTGTTGCGAGCCGAGCATCCGACGCTGGAAAAGCTGATCCTGGACGTGATTTCGCTTGACTACCACGAGACCCTGATGGCCGCCGCCGGGCACCAGGCCGAGGCCGCGCGCAAGGACGCAATGACGGCCAACAAGGGCAAGTACGTCCTGGTGGTCGAAGGCGCGATTCCGGTCAAGGACAACGGCATCTTCTGCAAAATCGGCGGCCACACCGCCGTCGACCTGGTGAAGGAATGCGCGGCTGACGCGGCCGCCGTGATCGCCATCGGCTCCTGCGCTTCCTGGGGCGGCATGCCTTCCACTGGCCCCAACCCCACCGGTGCTTCGAGCGTGGCCGAGGTACTGGGCAAGCCGGTGGTGACGATCCCCGGTTGCCCGCCCAACCCATACAACTTCCTGGCCACGGTCGTGCACTTTCTGACCTTTGGCAAGTTGCCCGACGTGGACAAACTGGGGCGCCCCAAGTTCGCCTACTCACGCCTGATCCACGAAAACTGCGAGCGCCGCGCACACTTTGACGCGGGCCGCTTTGCCATGGAGTTTGGCGACGCCGGACACCGGCAGGGATATTGCCTGTACAAGCTGGGCTGCAAGGGTCCGGAGACCTACGGCAACTGCTCCACACTGGGTTTTGGCGACGCGGGCGAGAACAACTGGCCTGTGGGCTGCGGACACCCCTGCATCGGATGCACCGAGAAGGGCGTGGGATTCACCAAACCCATCCACCAAGTGGCCAAGATGCTCAATGTGGCGCCACCCCTGCAGTACGCACGCATCGTGGAGGAGCAGGGCAAGGGTGCTTCTTTCGCGTCGGCGGCGGCACTCGCCGCATTGGCTGGAGCGGCGGCAGGCGCAGCGGTGATGCTCACGCGCAACCTGGGGCTGTCGCACGCGGCGCAGGAGGCCCAAGCTGCCCAAGCAGACGGCCAGGCCAAAGACCAGGCCAAGGTGTAAGCATGGACACCCGTCGCGGATTCCTCAAGGGCGTGGTCGCAGGCGGCGCTGCGGTCACCGCTGCGGTCGTTGCGCCCCCGGCCTGTGCCCGGGACACGCATACCCGGCCCCCCGAAGCGCTCGGTCTGCTCTACGACGCCACGCTGTGCATTGGCTGCAAGGCCTGTGTGGCGGCGTGCAAGGTGGCCAACGACAACCCGCCCGAGTTTTCCACGGAAGACCATTTATGGGACACGCCGCTGGACACCTCAGGACACACTTTCAACCTGATAAAGATGTACCGCAACGGCACGATGGAAACGAAGGACGCCGAAGTCAACGGCTACGCCTTCATGAAGACCTCTTGCATGCACTGCGCCGATCCGTCCTGCGTCTCGGCCTGCCCGGTGTCCGCCATGACCAAGGATCCGGTTACCGGCGTCGTGGGATACGACCCCGACATCTGCGTGGGCTGCCGCTACTGCGTCGTAGCCTGCCCGTTCGGCATTCCAAAATATCAATACGACTCGCCCACCGGCAAGATCGGCAAGTGCGAACTGTGCCGCCACCGCACCAAGGACGGTCACTATTCTGCCTGCGCCGAAGTCTGTCCCACGGGCGCCACGCTTTACGGTCGCACCGCCGACCTGCTGCTCGAGGCCAAGCGCCGCATCGCACTCAAGCCCGGAGACCAGACGCGGTATCCGAGAGGCAAGATCGGCGGCCCCGACCAGAGCTACGAGGCCCCCGTGGGCAAGTACTTGCAGCACGTGTACGGCGAGCATGAATACGGCGGCACCCAGGTGCTCAAGCTCTCGGGTGTGACCTTCGCCAAGGTGGGCATGCCTGACCTCAAACCCGACGCGTCGGCTGCCCTGTCCGAGTCGATCCAGCATTCACTCTACGGCGGCATGGTGATGCCGATCGCGGTGCTGGGCGTGCTGGGCTTCATCGCCAAGCGCAACGTGCACGAGGACGAGGACGCATCTGGCCATGAGTCAGGGGAGAAAAAATCATGAGCCAGCCGCAACACGCAGCGCCCACCCCCGTCGGTGGCAGCCTGCTCAACGCCGCCACCCTGGTGTGCGGCGTGCTCATTGCCATCATGGCGTCCATACTGTTGGTGCGCTTTGTCTTCGGCCTGGGCGCAGTCACCAACGTGAACGATGGCTACTCCTGGGGCATCTGGGTCGTGGTCGACGTGATGATCGGCTCGGCCCTGGCCTGCGGCGGCTTCTCCGTGGCAATGCTGGTCTACATCTTCAACAAGGGCGAGTACCACCCGCTGGTGCGACCGGCCTTGCTGGCCAGCCTGTTCGGCTACACGCTGGCCGGCGGCGGCATCTTCTTCGACTTGGGTCGCTGGTGGAACTTCTGGCACATCTTCTGGCCCAGTTACGCCAACCCGAATTCGGTGATGCTGGAAGTCGCGGTGTGCGTGACCGTCTACATCCTGGTGATGTGGGTCGAGTTCGCGCCGGTGTTCCTGGAAAAACTGGGCTTGAACGACATCAAGAAGAAGCTCAACAAGGCGATCTTCTTCTTCATCGCCTTGGGCATCCTGCTGCCCATGATGCACCAGTCGTCACTGGGAACCATGCTGGTGGTGATGGGCGCCCAGGTGAATCCGCTGTGGCAGACGCCCGCCGTGCCGCTGATCTATTTGCTCACGGCCATCATCATCGGCTACGGCGTGGTGCTGTTCGAATCCTGCGTGGCAGCGGCGAGCTACCGGCGCAGCATCGAAATGCATTTGCTCAATCCGATGTCGAAAATCATGCTCGGTGTGCTGGCGGTCTACTTGGTCGTGCGCTTCGCCGATCTGTTGATCCGCGGCGCTCTTGGCGCAGCCTTCACACCCAGTTTGGTGGCGCTGTCGTTCTGGGTGGAAAACCTCTGCTTCGTCGCCCCGTTCTTTCTCATCGGCAACGTCGTGGCGCGGCGCAACCCGGCGCGGCTGTTTCTGGCGGGGCTGGCCATCATGCTGGGCGGCAGCCTGCTGCGCCTGAACGGCTTCCTGATCGGCTACCAGCATTTCACCGGATCCGGCTGGAGCTATTTCCCGTCTTTCACCGAAGTCATGGTGACGCTGGGGATGTTCTCGGTGGAGGTCCTCGGATACATCATCATCACGCGCCGTTTCCCCGTTCTGCCGCGGGAAGGCGCCAAGCTGGCCACTTAAGCAAAGAGGAAGACAAAAATGTCCAAACGCATCACGATCGATCCGATCACCCGCATCGAAGGCCATCTGCGTATTGACGTCGATGTCGACAACGGCCACGTGCAAAAAGCCTGGTCGTCAGGCCAAATGTGGCGCGGCGTCGAACTCATCCTGCTCGGGCGCGATCCGCGCGACGCCTGGGCCATCACGCAGCGCATCTGCGGCGTGTGCACCACGGTGCACGCCATCACCTCGGTGCGCGCCGTGGAAAACGCGCTCAAGATGGAGATCCCGCTGAACGCGCAGTACATCCGCAACCTCATCATCCTGGCGCACTCGGTGCACGACTTCATCGTGCATTTCTATCACCTGTCGGCGCTCGATTGGGTGGACGTGACTTCGGCGCTCAAGGCCGACCCCGACAAGACCGCCATCCTGGGTGAGAGCCTCTCCAGCTGGCATCTGAACAGCAAGCACGAGATGCGCCGCGTACACGAACGCCTCAAGCATTTCGTCAACGGCGGGCAACTGGGCATCTTCACCAACGGCTATTGGGGCCATCCGGCCATGAAGCTTTCGCCCGAGGTGAACCTGCTGGCCGTGGCGCATTATCTGCAGGCGCTCGAAGTGCAGCGCAAGGCCAACAAGATCGTCTCCATCCTGGGCTCGAAGACGCCGCACATCCAGAACGTGGCCGTGGGCGGCGTCGCCAACCCCCTGGCCACCGACTCGCAGGCCGTGCTCACGGTCGAGCGCCTGATGGCGATCAAGGGCTGGATCGACGAACTCTCCGACTTCGTGAAGAACGTGTACCTGATCGACGTCGCCGCCGTGGGCGCGTTTTATCCCGAGTGGACGCAAATCGGCAAGGGCGTCACCAACTACCTGTCGGTGCCCGACATTCCGCTCGATACCAAGGGCACGCAGTTCGCCTTTCCCGGCGGTTTCATCGAAGGTGGCAATCTGGCATCGCGCAAACCCATCAGTTCGTTCAACGACGAGTACTGGCAAAAGGGCGTGGAAGAGTCGGTCAAACACAGCTGGTACAACTACGAAAAGACCGGTTCCCTGCACCCTTACAAGGGCGAGACCACGCCCAATTACACCGACTTCAAGGACGACGCAAAGTACTCATGGATGAAGTCGCCCACGTTCTACGGCAAGGTCGCGCAGGTGGGGCCGCTGGCGCGGGTGCTCAACGGCCTGGCCGCGGGGCACGCGGCCACGACGACGTACGCTACGGCCGCGCTGGACACGGTGTCGGCTCTGGCCAAGACCAAGATCGGTCTGGACGCGATGCACTCGACCATCGGTCGCCACGCCGCGCGCGCCATCACCTGCTGCGTCAACGTCGATCTGCTGAGCGAGCAGTGGACCGCCTTGCTCACCAACATGGGCAAGGGCGACCTCACCACCTTCAACAAGCCCGTTTTTCCCAAGGACGAGGTCATGGGCGTGGGCTTTCACGAGGCCCCGCGCGGCGCGCTCTCGCATTGGGTCGTCATCGACAACGGCAAGATCAAGAACTACCAGTGCGTCGTGCCCTCCACCTGGAACGCGTGCCCGCGCAACGAGAAGGACGAGCCCGGACCCTACGAAGCCTCGCTCATGGGAACACCCATCGCCGACGCCGAGAAGCCGCTGGAAGTGCTGCGCACCATCCATTCCTTTGACCCCTGCATCGCCTGCGCCATCCATTTGACGGACAAGGAAAACGACACCGCCATCTCAGTGCGTGCAGTTTGACAAGAAGCGGAGTTACCATGCGAGGGTCGACCGATGTCGGCCCTCTTTTATTTTGTGAGGCAGAGCAACTATGCGTGCAGTGGTTCTAGGTATCGGCAATACCATCCTGAGCGACGAAGCGGCGGGCGTGCGCGCTGTCGAGGCGCTGGAGCAGGCCTACCGCATGCCTGACGATGTGCTCGTCATCGACGGCGGCACCTCGGGCATGGAGATGATCGAGGACCTGTCAAACCTGGACTTCCTGATCGTCATCGACGTCGTCAAGACCGGTGCCGCCCCGGGCACCGTGGTGAAGATAGCGGGCGACGAGATTCCAGTCTTCTTTCGCCACAAGCTTTCGCCGCACCAGATCGCCTTGCCCGATGTGCTCGCCAGCCTGGAGTTGCTCGACACCATGCCCAAGGAGATCATCGTGCTGGGCGTGGAGCCGATCACGCTGGAGCTGGGCATGGAGATGACACCCACCGTGGCCGAGCAGGTGCCGGTGCTGGCCGAAATGGCGGCAGCCGAACTCCTGGCGCGTGGCTACGTGTTGCAAGCCTTGGCGCTGGCGGTGGCTTGACATGTGCATGGCAGCGCCTTCGCGTGTGATTGAAGTGCGTGACGGCACGGCGCTCACCGAGTGTTTTGGGCAGACGCGCGAGGTCAGCCTGCTGCTGCTGGACGAAGAAGTTGCCGTGGGCGACTACCTGCTGATACAGGCCGGCGGCTTTGCCTTCGAGCGCGTCGAGGTGGCGCGCGCCGAGGAGGCGCTGGCGCTGATGCAGGAGCTGATGGCGCAGGGCGCACAGGATCGCAACTGGGGCGAAGCCGCATGAGTTGTCGAATTCACCGCATCGACCCCACGGACGCGGTAGAGCGGGCGTTCTTTCGCATCCAACGTGACCACATGGTCGATGTGCCGATCCTGAACCCGGCGTTGTCGGTCGAGGCCGTGGATTTTCAGCGCTGGCAGGGGCATTGGTTGGGTATCGTCGTCACGCCCTGGTGCATGAGCCTGCTGCTCATCCCCGGCAGCGCCGAGAACTGGGTTTCCACCGGCGAGAACAAGCGCCGCTTTGTGCACTTTCCCGCGGGAGACTTTGCCTTTCTCGGCGGCGCTGAAGAAGAACTGGGCGAGTACCAGAGCTGTTCGCTGTTTTCGCCGATGGGGAAATTCACCACGCAATCCGAGGCCAGCCTGACGGCGCGCGCGTCCATCAGCGGCTTGCTGACGCCGCCGCAGCCCGCGCCCGGCGTCGCTGCGGCGAAAGAGACCCCAGATTTGCCCAACTTGTCGCGGCGCGGATTCTTCTCCCTGAAGCGTTCCACGCCCGGATGACATTGACGCAGTAACAGCAGCGGAAAACCACCATGTCGAACATTTCTGAATTCAACGCCGATTCCAACGCCCAGACCGACCGCGAGCACGAAGTCCAGCTCGGCCTGCTGCAGGCGCTGTGTCAAGCGGTGCAGGAACAGCGCGACGCCGCCGCGGTGAGCGAGATCCTGGAGCAGTTGAGCGCCTACAGCGAAGCGCATTTCATGTCGGAAGAGCTGTTGATGCGGCTCAAGAGCTACGACGACTACGAAGACCATGTGGAAGATCACCAGCAGATGCTCGAAGCGTTGAGCGCCATCGCCGCCGACCATGCCGCAGGCCGATCGTCCCTGGTGGCGGGCAAGGCGCAAAGTGCACTGACCTTCATCGGCCAGCACATCGCCACGCGCGACACGCGTTTCGCCGCCTTTGTGCGCAGCGGGCAATAGCGTATTTCCCATGCACGAAATGTCATTGGCCGAAGGCGTGCTGCAACTGATCGAGGATTCGGCGCGCGAGCAGAAATTCGACAAGGTGGTCGCCGTGTGGCTGGAAATCGGCCAACTCTCCGGTGTCGAAGTCGAGGCCATGAAGTTCTGCTTTGACGCCGTGACGCGGGACAGCGTGGCCGCTGGTGCTCGGCTGGAAATCATCGCGCTGCCGGGGACGGGATGGTGCATGGCCTGCGCGCAGACGGTCGCCATGAGCGAGGTTTTTGGCGAGTGCCCGCAGTGCGGCGGTTTTCAGCTGCAGGTCACGGGCGGGACCGAGATGCGAGTGAAGGAACTGGAAGTATCCTGAGAGATTGCGGGACAGACCAAGAACTACGCGAAGCGAGTTTTGCTCTGTCCTCAAATGATACGAACAAGTTGGAGCAATGAATGTGTACGACATGCGGCTGCGGCCCCGGTGAAGTGACGATTGACGGTGCAAACGCCGAGCACGAGCACGTGCATGCAGACGGAACGCGCCACCGCCATGCACACGACCATGAGCATGGGGAGCACGCCCATCCGCATGACCATGACCATGATCACGATCACAGCCATGCGCCGACGCATTCCCACGCACCGGGCCTGACGCCGAATCGCATGGTGCAGATTGAGCAGGACATCCTGGCCAAGAACAACGCCTACGCGCACAAGAACCGCCAGGCCCTCGCCGAGCACGGCATCTTTGCGCTGAACCTGGTGTCCAGCCCGGGCTCGGGCAAGACCACGCTGCTGTGCAAGACCATCACGCTGCTCAAGGGCCAGGCCATTGCTGTGATCGAGGGCGATCAACAGACCAGCCAGGACGCGCAGCGCATCCGAGCCACCGGCGCGCCTGCGATCCAGATCAACACGGGCAAGGGCTGCCACCTGGACGCGCACATGGTGGCACACGCCATGGAGCAACTGACCCTGCCAGAAGACTCTCTGCTGATGATCGAAAACGTCGGCAATCTGGTGTGCCCCGCAGCCTTCGACCTGGGCGAGGCGCACAAAGTGGTGATCCTGTCGGTCACCGAAGGCGAAGACAAACCCATCAAGTACCCCGACATGTTTCGCGCTGCCAGCTTGATGCTGCTGAACAAGGTCGACCTGCTGCCGCATCTGGATTACGACGTGGACGCGGCCATTGCCTATGCGCGGCGCGTCAATCCCCATATCCGAGTGCTCCAGGTGAGCGCCACCAGCGGCGCGGGCATGGACGAGTGGTTGACCTTCCTGCGCGACGGCTTGGCCAGCGCGCGCTCGGCCAAGCAGCACACGGTGGACACGCTCAAGGCGCGCATTGCGCAACTGGAAGCGCAGTTGCAGCGGCCTGCGACTTGACCCCCGTCGCGCGTCGCATCCGGGTCACAGGCATCGTCCAGGGCGTAGGCTTTCGGCCCTTCGTCTGGCGCTTGGCGCAGCAACTTGAACTCGCGGGCTGGGTGCGCAACGATGCGCACGGCGTGGAGATTTTCGCGCAGGGGGATGCCGCTCAGATGGACGCGCTGGTACAACGCCTGCGCAGCGATGCACCGGCGCTGGCGCGGGTGGACTCGGTTCAGGCGCAGCAGGCAGAGCCCGAAACGCTGACCGCATTCATCATCAGGGACAGCGTCAAGGGCCGCTCCAGCACCGCCATCGGTCCGGACGTGGCCACCTGTCCCGACTGCCTGGCCGAGTTGTTTAGTCCGCCCGATCGGCGCTGGCGCCATGCCTTCATCACCTGCACCCACTGCGGCCCGCGCTACACCGTGACGCGCGCCCTGCCCTATGACCGACCGCAGACCAGCCTGGCGTCCTTTGCGCTGTGCCCGAATTGCGAGCGCGAGTACCGCAACCCCGCCGACCGGCGCTTTCACGCTGAAACCACCTGCTGCCCGGTCTGCGGACCGCAACTCGAACTGCTCGATGCGCGGGGCCAGAACATCCCCGGAGATCCCTTCGCTGCCACGCTCGCCCTGCTGCAAGCCGGCGCCATCGTCGCCATCAAGGGACTGGGTGGCTTTCATCTGGCCTGCGACGCGCGCAACGCGGACGCCGTGGCGCGTTTGCGTGCCCGCAAGAACCGAGAGGAAAAGCCGTTGGCCGTGATGAGCGCCAACGCCAACAGCCTGGTGCCGTACGCACAGGTTGACGACTCCGAGCGCGCTCTGCTTGAGGGGCGCGAGCGCCCGGTGGTGCTGCTGCGAAGACAGCCCGGCGCCGAAGCGGCTCTCGCCGGCGTGGCGCCCGGCCTGATCTGGCTTGGCGCGCTGCTGCCGACCACACCCATGCATTTCCTGCTGTTCCATGAAGCCGCCGGGAGACCGGGCGGCACGGCCTGGCTGGCAGAACCGCAGAAACTGCTGCTGGTGATGACCAGCGCCAACCCGGGCGGCGAGCCCATCGTGCGCGGCGGCCTGGAAGCGCGGGAGCGGCTCGCCGGCATTGCCGATGCCTATCTGGACCACGATCGTGACGTGGTCGCGCGCTGTGACGACTCGGTGCTGCGGCGCTCGGGCGACGGGTTCCAATTCATCCGGCGCAGCCGCGGCTATGCGCCCGTCGCGATCGCACTGGCACGCAGCGGACCCTCGGTGCTGGCCTTCGGCGCACACCTGAAAAACGCGGTCTGCGTCACGCGTGGCGACGAGGCTTTCCTGTCGCCACACATCGGCGATCTGGACAACGCCGCCACCTGTGCGTTTCAGGACGAGACGGTGCAGCGCCTGCTGGAACTGCTGGAGGTCAAGCCCGACCTGGTGGCACACGACTTGCATCCCGACGACCACAGCACGCGCGCGGCCATCGCCTTTGCTGCGCGCCATGGCCTGCCCACCATCGCGGTGCAGCACCACCACGCCCACATCGCCGCCACTTGCGCCGAGCATGGGCACCTTGGCCCGGTGCTGGGGCTGGCGCTGGACGGCGTCGGACTGGGCTCTGATGGCAAAGCCTGGGGCGGGGAGTTGCTGCGCCTGGATGGCCCCCTGGCCACCCGCCAGGGCCATCTGCGACCGCTGGCCCTGCCCGGTGGCGACAAGGCCGCGCGCGAGCCCTGGCGCATGGCGGCGTCGGTGCTGCATGAGTTGGGTCGCAACGGGGAGATCGGCGCGCGCTTTCAGGCCAGAGGCGCCGACACCGTCGCCGCCATGCTGGAGCGTCAGTTGAACTGCCCGCGCAGTTCCAGCTTGGGCCGCGTGTTCGACGCCGCCGCCGGTCTGCTGGATCTCAGCACGCACATGAAGTACGAAGCGCAGGCGGCGATGTTTCTGGAGCAGGCCGCCACGCGTCACATCGAGTCGCACGGCTGGCCGCTCCCGCTGGAGAACGCTTGGTCAATCGACGGCGATGGACGGCTCGACCTGTTGCCCCTGCTCGCGTCGCTGGACCGCGCGTCCAACGTGGACGAGGCTGCGGCGCGCTTTCACGCCACGCTCGTGGCGGCCCTGCGCGAGTGGGTAACTCAGGCGGCGCAGCAGCAGGACTTACGCACGCTGGCCTGGGGCGGAGGCTGCTTCCTGAACTCTCTGCTTTCGCTTAAGCTACGCCAGAGCCTGGAAGCCCAGGGCCTCAATGTGCTGGCGCCACAGCGGCTCTGTCCCGGCGACGCAGGGCTTGCGCTGGGGCAGGCCTGGGTGGCGATGAATTCTTTGGAGCGTTGACATGTGTCTTGCACTTCCGGTCAGAGTCATAGAAGTCGGCATCGGCCCTGCGGGCGATTTCGCCATCGTCGACCTGGGCGGCGTGAAGAAGGAAATTTCACTCGCGCTGCTCGACGGCGTTCAGGTCGGCGACTACGTCATCCTGCATGTGGGTTACGCGCTGTCCCGGCTTGACCCGGAAGAGGCTGCAAAGACCCTGACGCTGTTTACGCAGATGCAGGATGCGCTGCAGGTGGCTTCTTGAAATACATAGATGAATTCCGCAACGGCGAAGTCGCCCGGACGATTGCCGACAAGATCGACGCGCTGGTGCAGCCGGGGCGCAAC
This sequence comes from uncultured beta proteobacterium, assembly GCA_903909815.1. Classification (GTDB taxonomy): domain Bacteria; phylum Pseudomonadota; class Gammaproteobacteria; order Burkholderiales; family Burkholderiaceae_C; genus CAIKVZ01. Next base: position 47,809 of record CAIVXG010000024.1, on the reverse strand, counting down.
TACAGTTTCATGGAGTTCTGCGGCGGCCATACGCACGCGATCTCGCGCTACGGTCTGAGCGATTTGCTCCCCGCCAACGTCACCATGGTGCACGGTCCCGGTTGCCCGGTGTGCGTGCTGCCGATCGGACGCATCGACATGGCGATCCGACTCGCGCTGGAGCACGGCGTGATCCTGTGCAGCTACGGCGACACGCTGCGCGTTCCCGCCAGCGATGGCTTGTCGCTGTTAAGGGCCAAGGCGCGCGGCGGCGACATCCGCATGGTGTATTCGACGCTGGATGCGCTGCAGATCGCGCGCGACAACCCGCAGCGCGAAGTGGTGTTCTTGGCGATCGGCTTCGAGACCACGACCCCGCCCACTGCACTGGCGGTGCAGCAGGCCAGCCTGGAGCGGTTGCAGAATTTCAGCGTGCTGTCCTGCCACGTGCTCACGCCCGCGGCCATCAGCCATATCCTGGAGTCACCCGAAGTACGCCAGTGGGGCACGGTGCCGATCGACGGCTTCATCGGTCCGGCCCACGTGTCCACGGTGATAGGCAGCCGACCCTATGAATTCTTCGCCGAGGAATACAGAAAGCCCGTGGTGATCGCGGGCTTCGAGCCCTTGGACGTGATGCAGGCGATTTTGATGCTGGTGCGCCAGGTGAACGAGGGCCGAGCCGTGGTGGAAAACGAGTTCGCGCGCGCCGTCACGCGCGACGGCAACCTCAAGGCGCAGGACCGCGTGGCCGAGGTGTTTGAGTTGCGTAGCGACTTCGAGTGGCGCGGGCTTGGAATCGTGCCGTATTCGGCGCTCAAGCTGCGCGAGAAATACGCCGCTTTCGACGCCGAACGTCGCTTCGAGATCAACTACAAGACCGTGCCGGACAACAAGGCCTGCGAATGCGGCGCGATTTTGCGCGGCGTGAAGCGCCCGCAGGACTGCAAGATCTTCGGCACCGTCTGCACGCCCGAAAACCCCGTGGGGTCGTGCATGGTCAGCAGTGAAGGCGCGTGCGCCGCGCATTACAGTTACGGGCGCTACAAGGACATGAACTGATGGTTGAAGTCAAAAGAGGTTACGTGCGCGCGCTCGACCTGAAACACGGCCGCGTCGATCTGACGCATGGCTCCGGTGGGCGCGCCATGGTGCAACTCATCTCCGAATTGTTTGCCAAGCACCTGGGCAACGAGTACCTGGGCCAGGGCAACGACGGCGCCGTGCTGCCCGCGCCGGTGCTCGACGGCAAGCCGGCGCGCTTGGTGATGTCCACCGACAGCCACGTGGTGTCGCCGCTGTTCTTTCCCGGCGGTGACATCGGTTGCCTCTCGGTACACGGCACGGTAAACGATGTCGCGGTGATGGGCGCCACGCCACTGTACCTGGCAGCAGGCTTCATCCTGGAAGAGGGATTGCCCTTGAGCGATCTGGCACGCATCGTCGAATCGATGGCCGGTGCGGCCAAGGCCGCGGGCGTACCGGTGGTGACGGGCGACACCAAGGTGGTGGAACGCGGCAAGGGCGACGGCGTCTTCATCACCACCACCGCCGTCGGTGTCCTGCCCGAGGGCATCGAATTCGGCGGCGCGCGGGCACGTCCGGGCGATGTGGTGTTGGTCTCGGGTTCCATGGGCGACCACGGTGTGGCCATCATGAGCCAGCGCGAGAACCTGAGCTTTGACGCACCCATTGTTTCCGACACGGCCGCGCTCAACGGCTTGATTTCAGCCATGCTCGCCACACACGCCGACATCCGCTGCCTGCGCGATCCGACGCGCGGCGGGCTGGCGGCCACGCTCAACGAAATCGCCGGACAGTCCGGTGTCGGCATGATGCTGCAGGAGAAGGCGATCCCCGTGAAGCCGGTGGTGGCAGCCGCCTGCGAACTGCTGGGCCTGGACCCGCTCAACGTCGCGAACGAGGGCAAGCTGATTGCCGTCTGCGCCGCCGTCGATGCCGCGGCGCTGCTGGCGGCGATGCGCGCCCATCCGCTCGGGATCGAGGCTGCCGTCATCGGCGAAGTGATCGCCGACACGCACCACTTCGTGCAGCTCACAACGGCTTTTGGCGGCCGGCGCATCGTCGACTGGCTGGCGGGTGACCAGTTGCCGCGCATCTGCTAGCCATGCGGATTCTGCTGCTCACCCACGCCTTCAACAGCCTGACCCAGCGGCTGGGCGCCGAGTTGTCGCAGCGCGGGCACGAAATCTCGATCGAGTTCGACATCGCAGATTCCGTCACCGATGAAGCCGTGGCTCTGTTTCGCCCTCACCTCATCGTCGCGCCCTATCTGCGCCGCACCATCCCTGAGTCGGTCTGGTCGCGCCACGTCTGTCTGATCGTGCACCCCGGCGTTGTTGGCGACCGAGGCCCCTCTGCGCTGGACTGGGCAATCCAGGAGGGCGCATCGGAGTGGGGCGTGACGGTGCTGCAAGCCGAGGCCGAAATGGACGCGGGGCCGGTCTGGGCGAGCGCGAGTTTCCCCATGCCGTTGACGAAAAAGTCGAGCGTGTATCGCAACGAAGTGACGCAAGCGGCGACCACCGCGGTGCTACAGGCGGTGCAGCGTTTCGAGTCGGGCGAGTTCCTGCCACAGGCGCTGGCGAACTTGACCGACGTGCTGGGACGATTGCGCCCGCTGATGAAGCAGCCGGACCGCAGCCTGGATTGGCAGCGCGACGACAGCGCCACCGTGCTGCGCAAGATCCGCGCGGCCGACGGTTTTCCCGGTGTGGCAGACAGCCTGTTCGAACAGCCCTGCCATCTGTTTGACGCCTGGCCTGAAGGCGTCTTGCGCGGCGCGCCGGGCGCGGTGATCGCGCGGCGCGAGACCGCGTTGCTGCGCGCCACCGTCGACGGCGCGGTCTGGATCGGGCACGTCAAGCGTCCTGACGGCATCAAGCTGCCGGCCACGCTGGCCTTCGAGGCTGAAGCGGCGGCGTTGCCGCAGGCGCCAATGCACAGCTGGTGGCGCAGTGACGCCGCGACCTGGCAGGACATCGCCTACGAAGAAGATGGCGCAGTGGGTTTTTTGCATTTCGAGTGCTACAACGGCGCTATGTCAACCCCACAATGCGCGCGATTACAGGCGGCACTGGCCTGGGCCAAACTGCGCCCCGTGCGCGTGCTGGTGCTCATGGGCGGTGGTGATTTCTGGTGCAACGGCATCCACCTGAACGTGATCGAAGCCGCGAGCCTGAGCGGCGGCTCCGCAGCCGACGAATCCTGGCGCAACATCAACGCCATGAACGACCTGACGCTGGAACTCCTCACCACCGAAAACCAGATCACAGTGGCGGCCCTGGGCGGCAACACCGGGGCCGGCGGTTGCTTTCTGGCGCGCGCCGCCGACCAGGTGTGGGCGCGCGCGGCGGTGATGCTGAACCCGCACTACAAGAACATGGGCAACCTGTACGGCTCGGAATACTGGACCTACTCCCTGCCTCGGCGCCTGGGTGAGGACGCAGCCAAGGCCATCATGCGCGATCGCCAGCCCTTGACGGCCCAGCGCGCGCTGGAGATCGGTTTCAGCGATGCCTGTGTTCCGGGCGACGTCCAGAAATTTCGGCATGAAGTGGCGCAGCGCACGGCACAGCTTGCGGATCATGTCGATTGGAACGAACGCATCACCGCCAAACGCGAAACGCGCGCACGCGATGAAGCGGCCAAGCCGCTGGCCACGTACCGCGAAGAAGAGCTGGCGCAGATGCGCCGAAACTTCTACGGCTTCGATCCGAGCTACCACGTGGCGCGCCACCACTTCGTGCGCAAGTCGCCGGCCTCCTGGACGCCGCGCCATCTGGCACGCCATCGCGAGCTGGGCTGGGTTGTGCCATGAGCGTCGCGCCGAGCCGATTCAAGCAAGCCGGCGCCCCCTCGGGGCTGAGGCTCGCGGCTCCCTACCTGCCTTCGCAAGTAGGGACGGGACGAGGAGCCGTTGCCTCCGGCTTCGGCCTGTCCAGCGAGTACAAGCGTCATCGGCTGCCACCAATGCCGGGGAAGAGCCGAGCGTGGGGGCTGACTTGAGCACGCGCATGCCATTGTCGGTGCTGGTGGTGGACGACGAGCAGCGCTCGCTGGAGACGCTTCGACGCACGCTGGACGACCACTTCAGCGTCTTCACCGCCGTCTCGGCCGAGGAAGGGCTGGCGGTGATGGAGCGCGAGGTCGTGCAGATCGTGGTGTCGGACCAGCGCATGCCGGGCAGCTCGGGCGTGGAGTTCTTGCGCGGCGTGCGTGCGCGCTGGCCGGATACGGTGCGGCTGATCCTGTCGGGCTACACCGAGGCGCAGGACATCATCGCCGGCATCAACGAAGCGGGCATCTGGCAGTACCTGCTCAAACCGTGGCATCCGGATCAGCTGCTGCTGACCCTGCAAAGCGCGGCCGAGCTGTGGCGCTTGCAGCAGGAGAACCAGCGCCTGACACTGGAGCTGCGCGCCAGTCCCGAGCACTTGGCGCTGCGCGTGGCGAACCTGCGACTCAAGGCCAAGGCGCAAGCCGGATTCGACCGGCTCACACGTGCCAGCGACAGCCCCCTGAACGCGGTCTGCGCACTGGCCGAAAAGATTGCCCCGCACGACCTGCCGGTGTTGATCACGGGCGAGTCGGGCACCGGCAAGGAATTGCTGGCGCGCGCCATTCATTACGCCAGCGCGCGTGCGGAGCAGCCGTTCGTGGTGGAGAACTGCGGCGCCATGCCCGACACCTTGCTCGAAAGCGAGCTCTTCGGTCATAAGCGCGGCGCCTTCACCGGCGCTATCGAATCCCGCATCGGTCTGTTCCAGCAGGCCGATGGCGGCACGCTGTTTCTGGATGAAATCGGCGAGACCTCGGCCGCCTTTCAGGTCAAGCTGCTGCGCGTGCTGCAGGAGGGCGAGGTGCGGCCCGTAGGCAGCCCGCGCCCGGTAGCAGTGGACGTGCGCATCATCGCGGCTACGAACCGCGATCTGGAGGCCGACGTCGCGAGCGGACGCTTTCGTGAAGACCTGTACTACCGCGTTGCCGGCATCACCCTGTATCTGCCGGCGCTGCGCGAGCGGCCGCAGGACATTGCACCTATCGTGCGCGAGATGCTCAGCAAGTCGGCGCTCAAGGGGCGCCAGATGTCGGATCAGGCCATGCACTGCCTTGAGGGTCACGCCTGGCCGGGCAATGTGCGCGAGCTGCAGAACGAGGTTCGGCGTGCGCTCGCGCTGGGCGACGGGCCGACCCTGGCGGCCGAGCTGCTGTCGCCGCGTGTGCGGCAGCCACCACACGCCAGCGCTGTAGCCGGCGACAGCGCTGGCGAGGACTCTTCTCTGCTGAAACACCAGTTGGAGCGGGTTGAGGCGCAACTGCTGCGTGCGGCCATGGCGCGCCACCACGGCAACAAGACCCATGTCGCGGACGAACTCGGTTTGACCCGGGTCGGGTTGCGCATGAAGCTCATACGGCTGGGGCTGGGCGGTGACGCGAGCTAGCCCGTCATCAGCGGCAGACTCAGCGTGAACTGGGCTCCGCCCTGCGGCAAATTTTCCGCACTGAGCTGGCCGCCATGCTGCTCGACGATGCCGTAGCTAATGGACAGGCCCAAGCCCGTGCCCTTGCCCACGGGCTTGGTCGTGAAAAACGGGTCAAACAGGCGCGACACATGCTCGGGCGCAATGCCTGGGCCGTTGTCGGCAAAGTGCAGGCGAACGCCACTGTCGTCGCGCTCCAGTGTGATCCGCAATTGCGGTGAATTGGTGCCGCCCGTGACGGCGGCGTCGAAGGCATTCTGGATCAGGTTCATCAGTACCTGCAGCAATTGTCCGGCGTTGCCGCTGACGAAGCAATCCGCGCTGCGTGACCAGTGAATTTCAAAACCGGGCGCCGTGCCCTTCTTCACCCAGTGGCAGGCGCGCTCCACCACCGCGTTGAGTTCGACCGACGCGACCTCCTCGCGCACCACCGCCGAGAAGCGCTTGAGGCCGCTCACGATGTCGGCCGTGCGCTGCGCGCCTTCGATCGTGCCGTCCATCAGCGACGGCAGATCTTTCACGACATGGTCAATACGAAATTCACTACGCAGCGCCTTGAGCTCGGGCGGCAGTTCCAGCTGATGCACCGCTTCCAGGTAGCGGCTCAGGCGTGCGCCATAGCGTTGCAGCACGTGCACGTTGCCCAGCACGAAACTGATGGGGTTGTTGAGTTCGTGCGCCACGCCCGCCACCAAGCGGCCCAGTGACGCCATCTTTTCCGAATGCAACAGCTGCTGCTGCGCCTGCTTTAGCGCCTCGTGCGCCTCGCGCAACTGCTGGTAGGCGCGCTTGAGTTCGCCCAGCGGTCGCCCCACCAACACGCGGCCCACCTGGCGCCCGGCGCTGTTGCGCCGGGGCGTGCAGTTCAGATCGACCGCGACCACCAACCCGTCGGCGCCACGCAGGTTGATTTCCACCACCGTGCCCTCGCGCGAGGAGGAGTGATACATTGCCAGATGCCAGCGTTTCACGCTCGCGTCGTCCGCCAGCAGGGCCAGCACCGGCGTGCCCTTGAGTGACTCCTCGCTGCGACCCACGAGCTCGCACAGCGCCGCATTCGTCTCCTCGATCAGACCGTCCTGACTGCAGGCGATCAGCACGTCGCTCATGGCCGAGAGCAGGCTGAAGATGAACTGCTGCGACTGCTCCAGCTGCGCGTTCTTTTCCTCCAGCTCGATCTCATCGGTAACGAGCTTGGAGTAGACCTCGTCCATTTTCTGGATCACGTCCAGCCAGGTCGCTTCGTCCACGCCGTCGAGGGCGTCGACGCTCAGGTGCTGCAACGGCGAGGGTGGTGGCACCGGCATGGTCTGCAAGCCGTGTTCAATGCACCGTGCAGACCATGCACGGATCAAAGGAGCGCACGATGTGCTGCACCGCCACGCTCGCGCCCGGCCCTTCGGTCGTCGCGTCCAGCGGCGCGCCCACGAGTGCGGCTTCGAGCGCGCCCGGCGTGCCGGCAGCGTCGCGCGGCGAGAAATTCCAGCTCGTGGGCGCGACGATCTGGTAGTGGGCAATGCGGCCGTGCTCGATGCGCAGCCAGTGGCCCAGCGCGCCGCGCGCGGCCTCGGTCAGACCGATGCCCTGGGCCTGTTCCGGCAAGGACTGAACCTGGTGAAACGGCTCGCCCGGCTGCAAGGCGAGAAGCCACTGCTCCATCAGCGGCAGGATGCGGGCCAGTTCCACCAGACGCGCCAGCACCCGGGTGTAGACGCTGCCGCCATGCTCGGCGCAAGCGGCGCGGATCATGGGCTGGCCCGAGACCAGCTGGCGTGCGATGGCACCGGTCTCGATCACCTTGCCCGCCAGCCGTGGCGCCTTGTTCCAGGTGTAGGCACCGGCCTTGTCGGGCTCGGGTTGGGTGATGCCCGACAGCGGGTGCAGCGCCGTGCCCCCAGCGCCTTCGGACAGCCAGGCGTGGCGCATGTCTTCCGTGATCTGACCCGTGTCCAGCGCCCGGCTTTGCTGCAGCTGCGCGTCCCACACACCTGGCGCCAGCGCATGCGAGCCGTCGCTCTGGGCGTAGGCGCCGTAGCTGAGGTAGCGCCCCGGTCCTGCACCGAGGCGCATCAGGTCGGCATCGGCGGCGATGTCCAGGAACAGGGCCAGATCGCTGCCCTGGGAACGCGTCTTCCAGGCCTCCAGTGCGATCAGACTGTCAAGCGCTGCCACCTCTTCCAGCGCGCTGCCGTACAGCGTGCGCTCCAGAAAGGAGCGCATTTCGCGCAAGCGCGCCAGCAAGCGGATCTTCTCTGCGGCTTCGAGCGCGCGGGACGTGCCTCCGGGCAGCACGGCGCCGGAATGCGGCCACTTGCCGCCCAGAGTGCCCATCAATTCCAGCCAGCGCGCGCGCGCCGCCAGCGCCGCACGGTTGTGCTCGCCGCTGGTGCTGGCCCCGCCCACCACGGGCGCAAAACGGCGCTGCACCTGCGCGTGCCAGGAGCGCGCGGAGTAGACGCTGCGCGTGAAGTCCGGCATGAAGAACACATAGAAATGCGTCAGATGGTCGGCCAGGTTTTCGCAGGCTAGCATCAGGTTGATGGCGTGCTGTCCGTTGGGCGGCAGCACCACACCCGAGGCGTCGGCCAGGGCGCGCGCTGCCGCGACCGACTGCGAGACCGAACAGATGCCGCAGATGCGCGGTGCGATGGTGAGCGCGTCCATGGGGTCGCGCCCGTTCAGCATGCCTTCGAAGCCGCGGTACATGGGGGCGTTCACACGCGCCTCCAGCACCCGGCCACCGGCCACCTCCAACTGGACTTCGAGGTCGCCTTCGACGCGGTTGAACGGCCCCAGGATCAGTCGTGTCATGGCTATCTCAGTCCGGTCTTGCGCGGCACGGGCGGCACCACCACGTGGTCGCTGGCGGCGTTCTTCTTCACACGTTTGGGGGTCGCACTTTTGGAGAGAGAAGCCAGCGCCACAAACCAGGCCTTGGGCATGTCGGTGGGCAGACCGACGGGGATGCCGGCGAGCTTGGGCGTGATGTGAAACGCATGTCCCGGGTTCTGGAATCCGGGCTCGGTGCAGCTGATGCAGGCGAAGCCCGCGCGCGTGCACGAGCCTTCGCCGTTCCACAGGCGCGTGTTGCAGTCGGCGTGCGCCTGCGTGCCCTTGCAGCCCATGTTTTCCATGGTGCAACCCAGGTCCGAGGGCTTGGATGCGCTGGCCTTGTATTCGTAATACTCGTTGCGGGTGCAGCCATGGTGCACCAGGCGATCCGAATAGAAACGGGGGCGGCCCAGCGGGTCCAGATCGTCCTGGGTGAAGGCGCCGGCGGCCAGCGCCATGAGCGTATCGGTGACCCAGCCCGGGTGCGTGGGGCAGCCGGCGATGTTGATCACCGGCAGGCCGCCCTGGGCGCGAAACTCCGCCCCCAGCAGGCCGCCCAGGCGCTCGTCCTCGTACTGCAGGCCGCAGGCCTCGGTGGCATTGCTTGCGGTGGCGGCGACGCCGCCCCAGGCCGCACAACTGCCAACGGCCAGCACATGCGTGGCCACGGCGCACAGGCGGCGCACCCATTCGATCATGGAAACCCCTGTGCCAGCCAGAATGTGAAAGCGTCCGCTGCCCTGGGGGCCGCGCAGCAGCGCGCCTTCGATGCACAACGCGTCCAGGCGCACCCGCCCCGACAGGCAGTCCTGCAGCAGCCCGGACAAACCCGGACCTTCATCCAGGGAGAGCGCGGGATGCCACAGCAAGTCGACGCCATTGTTGCGCAGCAGGCCGCAGAAGTCGGGGGTATCGGCGTTCAGCAGCGACATGCTGCAGCCCCCGCAACCACCGGCCTGCAGCCACAACACACTCAACGTCATCGCATCTCCCTTCGGCAACGCCGCGGCCGAGGCGGCCACGCGCCATGGTAACTGGGATCGAAGTCGAAAATCCACACTGCGAGGGACCTTCGAGCAAATGACTTCAGGTGCCGTCGCTCGCGCCCGCGGCATGGGGCTGCACCGTGCAGGCAACGCAGGGATCGAAGGCCGCAGCCAAGGTTTGTGCCGCCGCGGTCGCGCCAGGTGACAAGGCCGAAACGGCCCGGGCCAGCGCCCCGTCGGGATGGAAGTTCCACTCCGTCGGTGCCAGCACACGGTAGTCCAGCACGGCCCCCTGCGCGTCCAGCTGCACCCAATGCAGCAGCAGGCCACGTGCCATCTCACACCAGGCCAGAGCCTGTCCCTGCGCCAGCGGCAACGCGCCACAGGACAGCAGCGGCGCGCCCTGCCGTTCAGCCGCGTTGGGTGCAGCGGCGATCTCCACCAGTTCCAGCCAGCGTGCGCTGAATCGGGTCCAGGCGCTGTGCTCCATCTGCCTGCCCCGATGTCGCAGCCGCGTCCAGGGGCCGGTCTCGGCGCAGGCGCCACGCCATGTGGGTCGCTGCGCGAACTCGGTCTCGTGCGCCAGTTGCTGCGCCAGTTCGCTCAGATGAGCACTCTGCCGGGCCGGGTCCGCGTCCAGCAGGTCCAGGCTGCGCATGGGCGGCGTCAGGCCCTGCGCCAAGGCATGCCCGTGCGCCAGGCAGCGTGCCGGCAAAAGACCGGGCGCCTGAACGCTGCACCAGCGAGCCAGCGCATCGGGGTCACGATGCGCTGTCAGCCAGTCCGAAACGGGTTCGTGCAGCACGCGCTCTTCCAGCCAGGCGCGCAGTCGTTCGAGCACGTCCGGCGCGCTCGCGGCATCGACACCGGCCGGTTTCGCCACCAGTGACAAAGGACAGCCGCGTAGCCATTCCAAAGTATGGATTGCGGGGACGCATTCGGGCAGCCGCTGCGGCCAGTCCAGAGCGATGCTGCGCAGGTGGTCGCGGGCCGTCTCCAGCAGGTGCAGCGGCGCCGGTTGAGGAGTGGGTGGCAGCCCCTGCTGCGCGCAATCCAGCGCCATCTCGGCGGCGCGGCGATGGGCATGAGCACACAGGGTGAACACGCTGGTCAGGGTGCGGCTGACCTGGGCGCCACGTTGGCCGCACAGCAAATGGCCCAGGCGTCCGGCGCCCAGTACCGGGCGCTGGCCCGCAATGGCGGGCTGCGCACCGGGCAGCAACTGGTACTGTCCACGCAGAAGATCCCAGGATTTGACGGTGGTGTTCATGTGGGCAGACGCTCAGGGTCCAGGGAAGAGGCCGACTGCAGGAGTGTAGTTGGCCCTTTGGACTAAGCCGCTGCGTCGAGTGCCGTCATGAATTTTGAAAGAACCCAACCAAATAGCTAACGATGCAAGCCGTACACTTGGCCTGCGAATGCCGAGATGCCATCATGGGCGAAAAAATGTCGCCCATGAAAATACCACGACCGCGACGCGCGCAAAGGATTGCCTTCCATGAAAAACATGCCGCCAGAGGCGCTGCAAGAAGTTGCCGGCTATTTCCAGGTCCTGTCGGAACCCACGCGTTTGCGCATCCTGAATTTGCTGCGCGGCAAGGAGCGCAATGTGGGAGAACTGGCGCAGCTGTGCGGCTTCACGGCGGCGAACGTTTCGCGCCATCTGGCGATGTTGACCAAGCACGGATTTCTGGCGCGCGAAAGCCGCGGCACCAGCGTCTACTACAGCATCGCGGATGAGTCGGTGTACGCACTGTGCGACTTGGTCTGCGGCAATATCGCAGGCCAGTTTGAACGCGCTGCCAAAAGCCGACGCGCTTTCCAGCGCCACAAATGACGCCGTAGCCAACGCAAGCCCCGTGACTCAGCGGAAAAGTCAGGCGTACAGCGGCTCCTCCTGCATGGCCTCGCATTGATCCTGCAGCATCTGCACCTGCCCTTTCCAGTAGTCCGAACTGCCAAACCACGGGAAGTTGATCGGGAAGATGGGGTCGTCAAAACGCCGCGCCAGCCAGGCGCTGTAGTGGATCAGGCGCAGCGTGCGCAGCGGCTCGATCAGCGCCAGTTCGCGCCGGTCGAAAGTGCGAAACTGCTCGTAGCCTTCGATCAGCGCCGACAATTGTTGTGTGCGCTGCGGCCGCTCGCCGCTGAGCAGCATCCACAGGTCCTGCACCGCGGGCCCGGTGCGGGCATCGTCCAGGTCCACGAAGTGCGGGCCCGGCCCGGCGCTGTTGGGCGCGTCCACCGGGGTCCAGAGAATATTGCCGGGGTGACAGTCGCCGTGCAACCGGATGCAAAGCATGGGGCGTTCTGCAACGCTCTGGCACAAGGGGCCTTTTGCGATCAGCTCCAGCGCATCGCGGCAAGCGCGCTCCCAGGTCGACTGCACGTCCAGCGGAACCTTGTCGTGGCGCAGCAGCCAGTCATGGGATTCGGTGCCAAAGCTTTGCAAATCCAGCGCGGGCCGGGTGATAAAGGGTCGCGCCGCACCCACGCTGTGGATGCGCGCAAGGAAGCGCCCAATCCACTCCAGCACCTCAAAGTCTTCAAGTTCGGGCGGACGCCCGCCGCGCCGTGGGCTCACCGAAAACGCGAAGTCGTCAAAATGGTGCAACGTCGCGCCCCGCAGCGCGAGCGGTCCGATCACCGGGATCTCAACCGCCATCAACTCCTGCGCAAAAGCATGCTCCTCCAAAATCTGGGCATCGCTCCAGCGCCCCGGTCGGTAGAACTTGGCGACCACCACATCGTGGCCGCTGACCGGCTCCTCCAGCGGAATCTGATAGACGCGGTTCTCGTACGAACTCAGCGCCAGCAACCGGCCGTCGCCGTACAGGCCGACGCTGGCCAGCGCGTCCAGCACCACGTCCGGGCTGAGTTGTTCGTAGGGGTGAGCGGTGGAAGGTGAGGGCGCGGACATGCGGCCATTGTCGCCGCACCGAGCGCATAGGGGACCCTCCTTAAAGTGGCGCCGCTGTCGCCAAGGCTATTGGTTTGACGCCGAGATTGAAGTATGGTCCGCCACGGTTCATCATTTGAGATCAAGCGCGTCGGAGACACACCATGCAGGACTACATCATCATCGGCGGCGGCTCGGCGGGCTGCGTACTCGCGGCAAGGCTGAGTGAGGACCCTTCGGTCAAGGTGGTGCTGCTGGAGGCGGGTCCCGCCGATAAAAGCGTCTTGATCCACTGCCCCGCGGGTCTGGCCGTGCTGGCGCAGACAGGGCAGGCGAACTGGGCGTTTGAGACCGTGCCGCAACCGGGGCTGAACGGGCGCAGCGGTTATCAGCCGCGCGGCATGGTGCTGGGCGGATCCAGTTCCATCAACGCCATGGTCTACATCCGAGGTCACGCCAGCGACTACGATGCGTGGGCCGCCGAGGGCAACGCCGGCTGGAGCTTTGATGAGGTTCTGCCGTATTTCAAGAAGAGCGAACACAACGAACGGGGTGCAGACGCCCTGCACGGTAGCGGCGGCCCGCTCAACGTGATGGACCCGCGCAGCCCGAATCGCTTCGGTCCGATCTTTGTCAAGGCCGGGGTGCAGGCGGGCTACGTCGAAAACCGCGACTTCAACGGGCCGCAGCAAGAAGGCGTTGGCATATACCAGGTCACGCACAAGAACGGCGAGCGCTACAGCGCCGCCAAGGCCTACCTGACGCCGATTCTGGCCCGTCCCAATCTGCACGTCATCACCGGCGCCCACACCACGCGCATCCTGCTGGACAAGAAGCGCGCCGCGGGCGTGGAGTATCTTCAAGACGGCCAGCACAAGCAGATCAAGTGCCGCCGCGAAGTGCTGCTGAGCGCGGGCGCCTTTCAGTCGCCGCAGTTGCTCATGCTCTCAGGGATAGGGCCGCATGCGCATCTGGTGCAAACCGGCATCGCCACGCTGCACGATCTGCCCGGCGTGGGACAGAACCTGCACGACCACGTGGACGTGGTGCTGGTCGTGAACGTGCCGCAGGCAACCGATTTGTTCGGCGTGTCGCTGGCCGGCGCCTGGCGTGCAATCAAGGGGATTTTCGAGTGGCGCAGCCGCCGCAGCGGCATGCTCACCACCAATTTTGCCGAGGCCGGCGGCTTCGTGAAAAGTGCGCCCGACCAGAAAGCGCCGGATCTGCAGTTCCACTTCGTCATTGGCAAACTGATCGACCATGGGCGCAAGCCCGTGTTCGGCCACGGCTATTCCTGTCACGTCTGCATCCTGCGACCGTCAAGCCGCGGCAGCGTCAAGCTGGCGAGCAAGGACCCGGTGGCGGCACCGCTGATCGACCCCAACTTCCTGGGCAACAGAGACGACATGGAGTGCCTGATCCGTGGCTTCAAGGCCGCGCGCCAGATCCTGTCGCAACCGGCGCTGGCCAGCTTTGGCGGGCGCGAATCCAAGGCCTTTGCCAAGGTGCAGACCGACGCGCAGATCGAGCAGTTCATCCGCGACCACGCAGACACCGTGTACCACCCGGTGGGAACTTGCCGCATGGGCAGCGGCCCGATGGACGTGGTGGATGCGCAGTTGCGCGTGCACGGCATCGAAGGCCTGCGCGTGGTGGATGCTTCCATCATGCCCAGCGTCGTGGCTGGCAATACCAATGCCCCGGTGATCATGATCGCCGAGAAGGCGGCGGACATGATCAAGGCAGCCAACAGCTAGGTTGCCGCTCTTGCGCGGAGGGCGTGCTGGGCGCGCCGCAGCTACTGCGCCTGCGGCAACAGCGCTTCAAACGCCTCAATCGGCACGGGCCGGCTGAAAAGATAGCCCTGAAAGCGCTGGCAGCCCTTCTTCACCAGCAGCTCGCGCTGCGCCTGTGTCTCCACACCTTCGGCCACGACTTCCAGGCCCAGCGCGTGGCCCATGGCGATGGTGGCGCGCACGATCACGCCAACCGAGGCGTCCGCTCCGAGCTGACCCACAAAAGACTGGTCGATCTTGAGCTCGCTCAACGGCAGCTGTATGAGGCTGACCAGCGAAGAGTAGCCGGTGCCAAAGTCGTCCATGGAAAAACTCACACCCAATGCCTTGAGCGCATTCATTTTGGCGATGGCGTCGGGCACGTCCAGCATCATGCTCTCGGTGACCTCCAGCACCAGCTTGGCCGGGTCGATGCCGCTCGCGCTGAGCACCTTCTGCACGCTCACCGCAAAGCCGTCTTGCCGGTACTGGCATGCACTGACGTTCACCGCCAGACGCATATGGCGGGTGCGCGCTTGGCCCTCCCAGTCCTTGAGCTGGGCGCAGGCCGTTTCCAGCACCCAAAGCCCGATCGGCACGATCAGCTCGGTTTCCTCGGCCAGGGCAATGAACTCCCCTGGCGCCACCAGTCCGCGCTTGGGATGATGCCAGCGCAGCAGCGCCTCGGCCGCCACGATCTGACCCTGCAGGTTGACCTGGGGCTGGAAGAAGAGCTGAAACTGCTGCAGCTCCAGCGCGTGGCGCAAATCGTGGTCCAGCGCGGCACGCCCCAGCACCTGGGTCTGCATGCTCGAGTCGAAAAACCGCACCCGGTTGCGCCCTCCCGCTTTGGACTGGTACATGGCCAGATCGGCATGCTGGATCAGATCCACGGCTGAGGTGGCATCCGCAAACAGCTCAATGCCGATGCTGGCGCTGCAATGAAACTCGATATCGTCGAGCTGATAGGACTGAGCCAGTGACTCAAGAATTTTCTTGGCGACGATTTCAGCTTGGGCCGCGGACTCCAGGGCTTTCTCGTCCAGGCCCTCCAGCAGCACGACAAACTCATCTCCCCCCAAACGCGCCACGCTGTCGCCGGCCCGCACGGCCGCGCGCAAGCGCCGCGCCGTCTCGACCAGCACGCGGTCTCCGGCCTCATGGCCTCGGGTGTCGTTGATCGCCTTGAAATGATCCAGATCCACGAACAGAACGGCGCCGCAGAGTCCGCTGCGCTTGGCAACAGCCTGCGCCTGGGTCAAGCGGTCCAGCAGCAGGCGGCGGTTGGGGAGGCGGGTGAGCGGGTCAAAGTACGCCAACTGAAGCAATTCGGCCTCGGCCGCCTTGGTGGCCGTGATGTCGAAAAAGCTGCCTATGTAATTGGTGACGGCGCCCGCCGCGTCAAGAACGGCCGAGACGCTCAGCCACAGCGTGATGGCGCTCCCGTCCTTGCGCCTGTTGCAGATCTCGCCCTGCCAGCGGCCGTATTTATTCAGCGCGGACCACATGGCCTGGTAGAACGCCGTGTCATGCTGGCCCGAACTGAGCAGGCGCGGTGTCTGGCCCACGGCCTCCTGCGCGCTGTAGCCGGTCAGTTCGATGAAGGCGTGATTGACCTGCTGAATGACTTGCTGGCTGTCGGTGATATAGGTGCCACTCAAGCCCTCGAACGCCTGGGCAGCAACCAGTTGGTGGATCTTGTTTTGCCGCTTTTCGCGCAGGTCAAAAACGACTGCTCGGCGCTTGAGCAGCTTGCCTGCCGCATCGGCAAACCCCACCGAGTTGAGCGCGATCGGCATGCTCGTTCCGTCGCGGCGCAGCAACTCCAGTTCCAGGTCGGCAATCACGTTGTTCAGACCCGGCGCGGGCAGGTGTCTGAGCAGCATCAGGCGACTCGCCGGCGTCAGGAAGTCGGTGAGCTTTCTCTTTCCGACAATCTCTTGGCGGCTGTATCCGAGCCAGGACAGCTCCAGCGAATTGATGTCCAGATACACGCCTTGTGCATCCAGCGCGTGGCTGCCAAAGGGCACGTGCTCGTACAGGTGGTGGATCTCATCTTCCAGTGCGCCGAGTTTTTCGGCCGCACGCGTGAGATCCATGTCGCGCCCCCCGTGCGCTGGGTCGATGGGGGCGTCCATGGCAGGTTCTGGGCCAGGGATAGGGGTCATGGCACGGCGCTAGGTTCTCAGCGCCCTGGCGAAGGCTGCGGCCTCCAAGGCCAATTTGGTGGCTGCCGCCGCGGCGGCGGTGGCGCGGGCGGTGGCTGACGCCGCTTCGCTCGATGCCTGCACCGCCGTCTCTTCGGCCTGAAACGCGGCCGCTGCTTCAACTGCTGCCAAGGCCGCCAGTCCGGCGGCTTCGGCCGCGGCCTCTGCGGCTTCGATCACCGGCACCGCCGCTGCGGCCTGGGCCGCCTGGGCGGCATTTTTGCAGGCCAGGGACGATTTCTCGGCCGCCGCCGCCGCGCGCAGCGCGGCCTCCAGCGTCGAGTTTGTCAATGTCTTCATGGACAGCAGCGCCTGCGAATAGCGCCTGTTCACGACCAGGTAGCCGTCACGCAGCGTCACGACCTCGCTTTCCAGTTCGGTCAGCCTGGCGTAGATCTTGTTTTCGGCATCGGAAATCATGACAAGTCCCCAATTGGAGGGTCGTAAAGACAGAGGCGGCGGGTCAGCGGTCATGATCGCGACCTGGCTGCGAGCGGCTCGAATACGTCACATTGTCGCACCCAGGGGAAAGGCATTGAAAGTCCGAGCCCTAACCAATGAGGTAAGTGCCTGACGGGGCCACGTATTTCCAACCAGAAATGCGCCTGAGCCAGCGGATTCGCCGTTGTTCCTTATTGCGAACCTTCAATTCCCGAAAAGCATGAT
The DNA here is from genome assembly GCA_903909815.1 of uncultured beta proteobacterium. GTDB lineage: Bacteria > Pseudomonadota > Gammaproteobacteria > Burkholderiales > Burkholderiaceae_C > CAIKVZ01. The sequence goes on along the minus strand of CAIVXG010000024.1, from coordinate 30,961 downwards.
CGCAATCGGTCAACCGCTGCCACACCCAAACCTTGGTCCGCCAGGCACTGCCGCCAGTTGGCCTGCACCCGTACCACCGTCTCGTCGATGCTGCTGCCAGCCTGGCTCTCGCTAAGACCGAATGACGCGCAGTCGGCCAGCAAGTTCTGTCGGCTCGCGACTGACTCTGCGCCGCCCAGGGTCATGGCGTGGACGTGCAGCCGGGTGCCATGCAGGCGCGGCCCTTTTCCAGGCCAAGGATGATTTCGCGTGCGTCGGCCAGCAACTCGATGCCGATAGGCGTGCAGTGTGGCGGCGGCACGCTGGGCGACGCCGAAAACGCCAGATTACCGATGGCGTCGTCCACGGTGCGCAGCATGTAGCCGATCGGGAAATCCTGTTCGCCCTGCGTGCGGTCGATCACGTAGCGGCCCCAGTCATCCGGCATGGCGTCATTGAGCGCACCAAAGACGCCGCGCAGGCCCGTGGTGCGGTACTCGCGTGGGTTCAGTGGCAGCGCCTTGGGGTCAATCGCCACAGCGTCCGAGTTGCCCAGGTAGCTCTTGCCGTAGGAGAAGCTCCCGACCCCCTGGTTTGCGTCGCTTGCGGCATGCTGAAAAACACCGCAAACCGTCGGATCGGCATCGCCTGGCAGGTAGATTTTTGAAGCCTCAGAAGTCATTTGAAGCCCTTCTGGCCACACCCACACGCTTGGTCTGCGCCGACAACTCCAGCGCCAGACCGTCGCGGTCCAAGCCCGGATCAGCACCAGGTCAGACTCGCGGTTCAAGCCCATGGCCCTCAGTACGCGCAGGTAGGTTCCCAGGCCCGTCGTGGACTCGCCGCGCCCGACAGCCACAATCGCCGTACGGGACAGGGGCCAAGTCCGCCTGTCGCAGTTTTCTGCGCGTCCGGGCCGCACGCAAGCGCAGCCCCAGCTCGCGCAGTTGGTCCCGGATTTCCAAGGGAATAGTGGCATTTGTGTCTTTCATGGAATACATGATGCAGCTTTGTGTAGTGCATGGGGATTCCAAGATCTGAGTGATCTACCCTGAACGCCTCGGTGATCATGATTGCGGAGAAGGCGGCGGACATGATCAAGGCTGCAAACGATTGAGTTGTCGGGTCTTGCGCCGATTTGCGCGCTCTTGTGTCGGGATGTGCGCCCGACCACGCAGTAACTTTCTTTTGCGTCGCCAAAAGAAAGTTGCCAAAGCCGGGACGACATCCCGCCAAAGCGCGCCGTCCGGCGCAAGACCCGAAAGCACGCATAAACTCCCCCCATGAACCTTACCGAATCCCTCCTCCACGCCCTCAAATCGCATGGCGCGCGCCAGATCTTTGGCATTCCCGGCGACTTTGCGCTGCCCTACTTCCGCATCATTGAAGAGTCGCAGATCATGCCCCTCTATACGCTGTCGCACGAACCCGGCGTGGGCTTTGCTGCGGACGCTGCCGGGCGCATCGGCGGCGGGCTGGGCGTGGCCGCCGTGACCTATGGTGCGGGCGCGCTCAACATGGTGAACTCGGTGGCCGCAGCCTTTGCCGAGAAATCACCCCTGGTGGTGCTTTCGGGTGGCCCGGGGCAGGGCGAGTCGCACTCGGGGCTGCTGCTGCACCATCAGGCCAAGACGCTGGATTCGCAGTTCCAGATCTACAAGGAGATCACCTGCGACCAGACGCGACTGGTGGATGCGAAGACGGCACCGGGCGAGATTGCACGCGTGCTGGCGAGTTGCCTGCGCCTGTCGCAGCCCGTGTACATCGAGATTCCGCGCGACATGGTGGCCGTGCCCTGCGCGCCGGTCGTGGCCGAGGCCGCGTCAGCAGTGGATCAGGACGCGCTCGATGCCTGTGTGAGCGAAATCCTGGAGCGCCTGCAACAGGCCAAGGCCCCGGTGCTGATGGCGGGCGTGGAGGTGCGCCGCTTCGGTCTCGAAGACCGGGTGGCCGAACTCTCGCGCCGCCTGAGCCTGCCCGTGGTCACGAGCCTGATGGGGCGTGGCCTGCTCACCCAAACCGATACCCTGCTGGGCACCTACATGGGCGTGGCCGGCCTGCCGGAGATCACGGCGCGGGTCGAAAACTCGGACGGCTTGTTCCTGCTGGGCGTGATCTTGTGCGACACCAACTTTGGCGTATCGGCGCAAAAGATCGACCTGCGCAAGACGATACAGGCGCTCAATGGCCAGGTGACCATGGGCTACCACTGCTACGCGCAGCTCCCCCTGGCCGCGCTGGTAGACCGGCTGCTGGAACGCGTGCCGGACAGCAGCCAGACCTTCACCGTGCCGCCGCAACAGTTCCCCCACGGCCTCGTGGCGGACAGCGACAGCATCACGCCCACCGACATTGCCACCGCCGTGAACGACCTGATGGCGCTGCACGGCACCATGCCCATCGCCAGCGACATGGGCGACTGCTTCTTCACCGCCATGGACATGAGCCAGACCGCGCTGGTGGCGCCCGGCTACTACGCCACCATGGGCTTTGGCGTGCCCGCGGGTCTGGGTGTGCAGGCGGCCACGGGCGAGCGCCCCTTGATCCTGGTGGGCGACGGCGCCTTCCAGATGACGGGCTGGGAGCTGGGCAATTGCCTGCGCTACGGCTGGGACCCGATCGTGCTGGTGTTCAACAATGCCAGCTGGGAGATGCTGCGCACCTTCCAGAGCGAGTCCTCGTTCAACAACCTGGACCGATGGGGCTTTGCCGAGATGGCGCCCGGCATGAACGGCGACGGCGTGCGCGTCAACACCCGCGCCGAACTGCAGACTGCACTGGCCAAGGCCTATGCCACGCGCGGTCGCTTCCAGCTCATCGACATCACGATCCCGCGCGGCGTGCTCTCGCAAACCCTGTCGCGCTTTGTCGCTGGCGTGAAGCGCATCAACGCCGCGGCGTAGATTTCCCCTCACCCCAACCCTTGCCCGCGACGCGGGCGAGGGAGCCGATCAGAACACCGCCCCAAGGACGCAGGCCAAAAATTTATAATCGCCGGTTCCTCCTTTATCCGGTAGCGTCCATGTCCGATCGCCTCGCAGTGCTGCCGCAGTATCTGTTGCCCAAGAGGGCCCTCACCATTGTGGCGGGCAAATTTGCCAACGCCCAGGCCGGGCGTTTCACCACCGCCGCGATCCGCAAATTCGTCGCCCGCTACGGCGTCAACATGAGCGAAGCGGCCAACCCCGACATCGCCAGCTATGCCAGCTTCAACGACTTCTTCACGCGCGCGCTGCGCGAGGGCGCAAGGCCTTTGGCGCAAGCCGATTTCGTCTGCCCGGTGGACGGCGCCATCAGCCAGTTCGGCGCGATCGAGCACGACCAGATCTTCCAGGCCAAGGGACACCATTACTCCACCACGGCGCTGGTCGGGGGCGATACCCAACTCGCTGCGCAGTTCCAGGGCGGAAGCTTTGCCACGATCTACCTGAGCCCGCGCGATTACCACCGCATCCACATGCCGCTGCCGGCACGCCTGACGCGCATGATCCACGTGCCGGGAGAGCTGTTCTCGGTGAACCCGACCACAGCGCGCGGCGTCCCAGGTCTGTTCGCGCGCAACGAGCGCGTGGTCTGCGTCTTTGAATCCAAGCACGGCCCCTTCGTGCTGGCGTTGGTGGGCGCGACCATCGTGGGCAGCATGGCCACGGTCTGGCACGGCGTGGTGAATGCGACGCGTCCAGGCGTGGTGCGCGAATGGCGCTACGACGGACAACCAATCACGCTCGACCAGGGGCAGGAAATGGGCCGCTTCCTGCTGGGCTCGACCGTGGTGATGCTGTTCCCCCAAGGCGCGCTGCAGTTCAATCCCGCTTGGGCACCGGCACAAGCGGTGCGCCTGGGCGAGGCCATGGGCACGCTTTCTTCCTCTTCACTTCAAACCTCACGATCATGAAAACACTCGGCACTCCGCTCTCGCCCCAGGCCACCAAAGTCATGCTGCTGGGCAGCGGCGAACTCGGCAAGGAAGTGCTGATCGCCTTGCAACGTCTGGGCGTGGAAACCATCGCCGTGGACCGCTACCAGAACGCACCGGGGCAGCAGGTGGCGCACCATGCACGCACCATCACCATGAGCGACCCGGCCCAGCTCAAGGCACTGATCGAGGCCGAAAGGCCGCACCTGGTGGTGCCCGAGATCGAGGCCATCGCCACGCCCATGCTGCAGCAGCTGGAGGCGGCGGGCACGGTGCGCGTCATCCCCACGGCGCGGGCCGCGCGCCTGACCATGGACCGCGAAGGCATACGCCGTCTCGCGGCTGAAACATTGAGCCTGCCCACCAGTCCCTACCAATTTTGCGACTCGCTGGCCGAATTGCAGGCGGCGATCGACGCAGGCATCGGCTACCCCTGCATCGTGAAACCGGTGATGAGCAGTTCGGGCAAGGGCCAAAGCAGGATCGACGGGCCCGCCGACGTGATAAAGGCCTGGGACTACGCCATGGCCGGCGGGCGCGTGAGCCACGGCCGGGTCATCGTCGAAGGCTTCATCGACTTCGACTACGAAATCACCCTGCTCACGGTGCGCGCTATCGGCGCCGACGGCTCGGTGGAAACGCATTTTTGCGCGCCTATCGGCCACGTGCAGGTCAACGGCGACTACGTCGAGAGCTGGCAGCCGCAGCCCATGCATCCGGCGGCGCTGGAGCGCGCACAGCGCATCGCCAAGACCGTGACCGACAACCTGGGCCAGGGTCTGGACGGCGACTCCACCCAGGGCGCCAGCGTGGGCCTGGGTCTGTTCGGCGTGGAACTGTTCGTCAAGGGCGATCAGGTCTGGTTCAGCGAAGTGAGCCCGCGCCCGCACGACACCGGCATGGTGACCATGACGACGCAATGGCAGAACGAGTTCGAGCTGCACGCCCGCGCCATCCTGGGCCTGCCGGTGAACACCGCACTCAAAAGCCCCGGCGCCAGCGCCGTGATCTACGGCGGCGTGGAGGCCAAGGGCATCGTGTTCGACGGCGTGGCCGAAGCACTGCGCGTGCCCAACACCGACATCCGCCTGTTCGGCAAGCCCGAGAGCTTCGTGAAACGCCGCATGGGCGTGGCGCTGGCGTTCGATGCCGACCTGGAGGTGGCGCGCGTCAACGCCAAGCTGGCGGCGTCCAAGGTCAAACCGCGAGTGGCGTGATTCACTCTCCCCAAGGGAGCATCAAAGTCACCATCGCGAGCTTGGCAAACTCGGGCTCGAAGGCGTCGATGATGGCTTGCGGTTCGGGGCACAGTGTGCTGTCGGTGATGACGCCAAACTGCACGCCGCCGCCGTAGCTCAGGATAGACACGCCCAGGCCGACCGAGCCCGACTGCGGCACCCAGAACAGGCTTTGCTCCAGCGTGGAGCCGCACAGTGTCATCTTCTTCGCCGGCCCCGGCACATTCGTCATCACGGCCGTGGTTTTCTTTGAGAACAGATTGAGCATGGCGTCCTGCGCCGGTTTGATCAGCAGCCCCGCCACGGCCAGCAAGCCAAAGGTCAAGAGCGGCTGCATCGAGCCTTTGAGTTCGCCCATGCGCCGGCGCACTTCGTACACACGCTCCACCGGGTTGGCTATGCCGATGGGCAGCACCAGCGGCGCCAGGCCGAAACGGTTGCCCAGCTTGTAGGCCTGATCCATGGGCCGCAGGTTCACCGGCACCATGGCGCGAATCTCCTGATTCGCGACGTCGTCGCCCTTGGACTTGAGGTATTCACCGATGGCCCCCGCCACGCAACTCAGCAGCACGTCGTTGATGGAGCAGTGCAACGCCTTGCCCACCGCCTTGACTTCTTCCAGCGGAATCGGCTGGCACCAGGCCACACGTTTTTGTTTTCCCGGTTGTCCCTTGAGTCGCGTCTTGGAGTCGTCGGGCATGAGCGCCAGCGCGGCCAGGTCGCTCACCACCTGGTACGCCAACTTGGCCATGTCCATGGAGCCGCTCACGCCTTTTTGCGGGTCGCCGATCAATCCCAGGGATTGGGCCGCCCTGTCCCCGGCCACGTCCATGGCGCGCACCGCGACATCGGTCAGCGGTTTGATCAGGGTGTCGGTGATCCAGTCCTCGGCGCCTTCCATCCCGGAGCGCTTCGCCTTGGGCAGGGTGCGCTCGGGCGGGGGCGCGCCGCCGTCCATGAGCGACATCACGACCGAGATCAGAGCAATGCCGTCGGCAATGCAGTGGTGGATGCGCATGATCATGGCCGAGCCGCCCTGATAGTCCTCCACCAGATGGAACTGCCACAGCGGGTGAGCGGCATCCAGGGGCTGCATCGTGAGCTCGGCCAGGCGGTCCTGCAGCGCGATCTGTTCCTGGCCCTTGGGCGTCCTGGGCAGCCGCTCGAGCACGATGTGGCGGTCAATCTCGAACTCGGTGTGATCGATCCAGGAGGCGCCGCCCGCACCTTGCACCGTGCGCTGCGTGAAGCGGCGGTACTTCAGCAGCCGCTCGCTCAAGCGCTCGCGCAGCGGAGCCATCTTGATGCCGGGCTTGAGGATCCACACGCCCACGATCATCATCAGATTCGAGTCGGAGTCCATGCGCAACCAGGCGGTGTCGACCTTGCTCATGCGCTCGCCACCCAGCCCCAGGGCGCCGGAGACCGCATTCGTTACGGCCTGGGGCATGGCAGCTGCCGCCTGTTGCACGCTCTTGCGCGCAGTTTTACGGGCGCGCTTGGCGACCGGTCCCACACGGGATGCGAGCTCGCGGCCGGCTTGGGATACGACTTGCTGTGCCTGGATGCGGGTGACCATGGAATTTCCTTCAATCAAGAGCCCGTATTTTGCAGGCAAGCCACGGCTTAAGATACTGGGAACAAACCCTCAATCAGTGGGGGACAGACCTGTCCCCAAAAATTTCTACCAAGGAGAACTTCATGGCCGACCTGAAAGCGAAATTCGAAGCTGCCGCAGCCCAATCCAAAACCCTGAGCGAGCGCCCCGACAACGCCACGCTGCTCAAGCTCTACGCGCTGTACAAGCAGGGCAGCACGGGCGACAACAGCGAGAAGAAGCCCGGCTTTGGCGACATGGTGGGGCGCGCCAAATGGGACGCGTGGAACGGCCTCAAGGGCACCGACAGCACCGATGCGATGCAGCAGTACATCGACCTGGTCGAGTCGCTCAGCTGAGCTTCATTTCTTTCGAAACTCACCCTAGCGGCTTGCGCCCTGCCACGTCATTGCGAGGAGCGTAGCGACGTGGCAATCCATGGTGGCTGGACAACAGGCATGGATTGCTTCGCTACGCTCACAATGACGAACGAGGCTGTCACACATGGCTGAAATCCCAGCAGCTTCCCGGATCAGCCCACCACACCGCGGGCGTGCAGCTGGGTGATCTGTTCCTCCGACAGGCCCACTTCGCGCAACACCGCATCGGTGTCCTGACCGAGCGCGGGCGCCTGGCGTCGGTGGCTGGCCGGTGTGAGGCTGAGCTTCGGCACGAAACCGGGCACCAGCATGATGGTGCCATCGCTCATTGTCACCTGTTGCAGCATGCCGCGAGCGGCGTAGTGCGGATCGGCAGCGATGTCGGCCACGGTGTAGATTTTCCCGGCCGGCACGGACGCCGCTTCCAAGGCGAGCAGCACCGCCTGCACGGTCCGCGTCCGTGTCCAATCACCGATGGCCGCATCCAACTCCTGCACGCGCGCCACGCGGCCGGTGTTGCCAGCCAGCGCGGGATCGTCGGCCAGGTCTGACCGTCCGATGCATACCATCAGCCGCTTGAAGATGCTGTCGCCGTTACCCGCGATCAGCGCATAGCCGCCATCGGCGCAGAGGTAGGCGTTGGTGGGTGCGATACCGGGCAGGGCCGAGCCGGCCGGTCCGCGCACGGCACCAAAGGCGCTGTATTCGGGCAGCAGGCTTTCCATGCAGTTGAACACCGCCTCGTACAGGGCCACGTCGATCACCTGGCCCCGGCCCTTGGGCGCCTCTTTGCTGACGCTGGCGTGGCGGTGCTGCAGCGCCAGCAGGATGCCGATCACGCCGTGCAGCGCCGCCAGCGTGTCGCCGATGCTCACCCCCACGCGCACTGGCGCCCGGCCTGGCTCGCCCGTGAGATGGCGCAGGCCGCCCATGGCCTCGGCCACCACGCCAAAGCCGGGGCGGTCCCGGTACGGCCCGGTCTGGCCATAGCCGCTGATGCGCAGCATGACAAGGCCCGGGTTCAGCGCCGCCAGTGCGTCGGGACCCAGACCCCAGCCCTCCATCGCGCCAGGGCGAAAGTTCTCGATCAGCACGTCTGCTTCAGTGGCGAGTTGGCGCACGATGTCTTGCGCCTGCGGCTGTCTGAGGTCGAGCGCCAGCGAGCGCTTGTTGCGCGACTGCACCTGCCACCAGACCGAGGTGCCGTCCTTGATCAGGCGCCATTTGCGCAGTGGGTCGCCGCTGCCGGGCGCCTCGATCTTGATGACCTCGGCGCCAAAATCGGCCAGGGTCTTGGCTGCGAACGGGCCGGCGATGAGCTGGCCGAGCTCGATCACTTTCAGGCCCGCCAGCGGCCCGGCGGCTTGCGCGCTCATTTTTTCTTCGTCTTCGCCTTGGATGCCGGCTTCTCGGCCAGCAGGTCGTCCAGGTTCTTCACAATTTCTCCCTCGATGCGGTCCTTGAAGGCGCCAAGCAGGAAGCCCAGCTTGGCGTCGAGTTCGAAATGCTCGTGCGTGACCTTGAGCGTGCCGTTCACACCCGAGCGTGTGAAACAGACCTCATCCACGGTCGCGCCTTCCTCGTAGGTGCACACCATGTCGAACTCTTCTTCGACCTGTTCGGCCCAGCGAAAGGCGATCTTTCTGGCCTTGGGCAGGCCCAGGCCGTGCTTGCGTTGAATCTGGATATCAGCCACGTGCGGCCTCCGGTGATGTGAGTTGTTTCAGGGTTTGCGTGCGTTCTTGCTTGGGCAGTCGCGCAAGCCGTCGCACCGCATCATAAAACCCGGGCCAGTCCTGGCCATTGGCCCTGAACAGCGCCTCAAAACCGGGCACCAGTTCATCGTATGCGGCGAGCGCGCCAAAGGAGGCATTGTTGGCCTTCGCCACCCAGGCGTCGTAGCCCGCGTAGCCGCCCCAATTCGGCTTGAGCCGCGCGTAGTGTTCGCGGAAATCCTGCAGAGCGCGCTGCTTGAGTTCGGTTCTTTGCGCTTCATCCTGTGCTGCAACGCCCGTGCCCCCATAAAGGATTTCCAGCGCCTGGCGGGTGGTGCGCGCCAGCGCGCGGAATTGCTGGCGCCTTGTGTCGAGTTCGGCGTATTCCCGCTGCGCCTCGGGCGATCCCCTCGCCGTCAACCAGCGCTGCGCGCCCAGGTGTTCCACAGCCGTGGCAAAGGACTCGTTGAAGACCGTGTCGTCCTGCACGTAAAGCAGTTGGTGCGCCAATTCATGAAATATCATGCGCGCCAATTCGCCTTCAGGATAGCGAATGAAGGTGTTGAGCAGCGGGTCGCCACCAGCCCAGTTCATCCAGCCCAGCGTGGAGTAGGCGGGCACGCCGTAGACGCTGACCTCCCATCCCTGCGCTTGCAGCCGCTGGGATTCGGCACGCGCCTGATCTTCGTCGAAATAGCCCTTGTAACCAATACAGCCGGCGATCGGAAAGCACCATGTCTTGAGCGTGAGCGAATAGGCGGGCGCGGCCACCACGTTCCAGACCACGGCGCTGCGCTGCAGGTCGGCGTAGCGGTGGTAGCTGGCGTTGTCCGGCAGGCCCAGGTCCGACACCGCAAAGGCGCGCAGGCGCTGCGCCAGAAGCAAGCGCTGCTGGAGCGCCGCAGGCGTGCGTTCGTCATCCAGCCACTGCTCCAGCGGTTTGGCGGCCTGCAGCACCTGCAGGTGGCCTTGCAGCGCCTGCAACAAGTAGCCGGCGTCGGCGCAGCCACCCAGCGCGCACAGCGCGAACGCGCTCAAGCACCAGCGTCTGAAGGAATCAAGGCACAGCGTCATGAAAGCGCAAAGTTTAAGCTCTAGGTCGAGCGCACCGCGGCGCTCGTAAAATCGCTCTTTCGGCTGCACGCAGCCCCACCTGACCCTCTGGCGCACGAGAGGGATACGACTTCAAGGAAACACGATGAGTACTTTACCCCCCTCCATGTCCGACCGCGACGGCAAGATCTGGATGGACGGCCAGATGGTCGAATGGCGCGATGCCAAGATTCATGTACTGACGCACACGCTGCACTACGGCTGCGGCGCGTTTGAGGGCGTGCGCGCCTACAACACCGTCAACGGCACGGCCATCTTCCGGCTACAGGACCACACGGATCGGCTCTTCAACAGCGCCAAGATCCTGCGCATGAAGCTGCCGTTCACCAAGGAAGAAGTGAACGAAGCGCAAAAGGCCGTGGTGCGCGAGAACCAACTCGAATCCTGCTATCTGCGCCCGCTCACATGGATCGGCGACAAGAAGCTGGGCGTGTCACCCAAGGGCAACACCATTCACCTGATGGTCGCAGCCTGGCCCTGGGGCGCTTACCTGGGCGAGGAAGGCATGCAGCGCGGCATCCGCGTGAAGATCTCCAGCTACACCCGGCACCACGTCAACATCACCATGACGCAGGCCAAGGCGGTGAGCAACTACACCAACTCCATCCTGGCGAACATGGAGGTGACGGACGAGGGCTACGACGAAGCGATGCTACTGGACTCCTCCGGCTTCGTCTCCGAAGGCGCGGGCGAGAACCTGTTCGTGGTGAAGGGCGGCGTCGTGTACACGCCGGATCTGTCGGCCGGCGCGCTTAACGGCATCACGCGCAACACGGTGTTTCACATCTGCCAGGACCTGGGGCTGGAAGTGGTGCAAAAGCGCATCACGCGCGACGAGGTCTATATCTGCGACGAGGCCTTCTTCACCGGCACCGCCGCCGAAGTGACCCCCATTCGCGAACTCGACCGCATCGAGTTGGGCAGCGGCTCGCGCGGCCCCATCACCGAAAAAATTCAAAGCGCGTTCTTTGACATCGTCAACGGCCGCAACCCAAAATACGCTCACTGGCTCACGAAGGTATCCCCATGAAAAACCCCAACATCCAACTGCTGGCCAAAGAGCTCAACGCCCAGGGCGGCGTGTTCTGCCCCAGTGCTCAGGCCGACATGAAGCTGTGGAACAGCCACCCCAAGGTCTATCTGGACGTGGCGCACACCGGACAGGCGAAGTGTCCCTATTGCGGCACGGTGTACCAGCTCAAGGACGGCGAACACTTCGGTGGCCATCACTAACTCGCTCATCGTCGCGCCGCAGTGGATTGGCGACGCGGTGATGACCGAGCCACTGTTGCGGCGATTGCACACGCGCGGCGAGCGGCTCACGGTGGGCGCGCTGCCCTGGGTGGCGCCGGTGTACCGCGCCATGCCTGCGGTGGCCGAAGTGATCGAATTTCCTTTTGCCCATGGTGGCCTGCAGTTCAAGGCCAGGAGAGCCCTCGCGGCCCAATTGCTGGGCCGGTTTGACACGGCCTACGTGTTGCCCAATTCCCTGAAGAGTGCGCTATTGCCCCTGCTCGCGGGCATTCCAAAACGCGTAGGCTATCTGGGCGAGGCGCGCATCGGCTTGCTGACGCACCGGCTGAAAAATCCTCCGAAGGACAAGCGCCCGCCCATGGTGGCTTTTTATTCGGCGCTCAGCGGCGACGCCGATGTGCTGGCGGACCGCCCGCAACTGCAACTTCCCGCCGAGCGCATCGCCACCACGCTGCAGACGCTGGGCTTGGACGGCATTGCTTACACCGTGTTTGCGCCGGGCGCGGAGTTCGGACCGGCCAAGTGCTGGCCGACATCGCACTACGCTGAACTGGCACAACGCCTGGATCGTCGCGTCGTATTGCTGGGGTCGGGCAAGGAGGCGGCGCTGTGTGACGAGATTGCCGCCAGTGCGAATCAGATGCGCGCCGGCCACTGCATGAATCTGGCTGGTAAGACAACGCTGGATCAGGCGCTGTGCCTGATCGCCGGCGCCGCCGACATGGTGAGCAACGACTCCGGCCTGATGCACGTGGCCGCCAGCCTGGGCGTGGCGCAGGTCGCCATCTTCGGCTCCTCCAGCCCCTTGCACACGCCACCACTGAACGACAAGGCGCAGGTGCTGTGGCTCAAACAAGATGCTGTGTACCAGCCGCCGCTGGAATGCGCCCCCTGCTTTGAGCGCAACTGCCCCTTGCCAGCGGGGCCCGCACATCTGCGCTGCCTGAAGGACATCACGGTTGCGCGTGTTCTGGAGTGCCTGTAGGACCGCACGACGCCCCGCACCCGGCGTGAAAGTTAGGGGAAATCCCGCTGGCGACCGCATCGCTACCTGCGCTTAATGGTGCGCTAAGGAGTTATTCATGCATCCTCGAATTCAGTGTTTGGCGGCGGGTCTGGTCCTGGTGATCTCGGGCTTCGCGGTGGCGCAGCAACCCCCCCTGCGCATCGGCCTCATCGGGCCTTTTACCGGCCCGTCCGCGGACTTTGGCACGCCCATGCTCAATGGCGTCAAGCACGCCGTGGATGAAATCAATGCGGTCGGCGGCTACCTGGGGCGCCCGATCGAGTTGGTGATCAAGGACGACATCGGCAATCCGGATGTGGGTCTGAAACGCTCGGAGGAGTTGGTGGCTGAAAAGGTTCTGGCCACCATCGGGTTTTGCAACACCGGCGTCGCCGCCAAAGCGCTGGACGTGTTCCAAAAGAATCAGATCCCGCTCGTCATCCCGTGCGCCACCGGCACGCCTTTGACCAGCAAATACCCGGCCGCGCAAAGCTACATCTTTCGCAACTCCGCCAAGGATGGCATTCAGGCCCCGTTTGTGGTGGAATACATTGTGAAACGTGGCTGGGACCGGGTCGCCATCTTTGCCGATACCACCGGCTATGGCGAGGCCGGACTGAAGGACGTCGAAGCAGCGCTGGGCGCGAAGAAACTAAAGGCGGTGTACGTGGCGCGCTTTGATACGGGTGTGAAAGATTTGACGGCCTCCTTGCAGGGAGCGCGCGCCGCAGGCGCCAATGTCGTGTTCAGCTACACCGTGGGGCCGGAAAATGCGGTGATCGCCAAGGGCCGCAAGGAACTGAACTGGAAAGTGCCCCAGGTCGGCCCATGGACCCTGTCGTTCCCATTTTTCATCGACGGCGCCAAAGGGGCAGCCGAAGGGGCCTTGATGGCTCAGACCTTCATTGCCGAACCCAGCAACGAGCGCCGCGCCGCGTTTCTGACGGCCTATGCGCGCAAGTACAAGGTGAGCAAGATCCCGGTACCCATGGCCGCAGCCCAGGGTTATGACGCCACCTATCTGCTGATGTATTCGCTGTTTGGCATTCACGACGGCAAACTCACCGGCCCCACCTTGAAGGCTGCGCTGGAGAACATGACCCGCACCTACTACGGCGTGGTGGCAACCTACGAAAGACCGTTCAGCCTGCAGGACAAGGACGCGGTGACCTCGAACATGCTGGTCATGGGCATGGTCAAGAATGCCGCCGTGACTTTCGCCTATCCGGAAGATGCCAAGCGCAACCTGTTTGTGCAGCGCAAGCAATAGCCGCCCTGTGGGGCTCGCTGGCGCTTGTCACTGCGGTGCGTGAGCCAGCGGCAATTCCACGACAAAGCAGGCGCCGCCACCGTCACGATCTTCGCAGCGCACGACTCCGTCGTGCCGTGCTGCGATCGCCTTCACCAGGGCCAGGCCCAGACCGACGCCACCGTCGCGCTCGCTGGCGCCAGGGAGTCGATAGAACGGCTCGAAGATACGCTCGCGCAGTGCCGCAGGAACCCCCGGCCCACGGTCGCACACACTGAGCAACGCGCGCGCACCGTAAGGACGCAGCAGCACCGCGATTTCGCCATCGCTGTAGCGGCGCGCGTTTTCCAGCAGATTGCGCACCAGGCGGCGCAACAGGCGCGCCACACCGTCGACCACGATCACCGATCCCTGGCCGCCGACCTCGGCTTGAACCTCGAGGACCGCGCCCACGCGGGCGCATTCCTCGGCCACCAGTCCGGTCAGGTCCACCGATTCGACGGTTCCCATGTCGGCTTCCTGTGCATCCAGGCGACTGGCCAGCAAGATCTCTTCCACCAGCTGATCGAGTTCCGTGATGTTGCGTGAAATCTCGTCGCGAGTGCGGGGCGAAGCGCTGTTGCCCATCAATTCCAGCCCCATGCGGATGCGCGCCAGCGGCGAACGCAGTTCATGCGAGGCGTTGGCAAGCAGGGATTTTTGTGCCTGCAGCAAGGCCTGTTGCTGCGCCACCAGGGTTTCGATGCGCTGTGCGGAATGATTGAAGCGGTCGGCCAGGAACGCCACCTCATCGTGTCCACGCACCGGGACGCGCACCGACAGGTCTCCCGCACCCCAATCCTCCACACCTCTTTGCAGCAACTCCAGACGGCGCGTGAGCTTGCGCACGATCGGGTAGGTGGCCAACGCCACCGCGACCCCTACCACGGCGAGTGACCAGAAGAACCCCAGCGGCAGGCGACTCCAGGGCGAGCGAATTGGCCGTGGCAGGTGCACGTGCAAGGTCTGGCCGTCCTGCATGCGCACCGTGAACTCGGGACCGGGGCCGTTCGGGCTGCCGTTGGCACCGGCTTCCTCCGGATCACCACGGACGGGGGCTTCATCGCCCGGCAGGGTCTTGCTCGCCGGATTGTGCTGGCGGCGCGGCAAACCGGCGCCCACCACCTGCCCGACATCGTTTCGCACCACCACTTCGCGCAAGGGTGGCTCCGCAGTCATGCGCCAGACCCAGCCTACCAGCAGGGTCAATACCGCCACCGCCAGCACCACACCGAGCCAGATGCGCACGTACAGTCGGTTCCACAACCGTGCCGTCCATGACTGGGGCCGAATGTCGTTCGTGAACACGTCAATCCTGCTGTTTGGCAAAGACGTAGCCCACGCCACGCACCGTCAAGATGCGCCTGGGATTCTTGGCATCGACCTCGATGGCCGAGCGAATGCGCCCCATGTGCACGTCGATTGAGCGGTCAAAGGCTTCCAGCTCGCGTCCGCGCACCGCCTCCATGATCTGGTCGCGGGAAAGGACGCGCCCCGAGCGTTCCGCCAACACCAGCAGCAGGTCGAACTGGTAGGCGGTCAGATCGCAGGCGACGCCGCCAACGCTCACGCTGCGGGCATCGCGGTCGATCTCCAGCGAGCCGAAGCGCAGCAATTGCCCTGCGTGGGCGAGCTCGGGCGAGCGCCGGCGCAGAACCGCCCGAATGCGTGCCAGCAGTTCGCGCGGCTCAAACGGTTTGGGGAGATAGTCGTCGGCACCCATTTCCAGGCCCACGATGCGGTCCATGGCGTCACCCTTGGCCGTGAGCATCAGCACCGGAATTTGGGCCATGGCGCCGGGAAGCGAGCGGATACGTCGGCAGACTTCGAGTCCGTCCATGTCCGGCAGCATCAAATCGAGGATCACCAGATCGGGGACAGTGACGGCCTGCCCCTGCAACTGGTTCAGGCCAGAGTGCGCATTCGCAGCATGTGAGAATCCAAAGCCGGATTGCTCCAGGTAGTCACCCACCATGCCAGCCAGCCGCGTGTCGTCTTCGATCATCAAGAGGTGTTGCTTCATGGGCAAAGTTTATCCCTTCATTCTTGCCAGCCATGATCGTGCAATACCGAGGTGATGCCGGGCTTTACACACGGTAAAGTTTGGGTAAACACCTCGCCTTCGGCACCGCGCAAGCCGCGTTGGGGCACGCCTGCCTGGCGTGGGGATGCGCGCGATGAACGAGGCGCAGTTCAGGCGCAACTGACGCGATCCCGACCTTCCTGTTTACTCTGGTACAGGGCAGCGTCAGCTCGGGCGATCAGACTGAGACCATCGTCGCCCGATCTCATGCCGGCCACTCCCGCGGACACGGTAACCGTGAGCAAAACGTCCTGGGTCTTGCGGTTACGAATTTTCATGGCCTTGGTGCGCTGACGCACCACCTCGGCCAGCGCCACGCCTTGGCCGGGCGTGCTCTGTGGAATCAGGACCGCGAATTCTTCGCCGCCATAACGTGCCACCGAGCAGCTTGGTGCGGCGACACTGGCACGCAGCACCTCACCCAAGGCCTGAATGACGCGGTCCCCCACGACGTGGCCATGGCTATCATTGATCTTTTTGAAGTGGTCGATATCGAACATGATCAGGCAGTGGGTGCGGCCCGCCTGCGGAACCTGCGCCAGCATGGAGGCCAGTTGCTGGTCAAATCCTCGACGATTGAGCACATGCGTCAGTGGGTCCAGCAAGGCTTCGTGGCGCACGCGCCCCAGTTCCCCCTGCAATTGCTCAATCTCCGCTCTACTGGTGACCACCTGCTGCTGCAAGGCCTGAGCGGAACTGCGCATGCCGACGGTGTCCTCCAGCGCCCGGTTCAATTGCGGCGACAGGCTTTCGACACCACCGGCTCTGAGCGCCTGCTCCAGACCGTCGAGCTGGTCGCCATACCTTCCAGCGTCGGCCCCGGTGCGCGACGCAGACTCGGCCAATCCCACCATGGTTTGGGAGAACCTGCCGCCGATGTCTTCAATCGTTTGCTGCTCAACAGGTGCAACATGAGCGCGAAAAAGCTGCAAAACCGTGGCATCAGTCAGCCGTGTCCCGGCTTGCAGCAACGGATTCAAGGCCTGCGCCAAACCCGGATTGATGCCCGCCACGTGCTCGTACCAAACCGCGAAACTCACGGGATTGAAGGCGGCATCGTGTTGCCCCATATGTCCCAGCACGGTGCGCAAGATCTCGGCGCTTTGTTCTCTGGACTCAGAGTAATTCATGCTGTGCTCGCCCAAGTGAGGTAAGCACCAGCCATCTTTCGTCGGATCGGCATGATGTGGCGTCGCAACGCCCTCCTAGGATGGATCCTGCAATAGCCGCGTCGCATTCGGCGCGAAAAGGTTCAGTCTGGGAAGGTTCGAGGCGACAACTGGCGCGATTATGGCCCAAGCTGTCATGGCTGCGAAGTGATGGCTCAAAGGTGCAGGGCGCGGGGGCGCGGCCCGAATATCGCGCTGCCCACGCGCACCAGGGTGCTGCCGCAGTGGATCGCTGCTTCCAGGTCGTCCGACATGCCCATGGAGAGCGTGTCCAGCGGCAAGCCGTCGCGACGCAGCGCATTGAAAAGCGTCCGTGTTTTCAGGTGGACGGAGCAGGCGCTGTCAAAGTCGGGGGCAGGCTCGGGGATCGTCATCAGGCCACGCAGCCGCAGTTGCGGCAAAGCGGCGATCTGGCGGGCCAGCACCAGTGCCTCCTCGGGCATCACGCCGGCCTTGCTGGCGCCGCCGTCGATATTGACCTGGATGCACACCTGCAAGGGCGCAAGATGGAGCGGCCGCTGCTCGCTCAAACGCTGCGCGATCTTGAGCCGGTCGATACTTTGCACCCAGTCAAAATTCTCGGCCACGAGACGGGTCTTGTTGCTTTGAATCGGGCCGATGCAGTGCCATTCGATATTCAGCTGCGACAGCGCCGCAATCTTGACCAGCGCCTCTTGAATGTAGTTCTCACCAAAAGCCTGTTGGCCGGCGGCCAGCGCCTTGGCCACGGCCTGTGCGGCCATGGACTTGGAAACGGCCAGCAAGCTGACCTCGCTTGGATCGCGTCCGGCGGTGTGGCATGCCGCGACGATGCGTTTGTGAACGCGCGCCAGATTCTCGCCAATGATGGTCATAATTGCTTCAGTCGAACAAACTTGGGGATACGGGGTGGATATTACTCAACTGCTGGCTTTCAGCGTCAAGAACAAGGCATCGGACTTGCACCTGTCGGCGGGGCTGCCGCCCATGATTCGCGTCCACGGCGACGTGCGGCGCATCAACGTCGATCCACTGGACCACAAGACCGTTCAGTCCATGATCTACGACATCATGAACGACACGCAACGCAAGAACTATGAAGAGTTCCTGGAGGTGGATTTTTCCTTCGAAATCGAAGGTCTAGCCCGATTTCGCGTGAATGCCTTCAACCATAACCGCGGCTCCGGCGCGGTGCTGCGTACCATTCCCTCCAAAATTCTCACGCTGGAGCAGCTCAACGCGCCGAGAATTTTCGGCGAACTGGCCCTTAAACCCCGCGGTATGGTGCTGGTGACGGGCCCCACAGGTTCGGGCAAGTCGACCACCCTGGCAGCCATGGTCAACTTTCTCAACGAAACAGAATACGGCCACATCCTGACCGTGGAAGATCCGATCGAGTTCGTGCACGAATCGAAGAAATGTCTGATCAATCAGCGCGAGGTGGGGCCGCATACCCTGAGTTTTGCCGCGGCGCTGAAGTCCGCCTTGCGGGAGGATCCGGATGCCATCCTGGTGGGCGAAATGCGCGATCTGGAGACCATCCGACTGGCCATGACGGCAGCCGAAACCGGGCACCTCGTGTTCGGCACGCTGCACACCTCCAGCGCCGCC
Organism: uncultured beta proteobacterium; assembly: GCA_903909815.1. Lineage (GTDB taxonomy): Bacteria > Pseudomonadota > Gammaproteobacteria > Burkholderiales > Burkholderiaceae_C > CAIKVZ01. Next base: position 12,633 of record CAIVXG010000024.1, on the reverse strand, counting down.
AAGACCATCGACCGCATCATCGATGTGTTTCCTTCCGAAGAAAAGGAAATGATTCGCGCCATGCTGTCCGAATCGCTGCAGGCTGTGATTTCGCAGACCCTTTGCAAGACCAAGGACGGGCAGGGCCGCGTGGCAGCGCACGAGATCATGCTGGGCACGAGCGCCATTCGCAACCTGATTCGCGAGGCCAAGGTGGCCCAGATGTATTCGTCGATTCAGACCGGAAGCAGTGTGGGCATGCAGACGCTGGATCAGAACCTGATGGACCTGGTCAGGCGCAACATCATCACCGCCGCCGAAGCACGTGGCAAAGCCAAAATTCCTGATAATTTCCCGGGCTGATGGCTTCTGCAACGGGGCTCCAAAGCCAGTTGACTGGCGTGATTTGGAACGCGCAACACCCAAGGCCGAGAAGTTTCGGGCTTTTTACATTAAGGGGCATCTTTCATGGAACGTGATCAGGCCAGTGTATTCGTCAATGATCTGCTGAAACTGCTCCACAGCCGCGACGGCAGCGATCTCTTCATCACGGCGGACTTTCCGCCGGCGATCAAGGTCGATGGGAAGATCACCAAGGTTTCGCCTCAGGCATTGAATGCCGGCCACACCCTGGCTTTGGCGCGTGCGGTCATGAACGACCGACAGACCGCAGAGTTCGAACGCACGATGGAGTGTAATTTCGCGATCTCCCCGCCCGGCATCGGGCGTTTTCGCGTGAACGCCTTCATTCAGCAGGGCAAGGTGGGCATGGTGATGCGGGTGATTCCTGGCATGCCGCCCACGATCGATGGCATGGGCTTGCCTCAGGTGCTCAAGGAAATCGCCATGACCAAGCGCGGCCTGTGCATCATGGTGGGGTCGACCGGATCGGGCAAATCCACATCCCTCGCGGCGATGGTGGATTGGCGCAATGAGAACTCCTTTGGTCACATCATCACGATCGAGGATCCGGTCGAGTTTGTTCATCCGCACAAAAACTGCGTGATCACGCAACGCGAAGTCGGCCTGGATACGGAAAGCTGGGAGGCGGCGCTCAAGAACACCTTGCGCCAGGCGCCCGACGTGATCCTGATGGGCGAGTTGCGCGACCGAGTAACAATGGAACATGCCGTGGCTTTTTCGGAAACCGGGCACCTGTGCATGGCGACATTGCACGCCAACAGCGCGAACCAGGCGCTGGATCGCATCATCAATTTCTTCCCCGAAGACAAGCGCTCCCAATTGCTCACGGACCTGTCGTTGAACCTGAGGGCCATGGTGTCGCAACGCCTGATCCCCAAGCAGAATAGCAAGGGCCGCACTGCGGCGGTCGAGATCTTGCTGAACACGCCACTGATCAGCGATCTGATCTCCAAGGGCGAGGTCAGCGAGATCAAGGAGGTCATGAAGAAGAGTCGCAACCTGGGCATGCAAACCTTCGATCAGTCGCTGTTTGACGCCTTCGAGAGCAACATCATCACCTACGAAGACGCGTTGCGAAACGCGGATTCGGTCAATGATCTGCGTTTGCAGATCAAGCTCAGCAGTCGCCGCGCCAAGACGCAGGATTTCTCCGCTGGCACGGAACATATGTCCATCATTTAGACTGCGCAAAAATATCGGCCTCGCTCGGCGCGCACCAAGCATCCTGCTTTCTTTTCACAATCCCTTCCATCACTACTTCCCGCATCATGTCCAACATCAACGCAAAGACTTACGAGACCATCGCCCCAGCAAACCTGTCATTTCTCGGACTGGGTGTCATGGGCTATCCCATGGCGGGGCATCTGGCACGTGCCGGGCACCGGGTCACGGTCTACAACCGCAGCGCCGAAAAATCGACGGCCTGGTGTGCCGAGTTTTCCGACAGCGCCGCCCCGGCCCAGGCCGCCACACCGTTTTTGGCCGCGCAAAACGCGGACATTGTGTTTTGCTGTGTCGGCAATGACGACGACCTGCGCTCCGTCACGCTGGGGGCGACGGGGGCATTTGCCGGAATGAAGAAAGGCGCGACCTTCGTGGACCATACCACCGCCTCGGCCAGCGTGGCGCGCGAGTTGCATGTCCAGGCAATGGCGCGGGGACTTCACTTTGTGGACGCCCCCGTGTCGGGCGGCCAGGCCGGGGCGCAAAACGGCATGCTTACCGTGATGTGCGGCGGCGAACAAGCAGCCTTCGATGCGGCCCGACCGGTGGCGATGGCGTTCTCACGGGCCTTCGCCCTGCTGGGCGAGAGCGGCGCCGGACAACTCGCCAAGATGGTGAACCAAATCTGCATCGCCGGTCTGGTGCAGGGATTGAGCGAAGCCATCGCCTTTGGCCAGAAGGCTGGGCTGGACATGAACCAGGTGCTGGACGTGATCGGCAAGGGCGCGGCGCAAAGCTGGCAACTGGACAACCGTGGCAAGACCATGGTAGCGGACCAGTTCAATTTCGGTTTCGCGGTGGACTGGATGCGCAAGGATCTGGGGTTGGTGCTCGAAGAGGGTCGCCGCAACGGCGCGCGCCTGCCGGTGACCGCGCTGGTTGATCAGTTCTATGCCGATGTGCAGGGCATGGGCGGCCAGCGCTGGGACACTTCCAGCCTGATCAAACGCCTGCGCTAAGGCTTCATTCGGAGTTCAGGGAGCAGTTGCGGCGGCGCCAAAGGTTGCTGGCTTCACCAGCAGGTTGCGAAGTTCTTGGTCGTTGAGGTATTCAAACATACGCACCACCTTTTGCACACCGCTGGTGCTGCGGGCGAGCTCGGTGGCCCGGCTCGCTTCCGCTTGGGTCACCCGACCCATCAGGTAGGTGGTGCCGCGTTCCGTCACGACCTTGAACGCATTGACGCTCAATCCCTTGGCATCCACGAAGGCCGCTTTGACCCGGCCCGTGGTGATCGCGTCTGACGACCTCTGCGTCAAAGACGAGTTGCCAGCCACTGCCAACTCGTTCACCATGCCGCGCACATTCTCCACCTTCGCCATGACCTGTTCGGCCAGCTGCCGGTCCTTGTCTGTCGGCACTTCCCCGGTGAGCAGAACCTGGCGGTTGTAGCTGGTGATGTTGAGGTGACCACGATCGCCAAAGGCGTCGTGCAGGCGCAGCGCGCCGCGCAACTCGATGCCTTCATCCTCCACCTGCGTTCCCGAGGTGCGCCGGTCTATCGCCATCATTGATCCGCCCACCATCGCCCCGCCGACCAACAACGGCGCGCAGCCACTGAGCGAGGAACTCAAACTGGCCAGAGCCAGGGTTGCGACTATCCACGATCGTTTATCTGATTTCATTTGGGACTTTCCTGTTCTCCAAGCAACTGGGTATCGACTCCGTCGCACAGGCAATGCACGACCAGCAGGTGCACTTCCTGGATGCGCGCGGTGCGTTCATGGGGCACACAGATGTGGACATCGGTTTCACGCAGCGCCTGTGCCATTTTTCCACCGCCTTTTCCGGTAAGCGCAACCACCGTCATGTCGCGCTCGTGGGCAGCGTCTACAGCGGCCAGGATGCTGGCGGAGTTGCCGCTGGTGGAGATGGCCAGGAGCACGTCCCCTGGCAGGCCCAGTGCGCGGACTTGCCTGGAAAACACAACGTTGTAGCCGTAGTCGTTGGCCACCGCTGTGAGGATGGAAGAGTCGGTGGTCAAGGCGATGGCGCCGAGTTCGGGCCGCTCGCGCTCAAATCGTCCGACAAACTCGGCCGCAAAGTGTTGCGCGTCTGCGGCCGAGCCGCCATTGCCACAGGCCAAGACCTTGCCCCCGCTGGTAACGCAGGCCAGCATAGCCTGCACTGCGGCGGCAATGGGCTTGCTCAAACTCTGCGCCGACTGGTATTTCAGATCGGCGCTGTCGATGAAGTGTTGTTGAATACGTAGTTCTAACATGGGGTGGGATGATACCCGGCCCGCGTGCAAGGAAATGTTTTCAGGTTGCATCGAACGCTGCGCGTAGCCACTGGATCTGCCCCGCCTGCACTGCCACGACATCAAAACGGCAGGGTGGAGGCGCGCCCGAACGCCGCATCAGGTAGTGGCGCGCGGCAAAAATGATGCGCCGCTGCTTGGTGACGCTGACGCTGGCGGTGGCGCCACCGTGCGACGCACTGCCACGCAGGCGTACCTCGACAAATACCAGGGTGCCATCGGGTTCGCCCATGATGAGGTCAATTTCGCCACCGCCACGTCCCGGTGTCCGATAATTGCGCTGTAGCAGCGTCAAACCCTGCTGTTGCAGGTGCTGCAAGGCTTGGTCTTCGGCTGCATCACCTTGGCCCTTGCTGCTGCTGAGCGCCGGTGCTGCCGAAGCAGATAATTTCTTTGTGAGAAATGCCATTGAATGCTTCGTTTGCGAATGCGCTGAAGTCAGCCCACGAGGCCGCGGCTGCGCAGCATTATCCGCCGTGCACACTGTACGTGGTGGCGACACCGATTGGCAACCTTGCCGACATCACGCTGCGCGCACTGCATGTGCTGCAGCTAGCCGACAGCATCGCCTGCGAAGATACACGCCACACCCAGCCACTGCTGCGCGCCTACGGCATCGAAAAGAGCGGCGCGCAGTTGTTGGCTGTGCACCAACACAACGAGGCTCAGGCCTGCGAGACGGTGCTGCAGCGCCTGCGTTCGGGCCAGCGCGTCGCCTACGTCAGCGACGCCGGCACCCCTGGGGTCAGCGACCCCGGCGCACGCCTGGTTGCCGCTGCGGTGGCCGCGGGTTTAAAGGTGGTGCCGCTGCCGGGTGCCAGCAGTGTAACGACGGCATTGAGCGTGGCCGGCATTGTGCATGAAGAGGGTTTTGTCTTCGCCGGGTTCCCTCCCGTCAAGGCGATGGAGCGCGACGCTACAGTGGCTGCATGGGCGATGGAGCCGCGCACCGTGGTGCTGCTGGAGGCGCCACACCGGATTGAGGCTCTGGCCAAATCATTGGCCACGCTGGGCACCCGAGCGGTGACGGTGGCGCGAGAGCTCAGCAAGCAGTTCGAGGAGGTGGCGACCGTACCGGCTCAGACCTTGGGTGACTGGCTGCGTGAGCAGCCACAACGCCAGCGGGGTGAGTTTGTGCTGGTGCTGCATCCCCAGGCGCTCGGAGTGGACGCAGGCGACGACTTGCGCATATTGAAACTGCTGCTGGCCGAACTGCCGGTGAAGACGGCGGTCAAGCTGGCGGCGCAGTTAAGCGGCAGTTCGCGCAACAAGCTGTACGAGTTGGCGCTGTCACTCAAGTGTGAGGTCGACTGAAGGCGGCCAGGCCGGTCCGCTAAATGGTGAACTCGTGCGCACTGAGAGCGTGCACGCCCAGGCCCGCCAGTTTTCTTTTCAATGCCAGTACGGCCTTGTCCTTGCTGACCAGAACGGTTCCGTGCTGCACGGCCATATCAATGAAAATCTGGTCGTCCGGGTCTTTACAAATGGCGCTGCAGCGCGGCGCGCAGAGCGCCGAATGGGTGCGTGCATCGTATTGCGCCAGTACGTGGTCTGCCCTTATGCCGCTGCTATTCATGTGAGTCAGGATGTGCACATAGGTGAGTACTCGCTCCAGTTCATCCCGCATGGGCCGGCTGGCGATCCACCTCCACGCCGGCGAAAGCGAAGCCGCTGCGACGGCTTGCGCGCGCGGGTCAAGGAATACGAACAGGTCCAGCACCACATTGGTATCAAGCACCAGTCCCCGCGCCACAGGTTGCGCTCTCAACGGATGTTCAGCGGGATCATGCATGGTGGGGCAGAGGATAAACTGGCGCTGTTCGAATTTTTCTAAAAAATACAGTGACTACTTCCCGCTGCGATCTGGTGGCACCCAAGGGTCCGCTTCAAATGTCTTTGGTGCGCCAGATTTTCCGCGAATATGTGACCGGGCTCGGCATTGACCTGGCGTTTCAGGACTTTGACTTGGAATTGGAGCAACTCCCTGGAGAATACGCCGCGCCGCGAGGCGCACTGCGGCTGGCCCTGGTGGGCGGGGAACTGGCCGGTTGCTGTGGCTTGCGCCCATTGCACGGTGTTGACGGTGTCGACGTGCGCAACACGGCGGAGATGAAGCGGCTTTATGTGCGTCCGGCGTATCGCGGACGAAATCTCGGCCGTGAGCTGGCTCAAACGGTTCTGGATGCGGCTTGGCACATTGGCTACGACAGCGTGGTCCTGGACACCCTGGACGAGATGAAAGCAGCGCGTTCAATCTACGCGGATTTGGGCTTCGGGGAGATCCCGGCTTACTATCACAATCCCCTGCCGGGCGTTCACTATCTCAAGCGGGACCGCGATCCCGCCTGAAACAGTCTGTTACGTTGGCGAAGGCTCGGGTCGCAGTACGGCCCAAGCCTTGCCGTCAGGCCGCCTTGGACTGGGCCAGCAGCGTGTCAGCGTCGCTGACTTCAAATTTGCCGGGGCCTTCAATATTCAGCGTCACGACCTTGCCGTCCTTCACCAGCATCGAGTAGCGATTGCTGCGCAGACCCATGCCCTTGGATGTCAGATCCAGCGTCAGTCCTGTGGCCTGAGCGAATGCAGCGCTGCCGTCCGCCAGCATGCGCACCTTGCTACCCGTGTTTTGATCGCGTGCCCAGGCGCCCATGACGAACGCGTCGTTCACGCTGATACACCAGATTTCGTCCACACCTGCAGCCTTGAAGGCATCGTAGTGTGCAACGTAACCCGGCACGTGCTTGGCAGAACAGGTCGGAGTGAACGCGCCAGGCAGCGCGAACAGTGCAATCGTCTTGCCTGCGGTGGCCTTGCTCACGTCGACGGGATTGGGGCCAATGCTGCAACCGCCGCCTTCGACTTCGACGTACTCCATCAGGGTGGCTGCGGGAAGGGTGTCACCAACTTTAATCATATAAATCTCCAAAACGAAGTTTCAGTGAAGACTAGCTTGCGAATGCAAGTTATGTCGACGCTAAAACGATAAAGCTAGACCAACTTGCGGATGCAAGTTATGTCGGCGCCAAAAAAAAGAAAACGACCCACATTGTGGGTCGTTTTCGTGTGATGCGCAGCGCGCTTCAGAATAAGCTTAGACTGCGATCGCCTTTTGCACCAGGCGCACTGCAACCCAGTTCTTGGTCTTCGAGATCGGACGGCTTTCGGTAATTTCGATGGTGTCACCCAGCTTGTATTCGCCGTTTTCGTCATGGGCGTGATACTTGCTCGACTTGCCGACGATTTTGCCGTAAAGCTCGTGTTTGACACGACGCTCGATCAGCACCGTGACTGTCTTGGCACGCTTGTCGCTGACCACCTTGCCAACCAAGGTGCGCTTGAGGGATTTTTTAGCTTCCGTCATGGGGGCTCCTTATTTGGCGGGGGTTGCAGCACTTTGCTTCTGCACAAGAATAGTCTTGGCGCGAGCAATGTCGCGGCGCGTGGAGCGCAGCGTCGAAGTGTTGTTGAGTTGTTGCGTGGCTTTTTGCATGCGCAGACCAAAGTGGGCTTTTTGCAGCGCTTTGACTTCCGTTTGCAGGCCGGCAACGTCTTTTTGGCGCAGTTCAGCAGCTTTCATTTCTTGTTTCTCCTGAATTACTGGCCAACCATGCGGCTGACGAAGGTGGTGCGCAAAGGCAGCTTGGCCGCGGCCAAACGAAATGCCTCGCGCGCCAACTCTTCGGTCACGCCCACGATTTCAAAAACGATCTTGCCGGGCTGGATTTCAGCCACGTAGTACTCGGGGTTGCCCTTGCCATTACCCATGCGGACTTCCGCAGGCTTCTGGGAAATGGGCTTGTCCGGGAACACGCGGATCCAGATGCGTCCACCGCGCTTCACGTGACGCGAAATCGCGCGACGTGCAGCCTCGATCTGACGCGCGGTCAAACGACCACGATCCGTACACTTCAGGCCGAAGTCACCGAATGCGACCGAGCTGCCTCGGGTCGCAATGCCGGTGTTCCGACCTTTTTGCTCTTTGCGGTATTTGCGACGAGCGGGTTGCAACATAGTTATTCTCCTTTACCGTCAGCCGCTGCGGGTGCAGCGTCAGGCGCGGTTACCTTGCGGACGCGCTTAACGGTAGTTTTTTGGGCGTCAGCACCAAGTGCCTCAGCGGGTTTGTCGCTTCCATCAGCCGGAGCTGTGGCCACGCCAACGGGGCGGCGCACAGCGGGGCGGGCGGGCGGACGGTCACCACCGGCCGGGCGTGGGCCCCGGTCGTCGCGACGCGGACCGCGTGGACGGCGGTCGTCTTCCGGACGGGCTTCAACAGCGGCAGGCAGATCGTTGCGACCCAGCGTGTCGCCCTTGTAGACCCAGACCTTGACACCGATGATGCCGTACGTGGTCTTGGCTTCCGAGGTGCCGTAGTCGATATCGGCGCGCAAGGTGTGAAGCGGCACGCGACCTTCGCGATACCACTCACAACGGGCGATTTCAATGCCGTTCAAGCGACCCGACGACATGATCTTGATGCCCAGGGCACCCAGGCGCATGGCGTTTTGCATGGCGCGCTTCATGGCCCGACGGAACATGATGCGCTTTTCGAGCTGCTGCGTGATGCTGTCGGCGATGAGCTTGGCATCGATTTCGGGCTTGCGCACTTCTTCGATGTTGACGGCCACTGGAACGCCGAGTTGACGTCCGAGTTCCTTCTTCAATGCTTCGATGTCTTCGCCCTTTTTGCCGATCACAACACCCGGGCGTGCCGAGAAAATCGTGATGCGTGCATTCTTGGCGGGGCGCTCGATCAGAACGCGCGACACGGAAGCATTTTTCAGCTTGGCCTTGAGGTACTCGCGTACCTTGATGTCTTCGGCCAGCATGCCGGCGAAGTCACGGTTGTTGGCATACCAGCGTGAAGACCAGTTGCGACTGATCGACAGGCGAAAGCCGGTTGGGTGGATTTTTTGTCCCATATCTTCCTGGCCTCTTTCAGTTACCAACCGTCACGTACACATGGCACGTGGGTTTTCTGATCTGGTTGCCACGACCTTTTGCGCGGGCCGTGAAGCGCTTGAGCGAGGCACCTTGCTCGACGTAGATGGTTTTCACCTTCAGTTCGTCGATGTCGGCACCGTCATTGTGCTCAGCGTTGGCGATGGCCGACTCCAGAACCTTCTTGATGATCACAGCAGCTTTTTTCTGCGTGAACTGCAAAATGTTCAGGGCTTGGTCCACCTTTTTGCCACGGATCAGATCCGCGACCAGACGGCCTTTGTCGACCGACAAACGAACGCCACGAAGGGTTGCACGTGTTTCCATGGTCACCTCCTTATTTCTTTTGGACTTTTTTGTCCGCCGGATGACCCTTGAAAGTACGGGTGAGCGCGAACTCCCCCAACTTGTGGCCAACCATTTGATCGGTGATATAGACCGGCACGTGCTGTTTGCCGTTGTGCACCGCGATGGTCAGACCGATGAAATCGGGCAAAACCATGGAGCGACGCGACCAAGTCTTAATCGGCTTTTTGTCTTTGGTGGCGACGGCCTTGTCGGCCTTCGCTACCAGGTGATGGTCGACAAAGGGACCTTTTTTGAGAGAGCGAGTCATTTAACCTTCCCCTTACTTCTTGCGACGCGACACGATCATGACCTGCGTGCGCTTGTTGTTACGGGTACGGTAACCCTTGGTCAAATTACCCCAAGGATCGACTGGATGACGGCCTTCACCGGTCTTGCCTTCGCCACCGCCGTGCGGGTGATCCACCGGGTTCATGACAACGCCACGAACCGTTGGACGAATACCCATCCAGCGCTTCACGCCGGCCTTGCCGAGTTGACGCAGGCTGTGCTCTTCGTTGGCCACCTGACCCAGGGTCGCGCGGCATTCGATATGCACCTTACGCACTTCGCCCGAGCGCAGACGCACCTGGGCGTAGCTGCCTTCGCGTGCTAGCAACGTCGCCGACGTGCCAGCCGAACGAATGATCTGAGCACCCTTGCCGACTTGCAGTTCAACACCGTGAACGATGGAGCCCACGGGGATGTTACGGATCGGCAGCGTATTGCCAACACGGATCGGCGCTTCAGCACCGCTCATGATGGAGGAGCCTACTTCCAGACCGCGCGGCGCAATGATGTAGCGACGTTCGCCGTCGGCATAACACACCAGAGCGATGTGCGCGGAACGGTTCGGGTCGTACTCGATGCGCTCAACCTTGGCCGGAATACCGTCCTTGTTGCGCTTGAAATCAACCACGCGGTAATGGTGCTTGTGACCACCGCCCTTGTGACGCGTCGTGATGTGACCGTTGTTGTTGCGACCCGCGTGCTGGAACTGGGGTTCGAGCAACGGCGCATACGGTTCACCTTTGTGCAGGTGATCACGGGAAATCTTCACCACGCCACGCTGGCCTGGGGAAGTTGGTTTCATTTTGATGACAGCCATGATTAAGCAGCCTCCCCAACGAAGTTCAGCTCTTGACCTGGTTTTAGCGTCACATAGGCCTTGCGAACATTGTCGCGACGGCCCACGGATTTGCCAAAACGCTTGGTCTTGCCTTTGGTGTTGACGACGGAGACGCCCTTGACCTCTACCTTGAACATCAATTGCACGGCAGCCTTGATTTCATGTTTGGTCGCGTCCTGCAGCACCTTGAAGGTCACTGCGTTCGACTTTTCAGCAACCATGGTCGCCTTTTCGGACACGATCGGTGCAATCAGAACCTGCATCAATCGGCCTTCGTCGAAGCCGCTGGTCTTGGTGGTGTTGTTGCTCATGCGAACATCTCCTTGAGTTGGTCCATGGCGGCCTTGGTCACCAGAACCTTCTTGTAGTGCACCAGCGACACCGGGTCGGCGTAACGGGGCTCCACCACCAGGATGTTGACCAGGTTGCGCGAGGCCAGGTACAAGTTCTCGTCGACTTCATCGGCAATTACCAGCACCGAGGCAAGATTCATCGCCTTGAACTTGGCAGCCAATGGCTTGGTCTTGGGCGAGTCCACCTTCATGGAATCGACCACGGCCAGACGGCCTTCACGTGCCAACTGGGACAGGATCGACGCCATACCGGCGCGATACATCTTCTTGTTGATTTTTTGCGCGAAGTTTTCGTCAGGCATGTTCGGGAAAATCCGACCGCCCCCACGCCACAGCGGGGAAGACGTCATGCCGGCGCGGGCGCGGCCCGTTCCCTTTTGCTTGAAAGGCTTCTTGGTCGAGTGCTTGACCTGCTCGCGATCCTTCTGGGCGCGAGTGCCTTGGCGTGCGTTCGCTTGGAACGCCACCACGACCTGGTGCACCAGGTCTTCGTTGTATGCACGACCGAACACGGTTTCCGGCGCTTCGTATTTGGAAGCGGCTTGACCTTGGTCATTCAGGAGTTCGAGCTGCATCAGTTCGCTCCTTTGGCTGCTGCGGGTTTGGCTTTCACGGCGGGGCGAACGGTCACAAAACCGCCAGCGGAACCGGGAATCGCACCCTTGATCATGAGAAGTTGACGCACTTCATCGACGCGAACCACAGACAGGTTCTGGGTGGTGACGGTGTCGTCGCCCAAATGGCCCGTCATGCGCTTGCCCGGGAACACGCGTCCCGGATCCTGCGCCATGCCGATGGAGCCGGGAACGTTGTGCGAACGGCTGTTACCGTGCGACGCGCGTTGCGACTTCATGTGGTGACGCTTGATCGTTCCGGCAAAGCCTTTACCGATGGTCGTGCCTTGCACGTCCACGATTTGACCGACAGAGAACACAGCCGAAACCGGCACAACTGCGCCCGCCTGGTACTGCGCTGCCACGTCGGCGGCGATGCGAAACTCTTGAATGATTTCACCGGCTTCAACGCCTGCTTTCGCAAGGTGACCGGCAATGGGCTTGGTCACGCGCGATGCTTTACGCGAACCGAACGTCACCTGCAAGGCGACGTAGCCATCGTTCTCTTGGGTTTTCACCTGAGTCACACGGTTGTTAGACACATCGACCACTGTGACAGGAACTGAGTCCCCGTCATCAGTGAACAGACGCATCATGCCCACCTTGCGCCCCAGCAACCCTAAGTGATTGCTCAGACTCATATTGTTCTCCAAAACTTCCACCGCTGCGACTTCAATTGGCCACAGCGTTTTTGCGTGAAAGACTGTTAATAAAACTCCACCCATCCAGCGATGCAAAATGGGCAGAGCCCTGAAGTATAGCCTGAACCTTGCCTTGCGGCAAGTTCCGACCAGCGCCCAGGGATTTCGGGCCGCCTTTCGGCGACTCGTCAGTTGCTTATTGCAACTTGATTTCGACGTCCACGCCTGCTGGCAAGTCCAGCTTCATGAGCGCATCCACGGTCTTGTCGGTCGGATCCACGATATCCATCAGGCGCTGGTGCGTGCGGATTTCAAACTGGTCCCGGCTGGTCTTGTTGACGTGCGGCGAACGCAGGATGTCGAAGCGCTTCATGCGCGTGGGCAACGGCACGGGGCCCTTGACGATGGCGCCGGTGCGCTTGGCGGTATCCACAATTTCAGCGGCCGATTGGTCGATGAGTTTGTAGTCAAACGCCTTCAGGCGGATGCGAATTTTTTGTTTGGTAGCCATGGTATTTCCTTTTTAGTCAGTTGGGGTCAGAGCACATCGCTTTAGCGCCTGGTCTGACCCACAAGGTCTCAGGCTATGATCTTTGCCACGACACCGGCGCCGACGGTCTTGCCGCCTTCACGAATGGCGAAGCGCAGGCCTTCTTCCATGGCGATGGGGTTGATCAGCTTGACCGTGATCGACACGTTGTCGCCAGGCATGACCATTTCCTTG
>CAIVXG010000023.1 GCA_903909815.1 uncultured beta proteobacterium | reverse complement strand
CCGCGTGCTGCGTGATTTGCCCGCCGCCAAAACAGTCGAAGCGATTGAAGCCCTGCTGCCCTGGAATTTGCGCATACCAGATATTCTGGGTAAATCAGCGGCCTGAAAGCCTGGGGTTCATGGAGCACTTACGACCGGCCAGCGGGCCTTGTGCTTGGCAATCCAGGCGTACTTCACAGCGTTTCCTTGGCGAAGTACGCCGTCGCTTTTTTTAAGATGTCGCGCTCCATGCGAAGCCGGGAATTCTCCGCACGCAGACGCGCCAGTTCCATTTGCTCAGGCGAAACAGGCTTGTCGCCTGCACCCTTGAGCTGGCCTTTGCCGCTGAGCCGAACCCAGTTCCCCAGGGTCTGTACCGGCACGTCCAGTATCTTGGCCGTCACCGGAATAGCCTGCCCGCCCTTGACCAGCCTTACAGCTTCCATCTTGAATTCCAGCGTGTACTTGCCACGCGCCTGCCCGTCTTTCCGTTTGCTCATTTCCTTCTCTCCTATTGCTGAATTTTCACACCAGCTAAGGAGTCCGTTTTTCGGGGGCAAGCTCACGTCACCAGATTGAAAAGCTGCGCGCCACCGGACCGCTTGCGCGCGAGCAGGCAGATACATATCGGGCACTGGTTGAACGCAAGTATGTGGCTAAAAACGATTACCTGGATAAAGAGCAAAGCGCACTTCAACAGGAACACGAACTCGATGTTCAAAGCAGCCATGCGCGCGAATTGGAAGCGGCAGTCGCCAGCCAGCGTTCAGCGACGGCAAGCATTGCATCGCAGTTCCGGCGTGAACAGCTTGATACGCTCGACAAAGCAAAGCAGCAGTTGTCACAGATGCGCGACGACGAGACAAAAGCCCAAACACGTCGGGACCTGATGACCCTGAAAGCTCCCGTCACGGGCACAGTGCAGCAGCTCATGGTTCACACCGTTGGCGGAGTGGTGACGACCGCACAGACTTTGATGGAGATCGTGCCCGATGACGCCATGGAAGTCGAAGTGAATGTCGAGAATAAGGACATTGGCTTCGTGCATGCCGGGCAAGACGCGATCGTAAAGGTCGACGCGTTTCCGTATACGCGTTACGGGTTCCTGCAAGGTACGGTGAGGGCTGTTTCGAATGACGCAGTACAGGATAAAAAGTCGGGTTTGAGTTTTGTCGCTCACATCCGCCTACCAACGAATCGGATGCTCATTGAACAACAATGGATTACCCTGACGCCGGGCATGGCGGTCACCACGGAAATCAAGACCGGGACACGCAGCGTCGCGCGGTACTTTTTAGACCCGCTAGTGCAAACGTCGCAGGAGAGCTTGCGTGAACGTTGAAGACGTAGGGCAGAAAGAAATCGAGGTGCGAGCAACACTTTTTCCGTGGCCACACTGCAAGATGGCGGGCATCTGTCTAATTTTGACGATGGCTTTGTCTCAAGCGACGGCCATGGATGTGTTCGAGACACAGCGCCAGATTTCCCAAACCGCTGCAGGAGATATGCGGCCCGATGACGCGATTTGCAGTTTCGCAAGTGTGGGTGAACCCCTCACGCTGCAGGAGGCAGTCGAGAGAGCCCTGTGCAACAACTCGCAGACGCGTCAGGCTTGGGTGAGGGTAAAGGTTCAGGCTGCAGAAGTTGGCATCAGCAAGGCAGCCTATCTTCCAACCGTCGCCGTGTCAGCGCAGGGCGTCCATGACGAGTCGGGAGTGCGCGTGGCAGCTCACCCAGGGTTGAGTTCAAGCACCCGAACCAATGTGCTCACACCCAGCGTCTCTTTGAGTTGGGTGCTCTACGACTTCGGTGGACGCGATGCCGGCTTACGCAACGCAACGGAATTGCTGGCCGCCGCGCAGGCTAACCACGAGGCGACTTTACAGACGGTATTTGCCGCAGTTACCAAAGACTTTTACGCAGCGCAGGGCGCGCAGGGAGCGATGGAAGCGTCGGTCGAGATTGAGCGCAGTGCCAAAGGCAGTTTCGAGGCGGCATCAGCACGTGTTAACAAGGGTGTAGCGCCCGTCAGCGACGCATTGCAGGCCCAGACGGCCTTTGCTCAAGCGACCTTCAATAGGGCGAAGGCGCAGGGTGACTGGCAGGTGGCGCTCGGCGTGCTTGCATCAGATATGAATCTGCGGCCTGACTCAGGACTTCGTCTGCCCGCAGTGGAGGATGGCGTCAAGCCGGACACATCCTACAACGCATCCGTATCTGAATTGATAACGCAAGCTGAACACGATCACCCGAGCATGCGAGAGGCAGTGGCTCAGTTACGAGCAGCTGAAGCGAAGGTTGAGCAGACTCAAGCAGATGGCTCGCCTAGCATCAGCTTTGCGGCCAAGTCCAGTCGCAATAATCAGCCGGTGAGTCCGTCACTTGGGCAACCTCAATACCCCGCGACTGGACGTGATTGGTCGGTGGCAGTGCAGATCAACATACCGCTGTTCGAGGGATTTGCGCGAAGCTATCAGGTTCAGCAAGCGCGTGCGCAGGCCGAATTGCAGCAGGTGGCCATTGATCAAACACGGGATCAAGTTGGACTCAACGTATGGACAAGCTATCAAGCTCTTCAGACCGCCACACAAAACGTTGCCAATAGCGCTCAACTATTGGAGCTGGCTCTGGCGGCGCAACAAGCCTCTCAGGATCGATACTTGGCAGGCGTCGGCAATATCCTGGAACTTCTCAACTCACAGTCAACGTTGGCCACTGCCAAGCACCAACGACTGCAGGCTTTGACGGACTGGCGGGCGGCGCGCTTGCAGCTTGCCAGTCGACTCGGAAAGCTTGGAATGTGGAGTTTGAATTGATGGCGTTGGCGTCGGTTGAATATTGACAACGACCATCAAACTGAATCCGAGATTCACCCTGAACTCTCTCCGCTTCACGAGGTTGTACTTGGGCTGATTTAGCCTACTTGGCTACACCACACCATCTCATGCCACTTTTTGAGTCCACAAACCATCACAATTGATAATCCACCATTATCAATTGTTAATTTCAATGAAATTCTGCTTGAACTCAATGGAAAATTAGTATGTAATTACGTGGTATGTAATACAGTACGAAATAGAGGTGGGTAATGGCCAGAGCAGGGATTTACAAATCGGAAGTGGTTCGGGCGCGGAGTAAGCTGCTTGCCACAGGGGTGTATCCATCCATAGATGCTGTCCGCATCGAGTTGGGCAACACCGGCTCCAAGGCAACGATCCATCGCTATTTGAAGGAGATCGAGGAGGAGCAAGGTGGCGGCACTGGCACCAAAGTGTCGGTCAGCGAAGCCATTCAAGACCTCGTTGGCCGCCTTGCCAGCGGCCTGCATGAGGAGGCTGATGCGCGCGTGACCGAAGCCACCAGCAAACATGCAGCCGTGGTGCAGGGTCTCAATCAGACGATCACTGCCCTGAAATCCGAATCGGACTCAGCCTTAACAGCGTTGCAGCACACCAAGTTGGAGCTGGCGCAAGAACAGCAGGCCCACGGCAGGACCGCTGCCGAGCTGCGCGAGGAGCAGCTTGAGCGAACAAAACTGGCGCAAGAAGTCAGCGGCCTGCGTGAACGCCTGATCAAGGAGGATGAGCACCAGAAATCCCTGGAAGACAAGCACAAACAGGCGCGCGAAAGCCTGGAGCATTTTCGTCAGGCCGCCAAGGAACAACGCGAACAGGAACACCGCAAGCACGACCAGGAAGTCCAATATCTGCAAAGTGAGCTGCGCAACATTAACCAGGCGCTGACGCAAAAACAGCAAGAGACCACCCATGCACATCAGGAGTGCACACGATTGCTTGGCGAACTCGCGCACACACAGGCCGGCCTGCATGCCGCATCCGAAGAAATGAGGACGCTAAAGGAGAAAAACGCAAGCCTTGTTCACGCGAAGACGCAAGCCGAAGAGTTCGGCCGGCAACTGGTGCAACTGCAAGCGACGATTACGGCGTTGGATGAAGCTAAGACTCAAGCGCTGGCGCGGGCCGAGGGTGCGGCCGAAGACAAACGGCGGTTGGAACTGGATCTCGCCGCAGCCCAGGCGACGCTGGACGCGCAGAAAAGCATTACCGAAGCCATCGTGCAGCGTTTCTCCGGCACAGGTTCCGGCGAGCACAAGCAAAAGCCTGGGTTCCAAGAGCAGCTATCTTTGCCTGAAACAAAAATGTCGGAAAATCCTTAAAAAACATTGACTTAACTCACTTTTTGCCGAGTTTTACATGAATCCCGGCCAACCCTCCAACAGGTACAAACATGGCATGTGTGAAGTGCACAGAAGTCGCGACTTTACTTCAAATTCCTCAATAGTTGCAACTTTAGTGCAATCAATGTTGAAGTAATTCCGCAAACGCACCCGGTTGCGGAACAGCCGTTCT
>CAIVXG010000022.1 GCA_903909815.1 uncultured beta proteobacterium | reverse complement strand
TCCATCTCATCGAGAAATTCGCGCTTGCGAGTCCGCTTGTGCACGAGTTCAAATCCGGTGGTGGCGAGGCTCATTTGTTTCATCAATGCTTAACGTTTTAGCGGTCAATTCGATGACACACTTATGCAGAGTTTCCCTAGCGGCTGTTCGCGCAGGGTGTCGAGCCACTCCTGCATCGCGTCGTGTTGTTCTTCGCACAGGTCTTCAAGCGTGTGCAATTCGTTGCGCGCCGACATGAGGGCGGTCCAGTTGTTAAAGCGCGTATGTGGATTGAGCAGTTCAGCCTGCCAATGGTCGAGTGAGGCCGTGAGTTGCCGACGCAAGTCCAGATAGCTGTCCACCATCACATTCACCATGCGCAACATCAGGTCGGCCGGACCCGTTGGCAGTCGGCTGCGGGCGGCGGCGCTGGCGGCTTCGCTGCTAACGGCGTCGGCCAGGTAGCGATCGATGAAGGACCTGGCCGTGAAGCAGGCTTCGGGATGAACGGAAATCAACAGGCGGTCAAACAGCGCAAAGCCCACGGCGCGGGTGCTGATGTGTCGAAAGGCGCTTGGCGCGAGGCCGCGCAGCTTGCGCTCCAGCCCCTTCGCCTGGGGTTCCTTGGCGGCTTCCTGGGTCGATGCCAGGCGTCGAAAGATGATCAGGTCGTAGACCGAGGTGTAGTCGTAATGCGAAGGGTGCGACGCGTTCGCCAAGTCGCTGCAGTGCAAGTCGAGCAGGGTGGAGCCGCCGATGGAAAGGGCCGCCGCTTGCAGCATGGGAAGATGCTGGTCGAAGGCATCCCGATCTAGGAACACCCAGACAAAACTGTCGGGTGCGAGTTGCTTTGGAATTTCTTCGGCAAAGCGCAGCGTTCCCGGGCTGAATTCGACGATTTGCATCAGCGTCGCAGCCAGCGCGCGGCGTCCAGCGCGAAGTAGGTCAGCACGCCGTCGGCGCCGGCGCGCTTGAAGGCGAGCAGGCTTTCCATCATCACGGCGTCGTGGTCCAACCAGCCGTTTTGGGCAGCGGCCTTGAGCATGGCGTATTCGCCGCTAACCTGATAGGCAAAGGTCGGGACCTTGAACTCGTCCTTGACACGGCGCACGATGTCCAGGTACGGCATGCCGGGTTTGACCATCACCATGTCTGCGCCCTCGGCGATGTCCAGCGCCACCTCGCGCAAGGCTTCATCGCTGTTGCCCGGGTCCATCTGATAGACCTTCTTGTTGCTCTTGCCCAGGTTGCCGGAGGAACCGACAGCGTCGCGAAACGGGCCGTAGAAGGCGCTGGCGTATTTGGCACTGTAGGCCATGATGCGGGTGTGCACGAAGTGCCCGGCCTCCAGTGCGCGGCGAATGGCGCCAATGCGCCCGTCCATCATGTCGCTGGGGGCCACGATGTCCACGCCGGCCTGCGCCTGGGTCAGCGCCTGTTTCACCAACACTTCGACCGTGGCGTCGTTCATGATGTAGCCACTCTCATCGGGCAGCCCGTCCTGGCCGTGGGTGGTGAAGGGGTCCAGCGCCACGTCGGTCATCACGCCGAGTTCGGGGAAGCGCTTTTTCAGTTCCCGCACCACGCGCGGCACCAGGCCATCCGGATTCATGGCCTCGCGCCCGTCGGTGGTCTTGAGCGCTGCATCGATCACCGGGAACAGGGCCAGCACCGGAATTTCCAGGCGCACGCATTCCTCGGCCACCGGCAACAACTGGTCCAGGCTCAGGCGTTCCACCCCTGGCATGGACGCGACCGGCTCGCGCCGACCCTGTCCATCGAGTACGAACACCGGGTAGATCAGATCGTGGGAAGTGACGAGGTTTTCGCGCACCAGATTGCGGGTGAACTCGTCGCGGCGCAGTCGGCGCGGCCGACCAAGGGGGTAGGGGGCATGGTGTGTCATGGGCAAAATTGTGCCCCATTCTGAGCAGACGACGAAAACGGGGGTGCGAAACGCGAGAAATCGCGCAAATGGGCAGGACGGCGCGCCCAACTCAAACCACGTACGACCTAGGGTTTCCCCTTGTTCTTGCGCGCACTTAGGAACAATTCTGAGCCCGCTTTCAAGGTAAAGTGGAAACCTTCCCATTTACAGCTTCAGAAGACCAGCATGGATTCATCGGTGACCCGCGTCGCGGCCAAAATTCTTGCACTGACGGCGTTGTTGCTGAGTTCTGGCGTGACTTGGGCGTTGACTCAAAACCTGTCGGTGACGGCCTACCCTGCGGTGGACGACATCATCCGGGCGGCCCTGCCGGCTTGGCGCAAGTTGCACCCCGACGTGGAGATCAAGTTGGTGAGTCGCAATTTTGACGACCACCACACGGTCATGAACACCGCTCTTTCCACCTCTAGCAACCTGCCCGACGTGATGGTGCTGGAGTTTTCGCGTGTCGGCCGCTACATCGACGGCGGCGGACTGGAAGACCTTTCCAGGGCGCCCTACAACATCGGCTTGCTGCGCTCCCAATTCATCCCCTTTGCCTACCAGCAAGCGACCGCCAAACAGGGCGGCGTCATGGCCGCCCCCGCGGACGTGGGGCCGGGCACCCTGTTGTACCGCACGGACTTGCTGAGAAAGGCAGGCGTGAGCGAGGTCGAGTTGACCCAGTCCTGGGATTCGTTCGTCGCGGCGGGCGACAAGATCAAGGCCAGCACCGGCGCCCACCTGATCTCACACGCGCGCGATCTCAAGGACATCGTGATCCACTCCAACATCCAACCCGGAGATGGCCTGTACTTCAACGCGGCCGGCCAGGTGCTGGTCGACTCGCCGCGCTTTGTGCACGCGTTTGAGTTGGCGCGGCGCGTGCGCCTGCACAAGCTGGACGCCAAGGTGTCGGCCTGGTCGAACGAGTGGACCCAGGGTTTCAGGAACGGCACGATTGCGACACAGGTCTCAGGGGCCTGGCTGGCCGGCCACCTGGCCTCCTGGATTGCGCCCGAGACCTCCGGCCTGTGGCGTGCCGCACAGCTTCCGGAGCACGCCTGGGCGGACTGGGGTGGCAGTTTTTACGTGATTCCCAGAGGGGCAAAGAACAAAGCCCTGGCGTGGGAGTTCATCCAACTCATGACGCTCAACCGCGACATCCAGCTCATGGCGTTCAAGACCAAGGATGCGTTTCCGGCCCTGCTGGCGGCACAGGATGACCCCTTCTTTGAGCAACCCATCGCCTTTCTGGGGGGGCAAAAAGCGCGTCTGCTGTGGCGCGAGGCCGCGCTCAATTCCAGCGCCATATCGGTGAACAAGCTCGATGCCATCGCCGAGGAGATCGTTGACACCGAGCTCGACAAAGTGCTCAACCATGGCAAGGACATTACACAGGCCCTGGCCGATGCCAAGCGCCTGCTGGACCGCCGCGCCCGCCGCTAACCCAGTTCGGCACTCAAGAGGAACTTTCAGCATGAGACATCGGCTCCCCCGTCTGTCCCCCGAGTGGGCGCCCTACGTTTTCCTGAGCCCGTTTGTGCTGCTGTTCTTGGTGTTCGGTATCTTCCCTTTGCTGTTCTCGCTCTACCTGGCGTTCCAGTCGTGGGAGCCGACAGCGGGCTTGTCGGCAATGAAGTTCGTGGGACTGGACAATTTCATCTTCACGCTGGGCGACGAGTGGTTCTGGAAGTCACTGGGCAACACCCTGTGGCTGGCCCTGGCCGCGGGCGTGCCTCAGCATTTGGTGGCGATTCCGCTGGCCACGTTTATTCACAACGTGTTCAAGCGCGCCCGCAACGCGGTCGTGGGGCTGTACTTTCTGCCGTACATCACCTCCACCGTGGCCATTGCCATGATGTTCAGCACACTGTTCTCCACCGAGCACGGCCTGATCAATCAGGGTCTGCACTATCTGAGCCAGTGGTCGCTGTTCAGCTGGTTTTTGCCGGAGCAAGCCGTCGACTGGCTGGGCCAGGCCGAAACCCTCAAGCCGGCCATCGCCACCGTGGTGTTCTGGCGCTATCTGGGCTTCAACGTGGTGCTGTACCTGGCCGCTCTGCAAACCATCCCTAAGGACCTGTACGAAGCCGCCACCATGGACGGCGCCGGGCGCTGGCAGCAGTTCCGGTTCATCACCTTGCCCAGCCTGCGCCCCATGATCTACTTTGGCGTCATGCTGAGCGTGATCGGCGGCATGCAATTGTTCGAGGAACCCTTCATTCTCACGTCGGGCAAGGGAGGCAGCGATCAGGCGGGCATGACCACCGCCGTATACATGTACCGCACGGCCTTTGACTTCAACGACTTTGGCACGGCCAGCGCCTTGTCGTGGCTGCTGTTCATCTTCGTGCTGGGGCTGACCTGGCTCACGAATCGGGCTTTCCGCGAAAGGCAGGTGAAAACATGAGTTCACAACCCGTGTCCGAGGCCTTGCGGGACAGTCCGCAGCTAAGCGCAGCGAGCCCGCCCCGCCCGCAACCGATGGCGGCTTCCAGCCGCCTTGCGCCCTGGGCCGCCTACCTGCTGGTGGGCGTGGGAGCTCTCATCATGCTGGCGCCGTTTTACTTCATGTTTGTGTTTGCCACGCATTCGCGCAGCGATATCTTCAGCCTGCCGCCACCGTTGTTCTTTGGAACCGATTTTCTTGCGAACTTTGTCACGCTGACCGGGCGCATCGCATTGTGGCGCAGTCTGGGCTGGAGCCTGTACGTGGCGCTGGCCTCGACCGCGCTGACCTTGCTGTTTTGCTCCATGGGCGGCTACGCCTTTGCCAGGTTCGAATTTCGTTTCAAGAAGCAGCTGTTTGCACTGGTCATGGGCACCATGATGCTGCCGTCCTTTCTGGGCATGATCCCCAGCTTCATGATCATGGACGCGCTGGGCTGGATCGACCAGCCGCGCGCACTCTACATCCCGGGCGCGGCCAGCGCCTTCGGCATCTTCATGATGCGACAGTTCATCACGTCCAGCATTCCGCGCGATCTGATCGAGGCCGCGCGCATGGACGGTTGCGGCGAACTGCGCATCTACTGGAGCATCGTATTGCCGCTGCTGCAGC
Organism: uncultured beta proteobacterium; assembly: GCA_903909815.1. GTDB lineage: Bacteria > Pseudomonadota > Gammaproteobacteria > Burkholderiales > Burkholderiaceae_C > CAIKVZ01. The sequence goes on along the minus strand of CAIVXG010000022.1, from coordinate 10,314 downwards.
CCGCACTTGGAACGCTGGGTCTGATCACCTTCATCGCCTCCTGGAACAACTTCATCGGACCGCTGGTGGTTATGCGCTCGCCCGAGATGTACACCTTTCCGCTGGCGCTACGCGGCATGTACAGCCCGGGAGACACCGAATGGGGCGCGCTGCTGGCGGGTGCTGCCATTGCCACCGTGCCGCTGCTGGTGCTGTTTGCCATCTCTTCGCGCCGTCTCATCGACGGACTCACCGCCGGCGCTGTGCGCGGCTAACTTTTGCGACCTCCATGACCGCTTTGATTTCAAAACCCGACTTCCCAAAAAACTTCACCTGGGGCGTGGCCACAAGCGCATTCCAGATCGAAGGCGCGTCCAACACCGATGGCAAAGGCCCGTCCATCTGGGACGATTTCTGCCGCGTCCCCGGCACCATTGCCGACGCCAGCGACGGCGTTGTGGCCTGCGACCATTACCACCTCTGGGAATCGGATCTGGATCTGATCACCGACCTGGGCGTGGACGCGTACCGCTTTTCCATCTCCTGGCCGCGGGTGCAGCCGCTCGGTTCGGGTGCGTTCAACGAGGCCGGTTTTGCGTTTTATGAGCGGCTGGTGGACGGCATGATCGCGCGTGGTCTCAAACCCTATCTCACTTTGAACCATTGGGACCTGCCTTCTGCGCTTCAGGCCCAAGGCGGCTGGGCAAACCGCGACACGGTGCAGCACTTTGTGACCTATGCCGGCGAAGTGGCGCGGCGACTGGGAGATCGCGTCACGTCCATCTGCACGCACAACGAGCCATGGGTGGTGGCAGTGCTGGGGCACGAGGTGGGAAATTTCGCCCCCGGCATCAAGAGCCGCGCCGTGATGCTGCAGGTGGCGCACCATCTGCTGCTGAGCCACGGCATGGCGCTTACCGCGCTGCGGGCGCAGGGCTGCAAGGCCTCGTTGGGCATCGTGCTCAACATGTCGCACACGCAAGCGGCCACCGAATCCGAAGCGGACAAGGAACAGGCGCGACTGGACGATGGCAAGGGGTTGCGCTGGTATGTGGATCCGCTGCTCAAGGGGGAGTACCCAGCCGATGTACTGGAACACTTCGGCACCGATGCGCCCAGGGTGTTGCCGGGCGACATGGAGCTGATCGCCGCGCCGCTCGATTTCCTGGGAGTCAACTACTACTTCCGCTGCATGGCCAGCGCCGGCGCGCCCTGGGACATCAACGCCAGCGGGCACGACATCACCGACATGGGCTGGGAGGTGTACCCGCCGGGGCTGACCGCTTTGCTGGTGCGCCTGCACCGCGACTATTCGCTGCCGCCCATTCTCATCACGGAAAACGGCGCGGCCTTTCAGGACGAAATGGTGGACGCCCAGGTGCACGATGTGCGGCGCCAGAGCTATATCGCGAGCCACATAGCGGCCGTGCGCGAGGCCATGCAACAGGGCGTGGTCGTGGATGGCTACTTTGTCTGGAGTCTGCTCGATAACTTCGAGTGGGCCTCGGGTTACGAGAAGCGTTTCGGCATCGTGCGCGTGGACTACGACACACAGCAACGCACGCTCAAGGACAGCGCGCTGTGGTACCGCGGCTTTCTCGAAGCGCGCCCGTAGAGCCGTCATTGCGAGCGAAGCGCGGCAATCCATGCCGGCGGAGCGCAGAAGCAGTCATGGATTGCCGCGCCCTGCTGCTTCGCAATGACGAAACGTCTTCGACAGCGGTTTGAGAGAAAAAACGAGGAAATTGACATGGGACATCTGGCGCTTAAAGGCATTCGCAAGAGCTACGACGACACCGCCGTGATCCACGGCGTCGATCTGGAGGTCAATGACGGCGAGTTTCTCGTCTTCGTTGGGCCCTCGGGCTGTGGCAAGTCCACCATGCTGCGCATGATCGCGGGGCTGGAGAGCATCAGCGCGGGCGAGTTGCTGATCGACGGCGTGCGTGCCAACGACTTGCGCCCCGCCGACCGCGGCGCGGCCATGGTGTTCCAGAGCTACGCCCTGTATCCGCACATGACCGTGGCTGAGAACATGGGTTTCTCGCTGCGCATGGCGGGTGTGAGCAAGGTCGAACGCGATGCAACGGTGAACCGCACTGCCGAAGTATTGCGCATCTCGCACCTATTGCCGCGTCTACCCAAGGCACTGTCGGGAGGTGAGCGCCAGCGCGTGGCGATCGGGCGCGCCATCGTGCGCAAGCCCAGGGTGTTCCTGTTCGACGAGCCGCTCTCCAATCTGGATGCCGCGCTGCGCGTGACCATGCGCATCGAGCTCTCGCGCCTGCACAAGGAACTGGGTACGACCATGATCTACGTGACACACGACCAGGTCGAAGCCATGACCATGGGTGACCGTATCGCTGTCTTCAACAAGGGCCGGGTCGAGCAGCTCGGCGCGCCCATGGACCTGTACGCGCAACCGGCGAACGAGTTCGTCGCCACCTTTCTCGGTGCGCCGCGCATCAACCTTGTAACCCGACCTGCGACTGATGACAACGCTGGGCAATATCTGCTGTGGACTGCGGCTGCCGCGAATGCGGACGCGGCAGTGCACAAGGTGGGCATACGCCCCGAGCACCTGCATCTGGGACCCGCAGCGCAAGGCGTGGTGGCCGAAGTCCTGCTGGCCGAGCACCTGGGCGACGCCTCCATCATTCACCTGCGGGTTGAAGGCATGGACGAACTGCTGACGGCCAAGGTCTCGGCGCAAGAGGGCCGCGTCGTGGCCGGGCAGAAAGTGGGCGTCACCTTCGATGTCGCGGGCGCACTGGCGTTTTCTGTGGAGGGGCGCTTGCTGCCTTCCTGATCTCAATGCAGTGCTGGCCGCGACCGGCTAAGGCTACACTTGGCGCCATGCTCTGGATCAAAGCCTTTCATATCGTGTTTGTCGCCAGTTGGTTCGCTGGCCTGTTTTACTTGCCACGCATCCTCGTCAATTTGGCGATGGTGCGGCCTGAGTCCGTGGCCGAGCGCGACCGGTTGCTGCTGATGGCGCGCAAGTTGTTTCGATTCACCACCCTCATCGCTGCTCCGGCGCTGGGCTTGGGCGTGTGGCTTTGGGCGGGCTATGGCATTGGCTGGGGACCGGGCAACGCATGGATGCACGCCAAGCTGGGTGTGGTGTTGCTGGTGATCGGCTACCACCACAGTTGTGGCGTGCTGCTGCGCAAGTTCGAAGCCAACCTTAATCGCCACGGCCATGTCTGGTACCGCTGGTACAACGAGGCCCCGGTGCTACTGCTGCTGACCGCGGTGCTGCTGGTGGTGCTCAAACCGTTCTAGCGCCATTTGGCCGATGCACAAGACCTCGGCCTGGCCCTTGGCGCTGATTTACGCGGCGCTCATCGTTTACGCCAGCCTCTATCCGTTTTCCGAATGGCGCAACCAGGGCATCGCGCCCTGGGCCTTTCTATCCGCCCCCTGGTCTCGCTACTGGACCTGGTTTGACGTTGTTTCCAATGTGCTGGGCTATATGCCCATGGGTTTTCTTCTGGCCCTGAGCGCGCTGCGTACGGGTCGTCAGCGTGGCGCCATCTGGATCTCTACCGTGATCTGCGGCTTGATGTCGCTGTGCATGGAATCCTTGCAAAGTTACCTGCCGATGCGGGTGGCGGACAAGATGGACTTGGCCATGAATTTCCTGGGCGCTGGTGCCGGTGCGGTATGCGCCGGGGCGCTTGAGCGGCTTGGTGTGATGCAACGGTGGAGCCTGTTTCGGGCGCGCTGGTTCAGTCCGAATGACCGCTGGGCTCTGGTGCTGCTGGCATTGTGGCCACTGGCTCTCCTGTTTCCTGCAGCGCTGCCGTTCGGCCTGGGGCAGGTGCTGGAACGTGCGCAGCCAGCACTGGCGTCCCTGCTTGCCGCCCTGTCCGACGCGCCTTTGTTGGTGGTCCCGCACGCCGAGCTGGCCCCTATGCAACCTGTGACCGCTTTCTTTTGCGTGGCTCTGGGCAGCCTGATTCCGTGCATGCTTGGCTATTGCGTCATCGTCTCGCTCCAGCGGCGGCTGCTGTTTCTGCTCGTCACCCTGTGTCTGGGGATCGCGGTGACGGCCTTGTCGGCGGCGCTGAGTTTTGGTCCGGCGCGCGCGTGGGCCTGGATGAGTCCGCCGGTGCAGGCGGGTTGGGTGCTGGGGCTGGTGCTGGCATTGGTGCTGTTGCCATTGCGCGCGCGCAGTTGCGCGGCCTGGTTGCTGTTGGCTCTGGTGCTGCACTTGAGCTTGCTCAATCAAGCCCCCGTGGGGTCCTATTTTTCCCAGACACTGCAAACCTGGGAGCAGGGCCGCTTTATCCGGTTTCACGGCATCACCCAGTGGCTGGGTTGGCTGTGGCCCTACGCGACCCTGCTGTTTGTGTTGCGCCGCGTGTCCCGGCCCACAGCAAAAAACTAGAATCAGCGCATGGTCACCCCCTCATTCGAGCATCCGCCGGCAGCCGACGCCAAGCCCTACTTCGAGCGCCACATCTTTTTTTGCCTGAACGAGCGCGCCAACGGCGACGACTGCTGCGCGCGACACGGGGCCCAAAGGGGCTTCGAGCGCTGCAAGAGCCAGGTCAAGGCGGCCGGCTTGAGCGGCCCGGGTCAGGTGCGTGTGAACAAGGCGGGCTGTCTGGACCGTTGCGCCGGTGGTCCCGTTGCAGTGGTCTATCCGGAGGGCGTCTGGTACAGCTATGTGGATGAGCATGACATTGATGAGATCGTGCAGTCGCATCTGAAAAATGGCTGTGTGGTGCAGCGCCTGCTGATTCCATGAATCTTCATACGCAACGCCTGACGCTGTCCGGTCCGGCCGGCGAGATCGAAGCGCTGCGCGACGCCGCCGCGGACGGAACGTCGCGGGGCGTGGTCGTGATCACGCATCCGCACCCGCTGTTTGGCGGGACCATGACCAACAAGGTGGTGCAGACCCTGGCGCGCGCCTTTGTGCAATGTGGTTGGAGCGCAGTGCGCTTCAACTTTCGCGGCGTCGGCGCGACCCAAGGCAGCCATGACGAAGGCCGCGGCGAACTGGACGACCTGCTGGCGGTGATTGCCCAGGTTGCCCCTGCCGCCAGCACGCCGGCACTCGCGCTGGCCGGGTTCTCCTTTGGCTCCTTTGTCGTGAGCCGCGCGGTGCAGCGCCTCTGGGAGGTTCGCCCGATCGAGAAACTGGTGCTGGTGGGTGTGGCTGCGTCGCGCTTTGACGTGGCGCCGATTCCTCCAGCCCTGCACCTGCAAACCCTGGTACTGCACGGCGAAAAGGACGACACCGTGCCACTGACCGACGTGCTTGACTGGGCGCGTCCGCAGGCGCTGCCGGTGCTGGTGGCTCCTGGTGTGGAGCACTTCTTTCACGGACAATTGCCGCTGCTGAAAAACTTGGTGGTGCGCCACCTGAACTACTGAGCCTTGCTTTTCACCCGGGTCTCGGTCGCCGCCATGGCGCGTTTCACCCGCCTGCATCCAACTCCAACCATGAAGCCTTACTTTTTGCCGCTGTGTGCGGCCCTGCTGTTTGTCAACTGCGCCAGCGCCCAGGCGTTGCCGGCACCCGAGATCGCCGCGCGCTCGTATTTGCTGCTGGACATCACCGCCAACCAGTTCCTGGCCGAGAAGGACATCGACTCTCCCGTTGAGCCGGCCTCACTCACCAAGTTGATGACGGCCTACGTGGTTTTTGACGCGATCAGAGCCAAGAAAATCGAGCTGAAGCAGACCTTTGGCGTGAGCGAGCGCGCCTGGAAAATGCCGGGATCGCGCATGTTCATTGACCCCAAGATGCAGGTCCCGGTAGAGGACCTGATCAAGGGCATGATCGTGCAGTCCGGCAATGACGCCACGGTCGCTTTGGCCGAAGCCGTCGGCGGTACGGTGGATCACTTCGTGCAACTCATGAACGCGCAAGCCATGGTTCTGGGCATGAAATCCACGACCTACAAGAACCCAGAAGGGCTCACAGAAACCGGCCACACCACGAGCGCGCGCGACCTGGGCATTCTGGCTGCGCGCCTGATTCGCGACTTTCCGCAGGAATTTTCCTATTACAGCATCAAGAAATACCGCTACCCCGGCACGCCGGCCGCGAACGACAGCAACCGCAATCTCCTGTTGTTTCGCGATCCTACGGTTGATGGTCTGAAGACGGGACACACCGATGCCGCCGGCTTTTGCCTGGTCGCCACCGCCAAACGAGACTATGTCAATCTGGGCACCGCTGGCACTGGCCCCGCCGGGTCCACGGGCCAGCGCCGATTATTGTCGGTGGTGCTGGGTGCAGCGAGCGAAAGCGCCCGCGCCAATGAATCTCAAAAGCTGCTGAACTGGGGTTTCACGGCGTTTGACGCAATCAAACTGTTTGACGCCAATCAGGCGGTCGCGACCCCCAGCGTGTGGAAAGGCAAGTCGAGCACGCTCAAGCTGGGTCGAACCGAAACCATCGTCGTGGCCGTACCCAAAGGGACTGCCGACAAGATCAAAACGCAGATCGCCCGGGTCGACCCTCTGGTGGCGCCATTCGCCAAGGGCCAGGCCGTGGCCACGCTGAAGGTCAGTCTGAACGGCCAGGCGCTGGTGGATGTGCCCCTGGTGGCGCTGGAGGCGGTGGATCAGGCCGGCGTCTTCGGCCGTACCTGGGACGCCATCCGTTTGTGGATCAAATGAAAAGCCGCTATACTTGAAGGCTTTTCGGAATTTCCGAGAGGATTTCACGTTTTCGTTTAGTTTTCAAACGTTGAGGGACGTTTTATTCATGCCAACCATTAATCAGCTAGTGCGTCAGGGGCGCGAGGTCGAAACGACCAAGTCCAAAAGCCCTGCGATGCAAAATTCTCCCCAGCGTCGCGGTGTGTGCACCCGTGTGTACACCACGACGCCCAAAAAGCCCAATTCCGCTTTGCGTAAAGTCGCCAAAGTGCGCCTGACCAACGGTTTTGAGGTCATTTCCTACATCGGCGGCGAAGGCCACAACCTGCAGGAGCACTCGGTGGTGCTGGTGCGCGGTGGTCGCGTCAAGGATTTGCCCGGCGTGCGTTACCACATTGTGCGTGGTTCGCTTGACTTGCAAGGCGTGAAAGACCGCAAGCAGTCGCGTTCCAAATACGGCGCGAAAAAGCCCAAGGCCAAGTAAGCTCCGACTCTGTCGGAAAAAAAGGTGTTGTTTCCCGCGTGGCGCGGTGAGGCAGCGTAGTGACCCGCTGTGGGTCGAGTAAGTAAAAACCAGATGGTTTTTGCGGTGTCGCAAGACGCCAACTGAAGCAATTAAGAGGTGAAAAAATGCCACGTCGTCGCGAAGTCCCTAAACGTGAAATCCTGCCGGATCCCAAGTTCGGCAATGTCGAGTTGTCCAAGTTCATGAACGTGATCATGGAAGGCGGCAAGAAGGCCGTCGCTGAGCGCATCATTTATGGCGCGCTCGAGCAGATCGAGAAGAAGAACCCCGGCAAAGACCCGGTTGAAGCCTTCACCATGGCCATCAACAATGTCAAGCCCATGGTTGAAGTGAAGTCCCGCCGCGTCGGCGGTGCCAACTATCAGGTGCCGGTCGAAGTGCGCCCGGTTCGTCGCTTGGCTTTGTCCATGCGCTGGATCAAGGAAGCCGCCCGCAAGCGTGGCGAAAAGTCCATGGCGCTGCGCCTGGCCAATGAGTTGATGGAAGCCACCGAAGGCCGTGGCGGCGCCATGAAGAAGCGTGACGAAGTTCACCGCATGGCAGAGGCCAACAAGGCCTTCTCTCACTTCCGCTTCTAAAAACGCGGCTACTGCGCGACCTTCATACGTCGTTGCGGGTCCCGCCGGACAATCCTCGCGTACCTTGAGTACGCTCCGGTTGTCCGCCCCCCGCGCCTAGTCTGAAGGACGCTCGCTACGCCGCAAGCCTTGCGGCAATTTTCGTTTGAGCAACCTAGGATTAATCATGGCTCGCCATACCCCCATTCAGCGCTATCGCAACATTGGCATTTCGGCGCACATCGACGCCGGTAAAACCACTGCGACCGAGCGCATTCTTTTCTACACTGGCGTGAACCACAAGATTGGTGAAGTGCACGACGGCGCGGCCACCATGGACTGGATGGAGCAGGAGCAGGAGCGTGGCATCACGATCACATCCGCTGCCACGACCTGTTTCTGGAAGGGCATGGAGAAGAATTTCGAAGAACACCGCATCAACATCATCGACACCCCAGGCCACGTTGACTTCACGATTGAAGTTGAGCGCTCCATGCGCGTGCTGGACGGTGCCTGCATGGTGTATTGCGCCGTCGGCGGCGTGCAGCCTCAGTCGGAAACCGTTTGGCGCCAGGCCAACAAGTACCGGGTGCCGCGTCTGGCCTTCGTCAACAAGATGGACCGCACGGGTGCCGACTTCTTCAAGGTCGTGAGCCAGATGAAGCTGCGCTTGAAAGCCAATCCGGTGCCGATCGTGATCCCTATCGGCGCCGAAGAAAACTTCGTCGGCGTGGTTGATCTGATCAAGATGAAGGCCATCATCTGGGACGAAGCGTCCCAGGGCATGAAGTTCGAATACAAGGAAATTCCCGAAGAACTGCTCGAGTTGGCCAAGGAGTGGCGCGAGAAGATGGTCGAAGCTGCAGCCGAGGCGTCTGAGGAATTCATGAACAAGTACCTTGAAGAAGGCGACTTGACGGAAGATGAAATCAAGCTGGGTATTCGCACGCGTACCATCGCCAGCGAAATCCAGCCCATGCTGTGCGGCACCGCGTTCAAGAACAAGGGCGTGCAGCGCATGCTCGACGCCGTCATCGAATTCATGCCCTCGCCAGTGGACATTCCACCCGTCAAGGGTATGGACGAGGACGAGGCACCCATCACCCGTAAGGCGGATGACGGCGAGAAGTTCTCGGCGCTGGCGTTCAAGCTGATGACCGATCCGTTTGTGGGCCAGTTGACTTTCGTGCGCGTCTATTCTGGCGTGTTGACCAAGGGCGACACGGTCTATAACCCGATTCGCGGCAAGAAGGAGCGCATCGGCCGGATCGTGCAGATGCACGCCAACAAGCGCGAAGAAGTGAGCGAAATCGTTGCCGGCGACATCGCCGCATGCATCGGTCTGAAGGATGTCACCACTGGCGAAACCCTGTGCGATCCAAGTGCCATCATCATGCTGGAACGGATGATTTTCCCCGAGCCCGTGATCACCCAGGCGGTGGAACCCAAGACCAAGGTCGACCAGGAAAAGATGGGCATCGCCCTGCAGCGTCTGGCGCAGGAAGATCCCTCGTTCCGCGTCAAGACCGACGAAGAATCGGGCCAGACCCTGATCGCCGGCATGGGCGAGTTGCACCTCGAAATCATCGTGGACCGCATGAAGCGCGAATTCGGCGTCGAAGCCAACGTCGGCAAGCCCCAAGTGGCGTACCGCGAAACCATTCGCAAGACGATCGAGGACGCCGAAGGCAAGTTCGTACGCCAGTCCGGCGGCAAGGGCCAGTACGGCCACGTCGTGCTCAAGATCGAACCGAATGAGCCGGGCAAGGGCATCGAGTTTGTGGACGCGATCAAGGGCGGGGTGGTGCCGCGCGAGTACATTCCTGCGGTGGAAAAGGGCATTCACGAGGCCGTGACCCAAGGCGTTCTGGCCGGCTACCCGGTGGTGGACGTCAAGGTCACGCTGCACTTCGGCTCCTACCACGACGTGGACTCGAACGAGTTGGCGTTCAAGATGGCCGCCATCTTTGGTTTCAAGGAAGGCTGCCGCAAGGCCAGCCCCGTGATCCTGGAGCCGATGATGGCCGTGGAAGTCGAAACGCCCGAAGACTATGCCGGCAATGTGATGGGCGATCTGTCCTCACGCCGCGGCATGGTCCAGGGCATGGAAGACATGGTCGGTGGTGGCAAGGCCATCAAGGCTGAAGTTCCGTTGTCTGAAATGTTCGGCTATTCGACCACGCTGCGTTCCATGTCCCAGGGGCGCGCCACCTATACGATGGAATTCAAGCATTACTCGGAAGCCCCGCGCAATGTGTCTGAAGCCATCATGGCGGCAAGGGCGAAATAACTCCTGATTATTTGCGGGACAGACCAAAGCGACGCGAAGCGCGCGTGCTCTGTCCTCAAACTGACTAGATGTAACCGTCCCCAACTGATTAGAAGCCTGTCTGCGATTTCGCACCCCTTGCTGCCCGTGGCAAGGGACCTCGTGACGAACTGCAAACATTAAACCAATCCACGGGTATTGCTCTTTGGAGAAACAGAAAATGGGAAAAGAAAAGTTTTCGCGCACCAAGCCGCACGTCAACGTTGGCACGATTGGCCACGTCGACCATGGCAAGACCACGCTGACAGCGGCCATCACCACGGTGCTGGCGGCCAAGTTTGGCGGCCAGGCCAAGGCCT
>CAIVXG010000021.1 GCA_903909815.1 uncultured beta proteobacterium | reverse complement strand
TTTCTCAGTTTCATAGTGAAAATTCCAATACGCCCGGCCTGCGCCGGACAGTCAAAAATCGCCTGGATTTCCACTTATCCTACTGTTCAAATTTGTCGAACCACTTCTGATTGCCCATGTGATGGTGAGCAAATACGCCGACCACTGCCCTCTGTATCGGCAAAGCCAGATCTGCGCACGCGAAGAAGTCATCATTGCGCCATCCACCATGGGTGGCTGGATGGGCAACGGGGCAGCGCTGCTGACCCCCTTGGCCCAAGCGGTGGGTCGGTATGTGATGCAGGCGTACAAAGTCCACAGCGATGACACTCCAACGCGTGCGCTGGGCGGCGCAAAGGGCAAGGCCCACCTTGGGCGGATCTGGACATATGTGAGAGACGACCGCGCTTGGGGTGACGGTGCACACCCAGCGGCATGGTTCCAATATTCTGAAGACCGCCGCGGTGAACATCCCCGGCAGCACTTGGGCCAGTTCAGCGGGGTGCTGCAGGTGGACGCCTTCGCAGGTTATGTTGCGGCCAAATTTATGTTGCGGCGACGGGGTCGAGGCAGGATTCCGCGGAAGGGACCTTGCTCGAGTCCGCACATAAGTTCTCACCGTCAAACTACAGTTGCTTCAGAAACGTCATCAACGAAGGCAACGCGGTCGAACGGCGTGTCGGCCCAGGCAGTCCCGAGATGTCGACGCTGGCAAGCGCCTTTGCCTTCATCTCGAGGTCAACTTCGGCGTAGATGTTTGTCGTGTCAAGGGAGACGTGTCCCAGCCAGGCTCGGATCGTGTTTATATCGACCCCAGCGCGCAGCAGGTGAACGGCGGTCGTGTGGCGCACCGAGTGCGGACTGATACGCTTGTCCTTCATTGCAACGAGTGACTTGGCAGCAATCTCGCCATATTGAGTAACGATTCGATGGACGCCGAACCGTGTCATCGGCTGGTTGGTCCGCCCGAGGAATACGACGTCGTTCGCATTGCGCCCCGCGACGAGCCGCGTAAGAACCGCCGACGTCGTTGGCCATAGCGGGCAAACTCGTGCCTTGTTTCCCTTGCCAAGTATGCGAACCGACGCCGGCTCGCCGAGCAGCAAACGTCCGACGGTCAACTTCGCAGCCTCGTCGGCGCGAGCTCCGCTGTTGTACAGGAACAGGAGTAAGGCATAGTCGCGTGCGCCCAATTCCGTACGACGGTCTGGCGCTGCCAGAAATGCGTCCATCTCCGACTTCTCGAGGTAGCCGACCAGGGTCATGGCTGTTTTTTTGAAAGGGATTGACCTTACCTCGCCGCACCAGGACAGATGAACTGGCGAATGCGTTCCGATGAAGCGTGCCAGCGAGTGGATTGCGCTCAGCCGCAGGTTGCGCGTGGCGCCGCTGCAATGCCGATCGTGTTCGACATGGTCCAGGAACCGACGCACGATGACTGGCGAGATATCCTCAACAGTCATTCGGTCGATTGGGACGCCACCGATCTTTGCCGCGAACGGCAACAGCAAAGTCAACGTGTCGCGGTAACTGGCCTGGGTGTTATGCGAGAAGTTGCGTTCCGCAACCATATGCTCGAGTAGGAAGCGTCGGATCCACGGGCCAAGCAGGTTGCGGTCATTCATGATCAGCTCCGCACGGCGCGTACTGCGCGAAGCGCCGGCTTGCTTCTTCGAGCAGATCCGGGGTCATGTGTAGATATCGCTGGGTCGACTTGATGTCTACATGACCAAGGTAGGTCGCCAGTTGCGGAAGCAAGCGTTGCACATCCTTGCCATCCCGATACCAAGCAAGAACGCGATGGACCGCTGCGGTATGTCTCAGATCATGCAAACGTGGTGGATGCAGTTCCCCTTCGGGGCATTCAATCTGTGCGGCAAGGCGCAGTCGCTGAAACAGGGTGATGACCTGGGAATAGGACCACCCTTGACCTGTGTACGAGGTGAACAAGCGAGACCGTTCTCCCAATGGCATTGGCAGGCGCCGGCGACGCTCCATGTGCGCAGCCAGTTCTGCCGACAGCCGCGGGCCGATCGGCACCAGACGGGTCTTGAAGAACTGGCTCGTTGGGGGAATCTGTGGGTAGTTTTTGGCGGTTTTCTATCCAACGCTCATGTTTTTCGGCCGATCAGATATCGCGCCCGCCGTGGACAAGGCACCTGCGCACAGGACAAGCCTGTGGGCAGCCGCTGCGCGG
>CAIVXG010000020.1 GCA_903909815.1 uncultured beta proteobacterium | reverse complement strand
TTTTTCCAAGTCGGCAGAAAGAATCTCCGCACATCACGACGAGGCAATATGCGCGAATTGTGCATCAATGGGTTCAGTCTATCGGTCTGGATACTTCGAAATTTGGAACACATACAATGCGACGAACAAAAGCAACTTTGATCTATCGTCAAACAAAGAATCTGCGGGCCATTCAATTGCTGCTCGGACACAGCCGAATTGACTATGTCCCGTTCCAAACTATGTACAGTTAACGTCGTAACTGCCTGAATTGTAGTTACTCGAAGCCAAGCACGCGGCACATTGTTATCTTCCTTCTCAGGCATTTTCGCCTGCAAGGAGGAACATCATGGAACAATCAATTGAGAACGTAAATTTGCTTGTCACTGGTGCAACTGGCCCGCTGACTAAACAATTAGATGCATACATTGCTTGGCTTGATAGGAATCAATATGCAATCAGCTTGATGCGTATCAAGGTACTTCAGGTACTCGCTTTCGATCGCTGGCTTGAACGACGTGACATCGCTTTAGACAACCTGGATGAGAACCACATTTTGCGATATCAGCGCCGTCTTTCGCGTAGATATGGTTCGCGTAAATATGGATTGCGCCATATCGAAACGCGACGTCGTGAGTTGTTCAATTTAAAGCAATTGCTAGACTTCTTACGCCAACAAGGTGTATGCGCGTTGTCTCCCGCAGCTCAACAAACCCCAATCGACATCATTGCATCAGGGTTTGAGCACCACTTGCGATCCGAACGCGGTCTCGCTAACGGAACGGTCAGTCGCTACACAACAACTGCTCGGCAGTTCTTGGCAGATCGTTTTGGTGACAGCACAGTTAGCCTCCATACTTTACTCCTTGCTGATGTTATTGAATTCATTCGACAGCAGGCAGCGCACTTGCAGCCTTGCGCGGTAAAGAGCGAGGTCACTGGACTGCGTTCGTTTCTGCGATACGCCCAGTATTGCGGTGAGATTTCTGCTCAACTTGTGGCTAGCGTGCCCTCTGTTGCCACATGGACAACTACACCGAAGTTACCCAAGGCAATTTCCGCTGAACATGCGAAGCGGGCAATTGACGGTTGTGACACTCACACTGCAGATGGTCTGCGTGATCGTGCCGTGCTTCTTATCCTGTCACGCCTGGGTCTCCGTGCCGGCGAAGTTATCAAATTACGATTGGACGACATCGACTGGGACGTGGCGCAACTGCGGGTACATGGCAAAGGTAGGCATGAGAGCCTCCTGCCTTTACCGGCGGATGTGGGTAAAGCAATTGCGGCCTACCTCAAGTCTGGGCGTCCGGCCAGTGATGACCGAAGCCTGTTTCTCCGTTCGATTGCACCGATACGAGGATTGAAGGAGGATTCTGATGCTGTCGGCGCGATTGTGAAGCGGGCACTCCGGCGAGCAAAAGTCGATGCGCCGCACATGGGATCGCACCAATTTCGGCACGCACTTGCGGTGGGCATGTTGCAACGCGGCGCATCTCTCTTTGAAATAGGAGAGGTGCTACGCCATCGTAGTCCGCAATCTACAAGTATCTACGCCAGAGTCGATGTTGAAGCATTGCGCACGATAGTGTTTGCATGGCCGGGAGAAGCGAAATGAACACACTTCAAGAATCACTACAGGATTACATTGTTCTTCGCCGTGGCCTAGGTTACAAGATGTACGAAGAATCGCTGATGTTGCCAAGATTTGTCGAGTATGTGAATGCGCACCAAGCCTCGCACATCACTACACGCCTCGCCTTGGAATGGGCGCAGAAACCATCAGTCCAGCCAGCTGAGTGGGCTCGACGTCTGTGTTTTGTGCGCGGTTTCGCGCGCTACCGAAGTGCCACGGACGCCATGACCGAAGTTCCTCCTTTGGGACTGCTTCCGTACCGATCATCACGAGCAACGCCACATCTTTACAGCGATGAGGAAATACAGAGCTTGTTGGCAGCTGCGCTGCAATTACCAACAGCTTCGCCATCGACTCCATTGAGGCCTTGGGTATTCCACTGCCTTTTTGGACTTTTGAGCGTGACGGGGATGCGGATCTCAGAGGCATTGGATCTGAAGATTGAGGATGTCGACCTCGAACAAGCCATACTCACAATTCGTGCGCCCAAACTAGGTCGAACCCGTCTTGTTCCAATCCATGACTCCACCTGCGCTGTCCTATCCGATTACTTGGAGCGCCGCAGTCAGTTCTTCGATAGACCTATCTCGTCGTTCGTATTTGTGAGTCGATGTGGCACACGACTTGACGGCGGTCGCGTTCACCGGGCGTTCTACATACTTTCCAGAAGTGTGGGACTACGTAAGCAAGGTGAGAGCAAGGGGCCACGACTGCATGATTTCAGGCACCGATTTGCCGTTCAAGTTCTGACGCGCTGGTACCTCTCTGGCGAGGATCCGGCGCGGAGGTTGCCGATTTTGTCCACGTATCTCGGGCATGTATGCATTGCTGAAACGTATTGGTACTTGAGTAGTTGTCCAGAATTGATGTCGCAGGCAATGGCTCGATTGGAGAAACGCTGGGGAGAACAATCATGACTCATGAGATGAACTTTGCGACACTACTGGAAGGGTTCTTCACCCATAGGTTGATGCAGCAGCGTCAGGCAAGTCCACACACGATCGCCTCGTACCGCGATACTTTCAAGATGCTGCTGCATTTCATTCAACAGAAACTACGTAAAGCGCCATCGAAACTGGCACTCACGGACATTGATGCTCCTGTCATCGTAGCTTTCCTCAATGAATTAGAGAAGGTTCGCGGCATAACGGCTCGCACACGCAATTTGCGTTTAACTGCAGTGCACTCTTTCTTCCGTTATGTCGCGTTTGAGGCACCAGAACACGCTGCGCAAATACAGCGTGTTCTGGCCATCCCATCCAAGCGATTCACTCGAGCGTTGGTGCCATTTCTCACGAGAGCGGAGGTTGATGCTCTCTTGGCGGCCATCGATCAGCATACGTGGTCAGGGCGGAGAGATTATGCCCTTATCCTGCTCGCGGTGCAGACGGGACTTCGCTTGTCGGAGCTTACTGGGTTGATGCGTGAAGATTTGAAATTGGGTGTCGGCTCGCATGTTCGTGTCATCGGTAAAGGACGCAAGGAACGATGTACGCCACTGAGTAAAATCACTCGGGTAGTATTGGAAGCATGGATGCGAGAACCGCTCAGAGCGGAAGGTCAACCTCTATTCCCAAATGCCTCTGGCGGGAAGTTAAGTGCTCACGGCGTTCACTACCTGTTGTCCAAGCATGTAGACAAGGCTCGTGCCACATGTGATTCTTTGAAGAGTAAGCGAGTAAGTCCGCATGTGTTGCGTCACACGACTGCGATGGATCTTCTACAGCAGGGTGTCGATCCAGCAACGATTGCGCTGTGGCTTGGGCACGAGTCCGTCGAAACGACACAGATCTACATCGATGCAAATCTCGAACTGAAAGAGAAGATTCTCGCGATGACCATTCCACCCGACGCAAAGCCAGGGAGATATCGACCCGGTGATCGCCTCTTGGAGTTTCTTAAGAGCCTGTAGTTGAGCTAACTATGTCTGCAGTTTTACGACAACGTTCCTGTTGTTGTGGGGCGACCGTGAAACGGCGGGACATAGTTTGGAACGGGACATAGTCAATTCGGCTGTGTCCGAGCAGCAATTGAATGGC